>JAJFUS010000027.1 GCA_021372295.1 bacterium | reverse complement strand
CTGGTTTCCTTGCAGAGTCAAGAGACAGAGTCTCTTGCAGGGTTTGGGGCAGAGCCCCAACTCAAAAACGACAAGACCCGGTTACAAGAGCTTAGTCCTGTTATTTCAAACTCATACGTTCCCGCCCAAATGGGCACAACTCCAGCAGGGCGCATATCTCGCACTTCGGCGTCGGAGCCTTGCAGACGGCGCGCCCGTGATAGACTATCAGATGGTTGAAATGCGTAGATTCGTCTTCAGGCAATATTACTCTTAGCTCGAACTCAATCTTCGTGGGGTCGCCGTTATCCGTAAATCCGAGGCGCTTAGTCACTCGCTTGACGTGCGTGTCCACAATGACCGCGGGTTTCCCGTAAGCGTCGCCCACTATCAGGTTGGCGGTTTTGCGTCCAACCCCGCTCAGGCCGACAAGCTCGTTGATGTTATCCGGTACTATGCCGCCATAGTCGCCGACAATCTCCCTCGCCGATGCAATAATCGCCTTCGCCTTGTTCCTGAAGAACCCCGTGGATTTGACCATAGACTCCAGTTCGTCGTAATCGGCGCTTGCGAATGCTTCTACGTCGGGGTACTTCGCAAAAAGCCCGGGAGTGACCTGGTTAACGCGCTCGTCCGTGCATTGCGCCGCCAAAATCGCGGCCACCAGAAGCTGGTGTGGAGTCTGATAATCGAGCGAGCACTTGGCGTCGGGATACTCGTTTTTGAGTATCTCGATAATCTTGACTATGCGCGCCCTTTGCTGTTCGATGCTCTCGTCAATCATTTCGAATGACACTTCACAAACGCGTCAAATGAGCGGTCGTAAGTTTTCTCGACTTCGGGCGGGAAGCAGCATGCCGGAAGCTGATCCATGTCCAAGTGATACTGCAGACACTCGCAGCACTTGCCGTGCCTGGAACATCCCGAATACGTGCAATTGCAGTTTTTTGCGTTTGCATTAGTTCTTTCGCAGGCCATTTTTATCTCCATTGAGTATAGTAGATTAGTGCTGTTGAAACCTAGACTTGTACGTTTTAACCTGAGGGTTTTACCCTCAGACTCCTATAAGGGCCCCGCCAGGAGCCGAGTGGCCCCTGGACCCCCGTTCCATAGTTGACTGATCCCTTAAGGGATCAGTCAACTATGAGTCAGAAGGTCAAGGAAACCTGGTTTCCTTGCAGAGTCAAGAGACAGAGTCTCTTGCGGGGATTGGGGCAGAGCCTCAAATTAAAAACACACAAGACTCAGTTACATGAGCATTAGGCTCGATATGATTCTAGGCGAAAACGAGCGCCCTCGTCAAGGTTGATGGTTTCATCTTCAGACTCCCAGCGGGGGCTACGCGCCAACACCAGTTTGTTACGCCAATCACGGTATGCTATACTTGCAATATGCCCGTTGATCTTTACGAGAAAGCCAAAGCGCGCCTCGCGCGAGAAAATGGCTCAATGCCTATAAACCGAGCCGCCCCTGTGCGATTTGCTTTGGCTTTTCCAAACGAATACCGTGTCGCGATGGCCTCACTGGGCTATCAAATAGTCTACCGGATGCTGAACTCGCTGCCCAATACCTCGTGCGAACGCGTTTTTCTGCCAGATCATTCCGACCTGGATGAGCACCTGCGAACAAAAACGGAGCTTTTTACGCTTGAGAGCCTCTCGCCACTCTCCGAGTTCGACGCAGTCGCTTTCTCAATCTCATTCGAGCTGGACTATCTGAACATCCTGCGATTGCTCAAGCTCGCAAATATCCCCATAAGGCGATCAGATCGAGACGATTTCGACCCCATAATAATCGCCGGAGGCCCGTGCGCCACGTTCAACCCCGAGCCTTTATCCGACTTCATAGATGCGTTCGTAATCGGCGACGCGGAAGGCGTGCTGCCCAGCCTCGCAAACGCTCTGGAGAGTACCCAGCGCGCCTCGCGCCAAGATTCTCTGCAAGCTATGGCCGAGATCCCCGGAATCTACGTTCCGGCCATCCATAATCTTGAAGACGGCTGTAAAATCGTCCGGCAGGTCACATCTGATCTCGATGCTTATCCTGCATCATCACTGATACAGACGGACGAAGCCGAGTTCGGGAACATCAGGCTGGTCGAGATTGCGCGAGGATGTGGCAGGAAATGCAGATTCTGCGTGGCGGGTCATATTACTCGCCCGCCACGCATTCGTGACATAATTAACGAATGCGATGCGCCCAGGGTCGGCATGGTCGGCGCAGCAGTGTTCGACCACCCCGACGCGCCCGAAATTTGCCGTCTCATTACGGACCGCGGCGGACAGTTTTCGACCAGTTCCGTCCGATTAGAGACAGTTTCGTCCAATTTGACCGCGTTAATGGCCGAAGCCGGTCAACGGACACTTACGATCGCTCCAGAGGCCGGAAGCGACCGTTTGAGGCGCGTAATAAACAAAAACGCATCGGAAACGGACATTTTCGGCGCGGTTTCGGCCGCATGCGCTTCCGGGATCAATCGCATCAAGCTCTATTTCATGATCGGCCTGCCGACCGAAATCGATACTGACATCAGCGCCATAATCGACCTGGTCAAACGCCTTTCATCCGAGTTTTCGACGACGAATTTCCAGGTCTCGGCCAGCAGTTTTGTGCCCAAACCAAGCACGCCGTTCCAGTGGCATACAATGGAGCGTGAGAATATATTAAAGAAGCGATATGCAGCGTTGAGATCGGGGATATCGTCGATCAAAGGCGCAAGTTTCAGTGGGGAAAGCCCCAGACTGGCCACAATCCAAAGTTATCTTGCTCGCGGGGACAGGCGGATGGGCGAAATACTGTGCCTCGCACTCGAAAATGGCGGGGATTACTCGTCTGCCGTGCGCGAATCTGGGATCGATCCGGCGCAGTATTTATACAGAACTCGCGAGCGCGACGAGGTGCTGCCATGGGATCATATAGATAATCATCTGACGAAGGAATACCTTTGGAACGAGTATCAAAAGGCGCTTAAGGAAGAGATTACCACGCCATGCAATGTGGGTGCTTGCAAAGCTTGCGGCGCGTGTGAATAGATTTGGGGCTCTGCCCCAAACCCTGCCAGAGACCCTGTCTCTGGACTCTGCAAGGAAACCAGGTTTCCTTGACCTTCTGACTCAGAGTTGAACGATCCCTTAAGGGATCGTTCAACTCTGGAACGGGGGTCCAGGGGCCACTCGGCTTCTGACGGGATCCAAGAGCAAAACCCTCCGCATTTGACGCGCATTGCTCGTTACTGATATATTCTTCACAAAGCGCGGAGGTATGAATATGTTGAAGTGTCTGATCGCACTAATAGCTCTGGTGGCATGCAGCGCGCAGGCGGCGGAGTCGATTGACTATACTCGCATCGATCCTATAGTCGAAGTTCGAGCGATATGGGTCAACGCCGACGCCATTCCCAAGACCGATAAAGCCATCCGCGAACTGGTACGGTCGTATCATAACGCAAATATCAACGTGCTTTTCCCGGAAGTGATAGCTCGAGGGTACGCGGCGTATCCTACCAGGCTCCTCGCACGCGACCCGCGCTTTACAGGAGCCGTCGACCCGCTGCCTCCGATGATTGATGAAGCTCACAAGCTGGGGATGGAAGTCCATCCGTGGGTGTGGGTCTTTCGAGCGGGATACACAAAAGACCGCGGCGCAATACTCACCGCCCACCCCGACTGGGTAATGCTGGGCAAATATGGCGAAGACCTTTCGGCAAACGGAGGACTGTGGATCAGCCCCGCAATACCCGAGGCGCGAGACTTCCTCGCGTGCCTTTTCGCCGAACTGGTCTCAAAATATGATGTAGACGGCCTGCATCTGGATTATATACGCTATGAAGTTCAATCGCCGATACCCTATGGTTACGACCAGACCTCGCGATGCGCGTTCAAACAACAATACGGCATCGACCCGATAGACATTCAGCGCCTCTCGATCAATCAAATTCTCTGGAACAAGTTCAGAGAACGTCTGGTGAACTCGTTTGTACAGAGAATCTCCGCGCAGACTCGCGCCATCAAGCCCAACTTAAAGATTTCGGCAGCGGTCGGCTCAGACCCGACTACCGCACGGCTCAATCTGTTGCAAAACTGGCCGAACTGGGTCGATAACAAGTGGGTCGATTTCCTGACCCCTATGGCCTACACTTCCAACGACGCCACATTCACCCAACTGGTGACGAATCAGTTGCAGGCGGTCGGGCACAAGACTATAATCGTCCCCGGCATTGGGCTGCACATGCAAAAGAATAAGCCCGACCAGACTATCGCCCAAATCGGCATCGCTCGCGAGCTTGACGCCGGCGGGCAGGCGTTGTTTGCGTCGGCATATTATAGCGATCCTCTGGCCTTGATGCTCAAGTGCGAACCATACTCCTCGCCCGCCCTGCTGCCGTTCAGAGACCCCGCGTGCAAGAGTGCTCTGCTTTGCAATTGCGCCGAGAAATCAACGGACGCCGCGTCTCAAGCTTATTTTGCCGCCCGGTCGACTGCGCTTGCGGACTATGCCGCTTATCAGTCCGGCAGCATCGGGTATGTCGCGCCGACCGATCCGCCTCTGGATATTCCTGAAAATATCATCCCGCTGCCGACAGTCGACATACCGAAGACAGCCTCTCCTGTAAACGTCGACGGCGATCTCAATGATTCGGCTTGGCAGTCCGCTGCAAAAGTCGCGCTCGCCTATACAAACGACGGCGCGCCCGCCTCCGTCGAGACCACCGCCCTGCTCACCTATGACGATGACAATCTTTATGTGGCGTTCCAGGCAGTCGAACCGAACATGGACAAGCTGAAGGCGACTGTCACCAAGCGCGACGGCCCGACGTTTTACGACGACTCGGTGGAAGTTTTCATCGACCCGGCCGATATGCGCCGCGCCTACTATCATCTGTCGACAAACACGCTTGGCACAAGGTTCGACCAGAAAGTCTTCGACACAAATTGGAACGGTGAATGGCTCTCAGCCGCTCAGACTAACTCCGCCGGATATACCGTCGAGATGGCGATTCCGTTCTCCATATTCGGCATATCTACTCCTGCTCACGGCACGAAAATGGCGCTGAACCTCACACGCAACAGAACGACTTCCGGCAGCATGGAATATCTTACGTGGGCGGTTCTGTATGGCGGTTTTCACAATCCCGACAGATTCGGGACAGCCATACTTGACTGACAGCAAACCGTGTTGATGGTTTCACGCATAGCTGTCTAAAATACGAGTCCAAGCTGAGCATTAAGTCACTAAGCTGCATTCCTCTGACAGGGCATCCTGTCGCCCCAGGCCAGAAGCTCGCCGCATTGCTGAAGTTTGCCGCGCACCTGATCCACAATGAAATTTATGTCTCCGGGGGGCAGCCCGGCGGCTTCCGCTACATCGTTTATACTGACATCAACAGGAACGCCGACCACATAATTCTTCCCCAATCTCTTCGCGAGCAAGTTGCCCGCATGTACGGCTCTGGCGAGGTCTTCATGTTCGCAGGCGTCCTCCGGGATGTGATGATACGCGATTCCCGCGCTGATCTTCTCTGGGAAGTCCCACTGCTGCGCCAGGTCGAAACCGATCTTGCAATGGGTCGTGCTCAAGATATTATTTTCAGCGCGAACCATCTCGAAGTTATAGTCCCGACACGCCTCAACAATTTGCAGAAAGCGCTGAGGAAGCGCGCGCGCGATTATCAGTTTGCCGACATCGTGCAAAAGCCCGGCAAGAAAAGCGGATTCGTTATTGCCCGCCACATGACCCGCCATACACGAGTATATACTTTCGGCGGCGACCGCGCACGTTACCGAGTGAGACCACATATCCTGCCAGTTGAACCCCGGAAACATTCTCTTCGGAAACAGCGCCTCCACTACCGACGCAGATGCGGCAAGATTTCGCACCGAGCCAAATCCCAGTGTGACAACAGCCTCAGTAATGTTTTCGGCTTTGTTCCGTCTGCCGAAATATGCGGAATTCGCAAGGCGAAGAACTTTAGTAGATAATGACTGATCCAGCATCACGGTTTTAGACAGCTGTTCTGCTGTAGAGTCCGACTTGTTGGTAATTTGAATGATGCGTGCCAACGTCGCCGGCATACTTGGCAGGTCGATCTTTCTTGATGAACGGCCGAACATGGATGCCTCCGTAGATTACGTTGGGCAATGCTTGCCTCTATGGCGCCCATTCTATTCTTCCTCAAATTGCCCGAAACTCCCAACCGTGATTTTGCCAGTAAACAAGTCTCGGGCTATATAGGTATGGAGAGCGGTCCGACATTGCAACTCAAGTAAAAAAATGGTATGCTCTCAAAGGAGGATCAAAATGGCTGACAACACGAAATTCGACACTTTAGCGCTGCACGCGGGTCACGAAATCGATGCTACCGGCTCGCGAGCCGTCCCCATATACCAAACCACCTCCTACGTTTTCAGAGACACAAACCACGCCGCCCAGCTTTTCGCTCTGGAAACGCCGGGCTTTATGTATACCAGGCTGCAAAACCCGACGCTGGACGTCCTCGAAAAGCGAGTCGCCGCGCTGGAAGGCGGATTAGCCGCCGTATCGACAGCTTCCGGCCAGGCCGCGGAGACATTGTGCGTGCTAAATATCGCCAAGGCCGGAGACGACATAGTCTCGTCGACGGCGCTCTATGGTGGAACGTATACTCTGTTCAACAACACCCTGCGCAGGCTTGGAATCAATACGATATTCGTTGATGCAACCGACCCCGAGAACTTCCGCAGAGCGCTTACGCCCAAAACCAGGCTGCTCTACGTCGAGACTCTCGGCAATCCCAAGCTGGACGTTGCGGATATCGAGGCCATCGCAAAAATCGCGCACGAGGCCGGTATCCCGCTCATTATCGACAACACCGTCGCGACGCCGTACCTCTGCAGACCCATCGAGTGGGGCGCGGACATCGTAATCCACTCGCTCACGAAGTGGATGGGCGGGCATGGTTCGTCGCTGGGCGGAATTGTGGTCGATTCGGGCAAGTTCAATTGGAAAAACGGCAATTTCCCAGACCTCGTCGACCCCGATCCGAGCTATCATGGGATGTCATTTACAACTCAGTTCGGGAATGCGGCGTATATAGCGCGGCTCAGAGTCACTGCAATGAGGGATATGGGCCCGACCCTGAGCCCCTTGAACGCATTTCTGATACTGCAGGGAATCGAGACCCTTTCGCTTCGCATGGAGAGGCATTCGTCCAACGCGCTGGCCGTGGCGAAGTTCCTTGAGGGCCATAACGCCGTGAATTGGGTCAACTATCCGGGTCTGCCCAGCCATCCCGGATATGAACTGACGAAGAAATACCTGCCCAAAGGCTGCAGCAGTATGGTTGGGTTCGGCATCAAGGGCGGTTATGAGGCGGGAGTCAAGTTTATCAATTCGGCGAAGCTGCTCTCGCACCTGGCGAATATCGGCGACTCGCGGTCGCTGGTGATCCACCCTGCCAGCACGACCCATCAGCAGCTTTCAGCCGAAGAACGCGCGGCGGCGGGAGCCACGGACGACTTCATCCGTTTATCCATCGGCATCGAAGACATTGATGACATTTTGGCCGACATCGACCAGGCGCTGAAGGAATCGCAGAGGTGAGCGATGATTACCACTGAAGCGGGATCGGTCGGGATCGTCGAGACGCAGCATTTCACCTTTGCCGCGTCTCCTGACGAGCTGGATCTCGAATGCGGGCTCAAGCTCGGGCCGGTCACGCTCGCCTACGAGACGTACGGCAAGATGAACGCCGACAAAAGCAACTGCATCCTGATATGTCATGCCCTGACCGGCGACGCGCACGCCGCCGGCTTTCACACTCCCGACGACCCCAAACCCGGCTGGTGGGACAACATGATCGGCCCCGGCAAGGCGTTCGACACATCCAAATACTTTATAATCTGTTCCAACATGATCGGTGGATGCAAAGGCAGCACCGGGCCGGGTTCGACCAATCCTGATACAGGCAAGCCTTACGCGCTGAACTTCCCGATGGTCACCATACCCGATATGGTGAACGCGCAGAAAGCCCTGATCGACCATTTGGGGATCAAGCAGCTCATGTGCGTGGTCGGCGGAAGCATGGGCGGGATGCTGGTGCTGCAGTGGGCTATGACATACCCTGAGATGATGCGGATGGCCATCCCTATCGCCACGTCGGCCAGGCTATCTCCACAGGCCATCGCGTTCGACGCAGTCGGCAGGCAGGCTATTATGGTCGATCCGAACTGGAACGAGGGCAACTATTACGGCGGCCCGGTTCCCAGCAGCGGCCTGAGCATAGCGCGGATGGTCGGCCACATTACGTATCTTTCGGACAAGTCGATGCACTCCAAATTCGGGCGAAACCTGCAGGACAAGGTCACCCCCGACTACGACTTCGTCACCGAGTTTCAGGTGGAAAGCTATCTCAATCATCAGGGCGACACTTTCGTTAAGCGCTTCGACGCCAACTCTTACCTGTACATCACCAAAGCGATGGACTATTTCGACCTCTCCCAACCCAGCGGCGAGCTCAGAAAAGAGCTTTCGCGTGTAAAATCGGCGTTTCTGGTGGTATCGTTCTCGTCGGACTGGCTGTTTCCGTCGTATATGTCGAAAGAAATCGTCTCGGCGCTGCGTCGCAACAATGTTGACGTCAGCTACGCCGAAATTCAGTCAGACTACGGCCACGACGCATTTCTGCTGGAAGTGGAGGCGCTGAGCCGCCTGATCGAGAGCTTCCTGGAATATGCCGACCCAATGAACGGACACAACGATGACTATTAACGATCTGCGGCCTGAATTTCGTCCCATCGTGGAACTGGTAAAACCCGGCAGCCGCGTGCTCGACCTCGGCTGCGGCGAAGGCGATCTGCTCAAGGCGCTGCAGACCGAAAGACGCGCCCGCGTGCAGGGGATCGAACTTGAAGACATGGCAATCCAGGAGTGTATCGCGAAAGGATTGTTTGTCTATCACGGCGACCTCAACGAAGGCCTCGCCGATTTCAACGACAACAGCGTCGACTATGTCATCCTCACGAACACAATTCAGGTGCTGCATCGTCCTGATTTTCTAATACGGGAAGCGGCGAGAGTCGGCAGGCAGTGCATCATATCCATACCCAACTTCGGCTACTGGCGGGTTCGCATCCAACTGATGTTCAAAGGAACGATGCCCCGCACCAGCCGCCTGCCTTACGACTGGTACGACTCGCCGAATATCCACCTCACAACGATATTCGACTTCAGGCGATTTTGCAGAGAGCACAATCTTGAGATCATCCACGAAACCGATCTGGTGATTGGCGAGCAGGATTGCAAACCTGTTTGCGCATTGCCCAACTTCTTTGCGGACTATGGGATTTTTTTGGTCAGGCGCTCCAACTCATAGTAAGTGCTCAGCCCTGAAGACCGAACACAGCAATTTTGCGACAGTTGTTGGTCTGCTCATCAACATAAAAACAAATCTTGCTCAGTTTAACCTTCCTCAAGCTGGGGTAAAAGCTAAAAGGTGATTAGCTCTACAATATATTGTAGCCCAGGGATGGAGGGAGGTGTCCGAATGTCCACTCGGCTTAGGGGGTTCGCCTCCATGGACCCCGACAAGCAAAGAGAGATCGCTCGCAAAGGTGGCCGCGCCGCTCATCAGAAGGGTACGGCCCATGAGTGGACTAGCGATGAGGCTCGCACCGCAGGCCGAAAAGGCGGCGAAGCAAGTCACGGCGGAGGACGAAAGAAAAAAGGCCAGTCCTGACCCGTCATTCTCTTTGAATGCTGATGCCGCATGTGCGGCGTTTGCAGATTAGGGGAGCCTCAAGACTCTCTTGCGAACGCGCAAGTAAAGCGAAATATGCTTTGACGGATAGCGAGCCGGCTGGTAGTCGGCTCGCTATTTGTCGGCACAATCAGCCGGACGTCATCTGGTCTGACAGCTCACTTAAAGAAGATAATCACATATTCGTGCTTGAATATGTAGAACCCGCCCTTGAGGGCGCGATAACGCCAAAGGTTGTTGTTTTTGCCTTTTGCCTTTTCGTTGCCCTCGATATTCTTGACGATGATCGACTTGGTTTTGAAGCCCACTTCATTCATCACGTTCATGCATTTGAACCCGAGCGGATCGAGGACGCCCGCGCAATATTTATCGCCGATCACAAGAACGGCGAAACGCCCGTTTTCCAGCGTATCGTAAGCGTTTTTTGCGACTCGTTTGAACCCGGCGAGGAAATCGTCCGTAGAAGAGCAGTTGGAAAGATCGGATTCCAGTTCGCTGAATTTGATAATGTCGGCGTACGGCGGGTGCAGCACGGCAAGTTGAGCGAAGTCCGAACCCATTCCGGCAAGCTGGGTCTGAACGCGCCTCAAGGCATCGTCCGAGGCGCTGTCGGCCTGAACCAGCCGGATGGCGTCGCCGACGGACTCGACCGGCAGCTTGCTCTTTACATGCTCAACAAGTTCGGCTTTCAGCTCAAGTCCGATAAGCCGCCTGTTGAGATTGGCCGCCTCGATAGCGCTGGTGCCAGAGCCAAGGAACCAGTCTATGACGATTTCGCCCTCGCGAGTGTAGCGCCTGAAAACCTGGTTTGCGATCTGAGGGATAAAGTTGCCGTGATAATCGAAAACATGACCGTCGGTGTGCTGCCGCGATTTGAGCAGCCAGAGCGAGTCGGTGAGGATATCGTCATATTCCTTCCACTGCTTGAGGTCGATGTCGGAGTAATCCAGTTTGCCAGCGAGTCTTTTGTCTTCCACAAAGAAATTGTACCAGGCAAGGCGAGGCGAGTCAAGGTGTCGTTACACAGGGGGTGCGTGTCAAAAATGGGGGAAGTGATCTGAGGGTTTCACCCTCAGACTCCTGACCAAGGGCTCTGCCCTTGGATCCCGCCAGGAGCCGAGTGGCCCCTGTACCCCCGTATCGAACTTAATTATCCCCTTAAGGGGATAATTAAGTTCGGGTCAGAAGGTCAAGGAAACATGGTTTCCTTGCAGAGTCCAGAGACAGGGTCTCTGGCAGGGTTTGGGGCAGAGCCCCAAATCTTCCCACATTTGACATACACCCTTACACAGGGCAAATACGGGCCTGTCACTCAGGTTATGTTGAATAAATTTGCCGGTCAGACCCAGACTTGCCGCGCGTGGTATAATAAACTCATCTTTCCCGCAAAGGACTCTCAGCCGATAGATGATCATTATAGGCGTAATACTGGCTTTCATGTTTTTAATGGTGATGTTGCACTGGTGGTCGGAGGGGATGATTGACTTGTCCGACGCAATCATACTGGCGGCAATCTTGTGTTTCGCGTCGTTTGGTATGTGCAGGGCGCACACATTTTGGCAGTGGGCGCTGATTCTCCTGCCGATGGTTGGAGTAGGGGGATATGTGTCCTACTCGTTCAAAATCGGAGGGCTGCGGTCGTTTTACAGGAAGCAGTGCGAGGAGTATGTTGAGTCGGTAAATGCCGATCCTCGCAATATGGCGGCAAGGCAGTATCTGGCCGAGACTCTCTACAAACTCGGCGAACTTGATCGAGCTATAGACGAACTCCAGGTGGTTGTGGATACCGGCTCGAATATCGAGTGCGAATACAATCTGACGGCATGGCGGCGGGAGCGATACATCAGAGATACGCAGAACCCCTATTGCAAGATGTGTTTGGTGGATTATCCGCAGGGGACTCATGTCTGCAAGAAATGCGGAGGACGTCTGTCTTACCAGAGTTCGCTGGGCAAGTGGCTGTCGGGAGGACGCCTGCCTGGGATTCGTTACTATACGCTTGTTTTGTTCGGTGTGGCGCTGATTGCGGGTTCGGTGATGCTGCTGCCATGGCGATACGCTCTGATACCGGCCGGGCTGCTGGCCGTCGCTGCGACGGGATGGGCGTTGGTGGGTTCAGCTCGTTCCTGAAAACAGGCGCGGCTTTCGTTTGAACGCTCTCAATGCGCGGGTAACTCTATAATGTGAAGTGGCCTCTGCACGAAGGGGGTACAAAACATTGAGCAACAAACTACTTGTCAACATCCGACGCAACGTTGAATCATTTACCGATCCTTATATCGACGAAGAATCTCTGTGCGAAAACAGCATCTGCACGAAGTGTGGTTCGGTATATACATCCGGACGATGGTACCTTAAAGGCGAGTTGACCAAGGAAAAAGCCGCCGAGGGCATACAATATGAGACAATCTGTCCTGCATGTCGAAAAATGAGGGATCACGTTCCTGGAGGAGTTTTGAAGCTGAGCGGCGCATTTATAGACCGTCATAGAGATGAGATAATGAACCTGATCCGCAACGAGAGTGGCGACGCCCTCGCTGATAACCCTTTGGAGCGGATTATGAGCTTGGAAACAGTGAAGGGCGGAATAGAAATAAGCACTACTAATGAGAAGCTGGCCCAGCGGATAGGTAAGGCAATTCATAGAGCTTATAGAGGCAGCATTGAGTATAAGTGGTCGGGAGACGATAAACTCGCCAGAATAAACTGGCACAGAGAATAATCGGAGGACTGAGCGTTGAGTATGATGGATTTGCTTAAGAAGTCTCTGACATTTAGTGTGGGAGCTGCGGCCTTGAGTGCCGAGAAACTCAAACAGTTCGCGGACGAAGCCGTCTCTAAAGGCGAGATGAGCTCCGAAGAGGCGAGACAGTTTGTGGACGATGTCTCAAAAAAGGCTGAAGAAGAAAAACAGTCTCTGCAGGACTGGCTGCGAGACCAGGCATCCAAGATGCTGCAGCAGGCCGGAGCCGCTGAAGCCGTGAAGGTTGTGGAGCTAGAAGAGGAAATCGACATGCTGGAGAAGCGCCTGAGCCATCTTGAGAAGCGTGTCTCAGAGCTTTAGTCTTGGGGCTCTGAGGGTGAAACCCTCAGTTCGGCGTTGTCTTCAGTCATTTTCATGACGACAACCGCGGCATCGTCCTGCAGGTTTCCGTGGGCGTGAGCGCGAGCTGCGTCAACGATTCCCTGAGCCAGTGAATCGAGGTCTTTGTGATGATTCTCGGCCAGGCAGCGCATTAGGCCGCTCTTGTCAAAAAAATCGCCGTTGGGAGACCTGGCTTCAGTAATCCCATCGGTGACCATTACAATCGCGTCGCCGGAATGCAGATGAAGACATGCTTCGGCGTAAATAAACCCATCGTAAAACCCAAGACCCCCACCCTGCAGTTCGAGTTCTTCAACGCGCCCGTCTGCGGTGAGCAAGAGCGGAGGCTCATGCCCGCCATTGGAATAGGTTATGACTCCGGTCTGAACGTCAACCATGGCAAAAAACGCTGTAAGCAGACCGATCTCTTCGGCTTCTTCCCTGCAGAGCACCTGGTTGGCAAGTGTCATGACCACTGAAGGGCTTGGATCAAGGAACGCATAGCTGCGAATGGAGTATCGCGCGGCTGCAACGCGTATGGCGGCCGGCAGCCCCTTGCCCGCTACGTCGCCTATTAGGACTCCGATACGCCCGTCGTCCATCTCGAAGATGTCGTAGAAATCACCTCCCACGGCGGCCTCGTCGAGCGCGGGTTGATATTTGACGACAATCCCGCACCGGCCAATGTTGTAGTATACCTGCGGTGGAATCAGAGCTTGCTGAAGTATTTCCGCTATTCGGTGTTCGCGTTCGTACACTTCGCGCCGTTTCTCCTCAAACGCGACCATATCACTGATGTCCCGGAAGACGACCGTCGCTCCAACGACGCCTCCGTGATTGTTTATTACCGGAGCGGCGCTTATGTTGGCGACAAACTCCCTGCCTGATCGCGTAATGAGCCGGCAGCGCGCATCAACGATTGTCTCTCCGCGCAGCGCTCGTGACGATGGCAGTTGTTCCAGAGGCAGCGCAGTCCCTTCTTCCGTGGGATAGACCGTAGCCGACGGCCAATCCTTGCGCAATACGCGCTGGCCGACTTCCAGCATTTGTTGAGCAGCCTCGTTTACGAGGTGGGCGTTGCCATCGGCGTCAAACAGCGCGATGCCGTCTGTCATCACTGACACAAACGCTTCAATTTCGGTGGCGCTGTGACGTACGTCTGCCGCGGGAAGGCGTTGGGTCTCATGTGCGATTGAGACCGCCAACCCATATAGATTCCCCAACCGATTTTTCAGCGGCGCCACAATGCAGAAAAGCCCGGTTTCTTGCTGTGCGCTCGGCAAGTCGATAGGCGCGGGCAGTTTTTCCGGGATGCCTTTGTCCATTACGCGCATAAATGCTGCACGATATTCGGTAGAAGAGTGAATTTTGAAGAAATTACGTCCGGCCAGTTCGCCGACAGCATGTCCGCACAGTCGCTCATATTGACCGTTAGCCCAAATGTAGTTGAACTGCAGGTCAATGTACGCAACTGCCGCTGTAGAGTCCATAGTATTGCGTGGTCTCCAAGTATTAATAGCGTTGTTTGTTTGCAATCAGGGTCATAATAACACTTATCTATCATTATTATACCAGAAGCAGGGGTGCTTTTTAATCAGTTTTGTTCAATAATTTGGAATTAATACGGCGGAGCCGGCGGCACATCCATTTCTTCATCATCTTCATCATCATCGGCATCCTGGGTTCTGGTTCCGATTACTGTGGCATTTTCGCACATTGTTTCATCGGCTTGTGTTACGGTCGCGCATATAGAGAGTTGGCTTGTGCTGGTGTTTATGGCTCCCGTGGCTTCGATGGTATGCTGCACATCTGAGGAAACCCAACTGCCTGACAGGTTCAACACTCCGAGGCTGCTGCATGTTCCGATGGTCTGCGGACTGTCGGAGTCGACCACCACGTCACCGTCTTCTTCCACGATGATCTCATTATCGGGCAGCGACAGGTTTTCGACCTGCCATGCGCCGGTTATATCTGATGACAGTGTCGAGAGTGAAGTTGAAGTAGAACCCCCTCCGCCTCCTCCGCATCCGGCGATCAGTGCGATGGCAGATATACACATTACCAGCATAATTCTTCGCATACAAACCTCCACAGGCGATGAATTCAGTTCCACACTCTTTGTGTTCCATGTCCTGTGGGATTTGCGGGGTCGCGCGTGACAAAACCGGTAATTATACCAGCCTGTCTACGGCCTGCGCCACTCTTGAGAGCTGCCGCATCAAGTCCGCAAACTTTTCCGGCTTGAGGGACTGCGGGCCGTCGCTCATTGCATGGGCGGGGTCGTTGTGGACTTCCAGCAGGAGGCCGTCCGCTCCTCCCGCGACGGCGGCCTTTGCGACCGACGCCACATACTGCCAGTGGCCGGTGGCATGGCTCGGGTCGAGCACGACGGGCAGATGCGTCCAGTTCTTCAGCACGGGGATGGCGCTGATGTCCGTAGTGTTTCTGGTTGAATCCTCGAACGTCGTGATTCCGCGCTCGCAGAGAATCACATTCTGGTTGCCCTCGGAAATTATATACTCGGCCGACATCAGCAAATCCTTTACTTTTGACCCAAGCCCGCGCTTGAGAAGCACGGGGCGTCTGACGGAGCCGACTTTCTTCAGGAGGGCAAAATTTTGCATATTGCGCGCGCCGATCTGGAGGACATCGGCGTATTTGCAGACCAGGTCGACCTCATGCGTGTCCATCACTTCCGTGACGATGGGCAGCCCGGTCTCCTTGCGGGCCTTTGCAAGTATCTTCAGACCTTTTTCGCCCAGCCCCTGGAATGCGTAAGGTGATGTTCTGGGTTTGAACGCGCCCCCGCGAAAAACTTTCGCTCCCGCGGCCTTTACCTGATGAGCGAGTTCGATTGTCTGGCGCTCGGACTCCACGCTGCAGGGGCCTGCCGCCACAATTATCTCATCCGCGCCGACTTTTATATCGCCTATCGTTACAATCGTGTTTTCAGGGTGATACGAGCGCGAGGCGAGTTTCCACAAATCGGATATAAGTTCGACCCGCACGACTCCCGGCATCGCCTGGAAATGTTCCACCAGGTCTGCCTTGCGCACGTCCAATTCGCCGAGCACGGCAATGACTTTGCGCTCGACGCCGGGGTTCATAAACGGCCTGAACCCTATCGCTTTGATCTCTTCTTGAACCGATTCTACTTTTTCCTCGCTTGCGCGCGGATCCATAATGATAATCATGCGGATGCTCCAGAAGTTATAAGTAGGAAATTAGAGGTTGGAAGCTCCACTATTAGTATAGCTTAAGTCGTGTTCAAAAATCCAGCCAGACGGTTGAGGGTTTCACCCTCAGAGTCCCAAATCTCTCCCAGTTTGTGTATTGATTTTCCGTGTGATAGTGATTATCATTTGCTTGTTCTTCGCAACTTGCTTTACAATAGATGCGGGCCGATCCGGTGGAGGTGAGGTATGGAAAAAAAGCTGACTGCAAGACAGAGGCAAATCCTGCAATATATAGTTGAGCATACAGATGCGCATGGCTACCCGCCTACTGTGCGAGAGATAGGTGAGGCAGTGCGTTTGAGTTCCAGCTCGACAGTCCACGCCCACCTCAGGGGTCTGGAGCACGCCGGTTTGATCTGCCGCGATGCCGCTCTCACCAGGGCCATTCGCGTGGTGGACGCGGCGGAGTCGCGCAAACCAAAGAACGTGGCAAACCTTCCTGTGGTGGGTCAGGTGGCCGCTGGGCAGCCGACGCTTGCTTATGAGAACATCGAGGAGACCTTCCCAGTCCCGGGCGAGTTTCTTGCTGGCGGCGAGGGGTTTATGCTTCGAGTCAAGGGCGAAAGCATGATCGAAGACGGAATTATGGACGGCGATTATGTTATAGTGCGCCGTCAGACCGTAGCCGACAATGGCGACACCGTGGTTGCGATGGTCGAGGACGAGGCTACGGTTAAGCGTTTTTTTGTGGAGACAGGCAGGGTCAGGCTGCAGCCCGCGAATTCGTCAATGGAACCTATGTATTTCGACAACGTAGATATTATCGGCAAGGTCGTGGGGCTTGTCAGAAAGATGAGTTGATGTGATCCGATGAAAAGAATGGGATGCTTGCTGTTTGTGATTGTGCTGCTGGTAATCGGTTACGACCAGTGGCGCATCGAGCAACTCAGACAAGAAGTGCGCGCGATTTCAGCTAAGGTGCATGTCGAAAGCAAGGACAGCGGCGGCAAATCCGGTTCCGATCTGGTGACCGCTCTCGCCGAAGCCGAACGACACGCCAAAAACGCAAAAGACCTGATCGCGAAGAAAAAACCGGGCCAGGCGCAGGCCGAGCTGGACAAGGCGCTGAAGCGGCTTCAGTCGGCGAATTCGGTCTCAAAAGATATAGTTGGAGAC
The DNA here is from genome assembly GCA_021372295.1 of bacterium. Lineage (GTDB taxonomy): Bacteria > Armatimonadota > UBA5829 > UBA5829 > UBA5829 > UBA5829. The sequence continues at coordinate 56,960 of JAJFUS010000027.1, read as the reverse complement.
GCGGCGGAGTTTCTGGGCAACGCGCGAGATCGCACGGTTCGCACGTTCCAAAAAGCCTGGAACGACATCTCGGAAGAAGCCAAGACTCAAAAAAAGTAGGAAACAGAATGAAAGTTGCGGCGATAGTGCCCGCATATAACGAAAGAGAACGGATTTCGGTCGTTCTGGACGCAATCAAGCGGGCGGAAACGGTCGATGAGATACTTGTCGTCTCGGACGGCAGCACCGACGGCACGTATGAACTGGTCTCGGCTGACCCCGATATCCGGGTCGTGAAACTCGACGCGAACCTGGGCAAAGGCGGGGCGATGCGCGCTGGCGCTATGGATACCGACGCGGATGTAGTCCTGTTCCTGGACGCCGACCTGGTGGGAATGGACGGCGAGAAAGTCGATGCCATTGTGCGCCCTGTTGCTGAAGGCGAGGCCGATATGGCAATAGGCATCTTCAGAGGCGGCAGAGGAGCTACCGATCTGGCGCAGTTTGTGGCGCCTTATATATCAGGCCAGCGGGCGATGAAGCGCGAGATTTTTCTGAAGATACCACGGATTGACGGCGTGCGCTCAGGCGTCGAGACGGCCATCACCAAGTATTTTCGATCCCACAATCTCAAGGTCAGCCGTGTCGGTCTGACGGGCTGCACTCACCACATGAAAGAAGAAAAACTCGGGTTTTTGAAGGGCTTCTCCGCCAGGATGAAGATGTACTACGACATTGGGCGGATTATGCTTGACGGGCACGAATTCAGAAAGTAACGAATATTTGTTGTATCGGGACATACTTGCCCTGATACATAAACTCCATCAGCTAAATCGTAACCCTGTCCGCTTCTCTCGGAGTCTCCGCCGTCCGCCTTTCGGGTTTGGGCGCTGGCGTGACATGTGTTGCGGGCTGTTCATATACGCCGCGAGACAAGATAGTCTGGCATGAGATATTCTCGCTCTCGGAAACGCTGCAGCCGCCTCCGATGACACAGTTCACAATACGCGAACTGCGTCCCACGAACGATTTTCTGCCGATCACACTGCGCGAGATATTCGCGTGATCGTCAATAACCGCTCCCTCGCCGATTATCGTCCGTTCACCGAGCTTCGTCCCTCGTCCGATACTCGCCCCATCGCCTATATAGACAGGCGCGGCCAGTTCGGCTGACGGGTCGATCACAACGCGCTCCCCGATCCAAATACCTTCGCCGATGTGAGTGGCATGCAGATCGAGCTTGAGCTTGCCTACGAGCGCGTCGAAGTGCAGGTTGCGATAATTGTTCAAGTCGCCGACGTCGCACCAGTAGCCCGACGCTTTAAGACCGAAAATGCGTTCCTGATTGGCAAGCATCGCCGGAAAGACACGCATCGCGAAATCACACGATTGATCGTAGGGGATACAGCTGATGACCTCAGGCTCGCAAATATATATGCCGGCGCTGACAGTGTTTGAAAACACTTCGCCGGACTTTGGTTTCTCGATAATTCGAGTCACTCTGCCGGAATCGTCGCGGCCTACCACACCGTACTGCGTGGGTTCGTCCGCTTCGCCCAGGAGGATTGTCGCGACGGCACGGGTCTTTGAGTGATACTCTATCGCCGCCTTTAGGTCAAAATCCGTAATGACGTCGCCCGATATCACCAGGAACCTGCCGTCGAGCATGTTTCGCGCCTGCTTGACCGCGCCCGCAGTGCCCAGAGGCTCGCTTTCGATTGAGTAGCGGATATTCACGCCCCAGCGCGAGCCGTCGTTGAAGTGCTCCATAAGATCCTGCGCGAGATGCGAGACCGCCACGACTATGTCTTTTACGCCATGCCGCGCAAGCCACTGGATGGTGTGTTCCATCACGGGTCGATCAAATAATGGAACCATGGACTTTGGGCAGTCCGTGGTGGGGCAATAAAGTTGAGTCGGTTTTCCACCCGCCAGAATAATAGCCTGCATAATGGAGTCGGCCTCCCTCTTAATGGCGACACGCCAGCATAATTGCCGGGTCAGGTACATTATCGGTAGACTTGCGGCTGAACTTCACCGTGCAGGCACTTTTGGGACTCCGCCCCAATCCCCGCAAAAGGATTTGGCACGGAGTCTCAAATAACTACTTCAAGTATGCCTCGGTATGTTCCGCCACTGACTGCGCAGTGAACCCGAATTTCTCGGCGAGCACCTGGTAAGGAGCCGACGCGCCGAAGCGATCCATGCCGATGATGAGGCCTTCGTCGCCTGAGTATTTTTCCCAGCCGAACGGAATTCCCGCTTCCACGACTACGCGCTTCTTCACAGACGGCGGAATTACGCTGTCTTGGTAGGCTTTATCTTGAGCCTCGAAGATCTCGCGGCTCGGCATTGAGACCACGCGGGCGTTGATGCCCTTGGCGGCGAGTATATCGGCGGCTCCCAGCGAGATTCCCACTTCCGAACCTGTCGCGATCAGCACGACGTCGATCTTACCGGCGTCCCGCACGATGTATGCGCCCTTGCGAAGCTGCTTGGCTTTGGCGGGGTCGTCGTTTACCGGCGAGAGATTCTGTCTGGTGAGAGCCAGCACGGTCGGGCCGTCCTTGTGATCGAGCGCCCAGGCCCATGCGACAGCCGTCTCGGCGGTGTCGGCGGGCCGGATTACGGTCACATTCGGGATCATCCTCATCGACGCGATTTGCTCGATGGGCTCATGGGTCGGGCCGTCCTCACCGACGAATATGCTGTCGTGCGTGAAGACGTAGACCACTTGTTGCTTCATCAGAGCGGCCAGGCGGATTGTCGGGCGCATGTAGTCGCAAAACACCAGGAACGTTCCGCCGTAGGGGATTACTCCGCCGTAGACAGCCATTCCATTCATCGCGGAGCCCATTGCATGCTCGCGCACGCCGAAGTGGATATTTCGACCGAGCGGGTATGCATGGGAGAAGTCACCGCCGCCTTTGACGTCTGTCTTGTTGCTCGGGCAAAGGTCTGCCGAACCGCCCCAGAATGCCGGAACACTCTTCGCGATCTCTTGAATCGCGCTGCCCGAGGATGCGCGGGTCGCGGTCGGCTTCACGCAATCGAGCTTCGCCAGGAGCTGGTCGTCCAAGTCGGCCGGAACTTCTTTGTCCATCATTTTTGTCCATAGTTTGGCAAGCTCGGGGAATTCCTCTTTGTATTTGGCGAACATTGCCTGCCATGCGTCATACTCTTTGCGCAGATCGCCGGCATGCGAGGAAAAGAACTGTTTGACCTCGTCGGGGATGTAAAACGGTTTGTCCACAGGCCAGTTGGCGCATTCCTTGGCTGCTTTGGTTTCATCCGGCCCGAGGGGTTCGCCGTGCGCGGAAGCGGTGCCGCACTTGTTGGGCGCGCCGTGCGCGATGATCGTGCGCGCCACTATGAGGCTCGGTTTGCCGGTTTCGGCCTTGGCCTTGGCGAGAGCTTCGGATGCGGCGGCTCTGTCGTGGCCGTCGATCATCTGAACGTGCCAACCGTACGACTCGAAGCGCATTTTTATATCGTCGGAATAAGTCAGGCAGGTGTCACCTTCGATGCAGATGCAGTTGTCGTCATAGATCGCTACGATGTTGCCCAGCCCGAGATGACCGGCAAGGCTGCACGCCTCGTGGCTGATACCTTCCATCATGTCGCCGTCGCCGAGGATTACGTAGATCCAGTGGTTGATGATGTCATAACCCGGCCTGTTGAAGATAGCCGACAGTCGATGCGCAGCCATGCCCATTCCAACGGCGTTGGCTATGCCCTGGCCGAGTGGGCCGGTGGTGGTCTCGATTCCTCGCTCGATCTCATGCTCGGGGTGGCCCGGCGTGAGAGAGCCCCACTGTCTGAATTTCTGCAGTTCCTCATAGGGCATGTCGAACCCGGCAAGATGCAGAAGGGAATACAGCAGCATCGAGCCGTGGCCGCCCGACAGCACAAACCTGTCTCTGTTGGGCCATTTGGGGTCTTTGGGGTTGTAGCGAAGGTATTTCGCCCAGAGGACATAAGCGTAATCCGCCGCGCCCATCGGCAGGCCGGGGTGGCCGGATTTGGCTTTTTCTATACCGTCGACGGCTAGAAATTTGATGGTGTTTACGGCGAGATCGTCAAGTCTCGCATCGACAATCGCTTGCGACATTAATCCACTCCAGAGTTTGTCATTACGTATATTGTAGCGTTTATTGAGGGAAGTTGCCACCCCTGTAAATTTGCCTAAATTAGGGGGTTGTAATCTTACGGCAAGGGTGCTATAATCCAGGCAAATCTTTCAGCAAGCCGCTTTCGGCGAAGGATCATTGCTTTGAATGGGTTGATTCTGACCTACAGGATGTATGGTCTCGGGCTGGCGCGCATTACAAGCGCGGTTGGCCGGGAAGAGTCTGGCGTTGGTGCGCCCGGCGTTCCGGCGGGCGTGTTGTCAATATCGGTAGTCTGTATTTGAGGCAGGAACTTTTATATGGTTCCTGTCTCTTTTGCATGTTTGGGCATTACTATACTGGCATGGATGACCGGAGGTGTGTAAATGGGTTACCGCTATGGAGATGAGATTGAAATCGTAATTGATCGGGATGGGTTGGGCTGTGACGAAGGAGTCGGACATTTGCCTGACGACACAATGGTGGTGGTTGCCGGAGCTGGGGGAATGGTCGGACAGGCCGTGCACGCGACGGTGTTGGGCATAGAGTCGACCAGGCTGGGGCCATCTCTGCTTGCGAACGCGAGAGGTTAGAAGGCATAGCTGAAAGCAGAAAGTAGAAAGCAGAAAGTTGCATTATGCTTTCTGCTTTCTACTGTTTTCTGTCTTTTATTGCTGTTCGCCGGTGAATATTGAGCGCAGTTCTTTTTCTCTTTCGGCTTTTATCATGGTGATTACGCTGTCGCCCGCGCGGAGTTTTGTGTCCGCGTGGGGGATGATTGCGTGACCGTCACGGATGACGGATATGATGAGCGCGTTCGCGGGAAGATCGAGCTGGCCTATTTTCATCCCCAGGGCTGGTGAGTTGGGGGTGATGTCGGCTTCCACGACCTCGATCTCGCCCTTCTTCAGAGCCGCCAGAGGGATGACCTGGCCGGTCTCGATTTGCTGTTCGAGCAGATTGAATATGATCCGGGTGCTGCTGACGGTCTGGTCGATTCCGAGCTGTTGAAAGAGTTCTTCGTTTTTGGGGTCGTTGACGCGAGCGAGCGTGCGCGGGACGCCAAATTTTCTCTTCGCCATCTGGCAGATGACCAGGTTGTCTTCGTCGTCGCCGGTTACGGCCACCACCACGTTCGCCCTGCTCATGCCCGCTTCGGTCATGGTGCGGATCTCGCAGCCGTCGCCGTGCATCACCATTTCGCCGAGTTTTTCGGCCAAAGACTCAGCCGTCTTTCTGTCTTTTTCGATTATGAGGACTTCATGGCCCTCTTCGGTGAGCGTTCTGGAGAGATGGTATCCGACCTTGCCGCCGCCGACAATTATCACGTACATCGGGTTTTTCCTAGTCATTGGTGGCCTCCAGCGCTTTGTCTTCCAGCCCGAACTGGCAGTAGTCCTCAACGGCCGCATACGGCTTTCCGAGGATTCTGTCGTGAATGACCCCGGCGCCGACGCATGTCGTGCAGATGGTGTCTATGCCCATATCAGCATAGGCGTACGATCTTATGGGATCGTATATTCTGGCGATGACCTTCGGCACTTTGAACCGGACTTTAGCCAGTTGCACAGACATAATGTTTCTGTTGTCGCCGTTAGTGACCGCCACGAATGCGTCCGCGTGTTCCACATCGGCCTTGCGCAGAGTCTCTTCGGACAGACCGTTGCCGACGATGGTCTTGCCGGTGAAATCGTTCGCGAGCCTGCGGAATGAGTCTTTGTTCAGGTCTACTATTGTAATATCGTGCCCTTCGCGGGCCATGGTGGTCGCGATTGTCGCGCCGACCCTTCCACAGCCGAGTATTACCACTTTCATTTCCACTTCCTCCACCGCGCTTTGCGGCGTTTATCCATTATACCAAGGTGATAGTTTACACATGCGTTCGGCCACTGTCAATAGTCAGATTTTAAGGGGTGGTGAATCTAGCTGCTTTCATGTCTGACCTGCATCTTATCCGCGGCAGCAGTATCTCGGCTTTGTGGCCCTGACAAATGCGCTGGCAAAAGTCTCCATCCGATCAGAAAACCTTTTCCATGCCGAGCCGGGACACAGCCTCTTCGGGAACCAGCCAGCTCATTTCGAGAGCTTCAGCTATGCGGCAAACAGCCTCGTCAATTCGTTGTATCAGGTTCACAAACTAATATTTATCGGAGTCATTTGACCAAGATTGTCGCTTACCGGGCATCGAGCCTCTATTGCCCTGGCCCACTCTTGCAATACGTCGGCGCTTGCAGTGGACTCTATATCAATCGACACTCGTATCTCCTTGAAGCCGGGGCGAACACCGGTTTTTCTGCCCATATAGCCCAGTGGATCAAGGTTTCCCTCCAAATGCAGCTTCATCGAACTGATATCAAAGCCCATCTCTTTTGCGACAATATGTCCAACAACGTTGATGCAACCCGCGAGGGCACCCAGCACATATTCAATTGGATTTGGCCCAGTATTGGTGCCACCGAGTTTTTCAGGTTCATCAATACTAAAAACCAGGTCACGGACGCTAACATCCGTGCGCGTCTTGCTGCAAGATTTTGCTTCTACTGCAATTGTCAAATCAGCCATTTTACATAACCTCGATTATACAATCATATTTGCCCAAAAACTTCGATTGCCGTCGATGCAAAGACGTTTTCAATTTCCACCTGATTGGCTGTTACGCCAAGATCATTGAGTGTGACAATAAAGTCTTTGTGAGCGCGGCCGTTTCGATAATCCGGTTCCTTACTCGGATGTTTTAGTACTGCCTCCATAAGTTTACGATCTATGTCGGCCAACAGTGTTCCATGAAGCAGCACAGAATGCCACTTTCGAGCCTGCGCGTTTCCCGAAATTTTCAGATTACCTACTGTAACATCTGATATTCCACGCTGCTGCGCGCTTAATCCGAAACGCGCCAGGGCGTTTACAATAAGCTCTGCGCCTTGTTGGAACGTTCGCTGCATATCCATGCGCCCGCCATCCGGCGCGGTATACGAATAGTTGAACACTCCGGGCGTCTGCAGCACCGTTCCACCACCCGTGACTCTCTTCACCCAACCGATTCCACGACGAACGCACTCGTCGAGATCCAGGGCAACTTCGGGTTTGTCACCACATCCAAGAACTGCCGTGGCGTTGCTGCCCCACCATAAACGCAGAACCCGTCTGCCCGTCTGCTTTGCCTCTCGCGCGAGGCGCTCATCCATTAGCAAATTCTGCTCGACTGTCGGTTCCGACCATTTTATGATTTCCAGCTCAGTTTGCCACATAAATCAGGTAGATCCCACCCAACACAACCAGAACGCCGCAAATACGCTTAAGGATAGTTGTCCCTTTTGACCTCTCGTTCCAGTTGAGATAGTTCTGAACCGCCTCCGCTGACGTGCCTGCGGCTACGATCACCGAGCAGTGCCCGATACCATAAGCGGCAAGCAGCAATACCGCATATACGGCGTTTGTTGCCGAGACCTTGAATGTCAGCGTGAGAACCGGAGCCATATACGCGAACGTGCATGGGCCAAGCGCGACACCGAACACCAGCCCCAGTATGAACGACGCGAACAGTCCCTTGCGCTGCATACCGACATTACCCGGCCCCGAGAACGGCATAGGTATCACTCCGATCAGATGCAAACCGACCACAAAAAAGACAGCAGCAACGGCGTAGTTACCGTATCTGCCTACATCGCCCATCATCCGGCCCATAGCCGCAGTCATAATGCCTATGACCGCAATAGTGACGAGTATTCCAAGGCCGAACAGAAATGACAGCCCAAACGCTTTGCGCGTCGTCAGCTTACCCTGTTCGCTGATAAATCCGATGATGAGCGGGATGCTCGACAGGTGGCACGGACTCAGGATAACGCTCAGTATACCCCATATTAGTGAAGCGCCCAATGCAATCGGCGCGGACGCCTCGATTGCTTTTGACAACGTAATGAACAGTTGCTCCAAATTACTTAACCCCCATCTCGGCGAGTTTCGCGACTATCTGGTCTTTTGGGAAAAATCCAAGGTGTCGATAAACTTCCTTACCATCCTTGTCAAAAAAGACTTGCACCGGAATCGACTGCACGCCATAACGCGCCGCAAGAACCTGCTCCTTGCGCACGTGCACAAAAAGCACATTTACTCTTCCGGCATATTCACTTTTCAGCGATTCCAGGATCGGAGTCATCATATCGCACGGGCGACAGCCGTCAGCGCCGAGATCTACCATTGTGGGCTTACCTGACACCCTTGCCTTGTCTATCGGATTGTCAATTGCTGCAGAGTATTGCTTTGCAGCCCAACTATTGTCTACATCGATCTCGTATCTTGTGCCCATTGATGCAATGTGAGCGTCTATTGCATCTTGACGCTTCTGATCCAGAACATAGTCCTTGAGCTGATCTTTTACCTGATCGAATGTCGCGCCGCCCATCATGTCGGCGTTCTTGTCGAAGAAAGCCTTGGTTTCTTCGTCGCTGACCGTTAATTTGTCGGCTAGACTCGACAGATATGATTTTACGAGATCGTCCTGATTGAGGTTTGAATGTGTTTTGTTTTGCCTGGTCCAAGCGTCAGCCTCATACTCCAGGAAATCCTGCGTAGCCTTGTTCTCCAGCACGAAGAACAGGTTGCGCTTGAGTTGCGAGCGTATTGCCTCGGGCGACTTGGCTATCTCGGCATCCAGGTCTTTCTGTGTGAGATTGATCTGCCCTGAGCGCAATATCGTGCCGGATGGAAGTTCCACAAGCCTCGCTGACGCAAGCGCACCGCTTGTAAGGGTCGGATACGTGTCTTTGACGGTAACAACCGCTGTATCCGCAACTGCGCACGTAACGCATGACAAAGTCAGTGCAAGTATAGAAAGTAATGTTTTCATACGACCTGGACTCCTTAATCAGAGTATTTGATATTGGGTTACTTGGGTGTCGCCGGAGAAGTGATGGGGCAACTTCCTCCGTCGCAACAGCAGCCACTCGACGCCTCCGGCGCATTCTTGCTGGACAGATGGTTCAGCATCACCCAAAGCGCAAAAACAGCCACCACCAATAATAACTTCACATAAGGCTTCAAAGCAATCTCTCCTGTTACTTGGTGAGTTTGATTCCGTGATCTTTGAATGCTTTCAAAATGTCTGCTTTCGGGAAATAACCGACATGACGATAGACTTCTTTGCCCTTAGCATCGAAAAATATCTGAGTAGGGATGCTCTGGACGTTGTATTTCTCACCAGCGGACTGATCTTTCCACACATCGATGAAATCGACCTTGAGTTTACCCTTATACTCCTTGCTCAAGTCGTCCAGAACAGGAACCATCATCTTGCATGGGACACACTTGGTCGCTCCCAGATCAAGCAACCTCGGAAGAGCCTTCGAAACAGATGCTGCAGGCTTTGCCTTAATGGTTTTCTTCTTTGTTGCCGACTTCTTTGCAGCGTGTTTCTTGGTTGCTTTGGCTTTAGCTTTTGAAGCGTTCTTTTTTGTCGTGGACTTTTTTACGCTCTTTGCCGGAGCCGGCTTTGAGCATACCGCGCCGGTCTTCACTTTTGCTGCAGCTTTCTTCTGCGCACTATAAACCGGAGCGCTCACCCCTATTGCGGCGATCAACGAAATAACTGCAAATAATCTGAGCCACTTGATTTTCATTATATTCTCCTGTGTGTTTTGTATGCCGATATCAGTGCTGCCTTATATGCATCCTCTTCTTCAGGTTCGATCGGATGATATATGCGAACGGTCTCGAGCAGCTTATCGCCACACGAATCGTCGGCGGCAAGGCCATTTTCCGCCAGATGATCGAATATAAGCGCGAGTCCGGCGACGGTGACCGGCTTGCCGTCGACCTGGATCTCTATTCCGGGAACCGGCTTTGAACACGCGCAGGCCGCACCGTCGTCCGCATCTGCCGAACCGCAACAGGCATCTTTGGCGATAATCGAATCTACTGCTTTGGCGATCTCCTCGGAGACAGTCCAGATAGCTGCCTTATCACTCTCAGTGCGATCCTTCGCCGAACGAGCACAACAGGCGCAGTCGCCGTTGAGTATATCCGACACAATCAGCGCAGCGCTTACCGGCCCACTATGCTTTTCGGTGCCTTTCTTGGCGCAGAGTTTGTCGCAGCCGTCCACGGTTATGGTCGGATGTTTCTTGGCAAATTCCTGTTCAGCTTGATTTCCAGCCAGGAATAACGGCAGACAGATTGTCACGGTATTGTCTGGCCGCATAAGTTCCAGAACCCTTCGCGTCGCCAGGCGGGAGATTGTGCCTTCAGGTATCTCCTCACCGCTGCATGAAATGATCCCAACCTTGATATCGCCGTCGGACATATTAGCTCACCTCGCTTTCCGAGCATCCGCAGCCCGTTATATCTCCAGTTATTTCCTGAACTATCGTCCAGCCGTCATTGGCAAGCGTGGTTGCCGTGCCGGGCTCGGCTCCGCGATGATTTTTGAACGAATCGACCACACGGATCGACCTGACTACTTTGCCTCCTGCCATTTCCACATTCTTGGCCGCGCAAAGCTTCGGGCAGCCGTCTATCGCTATGCAGTCGGTTTTTCTGAGTTTTGCCAGAGCTTCTTCGTCGCCTGAAACCAATAGCGCCAGGCACATAGTCTCGACGTTCTCCATCTCATCGGCGACGGCGTAGGTCGCCTCACGAGCGATAAGGCCGTGAACTTTGCCGATGCCGCTGCATGGCATTACTATGATTTTTCGTTTGCCTGTGTCAGTTGTCAATTCATAGTCCTTTCAAATACTATGCTGCTTCATCTCCCCCAGGATATGGAGCAGCATAAGATCATGCTTCGGCGGCTTTCTTTTCGACGGCCCTAGAGTAAGCATAGGCGTCAATAAGCAGCGCTTTGTCCGAATCAAAGTCTCGAAGTTTTATTTCTGCGATCCAACCCTTGCCGTATGGATCTTCATTTACTAGTTCGGGATTGTCGGAAAGTTGGGTGTTGACCGCAACAATCACGCCCGAAACTGGTGATAATACATCCATCATCGACTTGCCCGACTCAAGCGATCCGACTTCATCGAACTGCTCGATTTCAGCGCCGAGCTGCGCCGGTTCAAAATAGGTAATATCGGTCATATTCTGCTGAACAAAGTCCGACACCCCAACTCGCGCTCTGTCGCCGATTACTCGAACCCAGCAGTCATTCTCATTGAACAGGTAGCCCTCTACGGGTATCTTGAAGACGAATTTGTCGTAGGTGACGGTCAGGAAGTCGCCCGGAGATTCAAAAACATCGGATGCGACCGATTCTGCCGACTTCTCTTTTGACGCGGAAAGCCCATTGGCCATAATTTCAACCAACTGAATTCCCAGCGGTCCAGGTCTCAGCGACTTCCCGACTTCCAGCCCTGAACTCTTCGCCTGCTCGGACACCAGCAGCTTATCGTCAATCTTTAATCCCAGTTTGTTGGCGAGTTTTGTCGCGCAGCGTGTCGGGCAGCCGTCTATAACCAGAAGATCAGCCTCAGCCAGAGTATTCTCATATCTAGCTGGAGAATTGTTCAGCAGCACCGGACAGATTATCTGCGCGCCTTGAGTTTCAGAGAGCTTCAAAGCCAGCTCACGAGCAAGCACACCGAATGCTTTGTCCAACCCGTTACATGGCAGCACCGCGCGTTTCATTGCCCATCCTCCTGCTCGCGGATTTTCTTGATCGCCGCGATGGTCTCGGGCTTGCTTGGAAACGATATCGCGTCCGGCCCGCATGTCTTCGCGCACGCTCTGCAAAAAACGACGCAGTTGTGCGGGTTTGCAACCACCAGCTTCGGATCATCGTCGCGCCGCTCGAAAACATGGTGCGGGCAGAACTTGTCGCACTCCATGCAAAAATCGCATTTGGAGTAATCGATGGTTGGAGACCAGTCTATCTTATCGCGCTTCACGCCCATGAAAGTGTCGTCAGCCATCGTGCTCTACTCCCATCTCGACAAGTGCCTTCGAGACTTTCTTGACGGCCTCGTCAGTCGACATGTCACGAATATCCAGCGGAACCATATCCACTTTGACATCCATACCGACAGTCTCAAATGCATCGCGGAACATCTTGTACTGCATATTGGGCGCGCATCCGGCAATCACCAGTTTGCGACCCGATTTCAGCAGGTCGGCAAGGAACCTGTCGCCGTCCTCTTCACAGAGCTGTGGATGAATGAACGCGTATTCCACAGGAAGCTCGACGCGCACACGGTTGATGAAGTCCCATATATCCATCTTGGAAAATCCGGGGCATTTGCCGGTGCAGACGCACATTATCAGGCCGGGCAGTTCTTTGGACATTTCAAGGCCTCCTCAGCTTACCAAAAGCTTCCTGATATCTTCGGGCGACAACACTCTGCCGGCGGCCTTGACCTCACCATCGACCACCAGGCCGGGAGTCATCAGTATGTTGAATTTCATGATGTCCTTGATATCCTCGACTTTCTCGATCTCGGCTTCCACTCCGGTCTCTTCGACCGCCTTTTTCGCATTTTCGTAAAGAGTCTTGCACTTCGCACAGCCGGTGCCCAGAATCTGGATTTTCTTCATTACTGTCCTCCAATATAAAGTCGCGCTTGTTGGTGTATTGGCTAAATTACCAAATGTGTAACAAAAAAGAGAAGCTCCCTCGAGCTCAACACTTAAATATACGCAGGGCCTATCCAACTAGTTCCATTTTATCTTTTGCATTGGATTTCATTACCGCCTCGATACAGCCGAAAAAGCTCACAATGCAAGGACAACGCAGACCGTAAAAAACCTGCTGACCAACTTTACGGTCATCGACTATTCCGGCCTCTCTCAAGAGTGACAAATGTTTGGAGACAGTCGACATATCCGAGCCAACAAGGTCACGCAGTTCGCAGACGCACTTTTCGCCGTCCACCATGGCATCGACCATCATGAGCCGGCTGGGATGCGCCAGGGCCTTTATTATTTTCGCTCTCTCTTCGTATGCTCGCCTGTTCATATCTGGTTGCACCCCCATATTTGGTATTATAACCAAATATCCCTGCTGCGTCAAACATCAAGGATATTCCGCATCAAATAATTGGATGATAACGATCAGGGTTTGGCGAACTCATTGTTGATACGTTGCGTCCTCACCCCGGCCCTCTCCCCCAGGAGAAGGAGCAGGGGCTGACACAAGTCTGGGCTCTTAGCCCTCAGCTTTCAGCTTTTTTGGAGACAATAATGGCCGATTTTAACGGATTAGGACTCAATTTGGGCAATATATCTTTACTTTCATCCGCAAAAACGCGCTCCATAAGCCCGGAAAACTTTACCGGCGAAAAGGGAAAAGGGGGAATGGCCGTCGAAGGCACCGGGGCGGGCGCTGCCAGAGACCTTGGACGAGGATGGAAAGTATCTCCGTCTATCGTGATAGAACCGGGAGAGTGCCGCGTTCTGGCCGACATCAATGACTCGGGAGCGATCCAGCATATATGGATGACACCCACCGGCAACTGGCGATTCAGCATACTTCGCATATACTGGGACGGCTCGGAAACGCCATCGGTGGAATGCCCGATAGGCGATTTCTTTGCCTGCGGATGGGGCAGATACGCGCAGGTTTCATCACTGCCGGTGTGCGTGAACCCAGGAAGCGCGTTTAACTGTTACTGGGAAATGCCGTTCCACAAATCGTGCAAAATCACTCTGACCAATATAGCGGTCGAGCCGATGACGCTCTACTATCAGATTGATTATACTCTCACGCTGGTACCGGACGACGCGGCCTATTTTCACGCGCAGTTTCGTAGAACAAATCCGCTGCCTTACAAGGAAGTATATACCATTCTTGATGGCGTCAAAGGTCAAGGGCAGTACGTGGGAACTTACATGGCGTGGGGCGTCAATAACACCGGTTGGTGGGGCGAGGGCGAGATCAAGTTCTATATGGATGGCGATGACGAGTTCCCAACTATCTGCGGAACCGGGACGGAAGACTATTTCTGCGGGTCTTACAACTTTGACGTGGGCAAGGAAAACGGCGGGTATCGCGAGTTCACTACGCCGCATACCGGTCTACCACAGGTGATACGTCCTGACGGTACTTATTCCTCTCAGACGCGGTTCGGGATGTACCGGTGGCATATAATGGACCCAATACGCTTTGAGCAGGACTTGAAAGTCACGATTCAAGCGCTTGGATGGCGAAGCGGCGGAAGATATCTTCCATTGCAGGACGATATAGCGTCAGTCGCCTATTGGTATCAGACGCTGCCGACGGCTCCGTTTGCTGATCTGCCGGACAAGGATTATCTTGAGGTCATCTGACAGGCTCTGAAAGAGCGCGGTTCGGACTACTTCTGATAACCAGGCAACAAAAACAGGGGCGGATTACTCATCTGCCCTGTCTTTTAACAAACTCATTACGGCTCAGTGATGATGCGCCGGAACAGTCGCCAGATACTCTCCAATCACATCATTGGTCTTGCCGTCCGCTCGGATTTCGCCTTTGTCGAACCAGATAGTTCTCGTGGCTACGGCGCGCGCCGCCTCCAGGTCGTGAGTGACGAAGACTATCGTGCGGCCGTCGGCCTTGAACGAGTCTATGCGGTCGTAACACTTTTCCTGAAACGCCGCGTCGCCGACCGCCAGAACTTCATCTATGAGCAGTATATCGGGGCCGGTCTCGACTGCGATTGCAAACCCAAGACGCATCAGCATGCCGGCGGAATATGTTTTGATTGGGGTGTCTATGAACTCGTTGAGCTCAGAAAAGTTGATTATAAGGTCGATTCTGCTCTTAATCTGCGCGGTGGAAAGCCCCATGATCGCGCCATTAAAAAATATGTTTTCGCGACCCGTAAGCTCAGGGTGGAAACCCGCACCCAGGTCGAGCATGGTCGACATCCGTCCATTCACCTCGACATTCCCGCCATTGGGCTTGTAGACTCTGCCGATTATTCTCAGCAGCGTGCTCTTGCCGGAGCCGTTCCTGCCGATAATGGCGACTGTTTCGCCGCAGTCGATGGTCAGATTGAGGCTCTTGATAGCGAGCAACTTCTGCGAAGGAGTCCGTCTGAACGACAGAATCGCCGACTTCAGCGAGGTCTGTTTCTCGTGAACCATTAGGAACGTCTTTGTGATGTCGGTGAGTTGTATCGCTGGTTTCATCTACACTCGCTCCGCGAACAGCCATTTTCGGGCGTTGAAATACGCATAACCGCCGATTGCCGCCAATATGCAGACAATCGCACACACGCCGAGCATGCCATAATCCAGCGGGACACTGCTTATTTCCGACCCTTTTATGCCACCATGAAACGCCGGCAGAAGAGTCTTGCGATAGGCTTCAGTGAGCATATTGAGCGGGCAAAGCAGATAGAGTTTGAACAGCAGCCCACGATGCGCCTCAGGCAGCCTGGTGTAAACCAACTCCGAAACATACATCACCGGCGTCAGGTAAAAGAGGACGTTCAAGAGCACGGTCAGGAGGTACTTGGTGTCGTCGAAAAACACGTTCATGCACGAGACGATGAACGTCAGCCCAACCAAAAGCAGTGTCTGGAGCAATATCAGCACGGGCAGCCACGCTGCGGTGAGCGCAATCGGAGCGCCGTGCAGAAAAACTCGGTAAAACAGCAAATATGAAAAGAACACCACCAGAGCCAGAACAAAGTGAATCACGTTTGCTATCACTACCGACAGCGGCAGCAGTTCTCTCGGAAAGTAGACCTTTCGCAGCAAGTCACGGTGCATAAGGATTACCTGGCTGGAGTCCAGCAGAGTCATCTGAAAAAATACCCACGGCAGATAGCCCACCAGCAGGTATGCCGAGTAGTTTGGTATATCCAGCCGCATTACATATTTGATTACTATGGTAATCGTGGCGACCTGCACCAATGGGTTCGCCAGCGACCAGAAAAACCCCAGCACAGAGTTCTTGTAGCGCACTTTGAGGTCGCGCACCACAAGCTGCTTGAGCATGTCACGGTATTTGTATAGTTCTCTCAGTTCGTCAATCACATTCATGAGTATAAGATGAGTCCGTTGAAAAGTCAAAAAACCTAACTCATCACCATGATACACAAAGCCCGCCTGAGTTAAACCATGCGCTCGGATTTGCGCTAAATTTGGGGCTTTGCAAGAGACTCTGCCAGGAAACCCTGTTTCCTGGACATTCTGACTCCAGTCTTTAGCTGTATCCACGCGTCTGCCAGCTTGGGCGATTTTTCGACAAGTGTTACAATAGTTTTGTTTGCAGCGCCATGAATGAACTATTTCATGTGCAGCTTCCGTATTCTAACACGGATTAATACGCGGATTGTGGGAGGTACGTTGCGCAGGATGCGTGGAGTATTGCCGGAAGAATTAAAAGAAGCTCGAACCGGCTCGGACTACTATTCCGAGTCCGTCGCCCAGGACAGCGCGCCGTCTGTCCCGATTCCCACTCGTCGACTATCGTGGGCGACAGCATTTGTGACCAACCAGTGGAAGCGCCTTGCTAAGCTGGCTGTGCCGGGAATTATTGCGCTGGCATTATACCAATATGTGAGCGCGCCGGATAGTGTCAATGTGGCCGTCGTCAAAACCGTCACCACTGCGGAGACCATCGGCGCGACGGGCAAAATCCGAGGCAGCCGCGTAGCCGATTTGGGGCTGGATTCCTCGGGTGTCATCAAAAGTATATACGTCAAAGAGGGCGATTCGGTGACGGCCGGACAGCCGCTTCTCGCTCTGGCGCAACCCGAGCTTCGTTCGAGCGCCGAGGCGGCCCGAGCTGCTCTAGAGAGTGCCAATGCCGAACTTGCGCGCGCCAGCCGCGGCCCGCTTCCTTCAGAAATCCGCGAGGCCAGAGCGCAGCTTGCCCAGGCACAGTCTGTCGGTCAAGCGAGAATCAATCAGGCTGAAGCTAAACTGAGAACCGTCAAGCGCGGTTCCAGGCCGCAGGAAGTGGCAGAAGCTCAATCCGAACTGCAGCGTCGTCAGGACATCCTCGCTAAAGCCGAACTCGATTACGGTCGATTGCAAAAACTTTATAAACAGGGCGCGATATCCGAGTCTCAGTTGGATGATGCGAAAGTCGCGGTGGTCACATCCAGGTCGAGCGCCGATGCGCAGAAGTCGCGATTGAGCCTCATTAAAGAGGGAGCGAGCTCCGACGAGATAGCCGAGGCCAACGCGGGTCTTGCCGAAGCCAGAGCCAGTCGAGAGACCAATGTGGCGTCGGCCAGAGAACGGCTCAACACGATCCTCGCACAGCCTCGATATGAAGACGTTAGCGCCGCTCGGGCGAAAGTGGACCAAGCCAGAGCCGAATATCGCCGCTCCCTGGATATGACTTCCAAGTCTGAGCTCACAGCGCCGTTTACGGGAATTGTCGCCGACGTGCCTGTGGAGCAAGGACAGTCTATCTCGCCGGGTCAAAAGCTGGTCGTCCTACATGAGATGACCAAACCGTTGGTCGAGGTCGAGACCGATGAGGAAAACCTCAGCGCTCTGACAATCGGGCAGCAGGCCGTGATAACGGCTGACGCATTCCCCGGCCGCGAACTGCATGCCGTGGTGACGGATCTCGGGTCGAAAGTGAACTCGGAGCGCGGCACGGTTCAAGTGCTCTTGAGCCTCACTCAGTCCGCCGCGTGGCTGCGCCCTGACCTCACCGTGGACGTCAATATAGTCACGAAGCGCTCAGCAAGACGAATCATACTTCCCGCCGATACCGTCACTCGATATGGCGGAGGGTCGGCTGTGTTTGTATTGCGCGGCGGCAAGGCTCTGCCCGTACCGGTGACTCCCGGAGCGGTCGGCAGGGACGGGATAGTGGTCTCGGGCGACCTGAAAGATGGCGAACGGGTAATCAGGGACGCGACCAACGTCACTGCGAACTCAGATGTCAAAGCGTTAGGAAGATAGCGATTTGAAGAAATTCGAGCTAAAAGTGGCGTGGCGGCATCTGCTTACAAGTCACGGCCAGACCGAACTCACGGTCGGCGCGGTGGCGGTGGGTGTGCTGCTGGTGGTGTTTTTGTCGTCGCTCATAAACGGATTGCAGATTGGGCTGATCGAGGACATGGTCGGTTCGATCCCTCATGTTACCGTCGAGGCCGAGACGCCCGGAGCCAAGCCTCTATGGCAGGTCTCGGATCAGGGCGGAGTCAGGGGGACGGTGGTGACCGACCTCGAAAAAATGTCCACCCAAAAGCGCAAGATACGGCAGTGGGAGCGCGTCTGCGAGACTGTCCGCGGGCTGCCGGACGTGGCAGGAGTGGCGCCATCGGCCGAGGGAAGCGGGTTTGTCAGCCGCGGGGCTAAGACTGTCGGCGCGATGATAATCGGCGTGGTTCCGTCCCAGCAGATGAAGGTCATGTCACTGCAGAACAGGGTCGTCGAAGGCGATTTCAACAGTGTGGATAGTCAGAACGCTGCGATAGGCGTGAAACTGGCCGACGATATCGGCGCAAAACTCGGCAGCCGGATAAGGCTCGTCTCAGATCAGGGAATTATTCAGACTTTCAGGGTCGCATGCCTTTTCGATATGGGGATGGACCAGGCAAATGAATCGTGGGTTTACACGGGTCTATCCGCGGCGCAGGCGATGTTTAATATCGGCAAAGACGTGACCACTCTGAACGTGCGCGGCAGGGGGCTGTTCAGCGCGAAGAGCATCGCGGAAGAAATCAGGAGTTTCTCGACGCTTAAGGTGACGAGCTGGATGGAGTCGAACAAGGCGTTTCTGGACACGCTGCGCGCTCAGAACACTGCCGCCGCGATTATTCAGGCGATGACGCTGATGGCCTCGGCATTCGGGGTCGCGAGCGTGATGATTGTGTTTGTCGTCCAGAAAGCGCGCGATATCGGCATCTTAAAGAGTATGGGCGCGACGGCAAAGCAGATTCAAAAGATATTCGTGCTCGAAGGATTGGGCGTGGGCATCGGCGGCGCGGTTTTGGGCTCGGGAATCGGGACGGGGCTGTGTTTCCTGGTGATGAATATCCCGGCTCCGGGCGAGACGTTCGGCGGCAGACCCGCTACAATCGTGCCGATGAACTGGGACATAAAGTATGTGATGGCGGCATCGGTTGTGGCGATTGTGGTCGGCCTGATGAGCAGTCTGGTTCCCGCGTGGCGCGCATCAAGGCTCGATCCGGTGGAGGCGATAAGACGTGGATAACAATGGCGCGATACCGGTCGTCCAAACCGTAAACCTTGCGAAAAGATATGGCGAAGGCGTAGGGACATGGGCGCTGCGAGGAGTCAATTTCAGCGTGGAACCCGGTGAGTTCACGGCTGTGGTGGGGGCGTCTGGTTCGGGCAAGAGCACGATGCTCAACATGATTGGCGCGCTCGACAGACCGACCTCGGGCGATGTGATAATCAACGGCAAACACACTTCGACCCTGAACGACGAGGGCTTGGCGGCACTGCGCGGCGATACCATCGGGTTCATATTCCAGTTTCACTACCTCTTGAACGAGTTCAGCGTGCTGGAAAATGCCATGATGCCTCTTTCAATCCGCAAGGGCGGCGCGAGCAGGGACGAACTTGAGTGGGTGAAACATCTCCTGGCGAAGGTGGGTCTTGCCGACAAAATGAAGGCTCGTCCCACCCAGCTTTCGGGCGGCCAGCAGCAGCGCGCGGCAATCGTGAGGGCGCTTGCGAATCAACCTAAGCTGATTCTAGCCGACGAACCCACCGGCAACCTCGACAGCCAGAATGGCGCGCTCGTCTTCGATATGCTCCGCGAGCTCAACTCGCAGTTTGGAATTGCGTTTGTGCTTGTCACTCACGACGATCGCCTGGCGCAGGAAGCCGAGCGGATTGTGATGGTGGAGGACGGCCATATCGTGGCCGATTACGATGTGGTGAAGGTGGAAGAGGAATTCAAGTCGGTGTAATGATGTTCAGGATCGCGAACATGATAAACAATCCGCGATCCTGAACGTCGTGAAGGTCTTACTGGTAGTACTCGTCTGCCCCTATGTCAACTATATTGTTCTCTCTATATTGCCCGTCGTAGTCATAGTCTACATCTATATACGCGTTCCAATACAGATACCCTGCGTCAATACATGGGGAAGTTGAGCTAAGATGATACGTGCTGGTCAGACCAGGGCTCACACTGGCAGCAATGTCGTTGCTGCTGATATCTCCGTTGTCGTCGTTTGAGTAGAAGTAATTCTTGGTCTGGAGCCATGACCCACCACCATTTAGCCCAGTTCCATTATAGGCAATGATATTGTTGAAGAATACACTGAACCAGCCATTCACGGCCTCGCCATTGTTTGCACTGCCGTTTTCATCATACATATTGACTATGGTGTTGTTTGCGGCATCACAATCAGTCTCTTCACTATATATACCTGCTCCTACCTCCGCCTTGCACTTTGCAATTATATTGTCGGCAACAACCGCTCCACTGCACTTCATACTGATACCGCCACCTCTTGAGATTGTGTCGCCAAGCATGGTATTCAATTCAATTAAGTTGCCACTGATTGTAAGGCCGGCAATAGCACTAGAACTGACATAAATGCCGCCACCATAACCCAGTTGATCGCTATCGCCTGTGTTATGAGTGATCGTGTTTCCTGAGATAACACCATTACACCTAAACGCGATACCTGCGCCTGTGGCTGTATATTGATCACTGACAGTATTGTAATCGATCACATTATCAATGATGGTTGCTCCGTAGCCGTAGATGCCGCCTCCATTCTCGGCGGTATTGCAGGTAATGTGACAATTGCTGATGACCAAATAGCCGTCACCTGATACACAACCATCTGCATAAACACCTCCGCCTTTACCATCCGTCCCCGATCCTCCGGTTATCGTAAAGCCATCTATGACAGCACAGCCCCAAGGCGTATCATCACTGTTTATGTAGACCGCACTGGCTGCAATACCTGAGGCATTGATGGTGGTTATATTGTTAGTGTAATTTCGAGTCTCCCCGCCGGCGGATGGATAGGCTCCATAAAGAAAGACTTCGCTACATTCTATAGCCTCGTTATATGTCCCTGCGGCAACTTTTATAATAGTTCCGGCCGGAGCAATTGACAATGCGCCTGTAACTCCTGTGAATGTGGCTTTGGCTGACGTCCAGCTTAGCCCATTATTAGCATCGCTGCCGCCGTTGGCGCTGGTTTTGACATACACGGTCTTCTGCGGCATGATCCCATCTGACATGCCAGTATTGTAATTCCCTGCTCTATCAACTGCGCGCACTGCGATAAAGTATATGGTTCCATAGTTAAGGCTGAGCCCGGTCAGTGTATAGCTGGTAACGTTACCCACATACGTCCATGCGAGATTTTCGGTCCCGCCTTCTGATAGTGCAATCTCATAGCCTTTCAAACCGCGACCTGTGTCAGTTGACGCAGTCCAGGTAGCGCTAAGCTGGGTGGTCGATGAGGTATATACGCCCTCGTCAGATACGACAGGAGCCGAGGGCAAAGTTGTATCGGTATATCCGTGCTCATCTGCCCCAATGTCTACACACAGGTTGAGGCTTCGTGTGTCTCCATCTATATCCGTCCAACCTGTTCCGACTGCACTGGGATACCCGGCGTCAATACAAAGGGAAGTCAGCACCAGATGAAAGTCCATGCCGGTAACAGGCAGCGATGTGTTATCGGTAAAACTGACAAAACCCGGAGATGACTTGATGTCTGTACTTGAATCAGCATTGTGAGTGTTATTACTTTCTGGATAGCTGCAGTTGTTATGTGTGGTCAATGTGCCAGTCGACAGATATAAGCCAAAACCACCAGTGTTCGGCCTACCAAAGTTATATGCTAGGATGTTATTAGATGCAGTCATCACGCCGTTGTTATTGACAAGCACACCAACTGCGTGATCCGCAGCGTTTCGCACTATCGTGTTGTTTACAAGCAGAACACCACTACATCCGTCACAGTTGATGCCACCTCCAACCGATGAATTTGCGGTGCCACCGTACATGCCGTTACCGGCAATCAGATTATTGATGATAGTTGCCGTGCATCCGCTTCCGCAGTATATACCAGCACCCTGAAAAACAACGGTGGGATCACTCACTTGGCCGCCGTCGTTAGTTATATTTGAAATTATCTTGTTGTTAGATATGACTGGAGAACTGCTGCTATTGCATATAATGCCGCCGCCGTATTTTTTAACTCCGACTAAAGTGCCTGCGCCATTCCGAATTGTAAATCCGTTTATCTCAGTAGCGCTTGTGGCGCTTGCGGGAATTGTCACGACGCTGGTATCAAAGCCGTCTCCATCCAGTATCGTCTCATATGAAGCATAACGCCGCCCGGTGCTCACTGACTCCGTGCCTTCAAATCCACCGTACAGCTTCACGCCGCTGGGCAATGTAATGCATTCTTCGTACGTTCCTTGCGCTACCCATATTTGGTCGCCACTTAATGCAGCGCTGATAGCTCCTGAAACGGTCGCCTTCGCACTCGCCCATGCGAATCCATAGTTATTGTTGCCGCCCGTCTCGCCATTGACATATATGGTTTTCGCACCGACGCGCAGGTATATTTTGTCGCTATAGCTGGCCGACACATTGCCGACATTGTCCTTGAACTGAGCATATACGGTCTTCTCTCCGTCACCGGAGGTCAGAGACCAACTCGCGCTGGTCGCATAATTAATCCAATTGCCCCACGTCGAGCCATCATTGCTAAAGCGCATCTGATATACGCCACTCCGAGCATCTGATGCGCTCAAGTTAAGAGTCACTGATGTCGCAGTCGCGTAAAGGGCTCCGTTTGAAATACTAATACTTCCTGTGGGAGATGTTGTATCCAAAATGATGGTATCGCTGAAGGAACCGGACACACGTCCTACATTGTCCATAAACTGAACATAAACGGTCTTTGTGCCGTCGCCGGAAGTCAAAGAGCAGCTTGAGCTGGTTTGGTAGTTTACCCAACTGCTCCAAGTCGAGCCATCATTGCTGAAGCGCATCTGATACACGCCGCTATAATCATCAGTTGCGGAAAGGGTCAAGTCGACAGTAGTAGATTGCGTATACGCATCGCCATTTTTGATCACGATACTTCCACTTGGAGAAGCCAAGTCTGGATATTCGTAAGCGCCAATATCTACCGCGACACCCGAGGTTCCTACTGCAAGATCAATTTGTCGATCATTCTTATCCAGATCCAGATCAGACACGACAGCGCTGTCAAGTCCGGTATCGATGCACGGAGAAGCGTAAGTCAAGTGGTAGTCACCGCAATAATGCGCCTTATACACAAACAGAGGATCACTGGAAAAATTGCCGTTGCTCCCGATAACGCCCGGCACATCGAACCCGTAGAAACAGTTGTTGTAGCATGAGGCAAGATCCAAGGAAAGTGTAGAAGTGTCTCCCAAATTTGCAACGATGTTGTTTTTAAGTGCATATGTGCCAGTGCCGCTGTACGATATCTTGGTGTCGATAAGTGTGTTGTTAATTATTTGCGCACCTGATCCGAATGCAACGCCACCCGTAATGGTCTCGCCATACATTTGCGACGTGTCTGTTATAACCAAGTTATCATGAAACGCCACTGCCGCACTTAAGTTGATTGTTTCATCCGCCTCAGTTATCCATATCTTATTATGAGCCATAGTAACTGCGCTGGTCCACCCTCGGGAAGACACATCAGTAAGGGTAAAACCATCTATGACCAGCCCAGAAAGACCAATATATCCCCAGGAAGCTTCTCCCCAGTTGATGACTTCGGTCTCGTTGGCAACCCAGTTTCTTTGATCGAGTGAGGTTTCACTGCCCAAAAAGCCGCCATATATCGCAACGTTGGGCACACTGATAAAGCCGGAGACAATGTTGGAATATTGCCCCGCGGCAACCCATATTTCATCGCCACTTTGCACAAACTGATATGTGGCACCGTAGATACTCTTCTTCGCAGTCGCCCAGGTAAATCCATAGTTATCGTCATCGCCTGTTGCGGCATTAACATATATAATCTTCTCACCAACACGATAATATATCGCGTCAGAGGCGTCAGCTACATTTCCGAAATAGTCCTTGAACTGCGCATAGACTATCTTTTCCCCTTCGCCGGAAGTCAGAGTCCAACTCTTACTGGTTGCATAGCTCTCCCAATCGCTCCAGGTCGAACCGTCATTGCTGAAACGCATCTGATACACGCCGCTTCCCGAATCTGACGCACTCAAGACAAGGGTTACTGATGTAGTAAGCGTACAGGTACCGTTACTTCCTGAAATACCAACGCTTCCAGTAGGAGGTGTTATATCCACCAATACAATTGTATCGCTGTAGCTGTCAGATATTTGATATGCTTTATCTTGAAACTGAACGTATACTGTCTTTTCCGCAGCAGCGTTGGCGGCTAAAGTCCAACCCTTAGTGGTTGCATAGCTATACCAATCGCTCCAGGTCGAGCCATCATTGCTGAAACGCATCTGATACACGCCGCTATAGTCATCAGTTGCAGAAAGAGTCAGGGTAACGCTAAGAGATTCAGTATTCTCAGCGCCACTATTGATCACAATGCTTCCATTAGTTGGAGCAGCAAAATCAACAAATTCATCAGCGCCGATATCTACATGCGAACCCATTATACGAGACTCGCCATCAATGTCAGTCCAATCTTCACCAACGTAGCTGCTATCACCACCATTAATGGCGTGCGAAGTTGCTATCAAGTGGTAATCTGCGCCAGATCGGTCAACAAAGCCAGGGGCATATGGAATAAGGTCGGTGGCCCCCATTGTAACGTAGACATAATTGGTGCTATTAACGGCTACAAGATTATTCACAAGGACAGAGGTCGTATTGATGCCATCGCTACATATCCCACGTGAGTTGTATGCAATAATGTTGTTGGCGATCGTTGGAAAAACAGTAAGTCTATTGGTCAGATGAATGCCGTTGCACGGCAAATCAACAATGGTGTTGTTGACTATCAGCGGAGATGAGGTATCATTGATATCTATACCATCATATATTTCACCATATAATGGCGATGCTGAAGTTGCTGTATCACATATGATATTCCCCCAAATGGTGGGATGCGAATTGCCCCAGCATGAAATGCCGCTTACCGCATTGATATCAATAATATTGTGAGAAATAACCGGATGCGCGTCTGTGCACTTAATCCCACTTGTGCTGGTGGCATTGGTTATCGTGAAACCGTCTATGACACTTGTATTCGTAACACCCACATTGCATATCACGGTGCTTGCGGCACCATTGGCATCCAATATTGAGACATTTGTTGTCCAATCTCTGTCGCTCAAACCAGGATTGGGTATGCTTTCGCTTGTTGTCGGGAATCCACCATACAGCTTCACGCCCACAGGCAGGGTAATACACCCATAATATGTTCCTTGCGCCACCCACACCTGGTCGCCACTTAATGCAGTGCTGATAGCTCCGGAAACAGTCGCCTTTGCACTCGCCCAGGTAAACCCGTAGTTATTGTCGCTGCCGGTTTGACCGTTGACGTATATGGTTTTCTCACCAACACGCAAGTATATGCTGTCACTATAGGTTGCAGAAACATTGCCGGCATTATCCTTAAACTGCGCATAGACGGTCTTGTTTCCGTCGCCGGAAGCCAGAGTCCAGTCCCAACTGGTATCATAGTTTTCCCAACTGCTCCAAGTTGAACCGTCATTGCTGAAACGCATCTTGGAAACGCCACTGACGGCATCCGTCGCCGTGAGAGTTAAGACCACGTCCGCTAATTGTGCGTAAGTGTCACCTTGGTTTATCAGCACACTGCCGACCGGAACAACATTGTCGACCTCATCAACACCAATGTCCACGCTGTTGCCCTGGATGCGAGGCTGATTATCAATATCCAGCCAGCCAGTACCCACAACACTGCCCAAACCGGCGTCGATACATGGCGAGATGTTTGATAAATGATAATCCCCGTTCGCTGAGTCCACAAACAGTGGATCGCCTGAGAAGTTGTTGTTGACACCTATGATGTCTGCTGCGTCGAAACCATAGAAACAGTTGTTATAACAGGAATCAGCATCCAAAGTGATTGTCGCGGTATCTCCCCAATTCGCTATGATATTATTATCCACTGCGTAGGTGCCGCTGTCACTATACGCTATACAGGCGTTAACGATCGTGTTGTTGAATATTTGCGCACCCGACCCAACTACAACACCATTCTTGATAGGCTCACCACTCAAAAAGCTTGCAATAACAAGGTTGTCATGAAACGTTGCTGCTGCATCAATGTAAATTGCAGAATCTGCCTCATCAATGAGTACCTTGTTATGGGCAATGGTGACTGAGCCAGAGCACCATATGTACCCACCAACATCATAAGGGACACCGTTGCGGAAGGTAAAGCCATCTATGACTGATCCGCTGCCCTCAATGGGAACGTCCACTACGAGATAATTCGCACTACCATCGATTATGGTTTCGTGTGTAACCCAATCTCTGTCATTACGATTGAGCTCATCGCCGGCAAAGCCACCATATATGCCAATATTGGACTTGGTGGGGCAAATAACGGTAATAGTATATGTTCCCTCGGCTACCCACACCTCATCGCCACTCTGCGCAGCTTGAACGCCTCTCCAGATAGTCGCCTTCGCAGTGGCCCAGGTGAATCCATAGTTATTGTCATTGCCTGTCTGGTTATTTACATATATAACCTTATTACCAACACGCAGGTATATGCGGTCACTGAAACTGGCAGACACATTGCCGGCATTATCTTTATACTGCACGTAAACAGTCTTCTCACCGTCGCCGGAGGCCAGAGTCCAGCTCTTAATGGATCCATAGCTCTCCCATTCACTCCAAGTTGAATCATCATTGCTGAAGCGCATCTGATAGACTCCGCTGGAATAATCGGTTGCGTGGAGAATTAGAGTGACAGTAGTCGACAGCGTATACAACACATCGCTCCCGCTAATCACAATACTTCCCCTTGGCGGGTCATTGTCAATCTCATCAGCGCCGATATCGACATTGTTGCCTTGGACACGAGGCTGAGTGTCAATATCTGTATCCCAAGCAACGATATCGTAGTAACCGGCGTCGATGCAATTAGTAGAATTCGCCGCCAGATGATAACCGTCTGTCTCAAAGCTGGGAGATGTATTGATATTGCCCAGGCTGTTAACCGGGGTTACGTTATAGTCTGTGCCGTTATTATATAAACAGTTGTAATAGGAATAAGTAATCTGCCCGACAGTATAAACACCGTACGTGGAATTATTGGCGATAATATTGTTGTATAGTCCAACAGTGCCGCCAGTCAGGTAGATAGCACATGGATTAATACCGCCATCTTGACTTGTGTTATTCACAATTGTGTTATTGACTATTTCCGTGTGGGCGCTTGAACTTATATAGGCTCCTTTACCCCATGTATATGCCTTATTGCCACTTATGACGTTGTTATATAGGCTGCCCGATGAGGAACCTTCATACCAGAAAATACCTCCGCCGCACCCCCATGCAGAATTGTTGGTTATCCTGTTATTCAAGATACTGCATGAACCTAAGGCAGAAATGCCACCGCCATCATCAATTACGCCATTACTATCAATTAGATTATCTGAAAATACAGTATAAGCGGATCCATTGCCAAGAAATACGCCACCACCGCCGTAAACAGCATGGTTTGAACTGACTGTATTGCCGGTAAAGGTTGATTCCGTGGCACCGGAACCTCCAAGACTGGCTCCACCACCTTGTCCCCATGCACGGTTCGAGGAAATATTGTTGTCAGTGCAAATACCTTGATACAAATATATCCCGCCACCACAATCACTCGTATTCGACACAATTACACAGTTCTGTATCACCGGAGTTGAGTCGGCATCTCCATATATTCCACCGCCATGATAAGTATATGTGCCGCTCTCATCATAGTAATTGGTGCAAATTCGGCAGTGGCTGATAGTCGGTGAGGCGCTTATGCAACATACACCGCAGCCGTATCGGTAGTTGGAAACCAGCTTACCGACGCCGTCCCGGATGGTGCAGTACTCGATAATAGTGCCCTCGGTGTTGGTTATGCCATCTGCATAGACCACACAACTATCCAAGCCTGAGGCAGAAATGGTCGTGACGTAAGTCGGATTGTCGCCGATATCGCGCAAGTCGTCATCAGTATTATTGTTGTTATCGCCTACGTATCCGCCCTTAATCGAAACACCATTTTTCAGTGTGATGCATTCGTTATAAACCGTGGTGTCAGAATAGCCCTGAACCCAGATCCTATCGTCCTCAGACGAAGCGGTGATAGCATCTTGTATTTTGCCGTACGCATTCGCCCAACTGGTGCCGTTACCGGTACCACCAACTTTGACCCGAAGTATATCCGCGCCTGTCTGGCAAGAAGCAGCAAGCGCACAAAAACAGATGATTGCAAATATGAAGATTCGTCTCATTTCTACATCGCCTCCTTCGCAGTATCGACAGATGCGGATATCCCGCCCGTTTCATCAGCAGAATTTCTCGTAAACATGTCATCCATAAGCCTGGCTCCGCCGGGCTCCCAATAAACACCGTATCCAGCGATGGGCTGATCGGTATAATTCATTGTGATGCCAACCTCAGAACCGGGACAGTTGTCTAGACACCAGCCCGCTATGCCCTGGCCGTCATCGTCCCAAAAACCGACTTCCCAATCACTTGCATTAGAATTTGAGGACAGGAAGTCTGACTTGACATTAGCAAAAGCCGTCATTCCCAGGCACAACACATACGCATAAAGAACTATCAGTAACCTTTTGAACAACTTGACCATTCGCGTCGACTCCTTTTCGATGTTAACTGGGATATTGTGGCTGTATTATAGCAGAGCACACATATAATTGGCTGTGATATTTTGAGTATGCTTTTTCAGTGAGTCATGTCATACAAAGTGCAAATACTGTCGCTGAATTTGACAACCGGTAACACAGTGGCGGCCCGATGAGCATGTTATATTGACATCATGAAGAGTAGTGTGAACGCGTCGATTGGCAGGAGGATGTACACAAAAACAGTCACCGACACAAATCGGTGACATTCATACGGTGTGGACAATGAGATCGGCGCCATATTCAGAGATGGGAAGAGGCCGGCATATTCAGTGGGCCTCTTCCTTCAATACAAGTTGGCGCCCTACTTGGCTGTCAGACCGGCGTCGATATCGAAGCTGGAGAGCACCTCGGGTTTAAGAATGCCATCTATCTGTCGAATCTCATCCTCGATAGAAGGAGGCATATTGACTGCCGTTTTCATGCCCTCCATCTCGAAATCGTCGGAGATGTTGGGCTTGGACATCGCCAGTTGCAGCATTTGCTTGTCCATCTCCTTTAGCTGCATGAGCTTTTTAGCCATTGAGTCGAAGTTGTTGGCGGCTTTGTCGTTGGACGCATCAGCCATCAGCCTGCGTGACTCTATGAAATCGGCGTAGAACTTGGTCTGGATGAGAAAGTCCGAATAGGAAGCCTTCCCCTCACTTATAACGTCCTGCTCCGCTTGACTCACAAGCCGATATGCTTCAGCCAGTTTCCCGGCTTCTGCCGTCACTACCGCCAGTCGTTCTTTGAGCTGTGTGGGATTAAGACTCTGGGCCCGCTGCAAACCGAACATGCCGGAAATACGCGAATAATCCATGTATGGCGCGATGCCCGCGAAGTCCAGCACCCACTCCTCCAGTGCGTCCTGGGTGAGTTCGAGCGCCTTGAACGCGGGTTCAGATACCTTAGAACCATAGTGGGTGGTCAGGTAATTGCGGATCAATGAACTGACATCAGTCTTTCCGGGATTCCAATTCAGACGCGCAAAGGTGATATAGTTGGTCTCGGTGATCCATTCGTGGTCTTTTTCGCCGGAGACAGTGGCGAACCCATCGAGGTTGGGAACCTGGTCGGCTGCGCGGAAATACTTATCCACTCCTTTGGCAAGAGACCTGTACTGGACACCACCAATTGGATGGTACTCCTCTCCGGGCAGATTCTGGCTGATAAGGAACGGCCTTTCCACTTCCCGAATTCTGTCGAATGGAACGTCGGGGTCCACGCTCGGCTCCCAGTCGCCTCCAATCCCATTAAAGCGTTGTGTCTTATGGACTTGGAGACCCCACTTGGACTGGATTGTAGACCCCTGCGGCAGCTTCGCGGCGAACTCCTTAGTGCCACCGCTACGGAAGTAGCCGCTCATTATGAATCGGGCGTCAGGACGCGCTTCCTTAGCAGATTCCATGATGGCAAGCGCGAGGCCTTCCAACTGCGCATGGCCTTCGCCGCGGCTCAAGAAAGACTCGCCCCACCATCGGAGATGCAGACCCCCAAGGGATGGATAAGTGCGCATTATTGCTCGTATCTGAACGCGGAACATATCCACTGCCTTTGTGCCGACCAGCTTGTAAGGCGTTGGATAATCGGGTTGGGTGCTCACGCCTATTATATCGGGATAAGCGCGATTGATCGCCGGGGACGCTGCTCCGGGCACGTAATTCATCAGGTAAGGAACGAGGCCTCGAGTGCGAGCGTATTTGAACAGGCTCTCCCTGACTTCGGCGGAGCGTTCGATCTCATCGGCATCGTATACGCTGGTGCCCTTGGTCATCGGGTCGCTCGCAAGATCCCACCAGTTGGTGCCCGCGCTGTAAGGCCAGCTGGTTATGAAATTCATCCGGTGCCGTGCACACCAATCGCACCAGTTCTTCCATACCTCGACAGTGTCCCGGAACCCACCTGACACTTGACTGTAGCTGTTGTATTTCTCCGCACCCTTGGGAGTGTCTATGAGATCGGCCACACCGAGACCAAGGTTAGAAAGTTCCACACCTCTGGTGGAGTAGTACGGCTTGTCCTCTATGGTTGTCTTAGGCATGGCGCGGAAGAACTTCGCCGCCTGGCCAGCCTTGACCGGAAAGTCTATGTCCACATCCTGCTTGTTGGCAAGATTGGGAGTTGTCTCGGCCATAATCCATTCGATCAGGCCGCAGGCTCCATACAGAAGACCACTAGGGCTGGCGGCGGAAATGGTGGCACCGTCTTTGCCGGTGGATATCCGGTAACCTTCTGAGCCGAGCTGCTTCTCAATTGACTTGTCGAACTTGAGGCGCACATCCGCTTTGTGCGCGCCGGCGGATACGATTTTGACTTCCTCACCGGTAAGCAGCATAAGCCGTTCTTTGAGCAGCTCGGACGTGTAAGGCAGCATGCCGTCTTCACGCGGCATCTCTACTAGCACCGTCGCATTAACGGCCGCCGCAGACAGCAGCAAAAACATGCACACCATCAATTGTATGATCCTGATCTTCATCAATAATATCCCCCGCTGTTGACTCTAGTGCTCTATTCGGATGCCATCCAGCCTGATGTATGTATCTTTCGACTTCTCGCTGCGTTCATCCAATACTTCAAGCCGCATTATATGTGGGCCGTCACTATCGAGATTCTTTCTGAATAGACACGTGCCCCATAGCGTGTCCGCTGAATATGTATCTACAACCTCGGCTGGGCCTCCATCTATACTGATAGCCGCCTTACCGCAATCGGGTCCCAGGTTAACGAATAGCAATACTTGCTTGCCGGAGAACTTGATCTCGACGATGGCGCCCTTCTCATTGGATGAACTGACTGTTTTCGCGTGAGCAGGCAGCTGATCTTTCTCGTGCTGCCATGAGCCGGTGAACATAAAGTTGCTGTCCGCATCGTCATAAATATCAGACCTGCTCACGGCAACACCTGACGCTTTAGCTTTAACCGAGATATTGCCAGCGCCGTCTACCGCAACGACTTCATAGAGCGAAGCCGCATCAGCTCCAGCGGAGTGGTCAAAGTAGTAACTTCCTTTGGAGACCTTGTCTATGACCACGCCGTCTCTTATGATCTGATAGTACGAAACCCAATTATTGTCCTTACTGGGTTTCCAGCGAAGATCGACTCCCGGAAATCCCATATTTTCGCCTGCAGACTTCACCACATTCGACGGAGCGACAGGCGGCTCTTTGTCCAGCTTGCTGCCCGGATGCATTGGAAGATTGAGGTAAATCAGCTCGCCGGGAAGCATCTTTTCGATCTTTACGCCATTTGCCATCAAATCAGCGCCGGTTCTCTTCTGCGTTGCCTCGGATTCCTGGAAGGAGACGATGTATGTCTGATTCGGAAGCAATCCTTTGGGCTGAATCGTAACTGCCGACGGCGCAAGGCGCTTCGGGATGATAATTCCACGCTTGCAGTCACCGCTGAGCCTCTGGAAATACATTGTGGGGTCGTCGCCGGTTATTATCGGACGATAAACCTTGACCCATCTGCCGACGACGCCGTTCTTTTGAAGATAATGGTATATATCTATAAGCTCGCGGACACCTTCCAGCTTGGCCGGATCGATGGTATCGCCGGTCATATCGAAATTCATGCAGAGCAATCCGCGCCATGTTGCCTTGTCGTAGCTGTCCGGCTGCCATACGTCCGGGATGTCGCTCGTCTTGTCCGGCGGGAAGAGCAGAGAACCGTAATAGTTTCTCAAAGCCCCCACGCCGCCGTCACTGAAAGAAATGCAGGAAGCGTAACGAACGTAATCGTAGCCGGCATACGTACCTCCGAAATTAACCGCCTGGAATGCGCAGTCGGGATTCCTGTCCAGAAAACCCTCAGTTAACTTGCGCATGCCTTGATCCTGGGCCAGCAGAACGGTGTCGTCGCCATCTATGGGACCTGCGAACACGCTGTCGTTTCTCCACTCATACGCGCCCCAATCGGTGGCAAAACGGTCGAGCACCTTGCCCAGGCCTTCTACCACATCCGGCCGCGACAGGTCGCACAACATGACTAAATTCGTGGCGAATGTGTCTCGAATCAACCAGTCCGGGTGTTCATTGGCTATCTTGGAGCCCGGTTCCGCGTGATAGACAAAAGCATAAATCAGCTGGCCGATGTCGGATTTACCCAGGTAATCGCCTGTAGCACGCCAATCCGGGCCGTTCCAATCGCCGGCCTTGTCCCACCAGCCCCAGTCTCGATGGTAAACATCAGCTCCGACATACCTTATCAAATCTGCCAGGCGAAACACCTTCAGGAAGCAACTCCGAAAATCGCCGTTGCCGCCCGACCAGTTACTGCCCCACTGCGTGCCGGCATACCAGTAGCCCAGCATGCGTATTCCGGGAAACCAGCGGTCTCTGGTGTAATCCCACATGTACCGGTACTGCCAGTCGAGGCATTGATTGCCCGCATTATCCAGGTCGCCCCGATAGAGTCCGATGAATGCTTTGGGCGTAGTTATCGACTCGCCGCTATTCAAGGTCTGTTTGTGACCCGATAGGCCCAGATTCACCGATATCACGCCGGTTTTGTCCATCTCAAACGATGACTTCCAGTGGCCGAAATAATCCCAGCCAATGAACAGACCTTGCCCGCTTTGCTCATCGCAGAGCGCATACCAGGGGGCATAGCTCATTGAGCCGGGACGGTATTTTTTGGTCGCCACGACACTCTCTCCCGAGGGAAACGGGTCATAAGAATCAAACCCACGGACAACCGAACTCGTGAGTTGCTCGGTTTTCAACATCCAGGAGCCGGGCCTGTTCTCGCCGCCTGTCATCCAGTGAAACGTGGGTGTCGAATTGTCGCCGGGCCGTATCCGAAAAACAAGGAACGAGGGATCCATTACTTCAAACGGCTCACTGCCGACATTTTTGAATGAAACCCATTCCCTGATTATGCTGGTGACCGGGTATATGACGTAACTCTTTGTTGCCTGAAGCGACCCGCGGCGAATGGTTATGTCCAGTTGCAGTTCGCCCTGATTAAGTCTGGTTTTCTTGAAATCCACAAACTCCCAATTGCCGGAAGCGCCGCTCAACGCCTCATTGTTATATGACAAACAGAACTCAGGAGACACATTACCAATTGGAAGCAAATGACGGCCAGACGCTTTGTTCACGAAGTTCTTCAGCAGGAACTTTCCATTTTCCAAAGTAACGGTCCGTTCCACTTGGGACGTTCCGAAAGTCCATCTGGTGCCTTCGCTTTTCACGTATGCATCATTACCACAAACTGCATAGCTCCACGAATAGAGAAAGAGAAACACACTTAACGGAGCGGTTTTCAGAAGTTTCTTTAACATTGAAACAAATTCTCCTTGAGCTTTAGCCCAACACTAACCAGGCACATTAGCCAATACTCCAGCATCAGCATGAATACATTATAATCGAACACATAGCCACCTTGCAGCTATTTTGCCTTATTATATACAAAAACAACGGTCTCCGGCTTGCTTGATGCTACAACATTCGCCCCTTTGAGCATCAGATCGATGCTGGATATCGTGCGTTTGCAAGTATGTCCTAGACTCATTTCGAGTTTGGCGGACGTCGATGGGGAGAGAGCGTACATAAAAATAGTCACCGATACATATCGGTGACTTTCATGTGGTGGGGACGGTGAGAGTCGAACTCACATGAGCGTTATGCTCACTTGGCCCTCAACCAAGCGCGTCTGCCATTCCGCCACGTCCCCGATTGGCAAACACAACCCCGTTCAATTCTCCACCTTGGGCAAAAAACCAAGGACGATTACAAAACAACGTAATTCGCAAAACCAAGGACGGTTATAAAGCACCTGTAACCGTCCTTGGTTCGTGTTACCATGTGGTGGTATGATACTACCCCGTGCCGGGCTGTGTCAATACATCTCGCTAAGTGCCACTGACAACCCCCAGTCTGTCCCTGATAAGCGAATTCAGGTCTGAAACTTGCCGGTTTAGTCGTCTTGTTTCTGCCCGTATTTCCTGCAGTTCCTTGGCCTGCGGAAGATTTGCCGTCGTGATTTCGGTTGATTCTTTGGCCCTGCCTAAACTTCCCTTGATGCCTGCCTCCATGGCCATGCGCCAGAGTTCAGTCACGCCCTTGAATCCCATCGCGTCGCGAAGTTGCTGCCTGCGTTCTTCAGCCTGCTCGCGCTGCTTTTTGATGACGTCCATTATGCTGTCGATTTCAGCCTGGGCGGCTTCGGCGATGTTGCTTTTTTTGTCTTTTTTTATTTTTTCATTTGCCGTGTATATAATGTTTGCAAGGGCTTCAGTGCTTTTAACCGCTGAGATAGAAAACGCCGAGTTCTTCCCCCCGAATAATAAATTAAAAAAATTACTCAGCAGGTACACCACCCATTGAATACTTATAGCCACAGCTAAAACGATTTGGGAAATGGTTTTGAGCACAGCAGCAATGCCACTCAACGCAGCTTTCGCCGCACGTCCAGCCACTGCGCCCATCACCTCTCTCACCGGCGCAAGCACGCTCCACAACTTCTTTATCGAGTCCCACAACCCACCAAACGCCTCTTTAATCCGCCCGCATGCTTCATTCACAGCATCCCGGAATGGCGCAATTTTTTTGTAGGCAATAACTAACGCCGCGCCGACAGCCAGAATAGCGCCAGCAACCCAGCCCACCGGGCCAGTCGCAACCGCAAAGGCGGCCCCGAGCGCAGGCCCCACAACCGACGCAATGGCGATAATTGAGATGATGGCTCCCGCGATGCTGCCAGCCACAACCAGCAGAGGCCCAGCCAACGCGGCAGCCCCAGCGAATGTCACTCCCAGAATCTGCACGAACTTTGGGGACTTTGCAAATCCTTCAGCCACCCTCTTAACAATGTCAAGAAGAGGCTGGGTCGCCTTAAGGATGTCTTTTGCAATCTTAATCAGTGGTTCACCAAGCGGCACAAGAGTTTGGAATATCTGGTCTTTCAGGTTTGACCACTGCCCGAGGAATGTCTTGCTCTGGTTGTCCATCATGCCCTTGAGCTTGGAATCATTGGACATGCCTTTCATCAGGCCATCCATGAACGCTTCTGCGCTCAGTTGTCCGGCACCGACCATCTTGCTGATTTCGCCCTGGCTCTTGCCCAATCCCTGCGCCAAATATCGGAATACCGGCACACCAGCTTCGGCGATAGGCCGGATGTCTTCCATGCTCGCCTTGCCGATACTCTTCATCTGCCCAAGCTGCATAATGATACGGTTGATGGTGTCGCCGTTGCCACCGACGCTCGCCACAGCGTTTCCCAGATTCGTCATAACCGGGATGATGGAATTGGCCTCAAACCCGAATGCGATGAGCTGTTTGCTGTTTTGAATAAGCCCCGAAAACTCGAACGGGGTCTTTGCGGCAAAGTTCTGCACATCCTTAATGAAAGAAGTCGCCTGTTGGGCGCTGCCAAGCATAGTTGTAAGTGCGATTTTCGTCTGCTCCATATCGCCAGCGGACTTAATCGCAGCCGCGCCCAGTCCAATGATGGGCAGGGTTACACTGGCCGTGAGTGTTGCGCCCAGCGCCGTTAAATTGCTGGATAAACTCTGCAATGTATTCTGAGCTGAATTCATCGTTGCTTTCCAGCCCGAATCATTCAGCCTCAACTCTCCATAGAGTTCTCCGACTTTTAATGCCATAATTGCACCTCCTTGTTTTTGAGTTATGCATTCTCGCATTGACTAACGACCGTTGCGAGAATGCATTCAGTATAATCTTGTTTCTAGTTCAGTAGTGAGCCGCCAAGATTCCGCACTACGGTGCTGAATGACGTCGGTATGACGTCAAGAGCGCCTTGCACTTGCTCTTCGCTTGTGCCCGTCTGGGCATCATAAAATGTTGTCATAATGTAGCTTTTCTGAGCCTGGAGCATTTCAAGAAGTCTTGGCGCAAGAGTTTTCATCGTGAGCGCTTCCGATTCCTCCGGTGTGCGATATTTTGCTTTCATATCTTCCCACGCGGCAAAATGCTGGCTATCTGCAAACACAGGGTCAAGAAGCCGCTCAAGTTCAGTCTGTCGAGTCTTCTCGCCATTTTCTGCTGCCTGCTCATAGAGCCTGAGTAACATTACTGGGTCATCGTTTCGAGCAGCGGTATCCTGTGATGCCGCCAGTGCCTGATACGAGCGTTCGGCAGGGTCAACGCTGGGTGGGGCGGCTTTCTTCACAGCCCTTGTTACTTCGTATGAAACCTGGTCGCAAATGTCGACAAACGCCGTATTCAGCGAATTTGAAGTCCGGTCGCTAAGGTCGGAAAGCTTCTTGTCCCTGAACTCCTGTGAATAGTTTGTGTTGCACGCTATCTGACTTCGGACTTTTACGTAGTCAGAAATGATACCTACCGCATCCTGAAGATGATTCTTATACCAATCGAAATTGAACATTGTTTGTGCCCTCCGCACTTTTAATTTTGTATTGGCTCGCCTATGAAGCCGGTGTTCGATAATTCCTTATTCAATATCTATATCCGGCAAGTCTATTTCATCAGTCTCAAGCCCCTCCTTCCCATCTTGATAATCAGACCATAACTCTTCTTTCGTTCCGCCGGGAAGCGTGGTCAAATGCACGTGCTTTGCACTGCATATCCTGCGCAGTTCAGCGAGATTCCCGACTTTGCAGAACACCTTTGAAGTATCCAGCAAGCAGTCCATTTCATCGAATGAAACCTTGCATTCATCAACATATTGTTGCTTGTCACAGTCAAACGCAACATCCGAGGAAATCATCACCACCAGCACATGGTCACCGTCATTCGCCTTTTCTTCCAGGCGCTTGATTCGCTTTGAAATATCAAGCATCGACACTGTCCTCCAGTCTCATTTCAAGAGCATTTACTCTCTCGGCAAGGTCTTCCAGTTCCACGGCTTTGAGCGCCAGTTCAAGTACTGACTTTGCCGCATTCACCCGCGCCATGTCTTTTGCGCCGTCATCTTGCATAACGTCAAGCAATGTATCGACAGCAGTGGAACACGCCTGCTGAAGCCGTGCAGTCGCCTGACGGATTGTTTCCCGTCGAGCCTCTTTGTAGGTTTCTATGAAGTTAGAATCTTCGCGCAACCATCGATACAACGTGCGCTCCACGACACCTGCTGCCTTTGCCGCTTCGCTTACTGTCGGAGCATTGAGCAGAGCGCATATAGCCTTATCTTTCCGGCTGCTTTTTTGCTGATTGACTGACATTACCGGTCACCTTCCGCCAATCCGCCGCTGATTGACGTTTGGTCATCACCTTGCAGGCGTTCCCGGCGAATACACCCGCACTCTTCACAGATCCACCAGAGTATGTCGTCGCCGGTCCGGCTATCTGAGTTGAGCCACCATCGCACGGGAAAACCGCACGTATGGCATTTCGCGAGATATTTGCCCACAGCAGTTGCGCCGATGTCAAGCAATTCACTCAATATCTCGGACTTGTGTATATCCACAAACATCTGTAAATCCCCTAGTCTTCGTATTTTCTGCAGCGCTATCGATTGTAGTTGCTGCCAATAGCGCAACTTGCCGGTGTTCAATGCTGGATCGCGCAGTGAATGCAGCCCACGCGGCTTGTCCCTCGCATATGGCGTGACCGGGCTGAAATGGCAGCCGCGGGTAGTTGTGAGATTGTCCCCAAGCAAGCAATTCTTGAGTGATAGCCCTGGACTTACACTCAGGATGACGGTTTATGACGGCAGATGACAGGTCAAAACCGTGGTTTTTTTCTCCATCTGAGCACGACTTGACGAAAGTTGACGCATTGACGGATTTTTTTGAAAGTTTTTCAAGTGAATCCTCATGTGGAAAAGTTTCAGGATTTTCCGTCAATGCGTCATAATCCGTCAAATCGGTAGAGTCAGCATCTTCCTCGTCTATAAAAATGGCGTCCGGCGGCAAAGTGCTGTTTTCATTCAGTTCGATGCCGGTCCAGGTGCGTCCGTTAACCATATGTTTGCTCTCAAGGCCTCTCTGGCCAAGCTTCTGGGAAAACACTTTATTGGTCCACGGATGCCGCAGGCCATTTTCAACACACCACAGCTTGTATCTGTCGTATAAGACTTTTGATGTGCAGGTCGCATCGGGTTCCAGCGTGCAGCAGTCAGACAGAAAGTCATTCATTTTGTCCTGTGATTTGCGATAATCGGCAGTAGCGTCATTCACTGCGTCGCAGGTTCCAAGCCCGGCAGATTGCCAGGCAAGACAGCCCTGGACCATCCAGTTGAGTATCCCTATATATTCGAGCTTGAGCTTATCCGGCAGCATTGCGTCACGCCGGTCGCCGTCGAACTGGACATTGAACGGTACCAGCCGGACTCTTCGCCATACGCCCCAGTCATCGCCCGAAATGACGGGCTTGTGATTGCAGGCCAGCCAGAGTTTGAACGTCGGTCTGAACTCGAATGTCGAGCCGTAAAGGAATGCGCCGGTCACGACATCTTGCCCCGTAAGGCTTTTGACCAGGCCTTCCGCCAGGTGCTGGGAGACGTCGGTTTCTATGGCGCTCACGAACCGTGAGCCCATAAGCCGCCCGACGCCTTCCATATCTCGAACCGATGCGCCGCTTTTGACCATCAACGTATCGACGCCGGTGGACCGGGAATAGTCCGCCAGTATGTCCTTTGCAACATTGAGCAGCGTGGATTTGCCGTTTGAACCGTCGCCGTGAAGCAGGAAGAAGCACTGTTCAGACGTATCTGCAGTCAGGCAATAGCCCTGCGCTCGCTGGTAGTAACTGACGAGTTCGGCGTTATTGTCAAACACCTCTGATACGGTCTTTTCCCACGTCGGACAGGCTGCCGCCGGGTCATAGTCTACGGGGCATAGCTTGGTCATAAGATCGGCTTGGGAATGCTCCCGCAATTCGCCGGTTCGCAAGTCCACAGTCCCATTTGAACAATTGAGCAGCCACCCGTCGGAGTCCAATTGACCTGCCGTCACGGGAACGCCCGTACAGTATCGAGCAAGGGCAATCATAGCATCCAAACGCGCTATGGATTCGGAGTTTTTCATATGGCTGCTGAGTGATTCAGCTCGCTTGCGCATATTATCGCGTTCATCGGAGTCGGTGACATCACTTAGCTGAGTATATATGGATGCGATTTCATCAGCGATTGCACGTATGGTTTGCCGTGCGAGCCGGTCTACTTCGCCTGTGCAGTCCGGTTCCCACCGCTTGTCATTCCAGTGGAGCCATTTTCCACTGTCTACGTTATACCTGAGATTTTTACCGTGCGCAGCTATCAGGCGTTCGGCGTTTCCCAGGTCGGTGAGCGGAAAACCCTCGTCATTGCCCGCCAGGTTCGCTGACTTCGCAACTTCCAGCGTATTGGGTTGCCACTGCGGACAGGATTCCACCAGGCTGACAAGCTCATCGCGACTTCCGCCTGCCGCTATCCAGTCGCTTACGTCGCCCTTATCAGGCAGACCAGGCAGTTCCAGTACTCGCACAGACTTTGCATAGCCTTGAAGAGCCTGCGCTACACGTCCGGCGTGTTCGCGGCCTGGGATGTCATTATCGGGGAGTATGACCACATCCGCGCCGGTGAGAGACTTGGAATAGGTCGGCTGCCACTTGCCTGCCCCGCCTGCATTGCACGTTGCGGAAAGAAAGAGCTTATCGTGAAGGCTGTGGACGTCCTTCTCGCCTTCGACCAGGAATATGACCACATTGCGCTCGATTGCGGCCATCACTGCCGGAAGTTGGTAGAGAACCCGCGTCACACCCTTCATAGACCAGCAATAACCGCCGGTGCTGTTTGGAACGCGCTGCTTGAAACCCTTGGGGTTCTTGTATCTCACGACCTCGTAAAGCACTTCTCCGGCCTTGTTGACGTATGGATAAACCTGCTCTATTGCCGCCCTACCAGTGATTTGCCCGCCATGTTTTGGCGGATAGAGGTCCTTGAGCGTGAGACCTATGGTCGATAGTATAGCCTCGGGTTCACATCCCGCATGGCAGTGAACCAGGCATTGACCGGCGTCACCCTCGGATATGGAAAGCGATGGGGCATTGTCATCGTGAGCCGGGCATCTGGCTATGTAACCCGTGCCGGATTTTCTGACATCATTCAGCCTGGATAATATCAGTTCGGTGGGGTTGCTATTCGCCATAGCGCGCCCCCGACCCGCCGAACCGATACGATTCGCCCCGGAACCAGTATTTACGCGACAGGAATATCTGCGCGCCATACCCGAAATCGCGGCACACCCCATGATTGTCGATTACATTGAGGATCGTGTCATAGATTGCACCCGACTCCGTGTCGATTATGCGTATCCGGCAGATATTGCGCTTCTTGAGCGTATTAACCACTCGCACATCGATGCCCCACGCATCCATATTGCGCTGCAAATGCCTGGATGTGGTCACAGTCTTGATGAACACCGGGTTGTCACCGATAGACCGGATGTGCCCGGCGTCACGGAAGCCCTGCGCCGTTTTCACAATGACCGGCGTGCCGATTGACTCCATGCTTGATTTGGGATAACATTTGGATAGTAACGCGCTGTGAAAAGCGTTATACTCTTGACCAGAGGCCGTGCCGCCAAGCTTGGAACCTCTGGTCATCTCATTTCCTCTATGCATTTGTTTCACCCACAACCTTAGCAGGATTTCCGGCATTCAATAGCATGACATCAAGTGCGGGCTTGGGAACAAACAGCAATTTTCCGATCCTGATTGACGGTATATCACCGCGCCGAACTGCTGCATATGCCGCTGTCCTGCTCAACCTCAATATCTCCGCCGCTTCCTCCACCTTAAGGGTCTGAGCATTCACGTTATGTGCCTCCTAGTAAAAAATAGTAGTTGACAACCATTGTTTTATGGTATATCATACACACATTAAAGCAGGGGACAGTTAAGCTAAAAAGTCCCCGTTGGGAGACTTACATTGACAAAAAAGGAACTACCTTCAGGATTCACATTCGAGCAGTTCGAGGCATTTCGCGGGCGCGTGGAGAAGCGCTTTGGTTTTCCCATAGCTCTTGGAGCATTGAATCGACTTGTCAAAGATTACGAGAACACGTATGGCTCACTTGACGAAGACGATTTTCTTGACACCTATGAAGTGACTTTGGAAGCTATGGGGCTTAATAGTGTGCAGAAACGTGCAGGCAAACGCCGCCCATCGGTAAAGCGCGTGCTTGCACGAATGGAATTGGTTTCCTTTGTAGGCCAGTTTCAGGAGCGAATGACAACATTACGCATTTCGTGGACTAAATTGGCAGACGAGTGGAATCGCACTCATCCAAACCACAAGCATAAGCCCGAAACTATCAAAAGAGAATATCACAGGCATCGTGATGAATGTATTCGCGCTGCCTTGCAGAGGTTCAAGCCTGCTGACGGGTGGTCGGACGACCCAAACAGTATGGACAAGGACTTCCGTGCCGCTGAAGAAAATCCAAAGGATTACATCGTGGTAATTAACAGCTACGAGGATGCCGCATGCGTTTTAAGCATTAAGCCCAAAAAGGGACGTCACTTCATTGAATATGAAGCTGAGGAACTAAAAAATGG
This sequence comes from bacterium, assembly GCA_021372295.1. Lineage (GTDB taxonomy): Bacteria > Armatimonadota > UBA5829 > UBA5829 > UBA5829 > UBA5829. The sequence continues at coordinate 14,689 of JAJFUS010000027.1, read as the reverse complement.
TTGCACGGTAATCGAAGCAGATGGCATAAAAAATATGCCTCAAGGAGCTACGCTTAAGAGCAGAGGCATCACTGTCCGTGCTGATGACAGCGATTCTATGAACAGTGCGATACGAGACGCACACAAAAAACTTCGGCAGGCATCCGAGGACAATGGCTTGTAAGGTACGGCATTTACCGGCGCATAAGCAGCCGGCTAAATAGCAACACAATTCAGGAGGAACCAAAAATGCAAGCATTACGCAAAAAGGACGTGCAGGAAGTAGTAAATATCAAAGAGGCGGTCAGCCCCAGCGAAGAAGCAACCGCCCCAGTCTCCGAAGACACGGAGACAACACCAGTATATCACAACTCCGTAAATACTACATTCTTCAATCAGGATTTGATGTCTGACGATGTGGACGGCCTTTACGACCATTTGAACGCCATACTGAAAATACTTGGCGTCAAATGGCAATCTGACAAGCCGTTTGACGGTGACACGTTGGGGGCGTATATCCGCAACGAAGGCGAGCAGGCAATGCTTTTTACTGGAACTCACCTGCCCAGCGGAGTATCAGGGCATGGAGTTGAAACAGAAATTACTCTGGTCGCTCGTGCCGTTGCTCTACACCTTTCGACCATGACAAATGGTGTTAATGACAGTGTTCACGCGGTATGGACTTGGGAACCGCCAACTCAGGGATACTGCGAGAGTATCTGCCAAGTGCAGGAATCCTTAAATCCGTGTGCAATGTGCCGCTTGAATGGCGTATGTAAACTGAAGGAAAAACACGAGCACGATCGCATTGCAGCATAGGTAGGATTTTTCTAGGATACCAGTTGCTTGGAATAGACGACTGCAGACATGAACAGCTTCCGCCTTTTACGTGGGAAGCTGTTCACAATATACAACTTGGTGTGCAATGAGCAGCATAACGACAAAATACTATATATTCGACAATTCCCGCCTGATGCTTCTCGATATAGAAACGCCTGAAGCGGTGGATGCGCTCGTTAGGTATTGGCGCGAAAACTGCCATGTGATAATAACCGATGAGACTATTGGCCCTGAAGGAACTATTTTTGTGAAGATGAATGCGGGTGGTATGTCGTTTATACTTACTTCTGACGACATGGGCGTTACTGAAGTGCATTCAGAATCAAATGATAGTCTTGATAAATTGCGCGAGTTTGTGGAGAAAACTGTCGCACTGGTTAAGCCATGAGTTTCTTAGTAACATCGATAAGATTGCGGCAAGAGTCAGGCAAGGTCGACCACTTCTATCTTGGTGGAATTGATTCCCAGGAAGAGTTGGACGAGCTTATCGTTTACTTGTGCGACCAGAACGGGGCAGAAGTTGCCGATAAGAAATTCGCGCCGGACGACGCGGTTTACATCAAAATGGAGTGCAACGGCCTTGTCTTCACAGTCGTCTTCGACGAATACATTGGCGCATATGTCTTTCCTGAGTCTGAATCACAGGTAAGAATTGTGCATGAGTTTCTGAAAAGAGCTTTCTTTGGAACACAGCAATGAATATGAAACAAAAACTGACCGTTCGCGGAATGTCCGAGAACGAATACATTGAAGAAGCTATGCGCGTGCAGGGCATAAGCCGGTCAAAGGCGCGCTTCCAGTTTAGCATTGCTTCCGGCCAGATCGACGGCGATGTCGTGGGGTTGGAAGAGACAGAGGAAGACCGCCGAACGATGGAGGAACTCTGGAAGCGGCCTGGTAACTACAAGCCTCCCAGGTAATTCTGAGAGGCTTGGTTTCCACGCGAAAAGTTGACTCCGCTCACTTCAGTCTCTTTCTGCCCTTGGTCTGCTTTGCCGCCTCAAGCCTGTCAGCGGGGCTATACAGCCGGTGTTTGTCCTGAACGTCCGTTTGGCTCAACTCGGCGTATTTGCGCGTCATATCGAGCGAGGAATGGCCTAATAACTTCTGCAGACTGAAGACATCCCCGCCGTTCCTGAGGTATTGAACCGCCATTGTGTGCCGGAACGTGTGCGGTGAACACCTTACGCCCGTTATCTTGGCAAGCTCGCACCGTTGTCCGATTATCTCTCTGAGCCGGTGACGGTCAATCTGTGCGCCAAGCGTGCTTACGAAGTAGGTATCCGTTTCGACTCCCGCGCGCCTAGCGTTGTAGGCTGTAAGAGCCTGCCTTGTCGCCTGCCCGAATGGAACCACGCGCTCTTTATCGCCCTTGCCCAACACAAGCACAGTGCAGTCAGTCCAGTCAATGTCATTTAAGGTGATACCACACATCTCAGAGGCGCGAAGCCCACAGTCCACCAGCATCATGACAATGGCCTTGTCACGGACACCAGCGAAGTCACGGCCACACGTTGTAAGAATATCATCGACCTGTTTCATTGAGAACGTGTCGATGACAGTCTTCCGGCGTTTTGGCCTGTCAACGTGTTCCATTGGGCTCGACTCAATGAAGCCGTCCCCCACGAGGTAATTGAAGAATGCCGACAGGGTTATATAGTCGTGGTTTGCCGTGCTTGCGCTCTTTGAGTCGGACTCTGCAGTGATGAACTCTCGGACGGTTTGCGCGGTAAGGGAGATTGGGGCGGAAGGCTTTTCTTTGTCGGCAAGATACTTGCTCAGTGCCTTAAGCCGATAGCTGTAGTATTCGGTGGTTCTGTCGCTGAGGTGCTTGCTCTTGCAATAGCTCAGGAAGCCGTTAATGGCTCTCTGTAGGTCATCGGCAAGGCTTGTAAAGTTGGGTACTCTAACGAGATTTGACGCCATGATATACCTCCCGAAAACGGGCTGAAATCACGGTAATTTGAACCAAGGACGGTTAACATGAAAGTCATAAACCAAGGTCGGTTACGTAGTTTTTGGAAGCGTCCTTGAGTCGTTTGGAAGTCTGTCAGGTGGAAGATTTGAGTTCAATTGAACTCACTGGTGGGGACGGTGAGAGTCGAACTCACATGAGCGTTATGCTCACTTGGCCCTCAACCAAGCGCGTCTGCCATTCCGCCACGTCCCCGCGACCGATATATTTTACTACCGGCCGCCGAAGCCTGTCAATAGTTAACCCATTTTCGCCTCGAAGTCCTTCATAAACGAGACCAGCGCATCAATGGCTTCCATCGGGACGGCATTATAGATGCTTGCGCGGATTCCGCCTACCGACCTGTGACCCTTCAGGCCAATCATACCTGCTTTTTTGGCTTCGCTCACGAAAGTGGCTTCAAGCTCTTCGCTGGGCAGTCTCCAGACCACGTTCATAATCGAGCGGCTGGACTTGTCGGCGGGCGCTGTCCAGAAATCGCTGGAATCGAGCAGGTCATAGAGCTTACCCGATTTTTGCTCGTTAATCTTCTGCAGCGCCGCAAGGCCGCCGAGAGACTCCACCCAGTCGGTGATGAGCTTCACAATATAAATGCCCCATGTGTTTGGCGTATTGTAAAGGCTTCCCTCGTTTGCATGAGTGGCGTAGCGCAGGAAAATCGGCACGTTCTCGGGTGTGCGCTCAATCAAATCCCTGCGGATGATTACCAGCGCCAACCCAGACGGCCCGATGTTCTTCTGAGCGCCTGCGTAAATCATGCCGAACCGGTTTACGTCAATCACGCGGCTCATAATCTCGCTGGACATGTCCGCAATCAGCGGAGCGTCGGTCTCTGGGAAGACAGGATAACGAATTCCGCCGATGGTCTCGTTCGAGCAGATATGCACGTACTCGGCATCAGCGCTGAAGCTGAGTTCAGCGGGTTTGGGAGCACGCATATACTTTTCTTCTTTACCCGACCAGATTACGTTGCACGCGCCGTCACCGACCTTGGCTTCTTTGATGGCCTTCGACGCCCAGCTTCCAGTATCGACATAATCCGCGCTCTTGCCGGGCCTGCGGAGGTTCATCGGAATCATCGCAAACTGCAGGCTCGCCCCACCCTGCAGGAACAACACACTGTAGTCATCGGAGACGCCCATCAGCTTGCGGACTCCGGCCTCCGCGCCGTCGATTATGGCCTGGAACTCCTTGCTGCGGTGGCTCATTTCCATCACCGACATGCCGGAGCCGGCTATGTCCAGCAGTTCGCTCTGCGCTTTTTCCAGAACCGGCAGCGGCAATGCGGCCGGACCGGCGTTGAAATTATGTACTCGTGCCATAGTTTGTCCCTCACTGATAAGTCGAAGTTGGAAAGCCAAAAAGTTGCTGTGCTGCTCCGAAACAACGTTTCTGGAGCAAAATGGCTAGAGTTTGTGAAACTTTCCACAATGTGTGTATTAGACAAGCGGCCGCGTAATTCCTTCCGTTGGATTTATTACTATTGAAAGAAGTCGGCAATACGCGCTGCCCGTAATCACATGCGAGTCAATCTGAACAAACTATGGGGGTTGGTGTGGAATCCGATTGTCGGCCTATTCCGCCGGCCACGATGAGACGCCGCACTCCGGGCATTCGAGTTCCGACAGCGATATGGCGTTTATCGCGTTGTCCAGAGTCGAATCCAGATCGTCCGCCAGAGCCGCCTTCATACGCAGTTCACCGTATCTGTCCGCAGCGAATATGGCGCCCTGCTCGACGTTAAACGAGCGTGCCGCCTCACCGTTGGAGTCCATAAGAAGAGGAAACCGGAAGTTCATACCGGCGACGCAGCCTGTCATCTCTTCCACCGCGCCCGACCCCACGGCCAGAACCTCGGCGTTTTCGTCGGTAATTTCTTGATAGCGGCTATTAATCTGGGCAATGGCCTCAAGGTCGGCGCTGCTGCGAGGGTTGAAAAAGACGATGACCAGCCCCATCTTCTCCTTGAAGTCCCAGGTGGAAATCATTTTGCCGTCTGTCGACTCTAGCGAAAAATACGGGATTAGTTTTCCCGGGCTGATTTCGTGACCGATGCTTTCCATTTGCGCACCTCGGATTTAAGAATATAGCATGCCGAACCATGGTCGACATGCTATTTGTTCTTTACCCACCGGCGCGTATCATCATCGGCCGAAAGACAGGGCGTTCTGCATCTTGTTGAAGACATCGGCATGTGAGGCGAACTTGCCGCTTGGCGCTCGCATTACCAGGACGACCCGAGTCGCGGCATCCACACCTACTATTCTCATTTTCTGGCCGCCGCGAGTCAATCCAACCCAGTATATGTCGCTGCCATTAAGATTGCCCGCGCCCTGACTCTTGACCGATGCCCCAGGCGCGATGGACTTCAAGGCTGCCAGAGCTATCGCTTTAGCTGAGTTTGCCTTTGCGTCAGGAGCGAGCACCTCGAACGAAGCCGCCCCGTTAGTGAAGAGGGCGGATGTGTTTCCACGCGAAGCGCTGATTTTCCAGCCGTCCGGGTAGCTCACCGTAACCGACCCGAACACCTTTATAGTCTTCATTTGTATTTCTTTGGCCACTTGAGCTGTCCGCTGCGGCGCGGGAGCGGGGTTGGCTTTAGGAGCCGGAGCTGCCTGAGGAGCCGGCGCAGGTTGAGATACCGGAGCTGCCTGCGAAGCGCTCGGTGAAGGCGTCGCGGGTGCAGCCGGAGCTGCGCCAGGCTGACTCTGCGCGTCCGGCGACGAACCTCCGGGCATGATAGGCCCCGATGAAACAGGAACACTGCCTCGGGAGTCGGCGGGCATCACTGTCGGAGACCGGTTTGCTGCTATATTGCGATACACCATAAACCCGGCAGCTAATATGATTACAATTGCTACGACGGCTACAATCGGGTTCTGCTTATCGCCGCCAGCGCTCTTACCTAGTTGCATCAGTAATGAAAACTCCTATTGTCTAATACTCATATTATATATTATCCTGCGAGTCGAGTGCAAAATGGCTCACAGCTCACAGGTCCGATATTATCCGCACTTCGTTACCTTATTTTGAACTGCGCCAGCCAGTCCTTGTTGGCATAGAACATCTCGTCGACCATGGACTGTATCTCGCTCATGCTCAGAACTGCTGATGTCAGAGGATCGAAGAGAATCGCGTGGTAAATCATTGTCGGGTCACCTGTGATACATCCCTCGACAGCCAACTCTTCGCAGCGCGCGCTGATGTTGTTGAGGATGGCCAGTTGGGCGGGCAAAGCGCCGACATGCATCGCGTCGAACCCGCGCTCTGAAGCCAGCACAGGCACTTCCACGCAGCAGCCTTCCGGCAGATTGTCGATGAGACCGAAATTTCGGACGTTGCCGTTAAACTCAAACAACTCTCCGTCGCCTATTGTGGCGTTGAATATGCGGGAGGCATACTCGTGGCCTCTCTCAAGCTCGATGGGCTTCGCCAACTCTTCCTTTATGTTGTCGCGCCAGGTCTCGGCGACTTTAGCATATTCGTCTGCGATATACGCGTGAACGCCAGGGTTCCAGCCTGTGCCATGCGTGCAGTACTTCTCTATCAGGTCGGGACGCTTGCGAAACCATGCGTTGTACTCGGAGTTGTGGCCGCTGGACTCGGTGACATAATACCCCAAGTGAACAAACATCTCGTTGCGAACCTGCTCGGCGTTGTAGATTTCGGGCTTTTTCACTGCCTCGCGAATGAGCGGATAGGCGTCTTTGCCGTTCCATTTGAAATCGAGATACCATGCCTGATGATTGACTCCGGCGCAATGGTATGTTATCTCATTATGCGGCGCGCCGATCCAGTCCGCGAGCATCATGGCCGTGCCCTGGACGCTGTGGCAAAGACCTGTGACGTTCACATTCGTCTGAGCCTGCATAGCGCGGCAGAGCATGGCCATCGGGTTTGTGTAATTGAGGACGATGGCGTTTGGGCAATAGCGCTCGATGTCTTTGCAGATGTTCAGCATCACGGGGATTGTCCTGAGAGCTCTGAAGATTCCCGACGGCCCGCGAGTATCGCCCACGTTAATGTCGACCCCGTATTTCATCGGAATTTCGACATCCTTGCGGAACACGTCTACTCCACCCTGCAATATGGTAATTACGACGCCGTCGGCGTCCCTTAACGCCTCGGCGCGATCCTTCGTGGCCATCACTTTCGCCGGATAATTTCCAGCCTTGACGATATTGTCAACAGCAGTCTTGATGAAGTTCAGACGCTCTTCGTCGATGTCCATTAGAGCAATAGTGCTGTCTGCCAGAGCGGGAAATGTGAGAATGTCGCGCACCAGCCCCCTGGTAAACCCGAAACTCCCTGCTCCGATAAACGCTATTTTAGCCAATGTATCTGCTCTCCTTCAACTCAGTATTCCAATTACTTTAGTGCGCAAGTCGAACCAGCGATTCCTTCCGCAATCACAACAATCACAACTATTTTCCGTCGGTCTTTTCGTAACTCGGGTTTACCTACTGTACAGATGGGTATTACTGTACATACTCAACAGTAAAACAACGGGGGAAACATATGCAGATCAATGTGCTGATAGCCTTTTACAGCCGATATGGCAACACTCGCGCTCTCGCCGAGGCAATAGCCGAGGGCGCGAAGGAAGCCGGGAACGTCAATTTGCGCATCCGGCGGGCGGCGGACCTTGCGCCGGAAGAGCTTATATCTGCGGACGCTCGCTGGGTCAAAGCGCACAACGAAATGACTTCGCTCTACGAAGAACCGACCAACGACGACCTTGAATGGGCCGACGCAGTCTTCTTCGGCACGCCCACCCGCTACGGAAACCCGTCAGCCGAGATGAAACTGGTAATCGACAAGACCGGGCCGCTGTGGGTCAAGGGCAAGCTGATTGACAAAGTCGCTTCAGTGTTCGTCAGCACCAGCACGACGCATGGCGGCAATGAATCCACCATCATCGCCATGCTTAACCCTCTTATACACCTGGGGATGGTAATAGTGGCTCCGGGCTATGCCGACCCAATTATGTTTTCGGCCGGCACGCCTTACGGAGCCAGTTCGGTCAGCGGAGCCAATGCCGACAAACCGCCGACCAAAGACGACCTCATCGCGGCCAGATTTCAGGGCAGGCGCGTCACCGAACGAGCGTTGATGCTCAAACTGGGCAGGGAAGCTATGGCGTCATCGTGACCAGTGGAAGACTGCAGCCATAAGGAGTGAGCGGTTGCAAAATTCTTTACATGTCGCAACAAGAATGGTAGAATGCTTATGTGTGATTCTTTGACAACTTGGCATGTAAGATGCGGGGAAGAGTAGGCGGCAAGCGTCATAAGAGAGGAAGCGGTTGGTGCGAGCTTTCGGCGGTTGTCGCGCGAACGTCGCCCTGCAGAGTCTCGGGAAGAACAATCAGGCAACCGATTTATTAGAACCCGACGGTCGGCCCGTTACAGCCGGTTTGAGCTTTGCTCGTAATAGAGTAAAGGAATCAAGGTGGTACCACGAGCCCACGTCGTCCTTGAGCATGGATGGCGGGGCTTTTTTGTTTTGGGGGTAATTCTATTGGTCGATGAGAAACTGACCTATTACGAGGCGAGAGCGTGGTTTTGGACGCGAACCGTCGTGTGGCTGGTTCCGGCATTCGTCATCACGTCGGCTGTGATTTACCTGTTTTGGGGCTACTTCGAGTTGACAGGTTCGGGTTCGCTGAGAGTATGGCTGTCGATCGTAGAAGGAATAAGCGCCGTGCTCGTTGGGCTTCTTGGGGCGGCGATCTCACTTGAGTTTCCCTGGATGCGTCTCGGACGGCGCTACGGCTATGTGCTTAACGGCCCCGTCTGCGCAATTATATCGGGTTTGGCTGCGTTTCTTCTCAGTGGAGCGGTCTTGAGTATATTACAGAACGACCCATACCACCCATTGTCGCAAGCCGACACGCAGACAGCATATATGCTGCTGCAGTTCGGTATCGGCGCGTCGATGTTTTGGGGATTCATACTTGGGAGCTGGTTCGCGATGAGACGCGATAAATATTTTGTCGAGCAGATATAGGAGTTTATTAATGAACGATAACACAAATCAGGTGGCACAGCTGCCTAAGGTATATGACCCGACCGATGTCGAGAGCAAATGGTATAAGTTCTGGCTGGACAAGGACTATTTCCACCCCGAAGCAGACAAAAGCAAGCCGAAATATTGCATTACGATACCGCCGCCAAACGTTACAGGTTCGCTGCACATAGGGCACGCGCTCTGCTACAGCATCCAGGACGTTCTAGTTCGATGGAAGCGCATGCAGGGTTTCAACACTCTCTGCCTGCCGGGAACTGACCATGCAGGAATCGGCACTCAGAACAAGGTCGAGCAGGCGCTTGCAAAAGAAGGACTCACCCGGCATGACCTGGGTCGAGAGAAGTTTTTGGAGCGAGTATGGGCGTGGAAAAAGGAATACGGCGGCCAGATTCTGCATCAGTTCAAGACGATGGGCTTTTCGTTCGACTGGGAGCGCGAGCGCTTCACTATGGACGAGCGCTACATCGACGCCGTGCTGGAATCGTTCATCCGCCTGTTCAACAAGGGCTATATATATCGCGGCGCGAGGGTCATCAACTGGTGCCCGAGGTGCCATACCGCAATTTCGGACATCGAGGTCGAATACGTCGAGCAGCACAGTCATTTGTGGCATTTGCGCTATCCGTTGGAGGACGGTTCGGGCTATATGGTGGTCGCCACTACCCGGCCAGAGACGATGCTGGGCGACACGGCGGTGGCAGTCAATCCGAATGACGAGCGCTATCGAAATATGCTCGGCAAGAACGTGAAACTGCCTCTCACCGACCGCGTAATCCCGATTGTCGCGGACGATCATGTGGACATCGAGTTCGGAACCGGCGCGGTGAAAGTCACTCCGGCGCATGACCCTAACGACTTCGAGATCGGCATGAGGCATAATCTGGCGCAGATTGTTGTAATTGGCCCGGACGGCTGTATGACTCAGGAAGCCGGAACCAATTACGAGGGTCTCGACCGGTATAAGGCTCGCCAGAAGGTCGTTGAAGACATGGACAAGCTCGGTTTGCTGGACCATATCGACGACTATTCGCACTCGGTCGGCACATGCGAACGGTGCCATACCACTATTGAGCCGCTGCTGAGTGAGCAGTGGTTCTGCAAAATGAAAGAGCTTGCCGGCCCGGCGATAGATGTCGTGAAGCAGGGTCAGGTCAAGTTTCATCCTGACCGCTACGAGAAGATTTTCATCGAGTGGATGGAAAACGTTCGTGACTGGTGCATATCGCGACAGCTCTGGTGGGGTCATCGGATACCGGTCTGGAAGTGCGCCGACTGCGGCGAATATACGGCTCCCCAGACGGCGAAGTCAAAGGTCGAGGCGTGCCGCAAGTGCGGAAGTTCTAACGTGACTCAGGACACTGACGTTCTCGACACGTGGTTCTCGTCGGCGCTGTGGCCGTTCGCCACTCTCGGCTGGCCTGAAAACACGCCCGAACTCGATTGCTTCTACCCGACCGACGTGCTCGTCACATCGCGTGAAATCATATATCTGTGGGTCGCCAGAATGATCTTTTCGAGCCTGGAGTATCTTGGCAAGATACCATTCGAGGATGTTTACATATACGCTACCGTGCTCAATGAAGAAGGCAAGCGTATGAGCAAATCGCTGGGGACTGGCGTCGACCCGCTGCAGCTTATCGACAAGTTCGGCGCCGACGCGCTTCGGTTCGCCCTGATTCAGCAGACTGGTATGAACCAGGACATCAGGTTCTCCGACAAGCGCGTGGAGGACACCCGTAACTTCGGCAACAAGATTTGGAACGCCAGCCGGTTCGTGATTATGAACCTGGAGGGCTATACGCCGTCCGCAATTGATAAAAGTGCGCTCAGTCTAGAAGATAAGTGGATTCTCACGCGGCTGAACCGTCTGATCGAGACGGTCAACTCCAGCCTGGCGACCTATAATATGGATGTGGCCGCACGCGCAATCTACGAATTCCTGTGGAGCGAGTACTGCGACTGGTACATCGAACTTGCCAAACTCAGACTGCGGGGCAGCGATGAGGATAAGGCTCAGGCGCAATCGGTTCTCTACCATGTCTTGGAAACGACCCTTCGACTGATGCACCCCATTATGCCTTTTATCACAGAGGAGATATGGCAGGCGCTGCCGCATGAGGGCGAAAGCATAATGCTTGCGCCATATCCCGAGGCCGATTCTAGCCTTTTTGACGACGATGCCGAATCACGAATGAACGCCGTAATGGATGCCGTCCGAGCCATTCGCAATCTGCGTGCCGAGCTTGGCGTTGGGCCGGGCAAGCCGATAAGCCTGACGGTTGTCGCTCGCGGAGATATGCGCGGACTCATCGAGGCCGGACAGGGCGCGCTTGCGTTTTTGGCTAAAGTCGAGTCTTTGAGGTTCGTCGAGTCTATATCGGAAGAAGACAAGTCGAAGTATATCAGCGCCCACCTGCCGGATTTGGATATATTTGTCGAGGCGGCGGGGCTAATCGACGTCGAAAAAGAACTTGCCAGGATCGACTCTGAACTCAAATCGATAGAGAAAGAACTCGTTCGCTCGCAGGGCAAATTGTCTAATGAAAGCTTCATATCGAAGGCTCCAGAAGCGATTATCGAGAAGGAGAAGAGAATCGTCGCCGAGCTTACAGAGAAGAAGCAAAAACTGGATGAGCGGAAGAAGTCGCTGGCGAGGTAACTGACTGAGGGTTTCACCCTCAGACTCCCAGCAGGGGCCTCCACCCCTGCACCCCGCTGGGGCCGCGTGCCCCAGACCCCTAGTGCAGAGTTATATGCTCCCTTAAGGGAGCATATAACTCTGGGTCAGAAAGTCCAGGAAACCGGGTTTCCTGGCAGGATCCAAGGACAGAGTCCTTGGCGGGGCTTGGGGCAGAGCCCCAAATCAGCTTCTCGCTTTCAGCAGATACAGGAAAAATGGCGCGCCCAGCAGCGCAGTTACGATTCCCACCGGCAGTCCACTCGGAGGCATTACCGCGCGTGACACCAGGTCGGCAAGCACGGTGAGAACCGCTCCGCCGATAGCCGAGGTGGGTATCAGCACTCTGTGATCGGAACCGAACAGCCGTCGGCATATATGCGGAACCACCAGCCCGACAAACCCAATTATACCGCTCACCGCCACCGCCGCCGATGTAATCAGCGACGCGACAGCAATTATTACAATCTTAAGGTGTTCAGTCTCGATCCCCAGATGTCGAGCGCTCTCCTCGCCCATAGCGAAGACATTAAGGTCGCGCGCGAACGCAAACAGCGCAATTAACCCGAATATCGCAAATGGCACGGCGACATGCACATATCCCCATGCGTCCGCTGCGTCAAAGCTCCCCAATAGCCAAAAGATAATCTTTGACTGCGCGTCGCCGGAAGCATGCGGGGCAAGGGCGATTACGAAACTCAGCATCGCCCACAGGAACGACCCCACAACTATCCCAGCCAGCAAAAACGAGTGAATCGACACCCTTCCCGCCGACCTCGCCAGTGTGTACACGATAAACATCGCGCCCATCGCAAAGACAAACGCCACTATCGGGACGCCGTAGCCACCCGCGATTGTCGCAAGTCCCAGCATAGTCGCAACACCCGCTCCCAGCGCCGCGCCGGAGGATACTCCCACCGTATATGGATCGGCCAGAGGATTGAGCAAAAGCCCCTGCAACGCAGCTCCCGCCATCGCCAGAAGTGCCCCAACGATCATCGCCAGCACTGCCCGAGGCACGCGTATCTGCCAGACAATCGTTTTGTCCATTTCAGGCACGTTTTCACCGATTTTATGCCCTATTATGGGCAGATGCGAACCGATTACTCGCGCGACCGTCTTAAGTGGCATATTGCTCTCGCCGTAAGAGACATCGACTGCAAACGCAAGCGCAAGCAATATAAGAAGCGCAACGCATCCGGCAACTATGCGTCTTAGTATGTGTGTACCATTTATCACAAGCCAAGTATACGCGAGCGCGTGACAAAGATCAACAATGACTGGCCGCTAAGTCTAGTGCTCAAATACAATCTCGCCATTACTATCGGCGTCCACGATTATCCGGTCGCCCTCTTTGAACTTGCCCTCCAGAAGCTGCATCGCAAGCTTGTCCTGAATCTCGCGCTGGATGGCTCGTTTCAGAGGTCGAGCGCCGTATATCGGATCGTAGCCTTTTTTGGCGAGCGCGTTCTTGGCGGCGTCGGTCAGCTCGATGTCCAGGTGGCGCTCCGCCAGGCGCTTCTTCAGTAGACCGAGCTGAATATCGACGATCTTTTTAATGTGCTCCTCACCCAGAGAGTTGAACACGATTATCTCATCGATCCGGTTCAGAAATTCCGGCCTGAAGTGCTCTTTCAGCATGTCAGAGCCGATATTACTGGTCATAATGACGACTGTGTTCTTGAAATCGACAGTGCGGCCCTGACCGTCGGTTAGTCGCCCGTCTTCGAGTATCTGCAGCAGAATATTGAACACGTCCTGATGCGCCTTTTCGATTTCGTCGAAGAGGATCACGCTGTATGGTTTGCGCCGCACGTGCTCGGTGAGATAGCCGCCCTCTTCGTAGCCGACATATCCCGGAGGCGCGCCGATGAGCCTGGCCACCGAGTGTTTCTCCATAAACTCGGACATGTCGATTCGAATCATTGCGCGCTCGTCATCGAACAGGAACTCGGCCAAGGCTCGCGCAAGTTCGGTTTTGCCGACGCCGGTCGGCCCCATAAATATGAAACTGCCGATGGGGCGATTTGGGTCCTGCAAACCTGCTCGGGCGCGACGGACGGCGTTCGACACTGCTACAATCGCCACTTCTTGGCCGACCACTCTGTCCTGCAGACGATTTTCCATGTGGACAAGTTTCTCGATCTCGCCTTCCATCATACGAGTGACCGGCACACCCGTCCACTTGCTCACGACCTCGGCGACGTCTTCCTCATCTACCTCTTCCTTGAGCATCTTGCGGTCTTTTTGCAGATCGGCGAGTTTTGTGTCCAGGTCGGCGAGTTCGCGCTCCATGGCAGGGATAGTGCCATGCCGGAGTTCCGCCGCCTTTGCCAAGTCGCCGGAACGCTCGGCGGTCGCTTCCTGCTGCCTGGTCTCTTCCAGGCGAGCCTTAACGTCCCTGATTTTCGTGATGGCGTCTTTTTCGTTCTGCCAATGCGATTTCATTTCACGGGAAGACTCATGCAGGTCGGCGAGTTCCTTTTCGAGCTTGTCGAGCTGCTTCTTTGAAGATGCGTCGGTCTCTTTCTTGAGAGCCTCGCGCTCGATCTCAAGTTGTCTTATGCGCCGCTCGACCGTATCGATCTCGCTTGGCATGCTGTCGATCTCGATTCTCAGGCGAGACGCGGCCTCGTCGATCAGGTCGATGGCCTTGTCGGGTAGAAAGCGGTCGGATATATATCTGTCCGAAAGCACAGCCGCCGCAACAATAGCCGAGTCTTTGATTCGCACGCCGTGATGGTTTTCGTAGCGTTCTTTGAGACCTCGCAGGATCGCGATTGTGTCGGTTACACTGGGCGGGTTCACCATTACGGGCTGAAACCGGCGTTCGAGAGCGGCATCTTTCTCGATGTGCTTGCGATATTCGTCTAAAGTGGTCGCACCGACGCACTTAAGTTCGCCGCGAGCGAGCATCGGTTTGAGCAGGTTGGCCGCATCGACGGCTCCCTCGGCTGCGCCAGCGCCGACGATTGTATGCAGTTCGTCAATGAACAAAATGATCTCGCCTTGGGCTTCTTTGATCTCTTTAAGGACTGCTTTGAACCGATCTTCAAACTCTCCGCGATATTTCGTACCGGCAACTAAGCTGCCCATATCCAGGCCGACCACGCGCTTGTTCTTGAGGGACTCCGGAACATCGCCGCTCACTATCCTCTGCGCCAAGCCCTCGACGATGGCGGTCTTGC
>JAJFUS010000018.1 GCA_021372295.1 bacterium | reverse complement strand
GTCCGTCGCCAGGTTTGCGGCATACGAGCACATACACGAAATAGTCATCAGAACAATGCACATGATGACCACGTAAAACAACGCGTCTCTTGATTTGATCAATTTACTTCTCTCCTTTCGAATCTGGATTCTCTGATGGATGTATTCTGCCAGATCATCTCTCCTTTCCATATAACCTAGTACTTAGTGTTCTCATTACTCATTAGACTGGGATTAAAGTTTAGCTTGGTAAAGGTATTTTTATGAATCCAGGTGCAGTGGCCATCGGCCCAACCGAAATTGCCGCCGCCGCAATGTGCCTCAGCAGGCTGATTCCCCTGCGTCAGGTCAGTCGTATTCACAGCAAAATAACCGTCATCAAGCGAACGTACCTTTTTCATTCCTGCGCAGTAGGATCCCTTGCCTTCATCCACAAGCAATATAGTCCTAGACGGACATCTTACTGCTGACTCCGGCAGGTAACTGAACGTAGAGTTCATACTGTAACTCAAGCCTGTGTTGTTGGTTTTAATGTAAGTATCAGATGGACAAACATACACGCCTGCATTCTTCACATACGGATACAAACCTCCACTTGCGGGTTTTATGGGATAACTACCATCACAATACACCCAACCCGAACTAACCTCAGCCTCACGGGTAATAGCAGTAAAAACGTGATTTGCAGGCGATCCACCAGGATATATGCTGTTTTTATCGTCCAGGTACATACGAAAGCCTTTGGCAAGCTGCATCATGTTGCTCATACAACTGGCCTGCCGTGCTTTTTCCTTAGCTGCTGAAAGTACTGGAAACAGTATCGCCGCCAAAATAGCTATTATCGCTATTACAACAAGCAACTCAATTAGTGTAAAACCATGTCTTCTCAACTACCTCTCCTCACTAATGATCATATCTTGTGTTCTATAATTGCCAAATATTCCAACAAACATCCAGCATAGTCAACCCACACAATTTTGTGAGCCAACAATGTGCTGCGTTGTTTAACACAGGAGTATATCATGAGTATTGCCCATTGTCAATGGAATAATTAGCCCGATTTTACCAGGTGGCAACCCAGAAGACCATGTCAAGCTGAGTAATGAATAGCTATCATTACTGAGCACACATGCTGTCCGGCATATCCAATGTTCAAGTGATTGCATCAATGTTTGACTTGCCAAATGGCTTGTTGCACATTAACAATCAGTGATTTCCGCAGATGCGCTCCAGAGGACGTCAAAGCCAGACACAATTCCGGTGAGAGGTGATTTTTGCAGTCAGACATGACTGCTAGAGGACTTCCTTTTGATAGTGAAAACCGCAAGGAGATAGCTTGTCTACGGATCAAGCAAAAAACGGGAGGAGCCGACCAAGGACTCCTCCCGTGAGTTGTTTACTATATTGGTAAAGGAAGCTACAGCGCCGCTGCAGGCTCCCTGATCTCAAACTTGTAGCCGACGCCCCAGATTGTGGTTATCCTGCACGGGCTGCCGCTGACCTCAATCTTCCTGCGAAGCCTCTTGATGTGCTGATCGACTGTCCTCTCGTCGCCGTAGAACTCTTGATATGCCCACACCTGCTCCAGAAGCTGCTCGCGGGTAAACACGCGATTGCGGTTTGAAGCCAGATACCAGAGGAGATCGAACTCCTTGGGAGTAAGGTCAATATGCATATCACCGACCACGACTTCGCGCGAAATTCTGCTCACCGAAAGCCCTGGCAGGTTCAATATCTGCTGCTCGTCGGGGCTCGGGACATACGCGGCTCTGCGCAAAACGGCCTTCACTCGGGCAAGCAGCTCTCTGGGTGAGAACGGCTTGGTCACATAGTCGTCAGCGCCGATTTCCAGCCCCAGAACGCGATCCACTTCGTCCACTCTGGCGCTCAGCATAATCAAAGGAACATTGCTTGTCCTGCGAACTTCCTTGCACACATCCAGCCCGTCAACGCCCGGAAGCATAAGATCCAAGATGACGAGGTCCGGCTTTTGCGAGCGAACCATGTCGATCCCTTCGCCACCATCACCGGTGCAGATGACTTCGTAGCCCGCCTTCTCGAAATAAAGGGTAATAAGTTCACAAACGTTCTCTTCGTCGTCTATCACCAGCACTCTCGGCTTGCCTGCGCCGGTGTCATCCTTTTTGAGTACGTTCTCCATTTCCTAAGCTTACCTCGTTATCATATTTGCCTTCCGGCGAAAATCTCATCAGCACTCAGTATAATAGCTTCTACTCGCCATGTCAATAGTAAAACAAAAAATAGGCATAAAAAGTTATTCTCATCACACAATAGCGCGGAGTATGGCATTATTCCCAGGTATCGACAAGAAATGACTAAGCGCCGCCCACAAATACTACCCAGCGGAAGCATTCATGCTTGCTATGGCGTCGGTGATTTCTTCGTAGCAGATAAGTTCATTTTCGATGCGGGTAATCTTGAGGATTTTTGTGAGCAAGCCGTGACATCCCACCAGAAGCAGCCGGCGCCCCAGGGCTTCAAGGGCGGATTTGGTGGAAAGCATCGCCGCGACGCCCGTGCTGTCCACATACTCCAGGAGATGAACGTCCATAATCACGTTGCGACGACGATCCAGAAGCTGCCCGACGTCCGATATGAAAACCGGAACAGACGAGGCGTCCAGTTCGCCGCACAGACACACAACCGACAACTCACATTCATCGAGATCGCTTACCCAGGTGGTAAAAACCTCTTCATCTCCGGATATTGACATATTCCCCTCCCTCACAGCTTGCAAGATACTTTGTACCTGATCCCAAGATCATCCAAACCTGCGGAGAAGAAGGGAAATGAAATCTTACTTGCCGAAGATGTGCCAGAACAGGTTGCCGAATTTGTCTATGCGAAAATAGATTCCAATCAGGACGACAACTATGCCCAGCGCCACAATCTGTTCGTGATTTGCGCACACCTGCGACCACTGCGCTCGCCTGGACTCGGACTTGGAGTAGGGCTTGAGCCTGGGCAACCAGCGATTGATCTCGCTGCAATAGTCTTGATAATGAGGTGCAAAAATCTCTCTGAGCCTGCGTTCTTCGCGCCTGACTCTGAGATTGCCGTATATACCGTAAAGAATGACAAAACCCGCAACCATATACGGGTTCCAAGTCATTATAAATATGCCCAAACCCACAAAAAATCTGCCGAAATACATCGGGTTTCGGACGTGAGAGTACGGCCCGGATATGGTAAACTTGGTATCCTTGTGCAGATGCGAGGTCGCCCACATCTGGATCAACTCACCCACAAGCGCCACCACAGCGCCATACCAGAACGCACGCATATTGTAAATGAACCCAAGTATACCCACAAACGCCACCGCCATAAGCGGCACGCGCCACCAGGTTATCGTCCGATGGATTCTGTCTTCCAATGAAACACGCACTTCTTGCTGCACAGACACACTATACCTCCCGGCATTTAGAACCAGGTTGAAGTTTATCATATTGCATGTTCCTGGTCAAGGACGCAGCGGCTGGGTCAAGGAAAACTCGTGAAATCCGCGCCGAAATATGGGATACTCTCTACAGTACCGCACACAAACTTGCGATAATACTAATGAGCGCTACTGCGCCGGCCGAGGATCGCGAATGACTGATACACGACATTCATTGACGTTGAAATACCGCCTGATATTCTATTTCTGCGGTTTCGTTTTTGCCACGATTTCTTATATCTTCGGCCTGCTGATTTACGGTATGGAATCGGCCAGTTGGGGCTATCCTGAGATATATCGAATACTGCTCAACAACCTCTCAAATGCATTTCAAAGCCATTCGCTCAGCTTCTTCGCGTGGCAAGCCGTCTGCATCGCCGTTTCCGGGATCATAGGCTATCTGTTCGACAAAGAAGTCTATTACAGGCGCAGAGCCGAAAAGCGCGCCAATGTAGACGGGCTTACCGACGTCTATAATCACCGTTACTTCCAGGAACGGCTTTGCACGGAGATCGAGAGAGCAGGTCGTTACAGCCGGCCGTTGTCGCTGATAATGCTGGACATAGACGATTTTAAGGTATTCAATGACACATGGGGCCATCAGGAAGGCGACAAACTCTTGAGGTGGTTCGCGGAAGTCTGCTCGGCCTGCATCAGAGGCATAGATATTCTGGCGCGCTACGGCGGCGAAGAGTTTGTCATCATTCTTCCTGAGACCGAAGTGGCGGAAGCGCTGGATGTCGCCGAAAGAATCAGGGAAACCACGGCCAAGCGAAGCATGGGCACGTTCGGCAAAAACAAGCAGACCACAGTAAGCGCCGGAATCGCCAGTTTCCCGATTCAGGGACAAACTCATCACCAGTTGGTTTTGAACGCCGATGCCGCGCTCTATCACGCTAAGCAGCAAGGCAAAAACCGCTGTTTTGTATACAAAGAAGAGTTCCACCACTCTTACCGAGCCAATCCAGGCCATGTAAAGCCGCTTTTAGATGACGATGATTTGGGCGCTATAGAAGCACTGGCGGCTGTGGCGGACGCAAAGGACAGCCATTCAAAGGGTCATTCACTGGCTGTTATGCGAATGTCGGTGGCGCTGGCCGAGAGCATGGGGCTGTCAATTGAGGAGATCAACAATCTCAAGGCGGCGGCTCTTCTGCACGACATAGGCCGCATTGGCACGCCAGAAGAGATACTCGAAAAGTCCGGCCCACTCAAAAACGACGAATGGCAACTTATTCAAAACCAACCCCGGCTGGGTTCGTCGATTCTCAGACGTATGCAGCAGATGAGCTCCATTGTGCCCGGCGTCAAGCACCATCACGAGCGCTACGACGGTAAAGGCTACCCGGCCAAACTATCCGGAAAAAACATACCTCTGCTTGCCCGAATTATCGCAATAACCGATGCGTTCGACGCTATGACCAACGCGCGTTCATACCGAAAAGCTATGACCGCCGAGGAAGCTCTCGACGAACTCAAGCGCTGTGCGGGAACACAATTCGACCCCGATCTGGTGAAGTCGTTCATCGAGGCGATGGAGAAGCGGAACGAAAACAAGGAAGCCGCGTAAATTCCCTATAGTTTGCAATTTCGCCCTCGCCGTTACACATCCATTCATTACATTGGTACAAATCGTCATAGTAAGCGCCTCGTGACATCTCTTATTGCAACTCCGCAAAAAGTATCGATAAACCCGCACCATTACCAGGATTGCTGACTTTTCCACCACGGAACAACCTCATAGCAGGCAGGGATTAGCCTTCTCTGCCCGCTTGCCAAACGCTCAATTAGGGAAGTCAGCCAATGCAACGCAAATTATTCGCAGCCATATTATGCCTGCTGCTTGCACCTTCCATGAAGGTTTGCGCGGTGGGTCTAGCTCCAGGAACCGAGATCGTGCTTCAAGCCACGGGGCAATACACGAACGACACCGATGAAGATCAGGCCACTACTTCAGCGATTCTGACCCTCACTGTCGTTCAGTATGCCGACGTCGCAATCGACTGGAACGTCGCAGAAGATACGATCGCGCAGGGCGATTACGCCTATTTCCCGATGACAATCACCAATACGGGCAACTCATCGGACAATTTCGCGCTTACCGCAACATCCGCCAACGGCTGGGACGCAGACATCATCTATGATGACGACTTCGACGACACAGTGATTACCGAAACAGGCACGCTGGTGGCGGACGGTTATGTTCGGTGTTTCTTGAGAATCTTTGTTCCAGCAGATGCGGAAGAGCCGGATATCGTGACCATTACCGCCACATCCGCGTATGACGCTACCGTCAGTTCCTCGGCGATAATAGACGTGCCCGAGCCTGGGCTCAAATCAACCAAGCTGACTGCGTCTGCAAGCCCGGAATCGCCTTATGCGGGTCAGGATGTCACAGTCTCCGGCAGCTTGTCTCCGGCGATGTCGCAGCCTATAGAGTTCACTCTGACCACTCCAGGCGCACAGGTAATTACATCGACCACCACGACCAACGCCGACGGATCGTTTGAGATGAATTTCAACGCCGATGAGGTGGGCGATTACCAACTTGCGATATCTTTCGACGGCGATGAGACCTATAACGACTGCAACACGACTATCACCATTACGTCACAGCAAAAAATCGAAACCTCGATAACGCTTGAGTGTTTGCCGGAAACTCCGTATATCGGGGACACCGTCACCGTCACCGGCACGATTAGCCCTGTGCTGGAAGGCAGCATTTCACTCGAGTGCACACAGCCCGGCGGCAGTTCCACAACTACGAGTCTGACGTCGGCCAGCGACGGCACGTTCACTTATACCACCACTCTGAACGCGGAAGGCCAGTGGTATTTCAATGCCACATACGCAGGTAACGAATCGCACGCAGCCTGCGCGCAGGTGCTCTCGTTTGTGGCGACAGTACGTCCAGAGCACACTGTGACGATAGAGTCGGGCCCTACCCTGGTCCCGTCCGAAATCGATTCCGAAGGCTCGACACAGTGCTCGGCAAGCGCAATCGATTCCTATGATGATGGAATAAGCTATCACTGGTCGGACAACAACGCCGGAGGCAGTTTCTCCCCCAGCGCCGACGTCCGCCAGCCGATATATACCGCTCCGGCCAATGACACCGGCGCAGATATCACTATTACACTAACTTGTACCGCCACCTGCACCGACGACGATCAGTACTCGGACACCGGCTCGGTCGATCTGCTGGTATATGCAATAGACACTACCGCGCCGCAGGTTATTTCGGTGACACCCGCCGACGGGACTTCATGCGTAGGGTTGTCGGCAGGAATAGTAATAAAGTTCAGCAAAGCGATGGATCGCTCGTCGGCGCAGACCGCAGTGAGTCTGACGCCCGACCTCATCTCGCCGACATATTCGTGGAGCACAGACAGCAAGACTCTCACGATATGTCACGAAGACTTGGAAGCGGATACCGACTACGTGGCAACCGTCGCATCAACCGCTCTCGATGCCAACTCCAACGCGATGGACACAGACTATATATGGGCGTTCACAACGACATCTGGAGCTTGGTTCAATTCCAGCGAGATGATCGTGGAGATTAACACGGAGTTTGTCACTCCCAGCCTGGTGCTGAATACATCTGAAGCGACGACATTCACGGCGGTCATAGGTGTGCCCGAAGGCATAGGAATCGACACGACTACATCGGGCGGCTCTCTGACATGCGTGGAAGCAGGCGGCAACGTGTCATCGCTAGTAAGCCAGTGGGACGAGACCACCAGGGAGATATCAGTTACGGCAACAGTTGACGGCGCAATCACCAACGCCGAGGTTATAAAAGGTATCACTCTCACCGCGCCCAGCAATCCGAGAAGCGCCCAGATCACTATCGACGGATGCGCGGCTCTCGATATTACGTTTGCAAGTCCGCTGCCGGGCGACTTTAACGGTGACCGCGAAGTCAACATCACCGACGCGGCTGATTTCATAACTGAATGGATTTACTGGCACAGCGCCACCATCCCCGTCTGGGACGACGCCATCGACAGTATATACGACCTTGCGCCATACACCTTTGGCGGTTCCTGGCCGGACTGGACTTGCCAGGGAGACGATGTCATAGATATTCTCGACGCCAGCGCGTTTATAGACTGCTGGATCGCGTCGCACTCGTCATCGTCGAGCAGTTCGTATTCGGCGAAATATGTTCGGATCGATAGATGCTCGGCGTCCGCCCATAGTGTATCGGGATCCAGCGACATTGCGGTCATCGTGGAAGACGCTCCGACGGGAGTGTTCGAGGTGGAAGTCGAATTGCCCACCGGCATCAGATTCTACTCCGGCCTCGACGACTGCGGCAACCTGAAAAACGTTATCCGATCTTCAGGCGCCGGAGGGATGCTCTTCAGCGAATATGACAAGAAGGCAAGAACTGTCCGCATCGCGGGAAGCGTAATCGGTTCGCCTCCATATAGTGTTGCTGTCATCCACATGGGTCGTTAACTTGCGCGGGGTCTGAAATATGACCCCGCTCTTTTTATGTACGCCTCTATGCGCGATCTAGCAAGTTACCGATATTACAGGATAGAGGATGACTCTGAACACTGGAGGTATCATACTCATTATGATGAGAAATGTAAGTCTGCCTGTCGTCCTGGTGTGCCTTGTGGCGCTGTCGATCGGCCTGCCTGCGCTTGGCATCGCTGCACCGTTGGTAGGATTTGAAACTTCGAGCCTGACGGTGGCACCTGGTTCGACCGCTCAAACTCCGTCTATAGTAGTTACGGGCGCCACGGGAATAAGTGCAGTAACGCTTTATATCACAGTTCCCGATGATGTCACTCTCGACACATCAACCTCAGGCACAAGCATTGCCTGCCTCACAGCCGGATCGAGCGTGGGAAGTCTCTTTTTTGCCGAATGGGACTCCGCCCAGCGAAGAATATCCATAACCTGCATCGTCTCCAGCTCATCGAACCTGGAGATTGTCGATTCTATTGAGTTTACAGCCACATCCGGCTTCTCGTCCAGCGAGGAGTTCGCGCTCAGCGGCAGTGTCACAGGCGGTTCGGGCTCGCCCACTTTCACACCCCTTACCATCGAACCTGCGCGCACTGTCTCGTTCACGACTGCCCCGGCGGTAAGCAGCGCAACAATCAACTCATACGGTTCGACCCAGTGCAGCGCCGAAGCTGTCGATTCGCTCGGCGGCGACGTGACCTACGCCTGGTCCGACGGAAGCAAAGGCGGGTCATTCAGCCCAAGCACATCAAGCCAAAACCCGTCGTATACGGCGGCGGCCAATACCGGCTCGGCCAGTCGCAGTGTAACGCTTACATGCGTGGCGTCCAGCGCCCAGGACAGCACGGTCAAGGCAACTGGACAGGTCAGTGTAGTCGTGAGAACGAGCGGAGATGTTGATAAAGACGGTGATGTCGATAAGACCGACGCCGACCTAGTAGTTCAGTATCTGATCGGCGACATTGCCGCAACAACTGAAATGGACGCCAACGGCGACGGCTCGATAGCAATTGCCGACGCGAAGTGGATTCTAGCTCACCAGCGAGATGCAAACTAGGAGGCCGACACAATGAACACAGCAACACGACTATCTATTCTTTCTGCGGCAATCGTCCTGGCGGCATCTCTCGTAGGATGCGGCGGAGGGGGCGGAGGAGGCTCGAGCACTTCGACCCTCAATCTTAAAATCACCGAGCCGACTCTCACCGGCAAAACTGGAGGAACCGTAAGCGTTCCAGTGTCAGTTTCGGGATCGGGCACGGTTCAAACCGCAATCTTCGACATTACGTTTAACAGCGGCGTGTTCGAGCCTGCCTCGGGCATTACAATCGGCGGCAGCTCGGCGGCGATTTCAGGTACTTCAGACAATGAAGTCGCTCGCTACAAGTGGGTCGACGCACAAACTGTGCGAGTGGTGTACGCTTCTTCGACGGGAGTAAGTTCAGGAAACATTTTGCTCAACATTCCGTTAAAAGTCAAGGCTGAAACCACGAGTGGACTCACCGTTGAGAGCGAGCAGATAAATAAATAAAGAAATTTTCGATATTTCGCTTGCACAGTAATTCTGAAGCTGGTATAATTACCAGGTAAGGGTAAAATCTCTTTTTGAGACTATACCCCTCTCCTTTCTATCTCCTTTCAACTGGGGGCCTGGTTAGGCCCCCCTTTTTATGTACGTTAGTTATGCGACTAATATATGACTATGAGGTGCTGATATGCAGATAGGCAACATGCCTGAAACCGGACGTTTGGCAATTATCGAGACGAACAAGGGCACGATCAAGTTTGCGCTTTACGAAACTGACGCGCCCATTACAACCAGCAACTTCATCGAACTTGCGCAGAGAAAGTTTTATGACGGTCTGACATTTCACAGAGTAGTGCCCGATTTTGTGGCTCAGGGAGGCGACCCCAACGGCAATGGAACAGGCGGCTCGGGCAAAACAATCAAGTTGGAAGTCTCGCCAAAGCTCAAACATGACGCGGCTGGTGTGGTGGCGATGGCTCGCAGCAGCAATCCCGACAGCGCCAGCAGCCAGTTCTATATCACTCTCGCTCCGACCGATTTCCTGGATATGAGTTACGCGGTATTCGGCAGGGTTGTCGAGGGACTCGATGTCGTGAAGAATCTTGCGGTGGGCGACGTGATGACGAGTGTACGGATTGTTGATGCGGCTGAGGCTGACTAACGCAAATAACGCCAATCTAGTAGGTGAGGCACTGCCTCGCCTACTGGATTTGGCTGTTTCATCGCCAAGAAAACTCAGTATGCTCTCAAGTGTTTTGCTGATTGTTGTGTAGCCGATTGTCCACTGCGTGGGACATAAGAAATATCCTTCAGCAACTTGTAATCCGCACCGAAATAGTAATTGAACACAATCCGAAATGAGTTGACCGGGGATATTCCATCATATATGAGCTCCGGCTTCGCTCCCGGCAGATAATATGCGTTGAATATTCGTACTCTGTCAGAAAACACATTCTGAATATATTTGTCGGTCAAACCGGTTGCCTTGGCGGAATTCCATTCCCTGGCGTAGTCAGGTCTGTAGGCTCCATGATCCGCTTGAAGTATTATTATGGGCGGCCTGTCCGAACCGGTTATTATAGTATCAACTATCTTGGATACTCGTTTGTTTACATACTCCAACTGTTTTACATACAGTCTTGCGTTGTTATCGCCTGCATCTTTCGCACCGTTCTCGCCGATACTCGGCTCGTAGCCTCGGTCATCAAACAAATACGGTTCGTGCGGACACACAATATGCGCAAAAACAAACTTCGGACCTTTTATCCGGTTTACCCGTTCCAGACACTCAAATTGCCACAACACCTGATCTCTCATCAAATCATTAATATACCCGCCGAGCATTGTCTGATCGAGAAGAACACGTTCAAACTCATTCAGGTCATATATTCTGTAAAGATTCTTATTAGCGTAATAACTGCGGCCGGTGACATGCCAACCCGACCTCATGAAAATGTATTTGTATCCAATATGCTTCAGCGCCGAGGAAACTTTGTTTCTTTCGATTTTATGAACCAGTAAAGCGTCGTCTTCCACACAATCACGCCCCAGAGCAGGCAGATAATCCATGTTCAGCGAGCTTGCCAGAGACCACAGAGTCTTGTGATAATTGCTCTGGCTATGGCGCGCAACAAAGAAGCCCTTCGCGGACAATGACTTCAGAAACCGGCTGTTGTCGAAGTTGAAATCTTTCTTGAGAACGTCGTCGCGAGCATACATGTCCAGAATAATGTAGTAAATGTCAGGAGCACTTTTTTCAGGA
This sequence comes from bacterium, assembly GCA_021372295.1. GTDB lineage: Bacteria > Armatimonadota > UBA5829 > UBA5829 > UBA5829 > UBA5829. The sequence continues at coordinate 22,783 of JAJFUS010000018.1, read as the reverse complement.
ACACCTTTCCAGCGCTGGGCCTTTTTGCCTTCCAAATCAAGAACAGCAGCCCACTGCTTATAGCCGGCATCGTTAATGCAGCTTGAGACGATACTCGACAGCGCGGTGACCGAAGGGACAATCAGCAGCCCGACGGCAAAAACAGCGATTACCTTGCCCACTTGCCGGACATTGTGCTCACCGGCGCGTCGAAGGATGAAGATCAGCGAAACAACGATCATTCCCAGAATAGCCAACGCAAAGCGTATCCGTATCCAATTATGGACAAAGTTACACATCGGCTGAAAGAAAAAGAAGATCGCAAGGCACAAAGACGAAAAGATCGCTGCTCTCGACCAGTCTTTCAAAAACAAGCGCGACAAACCAAGTAACACGGCCGCAAGCAAGACAGCCACAAACAAAGGTCTCAGAAAAACGACCGGAACCACCAAGTCCTGATTAATCGAATACAGCCGAACAACCGGGTATACTGCCACAAGGAACGGGTAGAATGGAAATCGCATTCGTCCCTTCACGATTATTCCCTCTTCATTAGGTACAGAACCCTGTCGGATTCGTTAATCTTATTTGATTCAACAATCTCAAAAAAACGCTCAAATGCCGTCTCAAAGCCCTCCGGCGTATATTCCGGAAACACATCTTCGCGTGTAGCAAGAAGTCGCTGCACCTTGTGATCGGACTTGGGCACGAACTCGATAATGAGACTCCGGCACATCTTACTGAAATATTCCGCCGCACGGCTCAGAGGCACGTTGTTGGAGATGGCTATATGATGTATCAAGGCAAGCGCCATAACCATATCCGCACAACCGCGTTCGGGCACGGTCAATCTTTCTTCATTGCCCCAACCGATACCGGGACTGGGATTGGTGAGGTCCAGAAGAAGCGGAAGTATATTGATTTCCTTGGATTTGCGCATCTGGATGTAATTTAACTCCACACACGCAGGATCAACATCGAACGCCACAACATTGCTGCCCATCTCGACCGCCAAGCGGCTGTGGAATCCGTTATTTGCGCCCATATCCCAGACAACCGACGGCTTCAGCGATCTGAGGTAACTCTTCAGAAGCTCCTGCTTGTGATCCAGCCCGGCAGGCGTATAACTGTCGTCATTGTAATAGTCTGCCCATTCCGTTCCGGCCGCTTTCCACGACAACTTCTTGACCGCCGATTCAAGGCTGTCCAATAAACCCAGCAAAGCTGTGCGGCTCACAGACCGAACGAACTCTTTCTTTTCTATGGGCTTGTCGGAATAACGCGTCTGACTTTTGGCATGCGCATGAATGTGCAGAAGCAAAGGAAATGAGAACTTGCTTCGATATGGAAGAAGAGAACTGGCCAAATCCAACGGAATGCCATCTATGTAAAGCTGAAGTATCCTGATCAGCCTGACATCAACCAGACTCATCAAAGCCAGTGGAGCCAGAAAATGCTGACAAAACTGTTTGTAGGGAGTCCAGGGATCACCCTCTCGATACTCTTCAAATGATAGAGTGTCTATAAACACAGGTCTACCCTGATGATACTGAATATTATAAGCGCTACAGTCTTTCAGAGTCATACCGTGCTTGAGAGCCATCTTCTGCACGGCGATGGTCGCAAGGGCCGCATCCTTCAGTTGACTGAAAGACCATTCATAAGGATACGAAATAAACTTAACAGCTTCCGGTCTGATTATTTTATATAGGCAATCGGGAGAAGGGCTATCTATCGCAGAGACTTCTTCGTGTGGAATAAGCAGCCCTGCTCCAACCAACTGTTCGTAGAGCCCAGACTCCATTAAACGGTCAAACTCAGCTTTATATGATTGACTTACCTGCCGATATATAACACCCTGACTGCTAAACACAAACCCGCTGGGGTCGCGAAAAGAAGAGGCAACTATTTCATTTTTCATCATCGGCGCTTCTCTTCAAAACATGTTTTGCAAAGCCCCGCTTTATGTTGCTCCATGTAGACCTCACCACAAATGCCGCAGCAAGAAGACTGGCGACCACAACCTGCAAAACATAGCTGCCAGTGCCCGGATCAATATATGCATACGCACCTTGCATCGACACCAACAACAAGCACACGCTCACAGTCAAAATTTCCCAAGGACGAATCACTCTTTGCATTAGAACTCACCTCTGACTGAATCATGAAAGACGCTCAAGCAAAGCGTCACACGACAAATCAACCGCGACTTTATTCAGGTCACATATTGATGTGTTCCACATCTGACTGAATAATATCCCATTCGGTAGCAAATTACAAGTGTGAAAGCACACGATAAGGTTGCTACAATTAAAAGTACAACAGAACCTTGTGCTGTGTGTACTTCTCAGATCGACCTCAACTTCTCCGCATGCGCATGGCAGACCGCCAGAGCCAGCGCGTCCGCGGCATCGTCGGGTTTGGGCGTTTCACGAAGATTTAAGATTCGCTGGATCATAAACTGAACCTGCTTCTTCTCGGCATTTCCATAACCCACCACGGCCTGTTTCACCTCGGGCGGAGTATATTCCACCACGGGGATGCCGCGCTGGGCGGCAGTGAACTGCATTACCCCGCATGCCTTGCCGACGGCTATCGCGGTGGTCTGGTTCTTCGCGAAGAAGAGGCGTTCCATTACGATTACGTCGGGGCTGTACTGGTCAATGATCTTGTTGAGCTCGTTGTATGTATCCAGAAGGCGGACGGCGGCTTCCTTCTTCGGGCTGGTCTCGATGGTTCCGTAGTCCACCATTTTCGGAGTAACGCCTATCTTATCCACCACGCCGTAGCCGGTGGTCGCCGTGCCAGGGTCTATTCCGAGTATGCGAAGGGTTTTCATACTCATCATTGTACAGATGAAGCCAAACCGGGTCAATTGCGCTACAAAACCGTAAGGAATTGCCTGACAAACAGCCATAATACTAATGGACTACGCAAAAATAGCCCCAATGTCCCATAGCGATGAGGCGTCTTTCGGGGCATAATCTGAGTGTAGGCTGTCCATAGCTCATAAATAGTTTATTGGACTCAAATCAAAAATCGAAAAAGTGAATATGAACCAAAATCGGACACGGAGCCAGCCCTCCATGTCCGATTTTGCGTTTGGGCCTCTTTTGGATATGCGCATTTCGTGGTAAACTTTTTCCATATATTGCGCGTTTATACTTCAGAAGGACGAAGAGATAACATGCGACCATCGAAGGCCGTAATAACGGATGACGGACTGCTCATTACCCGGTTCAAGCAGGGCGAAACGGAAGCCTTTGACCGGCTGATGGCGCTGCACACCGATAAGGTGTTTGCGCTGGCGTGGGGAGTCTTGATGAACCGGGAAGACGCGATGGACGCTGTTCAGGAGGTCTTCATCAAGTTGCACTCGTCGCTTGCGAAGTTCTCGCCGTCCGACAATTTGAACGCATGGCTTTATCGGGTGTGCTTGAACCACTGCATCGACCGCAAGCGCAGAGCGAAAAGACCGAGAGTCGAAATGACTGACGATGATTGGGATCGCCTGCAGAGCTCTGAGCGCGACGAGCCCGAGAATGTCGCATGTCGGAGAGAGGTCGGTCGAATGATCCGTGCGGCAGTGGACAATCTCCCTGAGCGCCAGAGGATGGTGTTCGTCCTGAGGCATTACAAGCTGCTTTCGCTCAACGAGATTGCCCAGGCTATGGGATGCACCACAGGCGCGGTCAAAGCGCATCTTTCGCGCGCAACCGCCCACTTGCGCGACCGGCTCGCGGGAACAATAGTTTTCGAGGCCGGAGAGGTGGAAAAAAATGAAGTGTAAACGGATTCGTAATATGATGGGGGCTTACCTTTACGGCGATCTCGAACCCGAGCAGATGCGTGAGGTCAGGCTGCATACTCAGGACTGCGAAGCATGCAGTTTCGATCTCAAAAGCCGGGGGCTGGTTATTTCGTCGCTGGAAAATGAGGCTCCGACCCTCAGCGACGCCCAGAAACAGTCAATCGCATGTGCTGTAAGGGGCGCTCTTGCAACCGGCAAACCCGCAGGAATGAGTTGGTGGGTGCGTCCGGCATCGGCTGTGGCGTTGGCGTCTTTAGTGATCGCCGCTCTCACGGTCGGAAAGCACAGCGGTTCTATTGTCGATCTTGTTCGTCCGACAAAGCATCAATCGAGCAAAGCCGTGGTTACGATCACGGAAATCCCCGTTCAGCCGGTTGATAACAGCGTTCCGAACGACAAAGGTGAGAGTTCGCGATCCAAAACCATTACAAACATGGCCGATTATGCCCGGAGAATGGCCGCTCCCGCAGTGACCGGGACTACCGACCGCAAGATGGATCAAAAGAAAATGGTCGCGCCTGAAGAGCCGGTAAATGTTGCCAGCCCATCGGAAGAAAAAGAAAAACAAGGAGATAAGGCCGAAACCAGGCTGCCCAAGCCTGTCGGCCCGAATAGTGTGCAGACTGCCCATGAATAATAGACAAACGAGTATATCAATTCTCACCGCCCTGGCCACAATGATATACGCGGCCTCTTGCTCAGGAGCATGGGCGCAGGGTCGCGCGTCCGTCACTGTCAGCCCGGTTTCCGACACGCCGTCGCCCGTGATGCTGATAATCGACGGCAAGGTGGTTGAAGCAGATTCACTGCAATTCCTGCGCGGCCAACAGGTGATGGTTTGGCTGAGAGACCTCGAAACCCTGGGATGGGGCAAGACCGCGTCCGGCGAGTCCGGCGAAGTGATATTCAAAGGCGACGGGGTCACGCTGTCGTTCAGAAAGGGCGAAGGGCTCGCCAAAGTCAACTCGCTCGCGGTGAAATTGCCCGTAGACACATACGTGCGCGGCGGCAGATTGATGGTACCGCTGTCCTTCGTGGCAAAGGCGCTCGGGTTTAGCTGCGAAATAGCTTACAAACCAGTGGCGTCGATCACAACCAACGCCGCCTGCGTATCCTCTGCCGACGCAAATACTCTGCAAGGCAAGGTCGTTTACGCGAACAAAGGCATCGCGGGAATCACAGTGCGCGCAGTAGACAAGAAATTCAACGTAATCACGGGCGCGGTCGACACCACAGACGCCGACGGCAGCTATGCAATCACCAACTTACCTTCAGGTGAGTTTGCCGCGTATGTCTATACGGGTGACAACCCTGCTTATTTCAACCGCGCGTCCGAGTTTTCAGCCTTAAGCGATGGCGAAGTCTCTAGCCTGAAACCTATAGCGTTGGGCAGGATTCTCAGCCCAAAGAATCCCAAGCCCGGCGACAAGGTTAAATCGGTAAATGGCCTGATCACTCTCGAATGGACGAAATGCGACAGCGCATCGTCATACGAAATCTCGATCAACAAGAAGGGCGACGACGAACATCTCGTCACAATCACTTCCAAGGAAACAAAAGCGCAAATTGCCGCAGACAAACTCAAACCGGGCACAATCTATGAGGTTGAAGTCCTGGCGGCCGACGCCAATGGAGACTTTCTCGGCGGCACAGCGGGCACCGGCGGCAAGCCGTGGCAGTTTACGCTTCAATCACAATAGGCTATTTTCGTTCTGGAAACGCTCCGTCCTTCACATCGCGGCTGTAGTTCTCAAATGCCTTCAGCATAACTTGCCAGACGTCGGCGTATTGCTTCACAAACGACGGCTTGAACTTGTCGAAGAGTCCCAGCAAGTCGTGAGTGACGATTACCTGGCCGTCGCAGTCAGGGCCGGACCCAATGCCTATTGTGGGGATCGAAAGGCTATCGGTCACTTCCTTTGCAAGCGCCGCCGGAATAGCTTCCAGAACAATCCCCGACGCGCCGGCGTCCTGCAGAATCAAAGCGTCTTTCTTGATTTTGTCCGCGCCCTCTGGGTCTTTGCCGACTTTCCTGAACCCGCCCAGTTGGTGCACTGACTGCGGGGTCAGCCCGAGGTGTCCGATCACCGGGATACCTGCGGAAACTATCCGGTGGATCGTGTTGGCCACGTATTCCCCACCCTCGAGTTTGACAACTTCCGCGTTGCCCTCCTGGACAAGCCGACCTGCGTTCCTTACGGCGTCATCTTCACTGATCTGGTATGACAAGAACGGCATGTCGCAGACCAGAAGCGCCCTGCGCACTCCACGCGAAACAGCAGCCGAGTGGCTTATCATGTCCTCCATAGTAACTTTAAGCTCGCTGTCATAGCCCAAAACCACCCTGCCGACACTGTCGCCGACCAGTGCGATGTCGATTCCTGCGTCGTCGACAATTCGACCCATGGGGTAATCATACGCAGTCAAAACCGATATTTTTTCTCCGCAAGACTTCATCCCGGCAAGCCCGGGAGCTGTAACTTTTTTGTTTTCCATTTCTGTGATCCTGATAATGAGGGGTTCACCCTCAAACTCCCAGCAGGGGCCGCAGGCTCCAGACCCCTAGTGCAGAGTTGAAGATCCATTAATGGATCATTCAACTCTGAGTCAGAAGGTCAAGGAAACCTGGTTTCCTTACGGGTTCCAAGGGCAGAGTCCTTGGCGGGGATTGGGGCAGAGCCCCAAATAAATCAGCCCCTGATCTCCGCAAGCAGCTCGGCGACTTTTTCATCCATCAGCTCTCTGGTTTTGGCCTCAAGGTTGAGCCTGATGAGAGGCTCGGTGTTGGACGCGCGCACATTGAACCACCACTGGTCGAACTCGGCCTTGTAGCCATCGATCTCGGTGATGCGCTTCGCGCAGGAGCCATACTTCTCCTTCAAACGCGCAAGCACCGCCGGGATGTCTTTAACCTCAGAGTTGATCTCACCGCTGTGGTAATACTTTCTGAGCGGCGCGATGATCTCAGACATAGGCTTGTCCTCGTCGAGCAGCAGCTTGAGCATATTGAGCATTGCCAGGTCGCCATTATCGGTGGTGTAAAAATCGCTGAAGTAATAATGGCTCGAAAGCTCTCCGGCGAAATATCCGCCCTCGGTGCGCATCTGCTTTTTGATGAGACCGTGCCCCACCCTGCATTCGGTGGCCTTACCGCCTGCTTTCTCGATCTCTTCAGGGACAACCCAGCTCGACCGCAAATCGTAGAGAATATTCGCTCCCGGACTCTTTTTGAGCATTTCGCGAGCGATCATGGCCGTTACGAAGTCTCCAGGGATAATTTGACCCCTTTCATCCACGAACGCCACGCGGTCGCCGTCGCCGTCAAAGGCTATACCCAGGTCGGCTTGCTCGTCCACAACCCGATCCCTTAAAGCCAGAAGCGTCTCGGTCTTCAGGGGGTTCGCCTCATGGTTGGGGAAGCTGCCGTCCAGCCGCCAGTAGAGCCGCACGGGGTCGTTGCCGACTTTCTCCATAATCTTGGGAAGTATATAGCCGCCCATGCCGTTGGCGCAGTCGATCACCAGCTTCAAATTACCGAAACTGCGAAGACCCGTATTGCTTAAAACGGCCTCGCAATACTCGTCGAGAACGTTTTGCACTGGGTTAAGAGTACCCTTTTTCTGCGGTTCCTCGAAATTGCCCTCGCATGCCGCTTTCCAAAGGTCTTCATTCGAGACGAGGGCGATGCTGGGCACAGCTCCGGCGCCGGTCATCTTGTAACCGTTGTATTCCGCTGGGTTGTGCGACGCCGTGCACATAACTCCGGCGTCCGCGTTCAAATAATTGACCGCGAAATAATACATTGGAGTGGATGTAAGACCCACCGGCACGACGTCCGCGCCCTGGTCTATAAGGCCTCTGATGGTCGCCGCCTCGAACGTCTCGGCGGACTCGCGCATGTCATGGCCGATAACGACCCTCTTACACTTCAACGCCGATACAAACGCCCGCGCTATGCGATATGCATCCTCGTCGTTAATCTCCTGCGGGTAAAGACCTCTGATGTCGTAAGCCTTGAAAATGCCTTTCTTTATATCCTTATATCCAATTGTCATATCCCGACCTCCTGCAAAAACCAAGTGATTATACCATGTTGGGGGCGTTCGCTGAAGGCCGTTAATTATAAGCCCGGCAACTTTTGTTTTTTGAGGATTACAGTCGCGCCGCGATCGAATATAATCTCCACCGAATCCATAACGCTTTGCATGATCCGCATGCCCTGTCCGAGTGTCTTTACGCGCCAGCCGGAAAGCGGCATGCTGGGGCATCCATCGTCTTTCACTATCACAGTGAGCGTGTCATCCCGGCAGTGCCAGCCGAGGTATATCAGGCTGATGCCGGGTTCGGACGAACCATGCACGCAGGCATTAGCGACCGCCTCTCCGACGGCCAGTAGAATGTCGTTCGTCGCGTCCGGATCGAAGTTCATTTCACCGGCCACCGATACGATCTTTTTTCGGGCCATTCTCATACCGAAAGGTTCGGATCTGACCACAATCTCGCCCGATATGTTCGCTTGGGGGCAAATCTTCATAACATTACGAATGTATCCGCTGGCGCGATGAAGTCAAACAATGAAAAACAGCAGCCCGCTTTCACGAGCTGCTGCATGAAGAAAGGAGAAAGGAGAGTCAAACACTATCATGTAATGTAGACGCAGAATCGGGGCAATATGTTCGCCTGTTTTCAGTATTTTTGTTTTGAGCTTACCAACCTTGAGAATAAACCCAACAAAAGAAAGGTCGGCGCCCAGTGCCCGACAAAAACCGCGTCGTCTTTTCTTTTGGCAGCAAACAGCCCCAAAGAAAGTATTATCGAGCCAAGGCTCAACCCGAAGAACACCCTCGGCGATATTTTTTCAGGCACAGACATCGCGGAATCGACAATGCGCCGTTGCTCCATTATCTTCTCCGCCGCCTTGTCCGCCTTCTCTCTGGCCCTGTGTGCCGTCTCACTGAATCGTTGCTTCACAACAGTTGCCGCGTGCGCCATATTTTGACCTCCATATATTGCTGTTGCATATCTTTACCCTTTCCCGCTCCATCAAAAACGAGCATCACACGTTTTGTAGACGTAGCGGCCGGGCATTATTATGAAAAACATGCGAGGCAAATATGACTCTCAGACTGTTTCTCACTCTTATCTCGATCCTTGCCGCCAATCCGGCGCTTTCGGCGGTGGTGTATGTAGACTCGCGCGCTTCGGGGGCTGTGCATGATGGTTCGTCCTGGACAAAAGCGTACCTCACCATTAACGCCGCGCTCGATTCGATAAGCTCCGGCGGCACAATATGGGTGCGCGAGGGTGTTTACTCAGAGCGCATCACGCTTGCGACATATCAAAACATATACGGCGGATTCCTGGGCCACGAAACATCACTCGACCAGCGTGTGGCCGGCGCATTTCCCACGATAATTGACGCCAAGCGCGAAGGTCGAGCCATCGACGTGCAGACAGGCGCGTGGGTCACTATCAATGGTCTGACTATAAGAAACGGCCTCGCAAACGAAGGCGGAGGAATCCGCTGCTGCACAAACGCCAACGTGAAAATACAAAACTGTCGCATAGAGGACTGCGAAGCATCGTCGCTTGGCGGCGGAGTTTATCACGATACGTATTCTCAAGGTGAAATGACTGACTGCACGATCACGCGCTGCTCTGCTCCAAACGGAGGCGGGCTCGTGGTGGAGTATCACGCCTATCCGGTGCACACGCGCTGCCTGATCGCCCGCAATGAAGCGTCCATAAGCGGCGGTGGGCTGTACTGCCCGTTCCACTCGGAAGCCGATATGATCAATTGTACATTCGCGTTCAACTCCGCTGGCGCAAATGGCGGCGCGGCTTATACGTATAAGTGTCCCGTTGTGTTCGACCACTGCGTCATTGCATCTAACTCCGCTCCAGATACGGGCGGTGTCTTCGGCAGTGGAGAAAGCTCAACTGTTTCGTTCAATTCCTGCGACTTTTACTCCAACGACAACGGCAACTGGGGCGGCATAATCGGCGCGACATCCGTCGATTCAGGCTGCATATATTCCGACCCTCTGTTCTTATTGGCCGACCGAGACGAATTTTGCCTGCGAACCGATTCGCTCTGCAATGGAATAGGCGCATATCCGCTGGATTCGACATATTCTATATCAACGGTAGGCACAGCCAAAACGCTTCCGACGGGATCGAGTATGCGCCTTTCGGGCAAAGTGGTAAGCTGCGCAGGCGGCGACACCGCCTGGATCGAGGAAACCGACCGCTCCGCGACTATCGCCATCGTCGGAATACCGGGATGCAGCCCTGGTGATGTGCTGTCAAGCATCACCGGCACAATTGCAACCGACTCGGACGGCAAACCAACTATACTGCCGTCTTCCTGGACAATCCTCACAGGCGCGACGCACAGCCTGCAGCCGTACGGCGCGCGCGTATCTTGGCTTAAAAGCATTGTCGGCGCTCGCGTGAGGACGTGGGGCGAGGTGGTGAGCGCATCGTCGGAAGGATTTACCATCCGGGACGGCAGCGACGAGGTCTTTGTGCTTTGGACAGGCGGTCAAGTCGAAACGGGAAGATACGTCGCCGTAACTGGTGGGTATATCGGAGGCGGGAGTTTTCAAGGAATTGCGGTCGATCTCGTCAGATGAAGTCCACACTCCGATGCAGACGTTTTCGGACGGTAAACGTACAGCAAAAAAAGATGCTGAACAGATAATTTCTGCCAGCATCTTCACAATGTCCGAAAACTTAAGTCAGGACAATCAGTCCATAACAATATCCGACTGCTGTCTTACCTTGAGAAGCCGAATCAGATCGGAACCCTGCGGTTTGCAGGAACTGACACCTGTAACACTTACGAAGTCACCAATGGCAGGCGCGCTCACGGCGCTGGGAATTGTAACGATCACGCTGTTATCCGAGCCATCACTAACCCTAAACCATGTCGGCAGTACGGCATCTTCGATCTCGATGACTTTGCCCCACGTTGTTACCAGGAGGCCGATGTTATTCAGGCCGGAAGACTTCTGCCACATTTTCACATATTTGCCGTCCGAACCCTTAACCCAAGCCCAGCCGAATACTCCTTCTTGTCCTGATCCGGTTGCTGCATTGAAGCAGAAATCTCCACCGCCCAGTGACGCATTATTCATTGCCAGCGGAGCAATGGACATTGAACCGAGCACATCTGCGGTTTCTACAAGCGAAAGAGTCTTCTCTCCATCCGATGTCCCGACCTCCGCTATTACGCTTATAATATCGCTCGGATTTGCATTGACAGGCACAGGCATGACTTTAATGCCACTAGTCCGGTTCTCATCTTCGACATAAATACAGTCCGGGAACTTCGCGGTTACCACAACCGGAGAAAGCACCAGCTTATTGCCTGATCCGGCTTTTCTGGAATCAGAGACGTTCTTTGATCCCGGCGCTACAACGGCTGATGGCGTAGTAATATGGTCCATACTGAGAATAGTCCCCCAGACAAATACGACACCATCATTTCTAAGGGCCATTGAATGACCATTATCACCATCGACTGCAACTATATCTGTTAACCCAGTCACTTGAACGGGCGATTTTCTAGTTGTTTTTGTTCCATCGCCAAGCTGGCCGCTACTATTGTATCCCCATGCCCAGACAGTGCCATCACTCTTGACAGCCAGAGAGTGAAGCCCTCCACAGGCTACGGATACAACATCAGTAAGCATGGTCACTTTCACGGGAGTTGTTTTATCGGTTGTTGTTTCATCGCCAAGCTGGCCGCAATCATTGCGCCCCCAAGCCCAGACACTGCCATCGCTCTTGACAGCCAAAGAGTGACCGGCTTCGACAGATACAGATACAGATACAACGTCCGTAAGCCCGGTCACCTGGACAGGAATCGAACTTGAAGAAGTAGTGCCATTGCCAAGATTGCCTGCTCCCCAAGCCCAGACAGTGCCGTCACTATTAAGTGCAACACTATGATAATCTCCAGCCTCCACGTCGATGATGTTTGCGGCAAAAACAGAAGATGTAGTAAGGAGAAGTAGAAACAAGACAAACTTTGTGGCTAGCATACGATTTAACATTTGCATACTCCCAGATCATTTTTCGACTGATACACGAAAAAAGCAAGTAAGTGCTGCCAGCACGCTTGTATGGTACCCCAGAACCCGATATTTGTCAACGCATGAAGTAAAGCTTGACGAATGTGAATTGTTGCAAATTTGGGAGGCATCAATCGCAAACCACATGTGCATTATCTGGCAGGTGAACTCCTTCGTCATCCCAACGCTTACATTAACGAGGATTGGGGCAGAACCACAATAAGTTTCCGTGTTTTCAACACACAGCCATAAAGGACAATCCAATGGCGCGTCTCACGATAATCTCTTTAGGGCTCATTGCGGCATCATACGGAATTGTGAATGCCGAGCCGACGACCCTGAACCTTATCCCGACTACCGATACGCTTCGTGCCGGGATAGGCATAATAGGATATTACAACGCCATCGTATGGCCGGCAGACGGCAGCGTGACCGTAAATCTTCTTGAGACGGAGTATGGCATCGGCGGCAGGTTCGAGTTCGGAGCTGACCTGACGCTCAGTGGCGACCGTGAGACACTCCTCAACTTTAAGTATCGTATTTTCGACGAATCTGGTCACACACCGGCAGTTGCGGTCGGCATTCAAAACGCAGGCACAAACCTTTCGAGCCAGCCTTATGTAGCCACATGCAAAACCTTTCCGGCTGCGCGGCTGCATTTCGGTATTATAGACACATATGGCACGGCTCGCGCTATGTTTGGCGCGGAGAAATTCTACGGAAAACTATTCGTGCTGCAGACCGATTACATATCCGGCTCCGGCAACTGGTTCACCTTAGGGTTTGTGGCAGGCGGCATGACAGGCTGGTCGGTCAACTTTGCGGGACTGGTCGGCAATTCGGACACAAGCGGCAACGGATATCTGCTGAACGTGCAGTGGGGAGCGACACTATGAGCCCGACTGCTCAAGTGGTATAATAAATACACACTGAAGGGCATCTGGGCTCTCTACTCTCAATCATTAAAGGAGCTTGCCATGGCTGGTTGGTTTGAGGACAATTCATATAGCATCGGGCATACGCCTCTTGTGAGAATAAACCGGATCACTGTGGGCGCAAAGGCCACTGTGCTGGCTAAAATAGAGGGACGCAACCCCGCCTATTCGGTGAAGTGCAGGGTCGGAGCGTCTATGGTATGGGCCGCCGAAATGGACGGCTCGCTGCGCCACGGCAAAGCCATTGTCGAGCCAACCAGCGGCAATACCGGCATCGCGCTGGCTATGGTGGGCGCGGCTAGAGGCTACCCGGTGATACTCACAATGCCCGAGACTATGAGCATCGAACGGCGCAAGGTGCTGATGGCTCTGGGCGCTAAACTGGAACTAACCGACGGCTCACTCGGAATGAAGGGGGCTATCGACCGCGCCCAGCAAATCGTCGATAGCGACCCGGACAAGTTTTTCATGCCCCAGCAGTTCAAGAATCCCGCCAATCCAGCGATACACGAGGAAACGACAGGTCCCGAGATATGGGAAGACACCGACGGCAATGTGGACGTCATCGTGTCAGGCGTTGGAACGGGCGGCACCATCACTGGAATATCACGTTTCTTGAAATGCGTGAAGGGAAAGCAGATCACTTCCATTGCCGTAGAGCCCGCCGAGTCGCCCGTGCTCACCCAAACAGTGCTCAACCAGACAATCAAAACCGGTGCGCACAAAATTCAAGGAATAGGCGCGGGGTTCGTGCCGGACGTGCTGGATTTGTCTCTGGTCGACCGCGTGGAAACCGTCGTAAGTGATGAAGCCATCGAATACGCCCGGCGGCTCCCTCGCGAGGAAGGCATCCTGGCCGGAATATCCTGCGGCGCAGCGATGGCTGTCGCTGACCGAATCGCGCGCACCGACGAATTCGAGGGCAAGAAGATAGTCGTGATTCTGCCGGACGCCGCAGAGCGATATATGAGCACGCTCTTTGAGGGCTTGGAGAAGAACGGAGTTATTTGAGAATGGCGGCCGGAATCGCCGCCGATTCGCTATTGACAAAGCCGAACACTCGTGATAATATAAGTGGTTCGTCTTTGGGATAATGCCCAATTTTACAGTCCGATTATATTGCAACGGGGGTTCGAAGTGTACGCCATAATCAAAGCCGGCGGTAAACAATACCGGGTTTCGCAAAATGACGTTATCGCCGTCAACAGACTTGACGTCTCAGAGGGCGAAGAGATTATTATAAACGAAGTCATGCTTGTCTCCGATGATAAGGGAGTCAACATTGGTTCCCCATACGTGCCGGGAGCCAAGGTTGTGGGCAAAGTGACCAGGCATTACAAGGGCCGCAAGGTCAGAGGCTTCACATACAAACCAAAGAAGGATTCTCACAGGCGTTACGGTCACAGGCAGTACCTTACGTCCGTGGCCATCACCGAAATCAAGAGCTAATTAAGTCTTTTATCGAAATTAGTGGATAACCCCCACTGGGGGCTCGTAATCAGAGGTATATATCATGGCGCATAAAAAAGGTATGGGTAGTACTCGAAACGGCAGAGACTCTAACCCGCAGCACTTGGGTGTCAAAGAGTTTGCCGGTGAAAAAGTAACTGCCGGAAGTATTCTGGTTCGTCAACGCGGCACTCCGCTGCATCCTGGAACGAACGTCAAGAAGGGCAAGGACGATACGCTGTTCTCCCTGATCGACGGCTTCGTCAAGTTCGAGACCGCCAGCGGCAGGCGCAAGGTCAGCGTTTATCCCGAAGCGGGTTAAGTAAATCGCTGAAAACGATTTGTTTTTTATGGGGGAGATGATCCAGGCTCTGGGACATCTCCCCTTTTCGCACGTTTGCGGGGCGTGGTAGAATAGGCTTGGAGACATTTCAATTATGCAATTCGTGGATCAGGTCGAGATAGTAGTCAAATCCGGCGACGGCGGCAACGGCATCGTGGCGTTTCGGCGCGAGAAGTATATACCTCGCGGCGGACCGTCGGGCGGCAACGGCGGCAGGGGCGGCGATGTCATTTTAGAGGCAGACGCACGTCTCAATACTCTCGTCGATCTTCGATATAAGAAGCATTACAAGGCCGAGCGCGGCGGAGACGGCGGCCCCAACGACAGGCACGGCAAAAATGGTGATGATCTTACGTTGAGGGTTCCGGTAGGGACTCTCGTGTATCGGTCAGGCACCGAAAAGCCGATTGCTGACCTGACACACGACGGCCAAAAGCAGGTGGTCGCTAAAGGCGGTGAGGGCGGCAGAGGCAACGCTGCGTACGCCACTTCCACCCTGCAAACTCCCAAATTCGCCGAAAAGGGCGAGCCCACCGATGAGATTCCACTGACTCTCGAACTAAAGCTCATTGCGGACGTCGGCCTGATCGGTTACCCGAGCGTGGGCAAATCGACTCTCATATCCCGCATATCGGCGGCAAAGCCCAAGATTGCCGATTACCCGTTCACTACTCTCGTTCCTAACCTTGGAGTGGTGTCCATAGGCGACAAGTCTTTCGTGGTGGCGGACATGCCAGGGCTTATTGAAGGCGCGCATGAAGGCGCGGGACTAGGACATCAGTTTTTGCGCCACATCGAGCGCACGCGGCTGCTGGTTCACTTGATCGACGTATCGGGCTTCAGCGGTCGCGACCCGATGCATGATTTCGACGCGATCAACGATGAACTTCGCGCGCACAGCGAAAAGCTGGCGTCGCTTCCACAGATGGTCGCGCTCAATAAGATCGATACGCCCGATGCCCCTGCAATTATCGAGAGCCTCAGGCCCAATTTAGAAGGGCGCGGGCTGGAAGTCTTCGAGATTTCGGCTCTTACCGGGCAGGGCATTCAGCCGCTGTTATACAGAATAGCGGATCGACTCGAAGAACTGCCAAAGGAAGAGATCGAGCAGGTTCAGGAAGTCATGCGGTTCACCGTCGACCGTAACGTCGACTCCTGGGAAGTTGTCAAGCAAAGCGAAAAGGAGTATTCTGTCGAGGGACGGTCAGTCGAGATTTTGGTCAGGCGAACCGACATCAACAATGAATACGCCCTTCGCAGAATGCATCGCCAGCTCGACAAGATGGGCGTGATAAGCCGCCTGAGAGAAATGGGCGCGCAGCACGGCGACACAGTGCGCATCAGCGATTTGGAGTTTGATTTTCACGATGAAGCATACGAATGAGTCACCAAATCGGATCGTAGTAAAGGTAGGAACCAGCAGCCTGGTAAGCGACGGCGGCTCGCTCGACCGCGAGAAGATGTCGGCGATGGTAAGCCAACTGGCTGCCATCAAGCGGCAGGGCAAGGACGTGATCCTGGTCAGCTCGGGAGCCATTCGCGCCGGTATGGAGCGGATCGGCATGTCCGAACGGCCCAAAAACATACCCGAGCAGCAGGCCACCGCCGCGATAGGCCAGAGCGCCCTGATGCAGACTTATTCCGAACTGCTTTCAACTTACAAAGTCGTCCCCGGCCAGATATTGCTCACCCGCGACGACTTCCATCACCGCACACGCTACCTCAATGCGCGAAACACGCTTTATACTCTGATGCGTCTGGGGTGCCTGCCGATCGTAAACGAGAACGACACCGTCGCGACGGACGAAATCAAGTTCGGCGAAAACGATACTCTGGCAGCATTGGTGGCAGCATGCGTGGATGCCGATTTACTGCTCAACCTTTCGGACGTGGATGGCTTGTACAACGGCGATCCTCGTGCGGGTGAGCCGTGCCGGCTAATCGAGGAAGTCAAGTCCGTCACTCCCGAGATCGAGTCTCTTGCGGGCGGCACTCATGGTAATTGCGGCAGCGGCGGCATGCGCACCAAGATCGAGGCAGCAAAGATCGCGACAAACTCAGGCGTACGTATGGTGATAGCTAACGCATCTTGCCCTAACGTGATCGCCGATGTTATGGCGGGCAAACAGATCGGAACTCGATTCCTGAGCAAAGCGGTGCGGCTCAACCATAAAAAGCGCTGGATCGCGTTCGGCAGCCGGGTGCGAGGCGGCATTATCGTTAATGACGGCGCGCGCAAGATGCTCGTCGAATGTGGCAAGAGCCTGCTATCGGCAGGCATACTGGGCTGCAAGGGACGCTTCGAGGTCGGCGATCTGGTGGCTGTTTTGGACGAATCATCTAACCGCATCGCGCGAGGTCTCACCAACTACAATTCGGACGAACTCGCCCTCATTAAAGGCAAGCGCAGCAGTGAAATAGAAGCGATCCTGGGTCACAAAGACTTTGACGAAGTGATCCATCGTGACAATCTTGTAATGGGCATCTAGCCGTTTTCAGGCAGATGGAACGACAGCACCGCGAGTTCCTGCACAAAATCGACATTGCGCACTGTCACTCCCTCGGGAAGGCGGAGCATGGTGGGGGCGAAGTTGAGGATTGTTGAGACTTTCGCCTTTACGAGTCTGTCGGCAACCTCCTGAGCGACTGACGCCGGAACCGCCACGATCCCTATCTTCGCCTTAAGAGTCTTGTTTTCCTCGACAATATTTGCAACGTCCTTGATCGTAAGCGACCAGAGTTGCGCGCCGATCTTCCTGGGATTGCTGTCGAACACGGCAACTATCCGAAAGTTTTCCGCCCTCAACGGCTGATAGCCCGCAAGCGCCGAACCAAGGTTGCCCGCGCCCACAATTACCACCGGTTGCGTCTTTTCAAGTTTCAATATCCGGCTGATGCGCGAACACAGCTCAATTACGTTGTAGCCTATGCCCGGACGTCCGAATTCGCCGAAATACGAAAGGTCTTTCCTGAACTGAGCCGCATTGACGCCCGTCCGCGTTTCGATATCGGCGGATGATATGGTCTCGATGTTCCTGACCTTGAGATCGGTGAGAACGCTAAAATAAGTGGCCAGCCGCTCAAGTGTGGGCATCGGCACTTTTATGCCGTCGGGCATAGGATAAATCCATCCTTGTGAATTATTGCACAATTGAAGTATACCAGACGGGTAAACTCAATGCAATACATAATCAGACAGCTCAACACTAGCTGAGTTTGTTATGAGCGCCCACTTGGGTAAATCCAATATGATGAAGGGGTTTCAATCTCTAACTTCTGTCTTCGAGGAGATTGTTATATGGGCCAAATCAAGATCGGCCGAGTGCTCGGCTTCGAGATAAGCATAGACTGGTCGTGGCTGCTGATATTCTTCCTAGTGGTATATACGCTTGCCAGCGGGTATTTTCCGCGATTCTACCCAGAACTCAATGTGGCGACAAACTGGGGGATGGGCGTGCTTGCGGCGCTTTTGCTGTTCGCCTCCGTGCTGGTGCATGAGCTGAGCCACAGCGTCGTCTCGCGTAGATACGGAACCGAGGTAAGTGGGATTACGCTATTCCTCTTTGGAGGAGTGTCGCAAATGACCGACGAGCCGAAGTCGGCACGCGAAGAGTTCTGGATGGCAATAGTTGGTCCGGTGATGAGCTTTGCGCTGGCAGGATTGTTCTATGTTTTGGGAGGAATCGGCGAAGCAACGCGTTGGCCGGTACCGATAGTCGCCGTGCTAGGGTATCTCGCGTTTATCAATTTGCTCCTGGGCGTGTTCAACCTGGTCCCGGGGTTCCCACTCGACGGCGGGCGTGTGCTGCGCTCTATGATATGGGGAGCCACAAACGATCTTGCCAGGGCAACCCAATGGGCATCGTATTCAGGCCAGGGCTTCGGCTACGCGATGATGGCGTTCGGATTTTTCATGATCCTCGGCGGCAATCTCATAGGCGGGTTGTGGTTGATATTCATCGGGTGGTTCCTCACCGGAGCCGCCAGGCAGAGTTACGAGCAGCTATTGATGCGTCAGGCGCTCTCCGGTGTGCGGATCGATCAAGTAATGACCACCGACGTCCCCGAGGTCTCAGCAGGACTGAGTGTGAGGCAGTTCGTGGATGAACAGCTTCTGCGCCATGAGTTCTCGTGCTACCCGGTTATGGAGGACGACCATGTCGTCGGAGTCGTCGGAGCTGAAGAGGTGCGCACAATTTCATCCGACCAATGGGAACGCGCCACAGTCGGAAACATTATGCATCGCATAGACGGAGCATACAAGGTCACTGCCGACGACGACGCATGGGTCGCACTTACCAAACTCGCTCCAGGCAACGTCTGCCGACTGATGGTCGTAGAGGACGAACACCTAAAGGGCACCGTGGGACGCGAATCCGTGTTCAGGCTGATTCAAACCAAGCTCAAGCTGTTCTGATAAGTTCTATTTTGGGGTGAAGCCCTCAAATCATTTTTACAATTTTGACAAGCACACGTGTAGATCCGCGTATATGTCAAATGTGGGAAGATCTGGGGCTCTGCCTCTGGGCTCCACAAGAAAACAACCTCAGTTGATCCAATTCCACTGCTCATTGACTATACTTGCCCTTATATGGTATTATTTTTCAGTTTGGCAAAAACACACCGTCTCTGACCGTGGGCGTGGGTGTTCCGCCGAGTGCGGAATAGCGTCTTGGAATGACGAGCCGGGAAGAAACTAACCTTACAGGAGGACATGAATTTGCCTGCAATCACAATGAAGGAACTGCTGGAAGCCGGAGTTCACTTCGGACATCGCACCCATCGCTGGAACCCCAAGATGAAAAGATACATCTACGGGGGACGCAACGGCATTTACATCATCGATCTGCATCAGACCCTGAAACTCTTCGAGGATGCGCGCAAGTTTATCCAGGACATTGTCGCAGACGGCGGCGACGTGCTATTTGTCGGAACCAAGAAGCAAGCTCAGGAAGCAGTGGAATCATCGGCTAGGCAGTGCGGAATGTATTTCGTCAATCAGAGATGGCTTGGCGGAATGCTCACAAACTATCGCACAATCCAGACTCGAATTTCAAAGCTCAGAGAGCTTGAGAAGATGGAAGCCGACGGCGTTTTTGAGCAACTCACCAAAAAAGAAGCCGCCAAAATGCGTGAGATGCGCGACAAGCTGGAACGCTTCCTGGGCGGCATCAAAGATATGCCTAAGCTGCCGAGCGTTATCTATATTGTCGACCTGAAAAAAGAGCGCATCGCGCTTTTGGAAGCTCGTAAGCTCGAGATTCCAGTCGTCGCGATTGTCGATACCAACTGCGACCCGGACGAGGTCGATTACGTGATTCCCGGCAATGATGACGCAATCCGCGCCATCAAGCTGATCTCCGGCAAACTCTCCGAGGCCATACTCGAAGTCAGACCACTGGTTGAAGAAGTTGTTGAGGAAGTGGCGGAAGTCGTCGAGGAAAAAGAAGTAGTTGAGACGACGGTAGCGGACGAGGAAGTCTTCATCGACGCCGAAGGAACCGGCGCACCGAGCGAAGAACTCGAATTGGCCGAGTAACTGATAGAAATCAAAAACACCGCGTCGCACCTGCTGTGACGCTAACATATTGGAGAGTGTAAAAATGGCAATTAGTGCCGATATGGTCAAGAAACTCAGAGAGCAGACCGGCGCGGGTATGATGGACTGCAAAAAAGCGCTCACCGAAACCAATGGTGATTTCGATAAGGCTGTCACCCTGCTTCGGGAAAAAGGTATAGCCGTCGCGGCAAAGCGAGAAACCAAGAGCGCGTCGGAAGGACTGATCGGGTGCTATGTCGCGCCGGACAACAAAACCGGGGCGTTGGTTGAAGCCAACTGTGAGACTACGTTCGTCGCAAAAACTCCAGAGTTTGTGGAGTTGGCGAGAGGCCTCGCGAAATATGTCGCCGAGACTGACGGTATAGCTGATTTGGGCGCGCTGATGGAGAAGTCGATTGACGGCGGTCAGAGCGTTCGTGACCGGGTCAACGAACTGATGGGCAAGATCGGCGAAAAGCTGGCCATCACCCGGTTCGACCGGGTCGCAACCGACGGCGTAATCGGGTCTTACGTGCACATGGGCGATCAGATAGCCGTGTTGGTGGAGCTTAAAGGTTCTTCCTCCGACGAAGCGCTTGCCGCTGCAAAAGATATCGCGATGCACATAGCGTGGGCAAATCCCGATTATATGACTCGCGAAGATATCAACGCCGAAGCCATCGAGAAAGAGCGCGACGTTCACAGACAGTGGGCGATTAAAGAAGGCAAACCCGAAAATATTGTCGAGAGGATCGTCGATGGGCGAATGAAGGAGTTCTACTCGCGCGTATGTCTCCTGGAGCAGGCGTTCATTAAGGATGAGGATCAGACCATTGAAGACCTCGTCAAGAAAGCGGCAAAAGAGACCGGCGAAGACATCAAAATCGCCAGGTTCGTAAGATATCGCGTTGGAGAGACTGCCGTTGAATAGTCCGTCCGGCGAAAGAAAATGGACAAGAGTATTGCTGAAGCTGTCGGGGCAGGCATTTTCCGGTGGTCAGAAACTGGGCATCTGTCCCGACACAATTGAAGCAATCGCCGACGACATTAAGCTCGCGCGCGAGCAGGGCATTCAGGTGGCCGTCGTGATAGGCGCTGGTAATATTATCCGCGGCGAAACGGCGTCCAACCAGGGCATGGATCGCGCGACGGGCGATTACATGGGCATGCTCGGTACTGTAATCAACTCGCTTGCGCTGCAGGACGCCCTCGAAAAGAAGGGCATGTATACGCGGGTTCAGTCCGCCATTTCTATGTCGGAAGTCGCGGAGCCATTCGTGCGTAGGCGGGCCATCCGGCATCTGGAAAAAGGCAGGGTAGTGATTCTGGCGGCGGGGACGGGAAATCCGTTTTTCACAACCGACACCGCCGCTTCGCTTCGCGCTCTTGAGATCAAGGCCGACGCGGTGCTTAAAGCGACTAACGTCGACGGCGTATATACGAGCGATCCGCGCAAAGACAAAGACGCGGTGAAGTTCGACGAACTGACATATATGGATGCGATCAGCCGGAATCTTCGTATTATGGACCTGACCGCTTTCACACTGTGTATGGAGAACAACTTGCCCATAGTGGTATTCGATATAACCCAGCGCGGCAACATCGCGAAAGCCGCCAGAGGGGAAACGATCGGCACACTTGTTAGGGGGAGGACGGACTCTTGACGACAGACATCATTCAAGACGCTGAAAGACGCATGCAGAAGGCGGTGGAAGCCGCAGATCACGACTTCGCATCGCTTAGAACCGGCAGAGCCAACCCTATGCTGCTGGAGGGGATCAAAGTCGATTACTACGGCACGCCGACGCCTATCAATCAACTGGGCGGGATATCGGTTCCCGAGCCCAGGCAGCTTCTTATCACGCCGTGGGATCGAAATTCGGTCGACGCGATAATGAAAGCGATCCAAAGCTCGGACATCGGCATAACACCGCAAAGCGACGGACAAGTTATCCGGCTCAATGTTCCCTACCTTACAGAGGAGCGGCGTAGAGATCTCATCAAGCAGCTTCATAAGAAGTCTGAGGACCACAAGGTCGCCATCCGCAACATCCGCCGCGATGTCAATGAACGCCTGAAGGCTCAGCAGAAAAGCTCGGAGATTTCCGAAGACGATATGAAACGCGAGCAGGAAAAAATCCAGAAACTCACGGATAAGTATATCGTCGATGTCGATAAGCACACCGCATCCAAAGAGGCGGAACTCAAAGAATTCAAAGTCTATTCTCTTGGCATAGGCATTCCTGGATTAATTGATTGGAATCGTGGAATATGCCTTCTTTTACCCAACTTTCCAAATAAATGGAAGCATATTCCAATAAAAGAGTGGTTAGAAGAAAAGCTTTCCCTTCCGGTTGCGGTTATTAATGATGTCCGAGCTATTACCCTGGCTGAAAAACGTTTTGGTGCAGGAAAGGATGTCAAAAGCTTAATCCTCATGGCAATAGGTACCGGGATTGGTGGGGGAGTGGTTATCGATGGTAATTTATACATTGGAAAAGACGGGAGTGCTGGTGAACTAGGTCATATCATCATAGAACCGGGTGGAATAAAATGTGGGTGTGGCAACCGGGGCTGCTTAGAATCATATGCCTCAGGCCCTTCCATCGTAGCCCAAGCTCTCCGT
The DNA here is from genome assembly GCA_021372295.1 of bacterium. GTDB lineage: Bacteria > Armatimonadota > UBA5829 > UBA5829 > UBA5829 > UBA5829. The sequence continues at coordinate 23 of JAJFUS010000018.1, read as the reverse complement.
TCTTTGGTTCAGCAAAATGACAC
>JAJFUS010000006.1 GCA_021372295.1 bacterium | reverse complement strand
GGCGCAACTCATATTGAGATCAGCACGGACAGCGAGCTTATGGCAAGGCAGCTTACCGGCGTATACAAGGTCAAATCGCCGAATCTGCAGCCTCTTTATGCAGAGGCCGTGGGGCTGATTCGCCATTTCGCGAGCGTAAGTATATCGCATGTGGTTCGCGAGCTTAACAGCCGTGCGGACGAACTCGCTAATCTGGGTGTAAAGAATCGCGGCAAACCCCGGCCGAAGCGCGTCGATGCGGCTGCCAGGCCAAGCGGGAAGTCAAATCAGCGCGAAATGGAATTCTGATCATCCAATCTGCAAGTTATATGGTATACTGCCATTATGTTAGCACGATATGGAGGGTCATCAATGAATGATTTTTGCCTGGCAGTTCTGCTGGTGGCAGTGTTAGCTCAACCTTCGTTCAGCGAGACTGTTTTCAAGGACAGCTTTGACAGCGGTTCTTCATCGATATGGGGCAATGAACGTGGAAGTTGGTATGTGCATGATGGGGTGTACGACACGTATTACCCGGGCAATTCGCCTACAACAGTATCTTTGTTGTCTGCGAATCTCGCCGATTTCATTGTTGATGTCGATGTGAACAGCGTCTCGGATGGTGGAATATGGCTTCGTTCAAACTATACCAATGGAAGCATCAGCGGAGTTCTGCTTGTTACCGGAGGCCATCAGCGAAGCGGAACGGGATTTTATTGGCATACGGTGCATAATGACGGATATTCGTCAATGTTGAACGAGAGCGGCGCAATGTTTGGCCAGGGTGGCAATATCCATATTCGAGTTGTTGTTTCCGGCGACACTTATTCATGTTATTTCAACGGTTCGGCAACGCCGTGTACGATTCTCACAACGAGTGATTTCAGTAGTGGCCAGGTGGGGTTATACGATTTTTCCGGGCAGACGTTCGATAATGTGAGCATTCAAACATCGGACAGCGTCGCCACGAAGATCGGCTCCGCATTTGACCCGATAATGGAAACAGCAAGCAAAAACTTCCGCTACACGTTTTTCGGCAAGGTCACAAAATACGATGCGAACAGCTTCTGGCTGGATGATGGGTCGGCACAATCCATTAAGGTATACTCTCCTGAGTATTCCGGCCTTGCTAATGGAGATTTTGTGAGAGCGACCGGGATAGTCGGATATGCATCGGGTGAGCCGATCCTGAATGCCGGTAGCTGGGCGATTATCGACTAGCGGTCATAATAAGCGCTGCCCAATCGCCTTCTTTTCGGACTTCGGTGAGTGTGAGACCTGCGGCGGTGAGCGCGTCGATTACTTCCTGAGAGCGTTCGTGTACGATCCCGGAGGCGATCAATTTGCCGCCCGGCTTTACTTTTGAGGCGAGCCCGCCGGCCATCTCTATGATGACCTTCGCGATAATGTTTGCGAGCACGATGTCGGCCTTGCCGTCGAACGCCGACGGGCAGTCCGCTCGCTCGATGCGAACAGCGCTCTCAAGGTTCACGCGCTTGACGTTCTCGACTGCGGTTTCCACAGCCACAGGGTCGATCTCCAGTCCCACAACCTGTGCGGCTCCCAGCCTTGCGGCGGCCATCGCGAGAATTCCCGAGCCTGTGCCCATATCGAGCACGATCTCGCCGCTTTTGATATAGTCCTGCAGAGCTTCCAGACAGAGTTTGGTCGTTGGGTGGCTGCCAGTGCCGAATGCCATACCAGGGTCGAGGTCGATCACAAGTTCATCAGGCTGAGGATTATATTCTTCCCAGGTCGGCCTGATGACTATCCTGCCGATCTTTAATGGCTTGAAAAACTTTTTCCACGCTGTCGCCCACTCTTCGTCCTCGACCCACTTTATAGTGATTTCGTCGCTTCTAAGGGTCAGACCGAACTCGGGAATACGCGCCACGCGCTCGCGAATGTTTTGCAGGCGGGCTTCGAGCCTGTCGTCAACGGGCAGATAGCCGACTATATCGCCCGGCGTCTGCTGCTCGACGTTTACCAGAGTGCTGACCGCGGTTCCGCCGCAGCCCTCTTCGATCAAAATATTACTGACGGCCTCAGCCGAGTCGTCGGTTGCCTGAATAGCTATTTCAACCCATCTCATAGTCCGTGTATTGCGTCCTTTACGCGCTCGAAAAAGCTCTTGCCCTGCACGTCCTTGATCTCTTCACCGCGCATTTCGGCAAACTTCCTGAGGATGTCTTTTTGTTCATCATTGAGTTTGGTAGGAGTCTCGACACGCAGCAGCACGTTCAAATCGCCCTGGCGTCCGCCTGTTGGATCAGGCAGACCCTTGCCCCTGAGGACGTAAACCTCGCCCGACTGCGTGCCCGCGCTGACCTCGAGTTGTTCGGTCCCGTCGATTGTCCTGACGTCTATTTCGCCGCCGAGGGATGCCGTCGGGAAACCGATTTTGACTTCGCACCACAAATCACTGCCGCGCCGCTCGAAGTAATCGTGCTTTTTGACGTGCGTTATGATATAAAGGTCGCCATTGTGGCCGCCTCGCCGCCCGGCATCGCCCTGGCCGGTGACCCTGACTCGCATCCCGGTATCGACCCCCGCGGGTATATCGACCGTCCTATCGACGGTTTTTCTCATTCGACCCTGGCCTGAGCAGGCGTGACATGGCGAGCCGACCGTTCGTCCCTCGCCGTGGCATTTTGGACATGTAGTGATCCTAATCTGCGTGCCGAAAAAGCTCTGCTGCTGCTGGCGCACCTGGCCGCTGCCGTGACAGACGCTGCATGTTTCAGGGTGGGTGCCGGGTTCGGCTCCCGACCCTTTGCAGGTATCGCACTGCTCCATGCGGGTGTATCGAATCTCTTTGCTGAACCCGTGCGCGGCTTCTTCGAGAGTCATTTCGAGGTCGTAGCGCAGGTCGTTGCCGCGTTCGGCGGATGGTCGCCCGCCGGTGGTGCGAGTGGTCTGCGCGCCTCCGAAAAACATATCGAATATGTCTCCAAAGCCGCCGAAATCGCCCATGCCGCCGCCGTAGCCCTGACCGTTCGCGCCGCCTTCAAGCCCCTGGTGGCCATAATTGTCGTAGACTTCGCGCTTGTCGGGGTCTGAGAGCACCTGGTAGGCTTCGTTGATTTGTTTGAAGCGCGTTTCGGCCTCGGGATCCGAGCTTACGTCCGGGTGATGCTTGCGTGCCAGACGCCTGTAGGCCCGTTTTACGGCATTTTGGTCGGCGTCACGCGATATGCCCAATATCTCGTAGTAATCTTGTTTGTCAGCCATGTTCAAAATCCAACGACCGAGGTGCGAAGCGCTTTCCTCGGTCGTACAAAGTACTTAATGTCCATATAGCCGATCCGGCGAGCAAGCTAGTCTTCCGACGGCTCTTCGTCTTCTTCGTCGATTACGATATCTTCATCTATGTCGATGTCAATATCAATATCTATCTCTTCGTCGGCTTTCGACTTTTTCTTGCCCTTCGGTTTTACGTCGATGTCCAAATCTTCGATCAGCACGGCTTCTTCTTCGTGTTCGGCCTCTTCTTCCTCATCGTCCAACCCCAGTATCAGCGGAGGTTCTTCTTCCTCTTCCTCGGCTTCTTCAAGTTCTTCCTGGAAGAGCCCGCTTTCATCCAGCTCAAGAGTGGTCTCTTCTTCTTTAGTGACCGCCTCAAGTTCTTCTTCCTCGGTGCGCTCGGGGATGGCCAGCAACTGAGCAATTTCCGGCTCTGTGGTAACCGGCACGATGATGTCGGTGTCGGGAACCTCACAGGTTATCTTGCCTGCCGCGATTTCTTCAAGCGCAATGGTGAGCGGATTTCTGGAATCCGTGTTGATGAGGGGCTGCACGCCGCTCCTGAGCTGCTTGGCGCGCTTTGCCGCCAGCACGACCAGAGCGTATTTGCTTCCCAGCTTTTCCAGTTTGTCTGCTGATGGATATATCATCTGTGGCTGCTGTCACCTTTCCGGTACATACAAATAGGCAGGAACCGTTGATCTGCGATTCCCAGGTTTTTGATTTTTCAAAACAATATTATACTATTATTCCTGCAACTCGGTCAACTCGCCGCAGACACATTCCCAATCGGTATAAAGTTGCCTGAGTTTATCTGAAAGGCCGTCATACTCGATTGAGAGTTCTTTCGCGGAGCCGTTTTTATATGTTTCTTCACTGCCGAGGGCATCTGTGAGTTCGCTCATGCGTTTTTCAGTGGCGTGGATGGACGTCTCCAGCTCGATTTGTTTCTTTGTGAGTTCTCGGATCTTGCGCTCAGTCTCGCGCAGTGACGAAAGCGGACGAGCCTTCTTCGTCTCGATTTGCGCCGAAGCCTCTGTTTTTTTTGCGATCCGGGGTGGGGGAGCGGACGCCGCGCGCAGCTTCTCACGATAGTTAGAGTAATTGCCCAGATAATGCGAAAACTCGCCATCTTTGATTTCGATGATCTCGTCGGCTATCGCGTCCAGCAGATATCGGTCGTGAGACGCCGTGATGACCGTGCCGTTGTACGCCTTGAGCGCTTCTTCCAGAGCCTCGCGCGAGGCGATATCCAGATGGTTTGTAGGTTCGTCCAAAAGGAGCAGATTGGGGCTGTTCGCGAGCACTTTCGCGAGCGCCAGCCTGCACTGTTCGCCGCCCGAGAGCACTTCGACTTTTTTAAAAGAGTCGTCGCCCATAAATAAAAACTTCGCGAGTATATCGCGAGCCTGACTTGCCGTGATGTCCGCGTCGGCGAGCAGTTCTTCCAAGACGGTGCGCGATGGCACCAGGTGATCGAACTCCTGCGCGAAATACACCGGATCAACGTTGTGACCGAAGACGACTTCACCGGAGTCCGGCGTTTCCCTGTCCGCGATAATCTTGAGGAGGGTTGTCTTGCCGCTGCCGTTGGGGCCGACTATCCCGATCTTGCGCCCGCGCTCGGCCACATATTCCACATTGGCGAAAAGCCCTCTGCCGGGATAGCTTTTGGACAATTTTCCCAGTCTGAGCACCTCGCGACCGCTGCGCACGGCTGACGCAAAGCTGACTTTGACCGTTTTCTGATCGCGGACGGCCTGAACGCGCTGGATCCGTTCGAGCTGTTTGACTTTGCTGTCGCGTCGGCTGAACTTGCGGTCGCTGAAAAGAGTTTGGATGGCGCTCTCAATTCGAGCGATTTCCTTTTGCTGCAGTTTGTAGAGCTTGCGCTGTTCCTCGATCTTGTCTGCTTTTTGATGCGCGAATGCCGAATAGTTGCCCTTATAGGCCGATATTGCGCCGTTTTCCAACTCAAGTACTCTGCTTACGACCTGATCCAGGAAATACCTGTCGTGACTGACAATGAGCGCCGCGCCGTTGTATCGCTCTTTCAAATAGTCTTGCAGCCATTCGCAGGCCTGTATATCGAGGTGGTTGGTCGGTTCGTCGAGCAGCAGCAGGTCGGGCGAGAGCAGCAATAGTCTGGCGAGCGCCGCACGAGTCTTTTGACCGCCGCTCAACGCCCGCACGGGTTTGGAGAGGTCGGATTCGTCAAAGCCAAGACCCAGCAGGATCGCCTTCGCGCTGATTTGATAATCGAAGCCGTGCAGCGAATCGAATTTATGGCTGACCTCGGCGTAATGACTTCCCAATTTGTGAGCTTCATCGCCTGCCGCGTGTTTGATTTTCACCTCGAGGTCGGCCAGTTCGCTCGCGCATGCAAGCAGTTCGGGCGTTACGCCCATTACTGCCAGAAACATCTCGGCGATTTCAGGCAGATCGACTTCCTGCGGCAGGTAGCCCACCGTGACGCCCGGCTCCATGTTAACCGTGCCGGAGTCGGCGGATTCCTCGCCGCAGATGATCCTGAGGAGGGTTGTTTTGCCGGTTCCGTTTGCGCCGATCAGAGACACGCGCTCGCGCTCGTTTACGAAAAATGAGGTGTCCTCAAACAGATCGCGGTTGCCGAAAGCCTTTTTTATGTTGGAAAGAGTGATTACTGCCATAGCCTTGGTAATTCTAACCGAGCGCCGCGCATGTGTCAACGAACGGTTTCTTTCCGGCGATACGCAAGAGAAGCTGGAATTCTGGAGACGGCATTGCAACTGGGCGCAGACGCTCTATTTAAGGTTGGTTTTGCATTGTCGCGCATACCATATCAGTATCAGTAGAAGACATACGCCGGTGATTCCCGGTATAATCAGTGCCGATGTCTTTCCTTCGACTTTCTGCGTCTTGTATGCCTTCGGCTTGATGGTATTACCAGCCATCGCAATGCGCTGCAGGTAGCCGGCTGTTGTCGCGTTCAGCATTCCGGCATAGCCGATCCTCTGAGTTTTTTCATTATATATCGTTGCATACATTACAAGAGCGCCTAAGTATGTTCCTGCATAATTGGGATGATAATAGTCTGCGGCATGCAGCATAATTCTATTCGGATTGTTGTAATTCCGCTCCCAGGCATCACCAACGAACGCAACCTTTAAGTCATTTTTTCTTGTCGAAGCGCAGTGCGTTGGCACATAAGTGTACGCTGTATATGCACACCATTTCCGCACTCGGTCTTGCATATCCGTGGCATTGCGCCCTATTGATGTGTCTGATATTTCCATAGATCTCCAATATGCGCCATTCCATGCCGCTGTTTCAAAAAGCACGACTTTCGCGTCAGGATTATGCAACTTGATACGATCATAAAGCTGCGTGCACGCCGTCTCGAACTGATGACGGTGTTGTGCATTGTCCTCCGCCCACGCAGGAATTGCGCTGTGTTCCTGGAGCACTACGAAGTCCCACGGCTTATGGTATGCACCCCATCCATAATCAATGGCTCTTAGTGTGCGTGCATTCTTAAGATGATCGAGCAGCGTATATCTTCCAAATGCCGATGAGTTCACATTCGGGGTTGTCCTGCCGGAACTCGATGCGATGCGTCGAAAGACTCCTGGTAAATCATTGAAATATGTGTGGCTGTTTCCAATAAACAAGATATTCAATGGACGCCTGGTTTGGAGCGCATGAGCCTGTCCATCGATAACCAGGATGGCCATAAGCACTGGCAATATCCGGCACAACCATCTTGCATTCATATTGTACACTCAACCTCACAATCTACAGAAAATGGCTGGCCAGATTCTTGCAGAGGTGATCTAAGACTATTTTCCGCTTGGCCTGAGCACGAATCTTCTTATGTGACAGACGTTTCCTGTCGTATAAGAACCCATGTAAGTGCCGGGCGCGGGATCGAACGTGAACGTAATAGGTTGCGTGCGCCCGTTACAATATGGATACCAGACACCGTCGATCAATATATTCAGCGACGGCCCCGAACCTTTTGGCACGCTATATGCCCATTGCTTGAACTTCGCCAAGTCATCGCGACGCACAGCAGGTTTGGAAACCCACCCGATTTTCGGATAACAAGGTTTCCATTCAACCCCATCGAAATATTCTGCCAAAGTGTATGAGTTTGTCACCAATTCATCCGGGAAAAACAGTTTCGTGCGGGCAGCAACCCCAGATGCCCGCAGCGCCGCTATCATCAGTATTGCCGCGTCCATTTGATTGCCGCGCTTGCATATTAATGTTGTGATTGGGTCTTGGTCGAACTTTTCTCCAGGCGGCCATGTCATCGGCGTGATTTCCACCATTTTTGCTTTGAGCCACTTTGATACTATCCGCACAACGTCGTCCGGCGTCTTTGCCGAACGCGTAAGACGAGACATCTCAGGAAACAGCCGCCGCATCCAGCCCGCGTTGGCTGTGATTTCAGCTCTGATGCGAAATGGAGACAAATTGCTGGGATATTGTCCCTCTTCATAGAACCTTGTAGACACTTTTTTTGAATAGAGAACTTGATCGACAAAGTCCGCTGCCGACACATCAGCCCGGTCAACATTGACCATACTGCCGATAAGACTTCTAACCTCACCCCCCATACTTGGAGGAAATTCATCAACTATTGTATTTTCGACTGATCTCAATGGAATTGTCATCGATCTCATAACGGCCAAATGTGCATTCTTTATCAAGTATCCGCTCGCAAAATGAGTCGTTACTATAACCAGCACTATTGCAGGCAATGCCAGAAAAAGACGAGACCGCTGGATCAACGATGATCCGATATCCATGACAAGATAGCCCAATCCCCACATCAGAGCGCATGTAAAAAGAAGGCCGTATGCGCCGTCTCTCACCTGTAAAGGCAGCAAACTGAGAATAAATACCGCCAGTGAGAGCGGCAGGAGTGAAAAACCAACCGACGAACAGATGACCGATATATGGGTCTTTTGCCTGAAGATTCTGAGTGTGCCGCACAAAGCAGCTGCCATCAGTAGAGTGTATATTAGCGCGGACCCTAAACCTGATAAAAAGTCTAGGTCATGTATATTTGTGCTCATGAAACGTACTAAAGCCGCTTTGCCTATCACGCAGACAGCAAAACCTTGAGCAATTACCGAAAGCGCAAGAAAAACGATTCCTTGAATACGCAGCGCAATCGACATATCGGGGCTGCACTTCAATATTGCTTGATCGGACCGTGTAGACTGCAGAGTCAAAAGCTGAACCAGGCTGGACGCGGAGGTCTTCGCAGGAGGAGGTTCAATCATGCCGATCTGGTGGGATGCACGATCAAGCCTCGTGATCGTTCCCAGAGAATGCTCGTCCGGCGGCTCGATCGGACCAAGAGTGTCTTCATTAATGTCCAGTAGGGGTCTGTATCTTGAGGACGTAACAAGGAGGCCGTTTATTACACAGATAATATCCAAAATCGCATACACGGTAATAAGAATTACCAGTAACACGAGTATGTTAGAAGCCACTGATTTCACGTATGCGTCAGAGACATTCGCTGTTACGAGAGTCAGCACGATGCAGGTGATACTCAACGCCAAGAAGAAATGCATAAGTGACCGACCGATGCTGAGTATCGCGCTCTTCATTCCTCTGAAATCACCGAGTTTTTTGCAGCGATAGCTTCCGCAAATCCAGCTTGATGCAGCCCAGAAGACGATTGCGCCTATTGCGATCACCAGACCGCGCACGACAGGTGTTGATGGAACCGAAAGCGATAGTGGATTCCGATAGCCAAAATATATTCCCCCTGAAATCACTACCAGGAGCATCAGAACCAGTGAATTGCCAGTGCCGTGCTTGCTGTCAAGCAATCTCATAAACAACCAGCCTGCAACCCACCTTGATGAGTTACTTTTCAGCGAATCTTGAATGCCTTTTTCGGTTATCAGGAGATGAATCACACCCAGAAGATTGATAGCAAAAACCGCCAGCAACACAACTAATAATAACCCGGAGCGACCATGGAACATAGCCCGCAGCATAAAAATGCTGCAGTCGGGTAACAATTTAATCAGTATCAATCCAGGTGGCAACAACAAAAATGGCAGCGCAAGACAATATGCCTCCACCTCGATGTCTACTGGTCTATCAAATGAAACAGATCGCTTGGTGGACGTCCAAAACACAAGAATGCCCCACAGACTCATCAATGCAAGTGTGTAAATCCAGATATTCGCCTGAAAGTTTTGCCTGCTGCTGGGTGTAACTAATAATGCACAAACAACAGCAGTCATGAGCACGACTTGCATGCTCAGCATTATGTGCCAGGACTTTCCTCCCTGGATCACTTTGCGGGCAATTCCATTGAATAGAAATATGCGATCGAACTCATTTGTCATGTGCATAATCTCCGACGCTGGCAGTAATCATTTTATTTCCCAATTGGGTTTTGAGAGTGGTTTTAGATCAATAGAGATATCTTTGGGTTGTTTGGACAAATCCATAACAAGCAGACGGTTTTCGTTAGGTTTCAGATAGAATGAAGTGATAACGGACTTATTGCCTTTACCGGCACTGAGCGTTAACGGATAGGAAGTCTTCTGGCATCCCAGCCTAAACGTAACGCGGCCGGCAGTGTTTGTTATGAGCTTTCTGCCGAAGATGCCATCGCGAAAATTACCTCTGTAGACTACAACACGCGCATTAGAGACAACTGAACCTCTGTCCTTTACCAATACAGTCAGTTTGCCACAGGGATACTTATTGGTTTCGACAATGCAGTCCAGCTTGTCGTACATTAGCTTGCTTTCGTAGTCAGTGGACATATACGGGGTAAGGCAGTGGTTGTCACAAAATTCGTGTCTGAGGAGTACTATCCCATAATTCACATCGCCGTTAACCGATGATTCGCTGTCCCATGCCACCCATTTATTTTTCCTTATGTCAAAATACTGAGTTGCGCGATGCGATGAAATCTCAGGCTGATTCGGCATTTGTTCAATTATCCTGGCTGGAATTCCTATTGCGCGCATTACCATGACTGCTCGCAATGACCGCCCACGACAGTTATTCCCGACTTTTCGCTGGTTATATTTGAGACCCGACAAAGCGGCATAATCGTAAGGGAATGCGGACTCAAGCACATTTTTATGTACAGTGATGTTGAGGGCGGTGATAGCCTTTGTTACGGCATCTCTGACCCAGTAGCAATTACTAACCTTAGGCAGATACATTTCCGTGAAGTCTCGACGTGAATTCTCAAGACATTCATACGCTGCTCTATACGGCAATACGTAATCCAAAAAGAGCTTTGAGTCAGTCTTTAGCCGCCAGGGGACACGCTCATTCGTCTCAAATACGCACTCAATATGATCCAACAGCATCTTCGATGTAATATTGGCCAGATCGTAGTTAGGCATTCTGGATATCATATCGCACATCGCAGGCAGCTGATCCTGCTTTGCTCCGGCCAGCGCTTTGACTAGCTCTTTGCGGTTGTCGCCAGATCGTTCAAGCGCAGACATTACAGCGATTTCGTACTTTGGCGGCAACTTCGGAAGCTGAGGAAAACAGTTTCTATATGCAACATACCCAAAGCCGATTGACAGAGCTATGCACAACAGAATCCATTTTGCGTCATAATGTATTTTCGTCATACGACACCCCGATCGAATAGTCGCTTGTTTATAGACGTGCTGCATAATCAGTACTCAATTACGTCTAAACTGATTTGCGATGCATTGTCACGTCGGTTAGCTCAACAGTGTAAGTATATGTATTTGCCGCTCCCTGTCTATCCGCTTTTACCACAGTTGACAAGGTTGAACTTATATCCGCCGCATTCAGTGCAGACAATATCGCGTCGAGATATGAATCGTTTGCCCATATTTGTGTTCTTGTCGCCGGACCCTCAACTAACTCATCTACATTGGCGAACCCTTCGCTTTAAACCTGCATTGTTACGAATGATTATGCTAATTGTCTTGCGTTTTCGAATGTTGGCCCGAAAAGGTGGATTTCACGCCAGATGCGTAAATAGGAAACAAAAGATCCAAGTTAAATTCAAAATGGGTGTATCTTCCAGATATCTCTACTGAATAGGTGTGCTTCCTACATTCCGGAGCATCTTTTTTGATCAGCTTCAATATAAGCTGCGACACGTCCTCTTGCAATTGTGTATTTGGTGACAGCCTTTTGAGAATTACTGCAAACTGATCGATCGGAATGTTTGTTACAGGTAGTCCGTCGGATCTTGCTTGGCCGCTCATATTTGACATCCATCGCAGCAGAGCTTTCTGATCACTGCCAAAAGATGGTAACATTAAATTGTTCAGCTTTTCCACTCCGCTTATCCAATCGCGCATTTGTCCGTCGGTTAGCTGCCATATTTCCAACAGATCTTCCAATTTTAAACATGAGTTGCTCACATTCTTTAACAGACAAGAGAACCAAGCTCTAGGTATGAGATTACAATATCGATCACACCAAGCCCAATCTCTCAGAATCATGCGACGCGAGTCACTGTCGATGTACCAGTCAAATGTATCCAGTTCTCTCTTCATATCTAAAAGGGATGCTTTACCAGAAAATAGCTTGTCGTCTGCCTTTATATTGCGAGCGGCTTTGTGGTTGACATAATCATCAGCGACAACTGTATATCCTGTTGCCTTTGACATAGCAGTCAAAAGATCGGCAAGCTGCACTTCACTTTTTGGAGACAACTGGAGATCATATTTCTTTTCCGAATCCACATCATCACTACTGGATATTCTCTTTAGGTCACGATTTTGGCTCGGCGGCGAACCCGGAACACGCGGAAGCGTATCACGAGGCAAAGTCAGAATCATGCCCAGTAGGTCGCCTGTAAACGCAGTTTGCCCCGATGAGCCAATGGTCATAATTGCGTTATTTGGATAGCACTCGTCTGGATCCATTTGAAACCTTATTGACGCGCTACTTATGTCAGCTTCAGTGGCATAGTTATCATTGTCGGTTTCGGATGAGCCGTCTGAATGTTTTGCTCTGACTAATCTGCTAATCTCAGTTCGCACCCGAGCATAATCCCTGACCAGTCTACCTACATCATCATCTTGTTGAGCGCTGAATACTATGGTGTCTCCAGTAGAAAGCCTGGATAGCATGCTGTCGCTCAGAGTGCTGACCAGCTTACCGTATATAACAATCTCTTCAAATGCTAGTCGAGCCCCTTCGCCATTTGATCCATACAAGCTGCCAAATCGTGGATCCGTCTGCAAAGTTTGCTCGTATAGCCGCTCTATGTTGTTAATGTCCAGTGTGCCAAGCCAGCACAATATTCTCCGTTCGGTGGCATCCAACTGGGCGCCGTAATCATCCATTGCACTCGCATACTCGTTAAGTTGCTCGAGCAAGTATTTCGAGCGGTAAAGCCTGTACACAGGGACATCACCAATATTCGTTACTGACTGCCAGAGGAAGTAGGCATCGGCAAGAAGCTTCAAGAGTTTGCCGACCTCTATATCATTAGCACAGATCACTACTGGCATATCACGCACTTGCCAGTCACTCCTGTTCCGACCGGTGCTGATACTAATTTTTGACATCTCTCCTATTTCAAATATAGCATCAGACAGACGAACATAACCGCTGAAGTAGGTGATTTTCTGCTCAAGCCTCTTGTCTGTTTGTGCGCTGGTGGCCATCGATGCAGGGCATGTGTTTGGGTCGACAAGGGTTTTACCCACCGCATAAGCGCCTCCCGCAAAAATCACAAGCAATATGGCTGTTGCAATCAAAGTTAGCAGCACTTTCATGTGCTGCCTCAACAATTGAACTAGTACCATAATATTTCCCTTTGCCAACTACTATGCTTCCGGAACATCATCTTGATAATAGCGTCCAGAGACGATAACCTATAACACAAACAACAAGCAAAACGCATGTTTATGAAAAAAGGCCCAAGAATGCTTTAGAGGCTTGTTCATGCTCGTCACTGTCGGTTGCTGCCGTGTGTTTCATCAGCCGATCTACGGCGGCGAACCCTTCCTTGATATTGTTCTGCATGTCTGAGTATTTGTACTTGCTTGCTAACTCACTGCAAACAGCCAGATATTTCTTTGCAAGTTCGGGTTTGCGGAGAGTCACATACATTTGGTACCTAAAGTATCGAGCCTCGGCAACCTGGCAAGGGTTTTTGCTTATGCTGATTACCATGCTCAAACAGTTTAGCCGAGTTTGAATGCTATTTGTCCCAGCAGCGTTAGCATAGTCGAACAAGAAATCGGCGTTTTGCATCAGTTTGGGCATTTTCTCCGCGAGTCGGCCGAAGAATTCGACCGGCGCAATACCGAATTTATCTGGTAACTTGAGCGCAAGGATAGATGCGCGACCGGAACAGCCAAAGTTTTGAATATAACAGATCATCTGATTGACTAGATTGCTTTTCGTGTAAGAACTACTGTGCCTTTCCACGACATAGTCTAAAAAATGGAAAGCGGTAAGAAGATCGTTTGATCGCTTGCAAACATTACTCAGATTCCTGGTGCTATTATCATAGTAAGTTCTTGCAAGCGCTTTGCTTCACAGGTATTGGACCATCTGCGTCTGATCGCGATTGGGTGACATGCTGCCAATCACATCGCCGCATACTTTCAGACACTGCTTGTAATCGCCTTGTCCTATAGATGCACACGCTAGACGTAGTCTGATGTAGCTTCTTCGCGAAAAACCATCCTCTACAAACCCTCCCGTCATTTGTAGGCTGCCTTTAACGAATTAAGGTCTTTGTTGGTATATTTGTCTTGCATTTCTGCATTATAAGCAGCCCAATAATCAGCCAAGAAATGCAATAGTAAATCTTGCAAAGACTATAGGTAAAAAAGCCGCACACAACAAGCACGCACAGAACAGAAACCAGCACGTGTTTGTGATCTTCACCCTCACCCCAATTGACAGCACATGCACCCAAAGCAGATGCAATGAGCGACAAATAGAGCAACACAGATACCACGCCACATTCCGCGCCCAGTGTCAATATATTATTCATAGCAGTCGAATAGCCTGGAAGTCTGCGCTCTCCACGATACTGGGATGCGAACTCATTACCAAAGTTCCCCAGCCCTACACCAAAAACAGGATGATCCTTAATCATCTTCAAGCTTTCGCGCCACACAATCAACCTCGAACTGATGGAACGCTCTTCTCTTATGTTCGCAGTGGACTTCAGGCGGGCAGAATAACCTCCAACATTGCCAAAGCTGCACAATGTGACAGTGAGAATGCACAAGAGCGGCGCAACAGCTCTTGTCTTCCAACCCGGGCGCGCCAGGTATAATATAAGCCCGACAGAAAAACCAACCATGGCGCCCCGCGAATATGTCTCCAACAAGACCTTGAAGAAGACACAGAACAGCACAATGGCTCCTGACCGGAGAAGTCTGCCTCTATCTTTTTTCATCAACCACACAGACAAGACTGCTGCCACGGCCATCACGCAGCCGAGATCATTCGGGTTTCCAAACCACAGGCTCAACCTCTCACTCGATCCGTAATGGAACCAATCCTGCGGCTGGGTGAATGGCATCGTCCATCCGAACCACAGGCGGGCAAGATTGGTCACCGCCATTATCGCCGCGCAGCCGATCACACAGTAAAGCAGATTTGCGACCTGCCGCGAGTCCAATCTGAGAAACGCAACCCACTCGCAGACTACAATACCGATCAATAGAGCCACCAGATATATGGCCGATACCATGGTAAATCTGTTTGCCGCGCACGACAGCACTGCCACTATCACTAAGCCGTCTGCGCATAATGTTGTTCTGGCCGTCTTGATTGCCAATAATCCCCACAACAGCAGCAACAAAACAACAATGGCGCCAATAACTGCAAAGTCGCTTTTGCCTGTGCATATCCAATTGTCATTGGCGCGATAAAACCTGTTTTGTTGTCCCAGCAGGACAAATCCTAAAATGAAAATCAGCAGCCACGTCGGCCAATCTCTAAACTTAGACTTCCGGTCATTCACTAGTCAATTCCGCAACTGTATGACTTGAATGTTTCGTTGCGTCAAGGCTTTTTATGATATCGTTGGTTTTATGGTAACCGACGAGTTCGCGCTCCACATCGCCATATTTGTTGATGAAAACAAGACTGGGGTATATGTGGACGTCGTAAGATTTGATGAGGCGGCGCGGCACCAGCGACTTGTTGACGACCAGGCATTGGACGTTTCTCATCTTCCCGGCAAGACGGCTATTTTTCATCGGACCGTCAAACAGAGAGTAACAATAGTTGCATGTACCGCTGACAAAAACCAAGACGACTTCCTTGTGTTTACTTACCGCATCCCGCATGAGATTGGAGGAGTACTGCTTGGCATAGTCCGGATAATGGAAAACCGTGTCGCGCTTGTATGTGCATGCAAAGAGTATACTGACTATGCAGGCAAGCGTTAGGCCCACCAGAAGTACCTTCTGTTTCCAACCGAATGCCGAGATGAATTGTTTGGGATCTTTTTTTGCAATCTGTCCCATGGCTCCCACACACATTGCAAGCAAAACCACATTTCGCAGAAGGGTCAGCCAACCGACCTTGGGAGCATATCCGAGCACTGGAAAACAGCCACAATCAATTGAAAGGCCCTTGCACAAAGCAGTAAGTTGAGCCCCTGTAAAAACACACAGACTAACAATCAGCAGATAAATAGCATAAGGAACGAAAAGGTCGAATATCAAGAGAAAACCGCATGTGATTTCGACCCAGGGCACAATGACAGCAACGCTGCCGACTATTGCTCCCGGCACCATTTGATATTGCATTACGACATTCAAAAACTCCTGTGGATTCTGAATCTTCCACAGTGCTGAATAGATGAATATACAGCCAAGGATTACCCGCAGCACGAACAGTCTTACATTTACAGACTTAGAATTTTGAGTTTTCTGTTGGCAAGTCATTCTTTTTCCACCCATCAAAACCATCAATCATAATGAAAACAGGTTGGCTCGTAGCCAGAAGCGTCTTCAAGGCAACACTTTTTGTCTTTTTAAGGTTGTTGCTCCGCCCGTACAAAACAATGGGGCTGCTAACTGTAAACATATCAACCATGGAGTAATGAGATGCATCGGCAATATGTCGTTTCTTGTATTGCGATAATGGTCTGGTATCGACAAAAATACACTCTGACAAAAGAGAAGTTTTTGTGCTCTTGCTCCTGACATAGAGCAACTCGTTGCGTTTGTAGTGCTCGATGTCTGGAGCGCCACCGGGGTTTGCTGCCAATGCCACGCCATCATGCCTGAGTTTGTTTACAGTAAGCCCAGTCCCGGCACAAAGAACCAGCATAACGAAAGAGCCCAAGCACAGATTGATCAGCATCAATACGAAGTTACTGAAACGTTGCCTCATTTAACCACCCAACATGGCTGGACCGCGTGGGATAATCTTGACTAAGCCGGCTAGATGCACTCAGCTTCCATACACCAACGCATCCAGTAGATGTGACCGAAGCTTGATTGGACGAAAGACGTCTTTTTTCTCTCATCTCCTGAACAATGATGATTGTCACTGGTGCCCACTCGTGGAAGCGTGAACACTGATCAACCATAACCCAGATATACTTCAGCCCATTTTTTGTAGATTGTAGCGACAATGCATTGAGTTGTCAAGCAATTGTGTGACTATGTTTCAAAGCGCAAGCAGGAATGCACTCGGAAGAGTCTACACAAACAAATATGCCAAGAATACATCACTATTATGTTGATTGCCAAGTAGCTGTCGCATATTTGTCAGCAACTGAGCCAAACTTATGCCCCCATTGCACATCCAATGTTTATATTAAATACACTAAACAGCTAAAATTTCACTTGACAAGCTGTTCAAACAATCTAGTATACTTAACCCTAATCTGATATTGTGAATGCATGTTGGCTCTTTTCGCATAACAAATACAAGCCGTGCTCAATATAAGAGTGGGCTATGCAAAAAAATGCTCTGTTTGTTTAGGCACTGAAAGTCTCGACAAGAGACCATTTTGGGAGGTTGCTGATGAAGATCAAGGTTCTATTCCCGATGTTGGTGGCAGTCTATGCTTTGGTGTTTTGCGCGAGATTTGCACAATCTACCGTGGCGCAGGATTTGCCTGCGGCTGCAAAAAAAGGCGTGTCCGCCAATACCGCATGTTCCGGTCTGGCAGATGCCCAGGCAGCGTTCAAAGCCGAGCGTTATGATCAGGCGATAAATGCTGCGAAGCGGGTATTATCGACTGCAAAAGATTCTAGTAACCGCACAAAAGCGTACAGGCTCCTCATTGCCTCTGTTCGAGGTTTACAGGGTTACAATGCCGCTATTGACAGAGCCGAGGGTGTTTATGCGTACGTGCTAAAGACTCGCTCGTCCAGTTCCCAGGAACAAACTTGCTTAAAGACGATTCTTTCCGGCCTCAAAAAGCGGCGAGCAAACTATGAACAGACAATTACTGAACAGCGAAAACTGATTGCTGCGCATCCAAAAAGCGAGATAGCGGCTCAAGCCGCGCTTAAGATAGCGATATGCAGCCAGAAGCTTAGCACTTCGGCGGATGCTTTAGCTGCCTATGAAAGAGTCGTTCGCGATTACCCTCTCAGTAGATCCGGTTGGAAAGCCGCTCAGGAAGCGGCTCTATTGCGGCAGGGCAAGGCAAACTCTACTACAAGCCCAATCGTCACCAATATGGCTTTATCGGACAACATTACGGTTGAGGACATACTCAAATCACTTCGCGAAGGACGTTTGTTTGAAGCTGAACAAACGGCTCGCCAACTGCTTAAATCCACCGACTCAAAAATGCGCGCCGAGGCGGCCGGACTATTGATTCGGGCGATAGCGGAAAACGCAGGGTCGAAAGCGGCAGCTGAGCAGGCATGGCAATTAGCCTGCGGGTCTTCTGAATTCAAGCCTAGCTATTCCGACGTTCTTCGACTTGAAGCCTGCGTGATCGACCTGAACGAGCTGAATGATCAGCACGTTCCAGCCAAAGAGACGGTGGCAGAGAAGAGCAAAGTTGACAAAACCGATACGGTTGTTGCTATGAAGATGGCCGATGCCGTCTCTCAATCCAACAATCAAGCGCCGGCGTATAAATATGCCTCTAATGTTCAGACTGCTATGCCGCAAATCGAGAACAGACTGCCTGGCATGTCCATTGCTGGGTGGTCTGGAAGCGGTTCCGGCGGAAGTGGCGACTCAAGTTCAAGAAAGTCGTCCAGGCTGGGCTCAAACTCGGAAAAACCGGATACCGCACAACCGAAAATTGACCATTCTGATGATTCTTCGTTGGACGGCTCGATACATGAGAAACCGAGCGCTCCAGCGGTGAGGACAACCGGTCCTGACCAGCGATACTTTGATCAATGGATGTGTTCAAAGGAATACGAGGATGCGGGGGACGATCTGGATGAGATCCGCAGTCTTGTTGAAGAGAATATCGAGAATGCCCAGGATCTTCTGGATGATACGGATTCGCGTATAGAGCGCAGAGGTTTGGGAGTAGTTCTGGGCGCGGCAATGTGTGCGCATGACAAGCTTGGCGATACAGAGTTGGCGCTCAGTATATGTGACGATTATGTATTGCCTCACATAAAAGCTGCAAGCTCCAAGAAATGTAAGTATCTATCGAGATCGCTGATACAAAGCAGAGTCGTGCGTATCTGGGTTTCAGCAGAGCAATATGACAAAGCCATTGATATGCTTCAAAGTATGCTGGACGATGAGTCGGAAGCCAGAGAGGCTGATGCTTATCGCGTGAGACTGGCCCAGGTATGTGATCTGGCTGAGGATTATAAACTGGCCCTCGCTTATTTGCAGGCAATCGATGATAGTGGTGATCTTGCCGGTGCAAAAAGCTATATACCTGAGCTGGAAAAGAAGATTAAGGAGAATGGCGATGAATTGTAATTGGGGCAATAAGAAAGAGATACGGATGACGCGCCAGGCGTTGTCTGTTGCATTGACTTTGGCGGGTTTATTGCTTCTATCCGGCGCAGTGAATGCGCTCGGTCTCGATGAGATCTTCATGGATATGGACACCGCTAGCTATATTGATGTGCGAACTGAAGCTTCATACGAAGCGCAGGCGTCAGTCAAACCGGTATATCCTAACTCTCCGTCATCCCTACCGGATTACAAAACGTTCGAGGGATACTTTATTCCTGCGTCGAACAGCACAAGCGTCGCCATATTCTCTGACGATGGCGTGGACTTTTATATCAACGGCACTTGTGTCCTTGATAACAAGGATAAGGGCCAGGCTTTGCCCAATCTCGATATTGGAGCAAGCCCTTCTCTGATTGCTCTGTCTAGGAGTTGGGTGGGGGGTAAAGTCTATCATCTGGTCATCGATTACAGCAATACCTGCTACAGCGGCCAGTACGATATTGACGGCTGCACGCTTTTTGCTTATAACGGCGGCGGAGATATTTGCGATTCTTATGTCGATCTACTCTCGGATTCCAATAACGATGGCTCCATCGACGATTCCGACCAGTCGGTGGAAGCAGATTCTCCAAGCGGATATATAATCTATAACGTGGATGATGATAATAGTAACACTATCCAGGACAGATATGAGACCGGCACAGTAACCGGTGAGGACGATCTGGTTCAAGTGAATCTCGCATACGGCCCGAGTTCCGATATAAACGGGCAAAAGATCACTCTGGTGGCCAGTACAGGAAGCGATAATATAAAGGTTTGGACTACATCCAGCAAAGGCACTCAGATTCCAGTTTCGGGGACTGGAACCACTTATGTTATAGGCACGGATTCAATTCCGTCATCCGTTTACGTAGAAGGAGTGGCTACAGGCGAGGCAACACTAGATGCCGTGATGCAGCTCTCGGACGGCACGGAAGTAATGAGAGATAATGTGAAGTTCACCGTATGCGAGTATATTCCTATGACGTGCAGTGTTACTGCTGAGAGCGGAGCGCTGTATGCCCAGGAGAGTAGTGTTACACTCGCTTTGTCGGCTGGTTCCAGTGCTGCTCAGATGCATTTCAGCAACGACGGCTCGGTCTGGAGCACATGGGAGGACTACGCCAGCAGTAAGGAATGGACTCTGGCCTCCGGTGATGGAGAGAAAACTGTCTATGCGCAATTTGAAGACAGCGCCGGTCACATGTCCGCCATCGTTAGTGACAAGATCTACCTGCGCGTAGGCCAGAAGATCTTGCACGTAGATGCTAAGGCAGGCAATGACTACAACTATGGATTTGAATGGGGAACCGCTAAGGCGACTATCGGTGGAGCTATCGAATCCGCAATAGCTGGCGATCAGATTTGGGTGAAGGGTTACTCTGACGCCACGGTATATAACGAATCCATTACGCTGGACAATGCCGAGTCGCTGTATGGAGGCTTTGACGGCACCGAAACCACTCTTGCCGGGCGCAGCCAGGATAGTAGTATCGTCACAATCATCGATGGCAGTGGTATTGGGACTAGTATTGGTGATGGCTTATATATAAACATACTTGGAGTAGTGGTGACTGCCGGCTCAGACATAACCAGCGCTACAACAATTGACGGCTTTACTATTCAAAATGGTTCCAGCGGCATAAGTTGCGAAAGCTCAGCACTGACCATCTCCAACAATCGCATTATTAGCAATGATGGTCAAGTGATAGCAAATACACATATGCCTTGCTCAGGCATATCATGTGCTGACTCGTCGCCTGTAATATCTGGAAATATGATCGGGAATAACTTTGGCTGCGGAGTGAGCTGTTCCGACGCCTCTCCAACAATAATCAACTGCATGATTTATGGAAACCATGGCTCAACCTTCTATGTTTCCGGTATCGAGTGTTCAGGAACTTCCAATCCCACGATTGTGAACAACACCATCGCAGGCAATAGTGGAACGCTGATCACCGGTGGCAACAGTATCGGCGGCGGA
The DNA here is from genome assembly GCA_021372295.1 of bacterium. Classification (GTDB taxonomy): domain Bacteria; phylum Armatimonadota; class UBA5829; order UBA5829; family UBA5829; genus UBA5829. The sequence goes on along the minus strand of JAJFUS010000006.1, from coordinate 119,172 downwards.
ATCAGTCTTGGCAGTTGCTCCGCCACCATTAGAAACAACATCATAGCGTTTAATGGCGGAGGGATCAGCGGAGGAGCCAGTTCAACAGTTATTGGGTACAATTGCGTCTATGGAAACGGCAGCGACGCCTCGTATAACTACTACGATGTTACGGCGAGTCACTCGACGGATATATCCGGTGATCCCCTGTTTGTGAATTCCAGCAATCAAGATTACCACCTACAGACTGTCAACTCACCGTGCTTCAATGCCGGTAACAGCGATTACTCTAATGAGAATTGGACCGACATTGACGGCGAAGAGCGTGAACAGGGCGATAGCGTCGATATGGGCGCTGATGAGTTTACTTGCAACTGGACCACGCCGAAAGTGGTAAGTGTTACCAGCACTGCAAGCGATGGTCTTCATAACACGGTTGGTGAGATTCTTGATATCCAGGTGCAGTTTGATCAGACTGTCGTTGTAACCGGCATTCCGACATTGAATCTTGCATTGACGAGTTCAGACAGGATGGCGAGTTATTATTCAGGCAGCAATTCCGACACTCTGGTGTTCCACTACACGATCGAGAGCGGTGATAACTCAAGCGATCTGGATTATCTAAGCACAACCTCATTGGCCGGAACGATAGAGCTCCCGAATGGCGCAGACGCTGATCTCACATTGCCCACACCCGGCGCTTATAATTCTATTAGCGACGATAAAAATATCGTTATCCGAACAACTGTTACTACAGGAACGCGATATTACGTTTCGTATCATAATAATTCCAGAGGCAATTGCAACGACGGCAAAAGCTGGAGTACTGCGTTCAAGACAATTCAAGGCGCGCTGAACGTTGCGACGTCCGGCAGTGAAGTTTGGGTCAAATACGGCACTTACAGAGAGCGCATCACGCTGCCTTCGGGCGTGAAGCTCTATGGTAGTTTCCGAGGTACCGAAACAGTCCTTAGCGCTCGTCCGGTCTTCCCACGCAGTTCAACCGAATATGATACCAAGATCTACCTCTTGAGTTTTGGCAGTTACGGATCCGCGGTAACAATAGCCGCCGGCGCGTCATCCGGCACACTAATAGATGGGTTTAACATTTGGCATGGTTACAGCAGATCTGCTTATGGTGGTGGTATATATTGTGGAACCAACTCACAGCCGACCATCTCAAACAACAGTTTGATTTCAAATGGCTCAAACAGTAGAGGCGGCGGGATTTATTGCGATCAGGGATCCAGTGTCACTATCTCCAGCAACTATATCGGCGACGCGACTGGAGTTTCAGGCAATTGCGCACAATATGGATCAGGGATATATTGCTACAAATGCACCGGAACGATAAGCAACAACACTATAGTAAACAATGACTGCTATATCTCAAATTCCACCGGAGGCGGGATATACCTGGATCAGGCTGATATGACCGTCACAGGAAACACCATAACAGGACATTATGTGCATACCGGCGGCGGCGGTATTTATGTTACGGGGTGCACAAACAACCTTCAAATTACATCCAACGTCATTGAAGACAACTCTTGCGACTATTATGGTGGAGGTATATATGTCGAGGAGTCGTATGGTAATATACAAAACAACAACCTCATTCGCAAAAATGAGGCTGAATATGGTGGCGGAATTGCTCTGAAATATGCGGACGTAACTATCTCAGGCAATACGATCGGCGGAAGTGATGGAACGACATCTCTGGGCAACTATGCGGAACATGGCGGAGGCATTTATGTTTACGACAACATGTCTTCGTCAACACGCGCCACGATATCAAATAATGACATTCTGAACAATATTGCTCAACCGCGATTACATAGCAGCGGCGGCTATGTATCATCCAGTTATATGCTGGAAGCTGGTGCCGGTATATATTCCTACAATGCCGATAGACTTGTTATATCGTACAATACGATAGCTAATAATGAAGGGCGATACTATGGTGGAACTTCAGGCTGTGCTGTTAAAGGCGGCGGCATATACATGGCTGGTGGGTCTAGTGTACAGATTAACAACAACAGCATACATGACAATGAAGCGAATTATTTTGGCGACCAACTTGGCGAAGGCGCAGGCGCTTATCTAATATCTTCCATTTCAGTAACCCTGACAGGAACCATGTATGACAACACCATCTATAACAATGACAGAGGCGGGCTTTATGTGCCTGGCAGTGGTCTTGTTATAAATGACAAAGATTCCACTCACATCCATGACAACGTCGGATATGATTGGAGGTACTAGAGTGTGATTTCTTTCCGCCTAATGGGCGCTCAGGTATCACTAGTCTGAGTGTCCATTAGGTGGACTGACAGTCAAATATGCCGGCGCGAAGGTCGCGAGGTGAGGAGGGATGTTTGTCTGAGTATTGAAGTGTTCCGACGACCAGCCGGCAGCGCGCTTTGTCTACTTGTCTGAAAGTCCGAAAGCACTCCATTGATCAGGCGATGGAGCGGCCAACACGTTGGTCGATCCTGAATCCAAATGGGATATGGCGCGCTTACGGGTCAGTTGCTTCCCAGGTTCCAAGATAATCAGACAGGCAAGAAATAGCCAATTCACAAAAACACAAGGAGAACAACTATGTGTAAGACGGTATTAATGGTAATTGCACTATGTATCGTTTGTGCATCTGGTGCATTTGCATGGTGTCCAATATGTGCGCTGGGCTCTCATTCATTCTCTTGGGCTACAGTAACAGCCACTCGCGGGCCCTATACGCATGAGTTAATAATAGACACTTGGCATAGTGATTATGGCCCGGGTGAAAGCGGCACGTACACATACGAAATTACAACTGAGCATACACATAAGTATAGCTTGAGCGTTTCTGCCGCTTGGGAGCAATTTGGCCTGGAGGCAGGCTATGAGGATACAACGGTCAGTAAGACCACTGCGTCTGATGCGGTTAATTATTCTGAATGCCAATGCAAACGAAGACAGGGTTACCAAAACTACAACATAACCGAGAAAGACAGTCCGTGCTCATGCAGTTTGTGTACCACGACTCCAACGCCGATCGTTACAGCAACTTTGGAGACTTGGGCAAGCCCGCAGATTAGAGCGTTATCTGCTATTCACACTGCAAGCCAGATAGCTGGGTGCAGCGAATAAGCATACGGCACTCTGATCTCGCTTTGGTATACTTATAATGGTTGTTTAATGATGGGCCTGGGAAGCCTTATGATTAATTCACCGCGCGGCATGTGCTGTAGACTTTATATTGAGATGTGGAGAAAAACGATATGGTCAGCATCAAGACAATTTTCTCTTTAGCAATGTTAATCGGTATCTGTTTTGTCTCATCCGCTGTTTTCGCGGGTAGCGCGGAACTCCAAGAGTCAACCAAGGACGTTGTGGAGCGCATTTTGGCGGGAAAAGACCTGCAGCAGGCGCTAGAGGATATTGAGAAGTCGATCACGGACAATCCCGATTCAGATAAAAGATCTCTTTCCAATGCATATTTTGTTAAGGCCGACATATACCGGCGACTCGGAAATACACAAAAAGCCAAGGAGACATTCCAATTCATCGCCGATAAATATCCATCTTCGGAAGCCGGCCAAGCATCTGCCAATAAATGTTCATCTCCGGGAACAAGCAAGAAAACCAGTCCGGCAGGATTACCTGGTAAACAATCAACCGGCAAGAATGACGACATAGCTGCAAAATGTCGTAAGGTAATGCAGCATGCCGCGAAGCCATCGATGATTGCAGATGAAGTCCTTAAATGCATGCAGTCACTCTATAACAAAGGTAATTACAAGGACTGTAAATCGGTCTTCGACGGCTATTTTTCGAAATTCGGTATGGCGAAAGAATCAGTAAAAATCGTGACTCTTATGGTTGACTGCTATTATGCCTCTGGCGAGTATGCAAAAGGCATTGATTTATCTAAGCAACTCCTTGCACGGTTTCCGAAAGAGCAAAACGTTACGCACAATCTGGTTGTCAGAGGAAATCTGCTGAACGAATCCGGCAATTACCCGGAAGCAAGGAAGTGGTATCTTAAAGCAATAAAACTGGATAAATCCAATGCACAGGCCTATATGAGTTTGGGCTTATTGTCCCAACGTGAGGGGAAATATGAGGAAGCCCACTCGCATTATGAAAAGGCAAAAAAATTAGCGAAGCAACAACATGATAATTTCCTGCTCAGTAATGCAGAGGCGTATTTGAATGATGTGGCTCCCGCGCTTAGCCATTCTGATGATACAAAAACGAATAGTGAGAGCGTCATGTCTAAAACAGCAAAGATAGTGTTTGCTGTAGTTGTTTTGCTGATTATTGCATTTCGCTTAGTATCTATCCGAAAAGCTCATCTAGGAACATAGCGTGCCGAATACGTGCAGCCTGCAATCTATTGAGATGCTCTAGATTGGGAAATCGCTACGATGGGAGTGCCATTTCAGTTATGTCTGAAGCGGCACTCCCTCTTTATTGGTGAAAGCCCCGGCGTATTCATTAGTCAAAAGCGATATCTTCCACCGCGTTATCCCACGGATCGTCTTCTTACTTGTCGAGGAAAGTATTCCAGCAATGCTGAGCACTTTCATCAACGCGCACAGGTTGAAAGTAGTATAATCATGCAAGGAACGACTTGCCTCGTTTGGGCGTAGCAATTATATATTATGAGGTGTTGAATGCGACGTTATAGATCAGCTTTATTCCTGTTGTTTGTATTCGTGTTTTGTTCGGCCGCGACTGCCGGACCGATAACGAAAAACCTCGCGGACGGTGTGACGCTTTTTCAGGATGTTAACGCCGATCCGGCTTGTCCGCTCATTACAAACGTGGTCAGGATCGACTTGGCGAACCCGAATGTGCACCTGAAAGCGGCTATCGCGCAGGACGTGATAATGGGCGACGGCCCGAACCAGGGTCGTGAGACCGTCAGCTCGATTACTGCGCGCGAGGGCGCATTAGTGGGCGTAAACGCCGATTATTTTCCGTTTACAGGCGACCCTTTAGGCACATGCGTCTCGGACGGCGCTCTACTAAGCGAACCGGGACTCAAAAGGGCAGTGTTTGGTTTCTTGAACAACGGCCGCGTGTTCTTTGATAATCCCAGGTTTACCGCAAAATTGACTATGCCCAGTGGAGTAAGCCGCCAGATCGACGGTATCAATCGTGGCCGGCAGACCAATCAACTGATTGTATATACCGAGGCGTTCGGACCCAGCACTCAGTCGAAATACAAGGGCACGGATATAATCGCGACTTCCGAGTTCCTGCCGATCCGCGTCGGCAATGACGTGAATGTCACCGTAACCGAGGTCAGACAGGACGCTCTCAACACTCCGATCCCAAAAGGCGGCGTTGTAATTTCGGCGGGCGGGCCTGCGGCTTCCTTTCTTAAGGAAAACGTCGCAGTAGGTGATAAACTCAAGATCAGGTTCGATATAAAGAGCAACTGCGATATCGATTGGACACAGGTCGATCAGGCGCTCGGAGGAGGGCCGTGGCTCGTCAGGGACGGCAAGGTCTGCGTGGATTATTCGGACGAGGGATTTGAAAGATCATTCGCCACCAACAAACACCCCAGGACGGCTGTTGGCGTGACGGTCGATAATATGCTTCTGATCGTGACGGTGGACGGCAGGCAGTTAATGAGCGCAGGCCTTTCTCTAGCGAATATGGCCGAGGCGATGAAGACGCTGGGCGCATGTCAGGCGATCAACCTGGACGGCGGCGGATCGACAACAATGTCTGTGCGCGGCACGGTGATAAACAGCCCGTCCGAGGGCACTGAACGCCCCGTCGCCGATATGCTGCTGGTGAGTGCCGATCAACCTGCTGTGCGCGAACTGTCGAAACTCAAAATCAGCGGGATAGGCGAGGAAACGGCGTCCGGCGAGGGTGCTCAGCTTTATCTGACCTGGGGCGATGACGATCAGATGCTTACTGAAAGCCAGATGTCGCGCGTCATTTGGGGATGCACGAAAGGCGTCGGGTTTGTGGATCAAAACGGCTATTTCTACCCGACCAAGACGCGCTCCGGGACAATTGACGCGTTTTACGGAGCGCAGCATGTGAGCGCGCCGGTTTCCGTTATTGGCGGCACTGTCAAAGAGTTGAAAGTGGATGCCATAAACGATAAATACGATCGGAACAAGAGCAAAGTCACGGTTACCGTTTTTGATGTGAACGGCAATCGTCTGGCTGGCCAGAAAGTCGTGATCGATATCACAGGTGGCTATGCCGACATCAGCAGTGGAACTACCAACGATAACGGCGACTTCACGGCTAACGTCACCTGGGCTTCGGGCTCGGATAAGCGGATCGTGTGCGCGTCTTCAGACGGCATTAAAACTGATGTATCCGTTCCGGCTCCCAAGTGAGTATCACTTGTGGAACGATAGTATATGTGAGCCGAATGAATCGGCCTGCGCGGGGGATAATTGATGAAATGTAAGGTATGTCTGTTCGGGCTGGTGTGCATTTTGCTGGCGAGTGTGGTCATGACCGGATGTGGTCGGAAAAGCACTTCCGTGAAACGTCCCGAGAAAGTCGAAAAGCGGGTTGCGTCAAAGATCGGTCAGCCGAAAGCCGTGAAGCATCCGTCCGCAAAAGGAACAGACTCAAAATCGCCCACCGGTGATGCCGCGACCGGTCTGCCTTTTGGTGTTGAGCAGACTCCGTCCGCTCTCGATCAGGCTTTGAATCCTCTTGCGGCTTTGGGTTCGTCGAACGCAGTTTCTTCCAAGGTTCCGTCGGCGCCCGGTTCGGTCAAGGCTATGCCTCGCGCGGGAATGATTGTTCCGTCCAAGATGGGAAGACCCAAACCCGAGCAGTTGCTGGCTGTGGTGCAGATGCGCTACCGGTCTGCGAAAACATTCAGGACGTTGGGCACTTCCACCGGCACTGTGAAAGCCGACGGAAAATTCGTGAGAAAAACGACCGACCCCAAGTCTGCATTTCTGTTCAAGCGACCGAATAAGTTTATGGTGAACGGCTCGGACGAGCAGCTTGTAACTAACGGCAAGACGGTTGCGCGATACTCTCCCGCCGCCGGACGATACGTCAAGTCACCGTTGAACAAGGACACCGAAAAGAGACTTCTGCAGAGTCTGATCGGTTCGCAGATGGGCGTAAGGAGCCTGGGGCTGCTTATGGGCGTCGATTATTCTTCGATGGCTTCTTCAATGAAACTGCTGGATGACGCTAAAATCGGCGGCAGAGATACGTTCGTCCTGCGTATTAATCTCAAGCAGGGCGTGGCATGTCCAAAGGGAATGGCCGCCACCCAAACTCTTTGGATCGGCAAGAAAGACATGGGCATATATAAGAACTGCCTGGTCATAAAGGGCAAGCCTCAACTACCCAAAGGCTTCAAGGGCAAGGCTCCCAGGTCTGTCGAGACGACCGTCAGCCTGACCGCTACCAAATGCGAGTTCGATTCCAACATACCCGATTCCAAGTTTTCGTTTACTCCTCCGGCAGGGGCAAAAGCCGCCGAAGACCCAAGAAAAAACTATCTTCAGGACAAGCAGGCTACCGATTTCGCGTTCACTTGGACTGACGGATCGAGGAAGAAGCTGTCGGATTTCCGAGGCCAGGTGGTAATGATCGACTGCTGGGGCCTGCCGATGTGCGAAAAGCATCTGCCAGTCCTCCAGAAGATATATGAGAAGCACAAAGACTCGGTGCAGTTGGTCTCGATTTGCCTTAACGATGACAAGGCGAAAGTCGGCAAGTATCTCTCCGAAAAGGGGCTAAATTTCCCAGTGGTGTATGGCGATGAGCAGATCGCGGAGATGCTCCAGAGCAAGTATCACGTTCAGATACTGCCGACAATATACATAATCGACAAGTCCGGTGTGGTCAGGCAAAGACTTCTCGGGCAGCCTGACGCGAAGGACATTGAAGCAGCACTGAATAAGATACCATAATATGAGGCTCATTCATTCTATAGACGAGATGTGCGGCATTATTTCCGGCGCGAGGCATGAGGGCAAGACTATCGGGCTGGTTCCGACTATGGGCGCTCTGCATGCGGGTCATCTGACGCTTGTGGGTCGAGCGCGGCAAGAGTGCGATTTTGTAGTCGTGAGCGTGTTCGTGAACCCGACCCAATTCGGTCCCAGCGAAGATTTTCATAAGTATCCCAGGACGCTGGAGTCTGATTCTCGCAAGTGCGAATCAGGCGGGGTTGACGTTGTTTTTTCTCCGTCAGCCGGAGATATGTACCCCGAAGGCTTCGATACGTGGGTCGATGTTAAGGGCCCCACTGACGTATTGGAGGGTCAGAGTCGTCCGGGGCATTTTCGAGGGGTTGCCACTGTCTGCGCGAAGTTGTTCAATATAGTCGAGCCCGACCGCGCGTACTTTGGCACAAAAGATTATCAGCAGCTTCAAGTCATCAAAAAGATGACGCGTGATCTCAACATGAGGCTTGAGATCGTGCCAGTGGAGATCGTGCGCGAGCGCGATGGGCTGGCTATGTCGTCGCGAAACGCTTATCTGGACTCACGCGAGCGCGAGGCTGCGCTGGTGCTGAGTAGATCGCTGGATCTTGCTCGACAGACATTCGCGTCAGGCGAGCACAACGCGAAAGCCATTAAAACACGCGTATTGAACCTGATTGCCGCCGAGCCGCTCGCCAGGGTGGACTATGTGGCGGTAGTCGATGCCGAAACGCTCGATTCAATCGAGACAATTGATCGACCCGCTGCGGTCTTGCTGGCCGTAAGGATCGGCTCAACACGATTGATCGATAATACAGTGTTGGACTAATCGCCATTTCCGAGGATATCTATGGCCGAACACAATCAAATTCAACCTGCCGCCATTTTTGCGGTGTCGGACGCCAGCGGCGAGACCGCCGAGAGAATTGTGCAGTCTGCGCTGGTTCAGTTCGTTGACGCGCCCGTGAGCATTATCCGGCGAGGCCAGATAAATGACGCTCAGCAGGTGAAGGCGGTGGTGCGAGAAGCCGCCGAGAAGGATGCGCCGATTATTCACACCCTGGTCTCCAGCGACCTCCGCGCGCTTATACTTGAGCAGTCGCGGCTTCACCATGTGGAGGCGGTCGATCTGATGGGGCCGGTATTGGATCGCCTGACAAATCTACTAAAGGCCAGCCCGCTTCAGCAGCCGGGGTTGTTAAGTCAACTGATCGAGGCTCGAACCAGAGAAATCGAGGCTGTGGAGTATGCATTCCGCCATGACGATGGCCAGCATCCCGAAGAATTGGATCGAGCCGACATCGTTCTGGTGGGCATATCACGGACAATGAAGACTCCCACCACGCTCTACCTGGCCTACAGGGGATGGTTCGCGGCCAACGTTCCGATCGTGCCGGAGATTCCAATGCCGGATGAGCTCTTTGCCGTGCCTGCTGAGCGAGTATTCTGTCTGGACATGTCGCCGAGTCGTCTTGTGGACTTGCGACGGGTGCGTGCAAATTCGCTGAAATTGCCTCTAGAACCTTACGCGACTCTGGAATACGCTCGTCAGGAGCTTACGCATGCACGCCAACTTTGCATAGACCACGGCTGGCGGCGGGTCGATGTGACCGACAAATCCGTCGAGGAAGCGACTAGGGAGATATTGACCCTGCTTGCGATCAGTTCCTGAGGGTTTCACCCTCAGACTCCCATAAGGGGCCTCCGCCCCTTAACCCCGCTGGGGCCGCGGGCCCCAGACCCCTATATCTGAATTGGTTACCCCCGTACAGGGGGGTAACCAATTCAGGGTCAGAAGGTCCAGGAAACCGGGTTTCCTGGCAGGATCCAAGGACAGCGCCTTGGTGGGGTTTGGGGCAAAGCCCCAAGAATATCTACGCTCCAAACTTCTCCTGGACGTTCATGAGCTGGGTGATTATTTTTGTGACGTCGATGCCGCGAATTCGGCCAAGCCCGCCTGATGTCACCGAACGCTCGTCGAACTGCTGGCACTTGTCGGTGCGCACGCCTTCGCCCCAGAACACAATCGCGACCGGGTCGCCCGAGTGATCCTTGATGGCGCACGGCGTGGAGTGATCGGCGGTAATCACGAGATAAGTGCCTTTGGGCATGTTCTCGACTAGATAGCCCACCATTTCGTCCAGTTTCTTAATGGTGTCGATTTTGGCCTGCGGGTTGCCGTCGTGACCGCCTAGGTCGGCGCCTTTGACGTTGCACAGCACGAAATCGTGAGATGCAAGCTGCTCGACAATCGCCTTGCCGATGTTCATCACGTTTGAGTCCAGCCCGCCGGTTGCGCCGGGGACCTCGGTGATGTCCATTCCGACGTATCTCGCGACGCCGTTAATGAGCCCGGTTTCGGCCACGCATGCCGCTTTCAGGCCGGTTTCGCACTCGAAACTATTCATGTGAGGTCCGATTCCGCCGCCTCTGGGCAGAATAATATTGGCTGGGTTAAGCCCCTGCGCGATCCGCTCTTTGTTGACAGGGTGATCCTTGAGCACTTCATAAGACTTCCGCACGAACTCGTTAACGGCCTGCGCAGTCTTCGCGGCGGAGGCGTTATTTGGGTCGCACGCCTTGCTGGTCATAACGGCGGTGCCTTCATGATGCGGATCGGTGTCAGTGATATCGGCGCTTAGGTCGGGTGCGCGGAGTATTAGAGCGCCGCGGTGGGCGACCGATTCCTTGAAAATCACCTCAATGCCGTTGCTCAACTTCATACCATTGATCGCAGCGGCAAGTTGATCGGTGCCACTGGTGATTCGACCCGCGCGGCGGTCAGTAATGACCATATTGTCATCGACGGTGGAGAAGTTGCATCGGAATGCGATATCGCCCTTCTTTACGTCCATACCGATTCCGGCAGCCTCGAACGGGCCTCTGCCGGTGTAATACTTGTACGGGTCGTAGCCAAGTATCGCGAGGTGAGAAGTGTCGCTGCCCGCGCGAATCCCGACCGCAATCGGGTCCATCAGGCCGCATTCGCCTTCCAAAGCGACCCTGTTCAGATTCGGCTTCTCGGCCGCTTCCAGCGGGGTTTTATTACCCAGTTCCTTGATGGGCCTGTCCCCCAGGCCATCGGCGATCAAAAGCACTGCTTTTGGTGTAGTCATGAAATCCTCCTTCAAATAATAGCTACGAGCGGAGAGTGATGAGCCAAGAGCCCGGACACATCACCGCTGCATTACTGTTTATGCGCAAAGAACCCTGATTGTATCGGCGGCGCGTATACAGTGCCGATGTCCGCGCGCGTCTTTGATTATGAGCGCGCCTGTGTCGTCTGCTCCCTCGATGTGCCCCAAAATGGAACGCGCCTCGGTTGCGACTTCCACAACTCGGCCGACGCCCCACATATACTTAGTCCATCGCGCCAGAATATCCTCGAATCCGCCGGTTATATATTGCTCGTAAACCTCAAGCACGCGCTTTGCCAACCGTTCACATACGCTGTCGACATCTACCTGCCTGCCGGTCTCAATAGCGATGGATGTGGCGCGATTATGCAGTTCGCCATCGAATCTGGACTGATTGACGTTCAACCCGATCCCTGCGACCGCACTCCATTCGCCCGAAACCTTGGCCGTCTCGACGAGTATTCCAACAATCTTTTTGTCGCCGACCATTACATCGTTAGGCCACTTCAGCGAGACTTCCACCGCGTGATCGTTCGCGAGATATTCGGCCACCCCAAGCCCGGCCACAAAAGACAGTTCGTGCAACTGATTCGGCTGCTTGTGCGGCGTCAAGACGATGCTGACAATAGCATTTTGCCCCGGCTCGCTCGCCCACGACCTTCCGCGTCTGCCTCGCCCCTTGCTCTGCGCGAGAGCAGTGACCACCGTCCCCTCAGGCTCGCCATGCTTGAGCATCTCGATTGCGATGTCATTGGTGGACTTTACCGTGCCGTAGCGGTGGATTTGGGTGGGAATCACGATCATTTGCTCCTTGAAAACAGATGAGAGCCGAGAGTGGAGAGCGAATAGCCCAGAACCACCGGCGCTCAGTGTATTTTAAGTTGATTTGTCCCATAGAGGCCGCAGTCCCCCAACCGGCGACCGTTAACCGTCAACTGACGCCCCGATATTCAGGCTGATGTCCAGCGCGGGAGCCGAGTGCGTGAGCGCCCCTACCGATATAATATCCACGCCGGTCTCGGCTATCTGCCTCACCGTATCGAGGTTCACTCCGCCCGACGCCTCCAGCGGCACACGTCCTTCAGCTTTGATAACAGCCCGGCGCATTTCGTCCAACGTCATATTGTCGAGCATTACTATGTCGGCTCCGGCGCGAATGGCTTCGTCGAGCTGCTCGATATTCGTGACTTCGACCTCTATCTTAAGAGTATGCGGCGCTCGATCCTTCGCAGCCTTGATCGCAGCGGTAATCCCGCCGGATGCGGCAATATGATTGTCCTTAATGAGGATGCCATCATCGAGTCCGAACCGATGGTTATACCCGCCACCGACGCACACCGCGTACTTCTCCAGCCTGCGCAGGCCCGGAGTGGTCTTGCGCGTATCGACGATCCTGGCCTTGGTATGCTTCACCTGATCGACATACTTCGCCGTAAGCGTTGCGACTCCAGACATTTGCTGCAAAAAGTTCAACGCCGTCCTCTCGCCTGTGAGTATCGAACGAGCGCCCCCTGACACGCTTCCGATCAAATCTCCTGGCTCGACCCGAGAGCCATCGGGAATGGCGGGTTCGTACACCGCGCCCGAAAATTGCTGGAATACTGCCCCAGTCAGTTTCTGACCGGCCAGTACACCCGACTCTTTTGCAGTGATGGTCGCATGTGCCGTCGCATCGCATGGAACGGTGAGCAGCGTGGTAATGTCGCCGCTGCCGATGTCCTCAAGAAGCGCGGCTTTGACAACCGATTCAATATACATCGCATCAAGTCCCATCATACGGCTATCATCCCTTCGATTGCTGCGCGCGCTTTCTCGATCATATCCTGCGGCAGCGTGATCTCATATTGCATATCCTGGAGGCTCCAGAGCACCTTTTCCAGCGTGATCTTCTTCATGTTCGGGCAGATATTGAGCGGGCTGGGATTGTAGAACTGTTTATCCGGGCTGTCAAGTTTGAGCCTGTGCAGGATGCCGCGCTCCGTGCAGACTATGAACTCCCGCGCGTCGCTTGATTTGACGAACCGGATCATCCCCGATGTGCTCTCGACCACATCAGCCAGCGCCACGACATCCGGCGTGCATTCGGGATGCGCGATCACGATGGCCTCAGGGTGCGCGCGTTTCGCCCGAACCACATCCTGCGACAGAATGCGATGGTGAGTGGGGCAGAACCCGCAGTAGGTTATCACTTTTTTGTTGGTCTTCGACGCGACGTACGACCCCAGCGACTTATCCGGCACGAACAATATTGTATCGGCGTCCAGCGACTCGACGATCCTCACCGCGTTCGCCGACGTGCAGCAGATATCGCTTTCGGCCTTGACTTCAGCGCTGGTGTTGACATAAGCCACAACGGGCAGTCCGGGGTGCTGACTTTTGAATTCCCTGAGCTGCTCGGCATTAATCATATCGGCCATCGGGCAGCCCGCATGCGGGTCGGGAATGAGAACGGTCTTTTCGGGCGAAAGAATTTTCGCCGTTTCAGCCATAAAATGCACGCCACAAAAGACGATTACCGCTGCGTCGGTTTCGGCGGCCTTGCGCGATAATTCCAGCGAATCGCCCGCGAAATCTGCTATGTCCTGCACTTCACCGAGCTGATAATTGTGCGCCAGTATCACTGCATTTCGCTCGGCCTTCAGCGCCTGTATTTTCTCTGTTATTTCACTGATGCTCATTATGTCCCTGTCTGTTATTCAAATCTGCTCTGATTATACTGTAATGGCCGGTCGTCGGCAAGGATTAATGGCAATAGTCCAACCTATGAGAATTATCTGAGGGTTTCATCTTCAGACTCCCATAAGGGGCCTCCGCCCCTTAACCCCGCTGGGGCCGCGGGCCCCAGACCCCTATATCTGAATTGGTTACCCCCTGTACAGGGGGTAACCAATTCAGGGTCAGAAGGTCCAGGAAACCTGGTTTCCTGGCAGAGTCCAGAGACAGAGTCTATGGCGGGGTTTGGGGCGGAGCCACAATGATTGCTCGTAGGGTTGCCGCTCTCACATCAAATGTTGACTTTCCGAGGTTCTCATGGTAGAGTTTCAGGGGCAGGACGATGAGGAAAAGCATGGACAAAAAGACTTTCAGAAGAGTAGTCAGTATGGTCGTCGCGATGATCATGATACTGTCGGTGACGGCATCGGCGGTGGAGGCGGCGGTTGCTACGTGGCTCGCTCCGCAGCCCGGAGTGAAGCTGACCGCTCGCAATATCGAAGTGGCGGTCGGCTATAATACCCGTTCTGATACAAAGGTCACTCGGCTGGAACTCTGGATAGACGGCAAGCTTCATGCCAAAAAGGGGCTGGCTCGCGCCGAAACGCGCGGCGTGTGCTCATTCTGGTGGGATACCGCTAAGTATTCTGACGGTCCGCACGATCTTGTCGTGAAAGTCTACGCGGGAGACGAACTTCTCTCGAAAGTGTCCAGCACGGGGATTGTCGGCAACTACATGTACGACCTCCGCCCGCCTGTAGTCAGTTTCATCAACGTCAAGTCCGGCGATGTGCTCAAAGGCGTGACCACGCTCAAGCTCAGCGCCCAGGATGACAGCGGCGAAGCGCCTCTGGTAAGCCTGCTTGTGGACAAGAAATTGAAACTGGTTCAAAATAGATCGCCATATACTTACGATCTAGATACGACAACCTATTCCGACGGCGCTCATGAGCTTCAGACCTATGCCTACGACGGCGCGGGCAATAAGAGCGACTCGGCTGTTGTAAAGGTGTCGTTCAAGAATGATTTAGAGAAGCCTCTCGCCGCTCAAGTCAGCGCGGTTCCCGTCTCGAACCCCGAAAGGTTTGACGAATCCCCGCCGGTCTCAGCTCTTCCCACGATTTCCGCCAGGGCGGCGTCGCCCGTGATGCGAGGCAGCGCGGGTCGCGTGGTAAGCAGTCGATTGAGTGCGGAAGCTCCGTCGGAACCGGTGGCGTCTGCGCCCAAACCTGTGTCCGATATGACTGTTACTCCCGTTGCGAGGTTCGCCCAGAACGAGGTTCCCACCGTTTCCAAGTCGACTTCAGCTGTAAAGCCGACGCTGATGGCCAAAGCCGAGCCGGTATACAAGGTCGCTCCGTCCCTGGAGCCTGCAAAGGTGGCCGTTTCGGCTGTGAGCGCAAACCCGGTCAAAGTTTTGAGCGTTGATCCGGTCGAAAGAATTTCTGTGCCGAGCACATCGTTTGCGGATGGCGGCGCGCCGGTCGAACCGTCGCGTCTTGAAGTGACACAGCCCGCTTGCAATCTGCATACCGCAAAGCCTGCCTCGCTTCGATGCGAAATCGCTGATGCCGCATACAGCGGCGGCGCGCGGGCTATTGAAGAGGCGTCCATTGCTCCCGCAATCAATTCTGCGCCAAAGCTTACCAGAGTGGCAGTGGTTCCTTTTGTGAAGGACATAAATGCCCAGCGAGTTTCCAACCGAGCTTATGGATGTCCTCCGCCGGTTGCGAAAGATACTCGCGCTAAGCTCGAAAAGAAAGCCATATCGGTTTCGGGCAAAGTGAAGCTGCGCGACCTGTATAACGACCTGAGCGGAGTGCTCTTCTGGGATCCCGAAACCCGCATGGTGACGGCGATATCCGGCGGTATGAAGATAGAGCTTACAATTGGAAGCACGTTGGCCGTGGTTAACGGAAAGAAGATGCGAATCAGCGAAGCGCCGCGTATTGTTGACGGCAGGACTGTGATAGATGTCGGTGTCTATCATCAGGCGAAAGCATTTCTCTCCGCCGGAACCCAGACAAAAAGAGGCTAGAGCCTCAGCCGCGTGATGACTATGAAATGCAACAGCCGGATCATTATGATCCGGCTGTTTTATATGGTTTTCGTATATCAGCTGTTTCCGAAATCAGCTTTTAGCAGCGGTCGCGGTTTCTTTCGAGGGTTTGCTGTCTTCTTTTGTGGCGGGAGCCGATGTGGAAGACTTAGCTCTGCTGGGGTAGTCGTTAACGTGGAACCCGGAGCCTTTGAAAACAATCCCCACCGGGAAAAGTATCCGTGCGATTTCGCCTTTGCACTTCGGGCATTCTTTCAAGGGTTCGTCGGTCATTTTCTGGATTGTCTCAAACTGGTGCTCGCATTTCTTGCACCGGTAAGCGTACGTAGGCATCTTATGTCACCTCAAGAGTTGCAGGGAATTCATCTATCAAGCTCAATTATATCGAACTTTGATCTATTACACAACCGCAGGATTTGCACGTTGAGCTGTTGAAGATATGCTTTTAACGGGTATCAAGACTTGTCTGGTTTTTTTTGAACGCGATGGAGTGAAAACGACGTGGAACGAGAAGGTTGGACAGGTATGAGGAGGATGTCCGAGGCGTGCTGGGCGCAGGCTCGCGCGAATTACGCCGCGGCTGTGACTCTTCTGGATGCTGGAGTGTATTTTGCATGCGTGTTTTTTGCTCAGCAGGCTGCCGAGCAGGCGCTGAGGGCTGCCACAATCCAGCAGTTGCAGAAGGTTCCGCGCGGACACAATCTCATTCAGATGTGCAACGGCCTGAACGCCCCGGTGGAAGTTATGAATGCCGCCGCCGAACTCAACCCGGAGTTCCTAGCCACCCGCAGCCCTGAAGCCGTTTCCGGCGTTCCTGCTCAAAACTACGATCGCAAATCCGCCCGGCTGCACCTCAGGTGCGCGCAGACTATTGTTGATTGGATCAAGCAGGCGCTTTATTGAACATCTTGACAGCTTGCCCCTCAAATGGTAGATTTAGCTAACACATGTTCGAGTGCCAGAGAAGGTAACGCTGCCGATATGAGCGATCTGCTAAAAAGGTTCGCGGACTACATTCAGACTCTGCCCAATTCCAATGTGCGCGTTTCGCTTGCCGACGCGTCCAATGAGGAGGGCAGGGCAATGCTTGCGGACGCCGTGGCAAAGCAGGGCGGGCACGATCTCGAGGGTAGGGGCATTGGGCCTGTAAAAGTTGGCGCGCCGGAATATGGCAGGTTTGCGTTCTTTATGGATGGCATGCAGCGTCCTCGCGGGCCGGTTTATATCGCCGATCAGCCGGTTCCAATTATGTACGGGTATGTCGCAGCCGTCATACGACAGCGCGGCATCGACCGCCGCATGCGCACGCTTCCCGGATATTTCGACCAAAACGAGTCACTGTATGTCTCACAACGACTGATGGAGCGGCTAGGTATCGGTTTTGAGGGTTTGGATTGCGTTTGGGCGGATGTCGATGCCCAGGCTCTTAGTGAGCACCCTCTGGCGCTGATCGAGGCGGCTCGCGACAAGATCAGTACAGTGCGTGGCTCGCTGGAGTCGGATCTGGTAGCAAAGTGGATGGCGAGCGGGTTATCTGCCAATGGCTGGCTGCTGGTGGACGGTTCGCTGGACAGCGAGACAGGTCGATGCGAGTCCGGCAGCGTTCTCGGGGTCACGAAAAGCCACAGCACGCAATATTTCCCCTGGGACGAGCAGCGAGTAATCCTGGATTTGAACGTGGGCGAACGCAGCGGCGCGTTTATTCCGATAATCGGCGGTAGGCGGCGTCCGGTTTACAGCTGGTATCTGCGGATGCGCCCGCATGACGGCCAGGACGTTTACTTTGGGCTGGTGCGGGTGGAGGCTCCAAAGTGCGAGCGAACCCTGCAGATGGCCGACAAGTTGTCTCGTTGGTTGATGGCCGAGACCAATCCGATTAGCCTGCCGGATTCTCGCTGGGACAAAATGATTTATCCGATCCGTGACTGCGAGCTTTACCTCAAGAGTACCGCGCCGTCTCATCTCAGCCTGGACGCCATGCTGATGAGACTGGCCGGATCGCCTCGCCGCCGCGCGAGTGTTTGAGTTGTAGCAGAGCCCTTGGTCAGGAGCTTGAGGGTGAAACCCTCAATACAAATGGAGGTCGCAATGGAGCAGGACAACCTTATACAAGTCGGGCGAGTGGTCGCAACTGAAGCCAAGCCCAGCACGGCCTACAGCTTCAGCTTCTGGGCAGCCGACGGCGACTCCAAAGTCGGCATAGGCACGCTGGTTATGGTGAAAAAGGACGATCTAAGGGTATACGGCGTGGTGGTCGAGGGGTTCGGCTTCACCGATCTCAACTCGGCTATGCACGACTATATCGGCTCTGAGGGCGACCCCGGCATGGATGCTCCAACACTTCGCCACGAGGTGCGATGCTATACAGCGGCGGTGCTGCGGGTCGAGCCTGAGGAGCCGCTGCAGCCCGTGCCTGTCGCGCCGGTATATCTCGCCGACGACGCGGTTGTCCGCAACGCCCTTCGCATGGACGCCTATTGGGAGAAGAGCGGAATCCCCATCGGGCTGTATCAAAATGGCGATTTGCTCTCGCCGGTGTTCCTAGACTCGGAGTTCCTGCTCGGCCCCGAGGCGGCTCACCTGAATATCACGGGCGTCTCGGGACTTGCGACCAAGACCAGCTCAATCGAGTTCATTCTCCTGAGCATCTTCCAACACTTCCAGGACCACGGCGATGATGGCATAGCGGTCGTCTGCTTTAACGTCAAAGGCCCGGATATGCTCTTTTTAGACTTTCCCGGCACGGTTGATGATAAGCACCCACATGCCGATCTCTACAATCGATTCGGCATAAGCACTATCGATGAACGCGATTCCGAGATGTACGGCCTGTTGGACATCCCATGCGCGCCGTTCGATAAGGTGAAGTATTTCGCGCCGTTCAAATCCGACCGTGTCAACCTCAATACGCTTCGCACTCATCCCGACCTGGTGAAGGACGTTACGCCTTTATCCTGGGGCTTGACCGATATATTGGAGTTTACCGAGGTTGTCCTGAACCGCGACGACGTCGACGCCAAGGCCGACGCCCTGATCTCGTATATCAAAGACCGAGTGGTAAACCAGATCAGCGAGGTAAGCGGCCAGGAGATCACCGTCCGCAACTTCCAGGATATGAATCACTGGTTCGACATGGTGCTGCAGGAGATGGAGCAGTCCAATCGAAGCGAGTGGAAGACGCATCACTACGCCACGATCCGCAAGGTTTACAATCGACTTTCGAACCTCGCCACGCGTTATCAGGGTCTCATAAGCCCGGACGAGTTCCGCTCAGACCTGCCCTGGGGCGAGTTCGAGGATCGGTCGGTGTATGTGGTCGATGTGGCGAATGTCGATCCACAGGCGCAGGACTTGGTGTTCACCCGGATCGTCAGTCAGCTCCGTCAGCGGCTTGAAAAGGGCGATTTAGGTGTAAAGCACGTGATAGTTGTGGTCGACGAACTCAACAAATACGCCCCGTCCGACGGTCAGGAGACGTATCTCAAGCAGACCCTGCTGGACATCTCCGAGCGAGGCCGGTATTTGGGGCTGGTGCTCTTTTCGGCGCAGCAGTTCAGGAGCCAGGTGCACAAACGCATAGTCGGCAACTCCGCGACGTGCATATACGGCCGCATGGATATGGACGAACTCGCCACGCCGGGCTATCAGGTGCTGACGCACTCCACCAAGGAGAAGCTGGCGACGCTCTCAAAGGGTCAACTGATGATCCGCCACCCGCACTTCAACCAGCCGATTTTCGTCAAATTTCCGAGGCCGAACATCCTGCGCGGCCCAGACGGCATAAAGATGTTCCCACCTGCAAGCGACCTGCCGCTGGAGGAAGCCGTGTGGCAGAATCTGAGTCGACTAGACTCCGGCGTGACGCGAAACGAAGTCAGCGATATAATTACACGGGCAGGCGACCCGCATGAGATCGTTCGGGCGATGAATATTACAATCCAGCGCAAGCCCGACGACCCGCTCGCACATTTCAGAAACTCCGTGCGTAAGAAAGCGGGAATACAAATGATTACAAGCGACAAACCGAGCTTCGTGCCGGTGCTCGACCCTGACCCCAGCGATCCGTTTCAGGACTAACCATGAAAATAGCACACATAGCGGACCCCCATCTGGGCTACCGTGTGTATAATCGAATAACCAGCCAGGGCTTGAACCGCCGCGAGGCCGACGTCTTCCAGGCGTTCCGGCAGGCGCTTGCCAAAGTGGTGGAGATCGCCCCGGATGTGATTCTCATCGCCGGTGATATGTTCCACATCGTCCGACCCAGCAACCTGACGATCCAGCAGACGTTCCGAGAGTTCACTGCCCTGAGAAATAAGACAGACGCGCCGATTGTCATCATCGGCGGCAACCACGACTCTCCGCGCTCGGCGGACACCGGCTGCATACTCGATTTGTTCTGCAATGTGCCGGATATATACGTTGCGCACTCGGAGTATGTTCAAGTTAAACTCGACAACTTGGACATGTCTATATTCTGCCTGTGTCATCGGGCGCTGCCGCAGATTAATTCGATCAAGATCGAGCCCGACCCGTCCAGCAAATATAATGTGCTGATGGTTCACGGCACGGTTGAGGGCGTGATCCGGCATGCGTATGATCTTCACGAGATCAGCCGGGCGCAGGTGGTCTCAGACGCCTGGGATTATGTTGCGTTCGGCCACTATCATATTTTTGAGGAACTCGCGCCGAACGCATATTACTCAGGCTCGCTGGAATACACCAGCACCAACATCTGGAGCGAGATAAAACAGCCCAAGGGTATAATCGAGTATAATCTTGACGAACACAAACTTATGCAGTTCCATGAGATAGACACGAGAGAGGTCATCGACCTACGCCCCATCGACGCGAAGGGCATATCCGCAGCCGACCTCAACACGATAATTAAACGCCGAATAGAGAGCATTGAGGGCGGTCACAAGAACAAGATTATCAGACTTATGATCGAAAACTTGCACAGATCTGCACAGGCCGAACTAGACTTCTCATTGGTACGGCAAGTGCGTTCAGAGGCTTTGCACTTCGAGCTTCAACTCAGACCGCCGACTCGTGACGGCCGCACTCTTACATCCGGCTCCGACACTGGGGTAGCAAAAACTCTGGAAGAAGAATGGGATGAGTTCGCAAAAGCCTATGATACGCCCGCCGGCATCGACAAACAGCGTTTTACAAACCTTGGCCGCGATTATCTTATGAAAATGGCACAGTCTGACTAATCATGAAACTAATCAGCCTTGAACTGAAAAACTTCAGACAGCATGTTGATTCGGCGATAACGTTTACCGATGGCGTGACCGGCATCATAGGCCCAAACGGCTCGGGCAAATCAACCGTGCTGGAGGCCCTCGCATGGGCGCTGTACGGCGCACCCGCAGTGCGCGGGACTAACGATACCATCCGCACAAAAGGCGGTGAGGGTGGGGCGAAGGTCAACGTTACGCTCACGTTCGAGTTGGGCGGGTCGATATACAGGGTTGTTCGCACGCTCGACGGCAGCGGCCGGTCGGGTTCGGCGGTGCTGGAAGTGGATGGCCGGGCTTTGCGCTCGGGCATGTCCGAGGTCTCCGATGCTATCACAAAGCTCCTCGGGATGGACTATCGGGCGTTCTTCACAAGCTTTTTCACTGGGCAAAAGGCGCTGGAGTTTATGGCCGCTATGGACGGCCGCGCTCGCGCAGCAGCCATTGGGAAGATGCTGGGTTACGACCGCGTGACCAAGGCTCGCGACAGGGCCAATGAGGATCGCAAGGGTCTCAGTCGTGAGATCGAGGGCTTGGAAAAGGGCCTTGCCGATCCCGAAGAACTCAAAGAGCGCAAGAAAACAGCTCAAGCGCGACTATCCGCGGCAAAGTCGGCTCTCGAAGAAGCCGAGAAGACGCGGAAAAGGTCGGCTGAGGCTGTCGATAAGCTCAAACCTTTGAAAGAGGCATCCGACCAGAAAGCCAAACGATTTGAAGACATTTCCCGCAGATTGGAGCTTGATCGAGCCGATATAAAGCGTTCTGAGACTCGTCTGGCTCAGCTTCAGACCGAATTTGCCGACCTTGAAGCCAAGCAAAAAGAGCTTGACTCGCTAAAGTCGAAGCTGGACGATTACGAGCAGGCTAAAGTCGAGTATCGCAAGCTCTCGGAACTGCAAAAGCACGAGGGTGACCGGCAGCGACTGGCCGGTCAGATCGGTGCGATTGAGCAGGACATCAAGCGGCTGCAGGCTCGCGAAAAGTCGCTGACCAAAGCTGACGAGGAGCAGATGCGCGCATCGGCGGCCTTGGTCGCGGGCGAACGCGCTCTGGCGAAGACCGACGAAATCCTGCGGACACTCCGCGAACGCAAAGTCGCGGTGGAACACTCAACTCAGGCTCAGATCAAACAGTTGGAGTTCCAGCGTGGCGAAGTTGACTCAAAACGCGCAAGAATAGCCGAGGCCGGAGCAGAAGGCGCATGTCCGACGTGTGAGCGACCGCTCGGAGATGAACTGCCTGCCGTTCTTGCCGGTTTCGATTCTCAGTTGCGCGAGATCGACGGGCAAATCGCTTTGCTGCGTGATGTAAAGCTCGTTCAAGCTGCTGATTCGACCCGAATTGACCGCATCGAAGACTCGCGTGACAAAGTCGTTGCACAGGTCGAACAGCTTAGAAATGAGAAGTCCGCCGCGGACGCGCTTGTGGCCGAGCGCAAGACGGTTGCGGATCAGTTGAAGTCGCGTAAGGACGAACAAGTGTCGCTCATCGCTCAAATCGAGGCGATACCGGGCGGGTTCGACCAGGCAAAGTACGCCGAGCTTCGCAGGTTAGGCGACGAACTCCGTCCCATCCACGACCGGGCTATTGCGCTGAAGTCCGCGCTGGATCGATTGCCTGTCGTGCGCACGGAAATCGCCGAGATCACAGCTGCATGTGACGCGAAAAAGAACGAAATCGCCGGCTCGGAGAAGTCTCTGGCTGAACTTGCGTTTTCACCCAAAGAGCGCGAGGAGCTTATCAGGAAATTTGAGGCCGCATCGTCGTCGCTTGGCGATTCCGCGCTTCAACTCGAACGCCAGATGGGTGAGGTTAAGGTTGCAAGTACGATGCTGACGGCGGTCGAGCGCGAAGAGGATCAGTATAAGTCGAAGTTGGAGAACTTGAAGCAGAAGCGTTCTGAGCGCATGCATCTGGAGATCGTGGCGCAGGCGATGGACAGACTGCGCGCCGAGCTCAACGACCGCATACGCCCTGAACTTGAGGCAATCGCGAGCGAATTGCTCTCGATGATGACCGACGGCCGCTACAACACCCTCGAAATCAATGACAGCTATCAAGCCACGATTCGTGACGACGGCGAGCTCAAGCCCGTCATCTCCGGCGGCGAGGACGATATAGTGAACCTCGCGCTGCGCCTGGCGATATCGCAGATGATAGCAGACCGGGCCGGGCAGTCGTTCTCGCTGCTGATTTTAGACGAGGTCTTCGGGTCGCTGGACGACGTTCGCCGCGACAACGTGGTCTCACTGCTGCAAAACCTCAAGAACCGGTTCGAGCAGATAATACTTATTACGCACGTTGAGTCGATCCACGATGCTGTGGACAATTGCCTGTGGGTCACATTCGACGAGCGTACAAAGACAAGCCGACTCATCGACCGCATTGAGCAGCCGGAGGTCGGCATCGCAACAGTTTTTTAATGAAACAGATGAGCAACCGCTCACTTGTAACTATTTTTTCTTCTTGGTTTCTTCTCGAAGTCGCGCTTTGAAGCTTTCCTGCGCTCGTTTTCTGGTTCTTCTAAGTTCTTTTGCCCTGACTCTCAGTGTCGTTCACCCCCACATTAAATGTAAGCTCATTATAGGATCAGTGTGGCGAAGTGTCAAGATTTTTGGAGCCACCTTTCTGAAACTCTGCAACAATACCAGGTATATTGGCACGTTTTTTGCCTCATGTGTTATTGTCAGACTCTGCTGTTCCTATTTGTTGTCGTGAATAAATGATGGCAATGAGTGGTGAAGAATATCGTATTGGTTGCGCAGAAAGTTACAGCAAGGTTACATAATGGTCGGCAGTAAGGCAACCGAACTCGTAAAATTACCAGTTTTGGTTCCAAGTTTGCCATTCAAGCTTGACTAGACCATATGGTCGTGCTATAAATACATATTAGCGTGCGGGGGGTGGAGTTTGTATAAAGTGATTCTGGCGGCATTCATTCTGCTGTTTGCTGCCGGTGTTGCGTATGCGGATACGCAGCATTCGGTGCCGGAAGCGTCTGCATGCATACTTGCTCCGATGGGAATAGCCGCTGTTATTGCCGTTGAGAGACGGCGCAGGAGGCTTGCAAAAATTTATCAAGGTGTAGGCGCGGCTTACTTTGCAGTAAAAAGATTGACGGATATATTGCTGGCTTCGGCCATTTTACTTGTTTCAAGCGCATTGTTTGCGGCCATTGCCGCTTTGGTCAGACTGGATAGCCCGGGGCCGATATTCTTCAAGAGAAGAGTTATCGGCAAACACGGCAAGAGCTTCGATATGTATAAGTTTCGTTCCATGGTGGATGGGGCGGAGCAGATACTCGAACATAGCGACGATCTGAAAAGCGAGTATTACGTCAACTGCAAGCTCAAGAGCGATCCAAGAATAACCAATCTGGGCAAATTCCTGCGCAAGACCAGTCTGGACGAGCTGCCACAGCTCTTGAATGTGCTGTTGGGGAATATGACATTCGTCGGCCCGAGACCGATTCATCATGATGAAGTAGAGATCTACGGGCCTTGTGTAGAGCAGTTCAAGACCGTCACGCCCGGCATCACGGGATTATGGCAGACTTGTGGTCGCAGCGAGACTTCTTATGAGGAGCGTGTCCGCATGGACATGCAATATATCGAGCAGAGATCTATTTTACTTGACCTTTGGATATTGGTATCGACCGTGCCCGCCGTTCTATTGAAACGCGGAGCATGTTGATATAGCAGCAAGTCACTACGATTGCTACGGACTAAGAGGAGGGAAAATTTGAAAGTAACAAGACTTGCAATTCTCGCGGTTGCTCTTTTACTGGCTATAAGTGTCGCCGCATCTGCAACTGGGCGCTATGAGCTCACTTTACTCAACAACAGCCAGTATTACCCGTCGTATAACGGCACCATCTGGACAAGCCAGTATCAGTCTAAAAGTGTGGCTATCGGCCCGGTGTACATCCAGGTCTACGACACGATTACAGAAGCAATCTCATACACCAACATGTTGTGTATCGACCTGAACGGCACCATCAACTGGGGAACGACCTGGACTGCAGACTATGTAACCGGCATGCCGACCACAGTGGTCAATTCTACCGCGTGGGACCGAGTGATCTATATGACCCAGAACCATCAAGAATGGAGAGACGAAGGCTCTGCCAACGACTCGACCGCGCTCAAACAGCAGAAGTCTGCGATGCAGGTTGCCGTGTGGGAAACCATCACCGACGGGAGCAGTTGGAACATCGACAAGAGCTTTTCCATGGGCGGGTTTGCCCTGGGCAATATCAGCGGTGACTATACCGGCTCGATAAGAACCGGCATTGAGACCTATGCAGAGAGTTACTATAACGATGCCCTGGCCAATGCTACCGCGGGTTACGGTTCGAATTACGGTTACTACCTGGCAGATGATGCTTCCAGGCAGGATCTGATGTTCTTCGTTCCCAATTATGGGCCTCCAGTACCTGAGGTTCCCACGATGCTTCTCGGCTCGCTGGGTCTCACTCTGATAGGCGCTATCAAGCGGAAGATAGGTAAGGGTTAGTCAGACAGATAACGCAAGTTCATAATGCCGCGCACATCTAATGAGGTGCGCGGCTTTCTTTTGTCCGATCCGCTGACAGTCACAGATTGACAGCAGCGCGTCGTGGTGCTAATCTACCAGTGGTTGTCGATACCGCGCAGGCATACGAACATAAGCAATCCGCGCGATGATCGCGGCCAACAATTAACGCGAGCGAGGTACCGATGGGTTTGATGGAGAGGCTGCATTGAGTGTGATTTACGGCTTGGAGAATGTCGATGCGGCGGACACGGAGTGCGCGGTGGCCATCGGAGTGTTCGATGGGGTTCACTGGGGGCATCGCGCCATATTTGAGCAGTTGTTACGGATTGCTCGCGAACGCGGGCTGACGAGCGCGGCGCTTACGTTCGACAGACACCCCACTGAAATCCTTTCGCCGACTCGCGCTCCGCAGTATATCAGCACTCTCGATCAGAGAATAGAGATGATCGAGTCCATCGGTGTCGACAAAGTGATCGTGGCGGAGTTTAATCATGAGCTCGCCGGGTTGTCACGGGACGAATTCGTGAATACCATCCTCGTGAACAATCTGCGGGCCAGACAGGTTGTGGTCGGGTCGAATTTCCGCTTCGGCAAAGGGCGCGAGGGGGATACACGTTACCTGATCGAAGTTGCCTCAAAGGTCGGCATTGGGGTGAGTATCGTGCCGTCGGTCATAGTGGACGGCGGCCCGGCGAGCAGCACTCGCATACGAGCGCTCATCTCCCGGGGCGATGTTGCTGAGGCCGCAAAGCTGCTGGGAAGGCGTTTTGCGCTTAGGGGAACGGTGGTCAGAGGCCAGCAGATCGGGCGCACACTCGGGTTTCCCACGGCGAATCTCCATGTATCGCCTCGTCAGGTGATACCTGCTCGAGGCGTTTATGTTGTCGAGTCCGTAATCGGCGCCACGACATACAGCGGCCTGTGCAACATCGGCAATAGACCCACATTTGTGGGTTTGCAGGATACGATTGAGGTTCACTATTCAGACTTCGAGGGCGATGTTTACGGGGCCACCCTAGATGTTGTTTTCTGCAGGCGGCTTAGAGACGAAATGGCGTTTGAGAGCCCGGAAAAACTCGTCGAACAGATAAAGAGAGACTTGGAAAACAAGGGCTAGATTTGCACATGCGCTTTGCGTGGTTCGTATGCGCAGTAAGGCTCCTGCGAAAGATAATCTCCCGTCTCGGCATATGCCCTGGCTCTGCACCCGCCGCACACCCGTATGAATTGGCATCCGCCGCACTTACCTGTGAGCAGTGATGGATCTCGCAATTGCTTGAACAGTTCGGACTCTTCCCATATACGCTGGAGAGGCGTATGGAGCACATTCCCCGCGCTGACGGGCAGATAGCCGCACGGATATACGTCGCCCTTGTGCGAGACAAAACAGACCGCGCTGCCGGCCAGACACCCTTTGGTCTCGGCATGCAGTGGGTGCATCGTAATCTCTGCTTTCTGCTCTCTGCTTTCTGCTGATGCTTGCTGCCGCACAATCCTGAAATAGTGCGGAGCGCAGGTCGCCTTTAGGTCGATTGACGCAGTTCT
The DNA here is from genome assembly GCA_021372295.1 of bacterium. Classification (GTDB taxonomy): domain Bacteria; phylum Armatimonadota; class UBA5829; order UBA5829; family UBA5829; genus UBA5829. Next base: position 92,033 of record JAJFUS010000006.1, on the reverse strand, counting down.
GGAAGAGTCGTAAAGCCAGTTGAGCACTCGTTCGTAGTCTATTGGTTCGATCATCTCGTCTTCGGCGATTTGCTTGCCGCACCCGGTCGGCACGAGCAAAAACAGATGCAGTGCGCAAGCGCCCAGCGACTTCGTCATTTCCAGTATCTGAGGCAGCCGGCCGAGGTTTGCGCGTGTAACGGACGTGTTGATCTGAAACGGCATTCCGACGCCCTTTAGGCTTTCGATACCGCTCAGGGCCGAATCGAACGCGCCGGGGACGCCTCTGAACGCATCGTGACCGGCGGAATCCGATCCATCTATGCTCACGCTCACCCTTTGAATGCCAGCGTCTTTCAGTCTATGCGCCGATGCTGTGTCGAGCGTGGTTCCATTGGTTGCCAGCACCATTTTCAGCCCGAGTTGAGTGCCGAAAGATGCGATGTCATATATGTCAGGTCGAACCAGCGGCTCGCCACCACTCAATACCACCACTGGCCGCGCGAACGACGCAATCGAGCGCAAAAGATCGATGCTCTGCTCCGGCGATAGTTCTTCCGCATCCCGATTTTCAGTGGCCATGGCGCGACAGTGAATGCATTTTAGATTGCAAGCGGCCGTCGTCTCCCAGAAAAGCATCCTGAGTTGATTATGTTGTATGCTTGGGTTATTCATATATCCAAGATATTAGTCTATACGTTAGGAGTCTTCAACGCAAGTATGAATATCGTTTTGAGCGGAGCAGATCTCTCAGGAAACTCAGCCTTGCCTTGCTGTCTGGAAGGCCGTCCTGTTTGTAGGCCAACGCCATTTCGCGCTCGGCGTCGCGGTATCTTCCAATGTTAAAAAGGCTTGTGCCCTGGTTGAAGTGCAACCGGCCGTAACCCGGAGAGAGCTTCCCCACAATCTCATACGCGCCCAGAGCCTGAGGATGTCGGCCGTATACCGCCAGCGCGTTCCCCAGTTCATACCACGCCTGCGGGTCTTTTGGGGTCAATGCGCATGCGGTTCGAAATTGATCTATCGCGATAGCTGCCCCGGAACTGTCGTAAGCATCTGTGAGGACCAATTCTCCCCTCTGGATATACACGCTCGATCGCAGCCCGATAATGGACGACCACCCGATGGCGAGCAGCATCACAAAAACGGCGGACAGAGCCGTTACAAGGACTTTCGGCCTTAGATCGCATTGAGGCTCGGTTTCGGCTTTTAGCATGACACTCATGCAGTCAATTGACCCAATCAGCGCCAGAAACAGATACAGAAATCCAGCCTCGCCGGGCACTCTCGCGGATATGCCGACCATATTCGCGGACAAAAATCCCGTAATCCCGGCCGCCAGCGCGACCGCAAGACTCTTGTCTGCAACCGATATATCCTGGCGCCGAAGCAGTTGTCTGAGCATCCACACTGCGGCAGCCAGCATCGACATAAATGCAATCAGCCCCAAAATTCCCATGTCGGCAAACACTTCCAGGAACTCATTGTGGGCGTGGCCGATAACCACCGACCCATGCGTAGACTTGTCGTCAAAAATGTTGACACTGCACTCGTGACCAGCATATCCGGGCGCGTATACACTGAAAGTCCCCGCGCCCCCGCCAATCACAGGCTGGCGCATTCCCACACGGAACGCGGTCTTCATAATTCCCAGGCGTGCCGTGTTGGATGAATAGGTCTGAGTGGAGAATGCCTGTGCAACCAGGCGGGCGGGCGACCTCTGCGGGAATCGCCACCCCGCCACAATCTGAATCGCGACACAAAGCACAACCGCCGAGAGCATCGCTTTCCCGATCTGACTCTTTCTCTTCGCGGCTAGAATAGGCCATGCTCCTGCCAGAGCGACCGCCATCATTAGCATTATGCCTGGCCAGGCGATCTTCGCCGACGTAAACACCAGCGCCGGAATCGACAATGCCGCGCAAACAAGTCCAAGCGCCCGGCGTTTTCCCAACATCGCCCAGATCGACACGGGGATCACGGTCATCAGATACGCGGCAAGATAAGTGCGGTTGAACCACGTCGAAACGACCGCGTTCGGGTCGCCCCAGGGCAGGTTTCCGAAACGCTCGTATATCCCGACAAGCGAGACGCCGATGCATCCCCATAGCAGAGCAGACACCAAACGCGCTCGCGCTCGGTCGTTGGTGAGGATCAGTCTTGCGGCGAAGTAGAAGATCGTATAAGTGAGACAAATTCGGATCGCGCCGATTGTGGCGTGTCGGTAGTCGGAATATATCCATGACGCGGATACCACCAGCGCATACGCACCGACGCATATATCGAGAGCGTGCGGCTTCAGCGCCAATCGCTCGCCATCTACGATCCTCGCGACAAAAATGCCGCATATTACCAGCAACCCGGCAATAATCAGCAGCGGTTTTGCGAGATTGGTGTTATTGGCGGTGGGCCAGAAGACGAGCGGCAACAGCGCTACAGTGAGCGTCAGTGCCCAACTTCCCGCACGCTGATATGAAGTCTCTGATGGGATTTGCTTTGATCGTCGTCTCATAAACAATATGCGCCCAAGCGCTATGTTTATATCCGATCTCGGCAATTTCTAACCCAACAACTGAGATTATCTTCTGGGTTTGATTCCTATTGCAATCCGGCGAGGCGCGGGGTCGCGCAGGACTGTCTCTTCCAGGATTTCACTACCGACCTTGCGGCCGTTTTCATAAATCGTGGCGACCTTAATCTGGCGCTTGCCGGAAGTTCCAGGCGAGAGTTCGACCGTCTTGCCTGTGTAGAGACTTGCGCTGGAGACTCGCTGAATCGGCGCGCGAGTGCTCTCGATACGTTCACTCTGGTCACGAACGACCACCGTCAGCTTGGCCTTGCCCGCCTGGGTCTGTTTGATTCTGATCTTGTCGCCGATCTGCAGCCGGTCGAGAGTGATGCCCGGATTAAGCGATTCCAGTTCCGCGAGGCTCAACCCATGTCTGGACGCAATTGATGATGCGACATCGCCATTTTCGACGACGTATATCGCATCTCTTCTTACCGGTACCGGTGAATGGAAGATCAACTTAACGGCCTGTTCGGCGGTCTTGCAGTACAACGCCGGGTCGATCGCCGCGACATCGACTTTCACACTTTCCTTAAACTGCGGCTCTTCGGCGAGGTTTTTCGCCATTTGGCCGAACTTCATCTTGGCCAGTTCGAGCACATCTCCCGCTGTTTTGCGGTCTGGAACGGCCACAATCGGCCTGCCGTCGACAATTACAGACCATCTCGGCACAACCGGGGACACCGCGTGTCTGACGACCCTCACGGCCTTGTGACGGCTCACCGGATGAGCGTCTCTGGGCGCGCTGGCCACGCGAACTTCCTGCTTGAATTCAATTTCGGCGGGGTCGCAGCCTGTGCTGCGCTTGACTTCCTGGAGAACGCCCTTGGCTTCCTGTTCGGACGGCACACATACCACGGGTCTGCCATCGACGACTATCATCGACTTGTCGCCGCGAATGCGCCCGATGCCCCAGGCTGTGATGAGGATAATTGCGATTACTGCTATGAAGATTCTTTCGATCAGCAGCTGCAGTCGCAAATTACGGATGATTTGTTCGTTGTCCATATCGACTCGCTCCTGAAACCCTTTACCATACATCTCTATTATAACGATCTGGCTGATGGTGTCAAATCGACGCGCATGTAAAAAACGAGAGGAAATGATGCGATGGCTTCACCCTAAGCCAAGACTCCCTACCAATGGCCTTCGCTCATGGAACCTGACAAACGCAGTCACCTGTAGCCTGGTCGTGCTTTTGCAGCGAGTGTTTCTGCCGAGAGTTCCTGAACATTTCGGTGCAGTGCCAATCGCAGCGATGTACGAAGCGGGATCAGAGGAAACACAAATCGGTGGAGTAATGAATGCTGCCTATGGGCAGCTTACATACTCCAACGGAGGCCATGAGCCGCCTATACTATACAGAAAAATTACAGGTGGGTGTTTGGAACTCAAGGCTGATGGCATAACTGTCGGCGCTTTTGTCGATTCGGAGTATGCGGAGGCGACAATTGAGCTTAGGCAGGGAGATGCCCTCCTGCTCCTTACTGACGGACTGGGTGAAGCGAGAAACAACCCCAGAATGCTCGGCTCCGGGGGATTGGCTGACATTCTACGGTCTGTTTATACTTCCAAATTTTGCCTTCGAGTTGTTTGCCGAGTACGGATAGGCCACAGCATTCATTAGCGAGTAGGCAGCTCGCCAGAGTATATCATGCAAGCTTTAGGCATGCAAAACATCCATGAGCGTTGGGTTGCCAGGGTTTCGCGAGACATATTTGGAGCTCTATTAGAGGCACGAAGCACATGAGATAAACCCTAAGAGATAACCGAATCCTTGTAAATATCCTTCGCGCGCACAGCGAGTATGGCCGCGTCGTCCTTGAGTTCGCCGCCCGCGAAGTCTACGGCTGCAGAATGCACGCACTTGGCAATATTTCCACAGTCGGCACAGGTACATTTGAGCAGCACCTCACCGATTCTTTCGGTTCCCAGCAGATCGGAACCGCGTCTTGCCTCACTGATACCATCTGTATACATAAGCAGGATCGATCCCGGTTCCAGTATAAGCGTCGACTCCTCATAGTCCATATCAATGCCTAAACCAAGCGCCGGGCCGTTAGAGTCAAGAGTATCGAGCCTGCCGCTGAAGCTGTGGATTGGAGGCTCATGACCGGCGTTGGTGTATATCATCTCGCCCGTCTTCGGATCCAGCACGCCAAAGAATGTCGTGACGAACGTCTCTGAACCTGACGTCTCCGAAACTGCGGCGTTCAGGAGTTTCATTACCTTCGCAGGCGAATGGCCTTCTTTGACGTAAGCGCGCAAAGTGTATTTGACCATAGCGGTATGAACAGCAGCTTTAAGCCCTTTGCCGGATACGTCGCCTATCACCAGGCCGATCCTGCCGTCGTCCATATCTATAACATCGTAAAAGTCGCCGCCGATGAGCGCCTCGTTTGCGGCGGACTCATAAACCTGAGCTATCTCGAACTTGTCGATAAGAGGCACAGCCGTACTCAGGAACGACCTCTGCAGCACGTCAGCTATCCGGCTTTCACGAGCATAGCTGAGAGCGTTGCGGATAGCGACAGCCGCATGCGCCGCGAAGCCTTCCAGAAGCCCGATGGCGCCGGCGTCAAAGGCATTGGCGCCGTGCGAAAATATCGCTATGACGCCCAGCGCATGGTCTTCGCAGATCATTGGCGCGCAAACCATGGATCGAAGACAGTCAGGATGGTTGGGATCGCAATTGACCAGGTCGAGAGCCTCAAGGTCGTCCAATGTCACAACGCCCTTACGCTCTATTGCCACGTGACCGATCTGCACAGCCAATTCCGCTGGCCGGTATGAATCGCGACATCCGCCCTTTTGCGCGGCCGCCCTTATCGTATTATCCGGCTCGTCCAATGACGCCACTATGGCGCAATCCGCATGAAGTATCGCCTTGGAAAGCTCGCATATCTGATCCAGCGCGGCATCGACATCCAGGCTCGACGAAAGCGCGTTGCCTATCTGTACAAACGACCGCTCTATCTCTTTTCTGTGCTCGCGGGCATCGAGATAAAGCGCCTGAAGCTCTTCTTTAGTCCGCGAAAGCTGATCGTACGGCCTCACAATCGCCGAAATGAATATGCCGCTGAGTATAAGGTAGTAGGAGATGGTCTTAAATATATGGCCGAGCGCATTTTGCCAATCATAAGGAGTAGAGTAGCCCGTGAACGCAATTTCCGCAAATATGGCCACCAAAATGGCCGTGCGCATGATCTCGGCGGATCGCGCGTCCCAACCCCGCTTCTCTGAAATCGCAACAAATGCCGCCGCGTAAGCGAGTATACATATGTATTCGAGCGCGATCTTCAACGGAGTGAGCGACCGCATTGCCGGATCATAAAGTGCATTGCCGATAGGGCCGCCATATACGGTCAGCACTACGACAGCCGCCACAATCAGCGCTATCGACGCGGCGACCATCGCTTTAGCCGAAAGCCGCCTGCTTCGAGCTTCAGGCGACACAATCGCCGCAACCAGAAGCCCAGCGCCAACAATGAGTCTGGCCAGCAGCCAATATGCCGCAGCCTTGCCGGTTGTGTTGATTCCCAGGAAATCCGGCATGCCGCGATAGCTGAGAGTATGAATGAAATCCAGAGTGCCTGCGGCTAAGAAAGTAAGCGCCAGAATGAGGTCGCGTGAATTGTTTGTCTGCTTGTATCCGACCCAACCTGCTGCAAACACGGCGAAACTCACTACCACGCTGGAATACTCAAGTACAAGATGCAACTGCAGGAAGTAGTCGGCCGGTATTGTTTTACCGCTGAACCGAAGCGCATAGGTTATGCCCAGCGCAACAATGCACAATATCACAGTTCTTAAATAACGCCGATTCATTTTGTCTGATAATCCAATACCATCATCGCTTACAAGTAAAGACTACCATCATTGATACGTGATTTCAAGAAACGAAGCTTCCTTTTCGACAGGAAACCTAAACACCTATCTATAACTAACCACTATGAAATCGCTTATCATCACAATTGCCATTCTTTTTCCGACACTATGTTTTGCCCAAGTGGACAGCGCCTTAGACAATACTCAGCCAGCCCAATCCCAACCGGCGGCCTCCGATGTCCAGCTGGCGTCAGCCACAGTCAACAACGATCCGCTCATAAAGCCCAAAGGCATGTGGGCAGGCAATGCGTCCAAGTTCTTCCAGGGCGCGGCAATCGGATTTCTCGGGCACGAGAGCGGTCATCTAATTGCCAACTGCGCATTAAATACCCATTTATATCTCAAATCGGTCAACTACGGCCCAATTCCGTTCTTTACCATCGAACCGGGAAAGCCTCTTAACCACCGCGAACACTATATCACGGCCTCCGCCGGGTTTAACGCGCAAAACATCATAAACGAGTGCATACTCACCCAACACCCCAATCTGAGCGCGGAGGACGAGCCGACATTAAAGGGCATCGCTTCGTTCAACTTCTGGCTGGCCGCAGGCTACGCCGCGAGCGCATTCACGAAAACCGGTCCGGATGAGCGCGACACCAAGGGCATGGCGGACTCCCTGGGGTGGAATGAACGATGGATTGGGGTAATGATTCTTGTACCGACGGCGTTGGATACGTACCGGTACAAGCACCCAGATGCCAAGTGGGCGGTAACCGCCAGCCGTCTGAGCAAGCTGGCGATGATTGCTCTGGCGCTGGATGCCGAAGACTGAAGCGGCCGGCAGATCACGTTGACAAGGTGCCGGCTACAACATATAATGCCGGTGGAAGAGGTGCATGTAAGAAATGAGGATTCAATTTCTGGGACACGCATCGTTTCTGATAACAACGAGCGCCGGTACGAAGATCCTAACTGATCCGTACAATCCAGGCGCATATCCCGGCGTCATTTCATACAGTGTTTTTGACGAGCCAGTGGACATAGTCACCATCAGCCACGAGCACAACGACCACAAGGCCGTACACCTGATCAAAGGACACCCGATGGTCATTCGCGGCAATGGCAAGTTCAGCGCTCATGGTGTGGAATTTTGGGGAGTGGAGACTTTTCATGATGCCCAGCACGGCGCGAAACGAGGCAGGAACACGGTCTTTATAATAAGCGCGGATGACCTGCGAATCGCGCATATGGGCGACTTGGGGCACGTGCTCACGGCGGATCAGGCATCTGAAATAGGCACGGTGGACATAGTGATGATACCGACAGGCGGAAACTTCACTATCGACGCCCGGCAGGCGGCAACGGTCGCTGGGCAGATCGGAGCGAAGATAGTAATCCCGATGCACTATCGCACGGCAAAGTGCGCGTTCGACATTGCCGGGGTAAATGAGTTCACAGAAGGCAAGCCGAACGTGACTCTGCAGAAAAGCTCCGTGCTTGAAGTGGCGGCGGGACAACTGCCTGCCGCCCAACAAATTATTGTTCTCGAACCGGCGCTATAGGCAGGCTATGCCGCTTTTTTAGAGTGCTCGGTCATGACGGCTACGCAGCCTTCGAGCACGGCGATCATAGTGCGGCGGATGGCATCGGCCAGATCGGTCATATCAGCAAGGCTTTCTTCCTTGCCGACAATATCCATAGCCGCCAGGTATGTGCCAATAAGCTCATGCGACGGTATGCTCATATCGCATATCTTGGAGCAAAAACTGCTGAGCGTGGCATCGTAATAGCCCTGTGTGCCGCCCATGTTGCCTGCGCTGAGTCTGATATAGTCGGCGATAAGCTCGGCTCTGTAGAACTGTCGCTCGGATGCGGTAAGCATCTCGAATCGACCCGACGCCGGGCTGACCCCGCGCTCGTGAGCCGCGGTCTCATATTCCATCATCTTTTGGATGAGATCGCGAGCATCGGCGGCGGTCGGTTGCCGAAGTGTAGATGTCGAGGCCGAAGTCTTACTTTTTGTTTTAAGCTGTGGCACTTTGCTACACCATCCTTACTTCGAGATTCGGGCTTGTTTCCCTAGGTAATCTATCGGACGAACAGCGATGAAACTTTATAAATTTGTGCAATCCGGCTCAAGTCAAAGAACTCATAATCGGAATTCAGCCCTCGAACGATCACGTATCGGTGCGGCGGTGATGGCTCTTGGCTTTCAACTCTCCGCTCTCTGATGTTTTCTTTAGGAGAATCACAGTGAAAAATAGATTGTCACACAGCCTGCGCCTGGCGCTGGCGCAGTTGAATATGACCGTAGGCGATATCGACGAAAACACGCGCAAGATCATCGACAACATCAATCAGGCAAAAGACCGCGGCGCGGATATGGTAGTCTTTCCCGAACTGGCGGTCACGGGATACCCGCCCGAAGACCTGCTCCTGAAACAGGGTTTCGTGGACGACAACATCGCTGCCATAAAACGCATAGTCCCCGAAACGAATGGCATTACGGCGATTGTCGGGTTCGTGGACGTCGCAAAAGACATATATAATGCTGCTGCGATAATCCATAACGGCGAGATTGTCGGGGTTCAGCACAAGTTCTTTTTGCCAAACTACGGCGTCTTCGACGAAGACCGATACTTTCAATCCGGCACAAAAGCCGGAGTATATACGCTGGGACAGGTGACGTTCGGAGTCGAGGTATGCGAAGACGCATGGTACGCGGGCGGCCCTCACACAATAGAGACGCTGGTGGGCGGAGCGCAGCTTATCGTGGACATAAATTCCTCGCCGTTCCACCACGGCAAGTGGAAATATCGCGAGCGAATGCTCGGCACGCGCGCCGCCGACAACACCTGCGCATTCGTATATCTGAATGCGGTCGGCGGGCAGGACGAGCTGGTTTTCGACGGTCATTCGCTGGTTGTCGGACCGACGGGAGATGTCGTGTTCAGATGCAAAGCATTCGAGGAGCAACTCGCGATAGTCGATCTGGATTTGTCTCTGGTGGAGCATCAACGCTTGGTCGACCCCAGACGCCGCAAAGCCAGGCTCAAAGGATCGAGCGAAATTGACGTGCCGGAGATTGTGCTCGAACCGCTGCAGAGCGTTGAGCGAAATGGCCAACTGTCGGAATCTTCAAACCAGCCCTACGACATTGAGGAGGTCTACAAGGCTCTGGTGCTGGGCACGCGGGATTACGTGAACAAAAACGGGTTCAAGGAAGTGATCCTCGGGATGAGCGGCGGCATCGACTCGGCTATCACAGCATGCGTGGCGGTCGATGCTCTGGGTAAGGATCGCGTGAGAGCGCTCATAATGCCGTCGATGTATTCGTCGAGCGAAACGCAATCAGACGCCGAAACCATATCCAAAAACCTCGAAATTCGATACGACTGGGTTCCGATTGCAGACATTATCGGCTCGTACAATCGCTCTCTGGCAGACATTTTCCAGGGCACTGAGTCGGGAACCACGGAGGAGAACCTGCAGGCTAGAATCAGAGGCAATTTGCTAATGGCTCTATCGAACAAATTCGGCCTGCTCGTGCTCACGACGGGCAACAAGAGCGAGATGGCGTGCGGCTATTCCACTCTCTACGGTGATATGGCGGGCGGGTTCGCGGTCATCAAGGACGTACCCAAGACTATTGTCTACAAGCTCGCCAAATATCGCAACTCTCTCTCGCCTGTAATCCCCGAAACGATCATCACACGTCCTCCGTCAGCCGAGCTCAAGCCCGATCAGACCGACCAGGACACCCTGCCGCCGTACGAAATCCTCGACCCGATAATCGAGGCCTACGTGCAGGAAGACCGTAGCATCCGCGAGATCGTGGCGTTGGGGTTCGACGAAGAGACCGTCCGCCGCGTGGTCAAGATGATCGACCGCAATGAATACAAACGCCGCCAGGCCGCGCCGGGCGTGAAGATCACTCCAAAGGCTTTCGGCCGAGACAGACGCCTGCCAATTACGAACCGGTACAGAGAATAGCAAATCGCTCAATCATCACGAGGCCGTCTCTCAAAAGAATCAACGCCCCCAGGCCAGTCCCTTATACTTTCGATCACGGTTCCGCTGGATCGGCCGCAATCAATCTCCGGGATGTTCTTAAGCGGCGTATCTTTGCCCTTCTTGCCCCGGTTCTCTTCAGTTTCCGGCTTTGCAATTTTGTCTTCGCGATCTTCGTCCATCACGCTTGTCTCCTCTTTATGGCAATCCCGCCGATTCCGGCCAAACCAGTAAGCAGCGCAAGTATGGAAGCCGGTTCAGGAATTACAGTTGCAGTAAGTTCGAACATATAGCCATCCAGGCCATTGGTGGTTGCGTATGCGGGAAACTTCCAGGTACCCTGGCTATGATAGTTTAGGGAAATCGTTGTACCCACATCAACGTATCCTTCGGTAATGCCAACAGCAGGTCTCACATACTTGAGAGTGTACACACTGTTCTGAAAATCTGGCGTATTATCCGAGAAGTATCCCCAAGTCAGATACATGTTTGAGCTTGTAAGAGAAGGACTACCCCAAAAATAAAACAGCCACGTCTTAGTGTTTTCTGTTTGCGCAACAAGTGGAGATCTAATATCTGTGCTGTAAAACCCTGTTTCAGCAGTCCAGCCGCCTACACCTTGCTCATAATATGTAGCGCAATTCAGATACCGCCCTGTTGGGAGTGATATATCTAGAAAATCCGCACCATCTGAAGTCGTAGCACTTGTTCCAAAGCTTCCACCTTTACCAGGATCAACTGTACAAAACTGCCAACGCCAATCTGTTGTAGATGCAAACGCGGACAAGCACAGGCTCTGCAAAATAAAAAGGCAAACGCATAGTCTTGTGATCACTGCAATTTTGTCTTCGCGATCTTCGTCCATCACGCTTGCCTCTTCTTAATAGCAATCCCGCCGATTCCAGCTAAGCCAGTGAGCAGCGCGAGTATGGAAGCCGGTTCAGGAATTACAGTTGCAGTAAACTCGAACATATAGCCATCTAGGCCATTTGTGGTTGTGTATGTGGGAAACTTCCAGGCACCCTGGCCATGATGATTTAAGCAAATCGTTGTGCCCACATCAACGTATCCTTCGGTAATGCCAACTGCAGGCCTCACATACTTGAGAGTGTACACGATGTTCTGAAAATCTGGCCTATAATCTGAGTTATATCCCCAAGCTAGATACATGTCTGAGTCTGTAAGAGATGGACCACCCCAAAAATAAAACAACCACGTCTTAGTGTTCTCTGTTTGCGCAACAAGTGGAGATCTGACATCTGTTCTGTAAAACCCTGTTTTGCCAGTCCAGCCGTCTACGCCCTGTTCGTAATATGTAGCGCAATTTAGATACCGCCCTGTTGGGAGCGCTATATCCAGAGAATCCGCACCATCCGAAGCCGTGGCACTTGTCCCAAGGGCTGTACCGTATTCAGGAAAACCTGAACAAAACCACCAACGCCAGTCCGTTGTGGATGCATGTGCAGATAGGCACATGCTTTGCAGAATAAGAATGCAAACAAACTTGATGATTTTGGTGCTCATAGTGTTTATCCTCCTGATAATCTAGTTGTTCTGTAATATTCGTGCGCGTAATAAGGCAAATGGATATTTGTAATTGCCGCCGCTATTCACCGGGTCAAATTCGCCGCCGCAGACAGTCAGATCCCAATAGTAATAGTCTTGCAAATAAGTAGGCAAATCTTTAAGGGGTTCCCACAGTGAGATGTATACCGGCGCGCCAACAGACTCAAGTTTTTTAATGACTTCGGACTTGATCAGCGTCGAGCCAGAACCATACTCGTGATATGAGTAGTCTGTTGTCAGCACGATAAACGCTCGCCCATATGTCCAATTGGCAGCCAGATCAGTTGCGGCATAGTCAAGAGCGTCTAGTTGCAGTTCCTCAAAGTCGTTGCCATTAGGGAAATAGCCATCATCCAAGAAATCATGGAAAGCGCTCACAGTGGTAAACGCGCTCAATGACCGCTGCTCATCCGTGTTCAGGCTATCTATGCCTGCCTCTCCAAGAGGATCGTTGAATTTGATTCCACCGATCCTTAGGCTCACCCCCTGTGCCACCAGATCGTCAATCAGCGCCTTGATACTTGTAATGGAGTTGCTGCTGTTTTCTGTTGTGCTGACAGTGCAGTCTATGCAGAAGAACAGAGTCACCGGATCATCCGGGTCATAAAACAACAGCCGTGAACTGGCCAGAGTTTCCGATGTGTTCGTTGATGAAGCGGCGGTGAGATGCACGTAAACCTCATCGGCGCAGGTAACGTCAACATAAACCTTGCCGTCAGAGCCGGATGTGCCATATCCCGTCAGACCTGATGAATCAATACTGCCGTTAGGTGAAATAGCGGCTATCCGGCCGTGATCGACGGCAAAATGAACCTCTGCCTGACTGACCGCAGCGCCTGTATCCCAGCGCACAACATTTGCGCAGATGCCCTGCCGCGTGCTCCCAATGGGGACATCCGTGTATGCGGGATCGAATGTGATCGAGTATACCAAATCCCCAGGCAACTCATCAGCACCAATATCCACCCTGCTGCCCATAACCCGATAATCGCCATCCATATCAACATCGCCAATCTCTACCGCATTGTTAGTTCCCGCGTTATAGCAAGGCGAAGAAGCAGAAATGTGCACATCATGGTTCGCAAAACCAGGAGCAGCGCTAATGTCCGAAGATGCCGCAGTCACATCCACATAGTCCAGCGTATCCTGGCCAATTACGTCATTGTGACCAGGCGTATACGCAATATCTGTCGCCCCACGTATACCAGCGCCATAGTTATACGCCACTATGTTATTCTGCACCATAAACGTACAGCCGCCGCCCGCCAGGCTGATACCATCGCCAATATCAGTAGATTCCGTCCCATTCCACGCTATAGTGTTGTTATTGATCTTAGTCGTGTATCCAGGAAAGCTGCTCGTACAAGCTATCCCGGCTCCCTGAGCCGCGGTGTTGTCGATAATGACGTTGCTGGAGATCACAGTATTGCTCATCTGGCAAAATATTCCGCCGCCAAGCGTAACGCCGGTGTTGCCGGATATCAGGTTGCCCGATATTGTAGAAGAGTCATCGTATGTAGCAATTCCGCCGCCGTATTCGGCTGTCGCCCAGTTGCCGGTAATCTTATTGCACAGCACCTTCGCCGTGGAAAGCTGCAATCGAACGCCGCCGCTATCACAAGCCCAGTTGCCCGAGATAACGTTGTTCATTATCACCGAACTGTCGGAGTTGTAGCATACTATTCCTCCAGAGGAACTTCCCGCACTGCTGTTGCCGGTAATAACGTTGTCCAAAATAAGCAGAGAACCTTGTTCCGATGCAATCCCGCCGCCGCCGCTTTGTGATGTATTGCCGGAAATCGTGTTGTTCCATATCACTGCGTAACTGCTGTTGCAATACATTCCACCGCCGAAATAAACACTGTTGCCGGTAATGGTATTATTTGCAATGACAGGACTGCTGGAATGGCAAGCAATCCCGCCGCCGTCGCCGCTTCTTGACGCTCCTCGAATGGTAAAACCGTCAATCCGAGTGCTTGACGAGCATTCCAACATGAAAACCACACAGAACTGCCCCGTCCCATCAAGCACAGTCTCGTTCGTCACCCAGTCCCGCTGCTCCCGAAGAGTCTCCCCTCCGGCAAACCCGCCATAAAGCGCCACGCCATCGGCAAGAGTAAAGGAGCCCGAGTAAGTCCCCGAGGCAACCCAAACCTCTCCGCCAACCCCAGCGGCATCTATAGCCGTCTGAAGAGACGAAGACGCGTACGCACTGCCCCAAGAGCTGCCGTCCATGTCGCCAGCGCCGTTCTGCGTAACATACTTCACGCTGCCCGGCGCCTCCCAGGGCGTGCTCTCAGGCACACGAACTACCGGAACGGGTTTTCCATCAGCCATCTCGGCCCCCAACACTCCAGTAAGCGATGTATATGTCTGACTGCTCGGAGCATCGTCAGGGTTCCAATAAATTACTTTCAGGCCGTCATGAGATGCAGTAGCAAGCCCGGAACCGTCGTCTATATAGCAGACCGCGTGGCCGTCCTCGGTCGAGGTCGCCAGAAGAGCCCCCCACACGCGCACGCGAGTCCCGACAGCGTTCAAACCGCCGGATGCGGAAGTTTTTGAGGTATCGGAATAAAGCGCGGGCTGAACGCCGAACTCGCCCCCGGCAGTCGAGCGATTGTTCATTCCCGCAGGGCCAGGTCTCTTTATCGACCCGACGCACTTCACGCTGGACGCATCAATATAGCACTCGCCGGAAGACTCCCCGTCGACCACCGTGCCAACTATCGTCACCAGATATCCAGGCTCCACAGGAACCGACATCTGAGGCACGACCCTGATCCCCGCGCCTCCCACCACGTTCTCTTGAACATAAAAGAACGACACACTGACCTCATCCGACCCATGATAGACCCCCGTCACAACCTTACCGGTCAGTTCCACATCGCCGCCGTTGAGCCTGGCGTAAGCGATGGTTCCTTCTGTTGCTGTGAGAGGTTCGGACAAACCGCCTGAGGTAATTTCGGGGACTTCCGGCAAACCGCCAATGTCCATCACCGAGGTTTTGGTCTCGGCGTCGACTTTATACGGCCATCCCTGCCACCTGAATGGAAACGGACAGTGGAATATATCGCCGTCGGCACCCTGGTATACCATTATCTCGCTTGGAACCAGGACGCGCTGATCTTCGACTGTGGTCATCGTGCCTGAAACGTCAATAGACCAGTTTTTTTCCACCACGAAGTTCTTAATGTAGACCGCCAGAACCTGGTGAGACCCCCGTCCCAGCGGGTCGGTAACGAAGGCGTAAGGCAAAACCACGTCCTGGACAAAAACGTCTTCCAGCGTGACTTTAGTCCCGTCGGGCTGATTTATAGCGTCAGCCACAATGTCGGACACCGCGCACTCGGCAGCGAATGCCGACATCGGAAGCGCCGCTAACACGAAAAGAATTGCTACTGCACAATACCGAGCCATTTGGTTCCCCCATGTGATATAACTGCAAATTTTGTGCCATGCCTGCCAACTTGCAGTGTAGCAGCCAAACATTCACATGTCAAGGGGGGGCGAGGATATCACATAAATATCACATGAGGAGAACCATGCCCGGATTGCCCGGGCATAATACCAATACCGCTAACACACACTTTCTTTCCGCTTCGATCTAACGAACGCCACAATGATGATAGCCGCAATCGGATGCAAGAGGCCCGCCACCGTCAGTACGGGGACATATCCAATAGAGTCGATTATTGTTCCCACATTCCACTGAGACCATGCAGAGCCAAGCACGCCCATCATCGCCGCCAAACCATACGTGGAGGCAACCATACGCTTGGGAAACAGGTCAGTCGGAAGGGTGAGCATGCTCGCAGACCAGCTCTGGTGACCGAATGCAGCCACACTCAAACACACAATCGCAAGCTGCCAGCTCTGCACACGCACGGAGAATATCGCAACCGGCATCAGCGCGGCACACATGCACATTGCGATCTTGCGCGCAGTCAACGTGGAATAGCCGCGCTTGACAAAATATGACGACAACCACCCACCGACAACGCTCCCCACATCCGCGGCCAGAAACGGCATCCAGGTAAACAGAGCAATATCTTTCAGGTCGAACCCGCGCTCTGTCTTAAAGTACTTGGGTATCCAGAACGCGAAGAACAGCCAGACGGGGTCGGAAAGAAAACGCGCCACCATAAGCGCCCACAACTCCTTGCGCGACAGCGCTTCTTTCCAGACGCCGCCGCCGGCCTCTTTCTGAAGCTCCTCAGTCGGCTCCACCGACTGGCCGCCGCGTATATACGCCAGTTCCTCAGGGGTAATCCGAGGATGACCTTCCGGCTTGCCCGACAGCGCAAGCCAAGGTATCAACCAGAGGAAGCCTATTGCTCCAGTAGCCACAAACGCCGCGCGCCATCCAAAGAGCATGATCAATCCTCCAATGAGTGGAGGTGCGATGACAGCCCCAAGTCCTGCACCGACGTTAAAAATGCCGGTGGCAAGCGCGCGTTCTTTCGCAGGGAACCACTCACCCACCGTCTTTATCGCCGCCGGAAAGTTGCCGGACTCCCCGAATCCCAGAACAAAACGCATAATCCCGAAACTGGTGATTCCGCTGCAAAACGCATGACCTATACTTGCCAGCGACCACCACACAAAACCAAATGCAAGCCCTCGCCTGCTTCCCAGCCAATCAACGATTCGACCTGAGACCGGATGCATTAACCCGTAAGCCAGAAGAAACACCGACACAATATGCCCGTAGTCGGCATTAGTCATGCCGAACTGGTCCTCAAGCACGGTCTGCGCCACCGACAAGGCATTCCTGTCCAGGTAGTTTATCGCCGTTACGAGGGTCAGAAGCCCCACTATGTACCACCGCAGATTTTTTATCAACTCAGTTCTCCGTTAATAGCTTGAGTAGTGCGCTCCCACAAGCACGCGCTAATACTCATATTATGTAGTGTAGCATGGACTGCCGTGTTTTGGGGCGGACTCGGCACACGCCAGAAAATACTCATACATGTCGAAACCACATCCGTTGTGGAAACGTGGGTAGCCTTTGTCCGGTTCTTTGTAGTCAGGCGCCTGTTTGCTGATACGTATATACTGATTTATATCATGCTTTTTCGACACTGTCAACGCCGATTTCGGGTCGTTCACTGCCGTTTTAGTGTCAATTTCAGCACGAAATGAATTGACTGCGCCCACTGGGCATGGTATTATGATGCTGTGTTTAATCGTATAAACAATCAAAAGTTTACCAAGCCCGGAGGAAAACGAAATGACTCAACAGCAGTGGGAAAGGCTGCTCGCAGTAGTTCGCAACAGAAAACAGCCTGATGTTGCCGTTGCGCTGATAGCAGACAGCCCCAGCATCCCTGGATTGACCGGCGTGACCACAATGGACTACCTGTGCAACCAGGAAGCATGGCTGCGTGCGAACCTCGCGGTGATGCAGAGATTCCCCGATGTCATTTTCCTGCCGGGCACGTGGGTCGAATATGGTGTGGCAATAGAACCATCGGCATTCGGATGTCCGCTGAAATGGTCGCAAACCGGTCCGCCCGCAGCCATGCCAATCCTGGCTGAAGCCTCGGACGTCGCCAAACTGTCTCTGCCGAATCCAGAGGTGGATGGCCTTATGCCGGTGACGCTGGAGTGGCAGCGAAACATGCGTTCCAGGCTGGCCGACCATGGGCAAGTCGTGAAAATCGTCACTGCGAGAGGTCCACTGGCAATAGCATCGCAGGTTCGCGGTGTAACCAATTTGCTGATGGATATTAAAGTGGAGCCTGAAGCGGCCAAGGACTTGATAGAGCTGTGCTGCCAAACAGCCATAATGTGGTTAAGAGCGCAGTCGGAAGTATATGACGAGGTAGAGGCGGTGGAACTGCACGACGACATTGTGGGGATGCTCTCCCCAAATGACTACGAGGAGTTTGCGCATCCATATTTGGAACGTATATTCTCCGCTTTTCCCGAGCATGTGCATATCTACCACAACGATATGCCCGGAATAAGATTTGTAAACCGTCTGGCCGACGCCGGAATGGATGTGTTCAATTTCAGCCATCTGCTGGATATCTCTGAGGTTGACTCCGCTATTGGTGACCGCGTGTGTTTGATGGGCAATGTTGCTCCTATCGACGTCCTTGTTCACGAGACTCCTGAGCAGGTTCTGGCATCCGCCGAGGCGTGCATGTCATCTGTACGCGGCGGACTGCTCCTTTCTGCCGGCGGAGGATTGAGCCCCGGTGTCAAGCCGGAGAATATCGACGCATTGGTGGAAGCAGCAGCGCGGCATTGTATCACTGTATAGTTGAGTAATACAGGCAATAACAATGGCTAAGGCTAATGGCAGGCCTACATCTCAAGACGTTGCCCGTGAAGCGGGTGTATCTCAATGCACAGTGTCCTATGTGCTGTCCGGCGGCAAGAACAAAGACAGAATAAGCCCCGAGACAACGCGAAGGGTACTGGCCGCAGCGGCACGGCTGGGATACAGCAGGAACTCTATTGGCGCCGCGTTGCGCAGGGGATACTCCGATACAATTGTTCTTCTGGCGGTTACATGGGAACTGGCGGCGTCGCACTCGCATACCACGATATCGGTCAGCAGAGCAGCCGCGGAACGAGGGATGACTACCATTGTACATGTGGCTTCGGATGATAAAGAAGCCATCGCATTTCTTGGGAGAGTACCCTCACTCAACCCCTACGGCCTGCTGCTGCTGTGGGACTCTAATGCGATTCCGGAAGCCGACAGGCTCAGGGTTGAGCTGGCGGGACTGCCTGTGGTCGATCTTATGCCGCGGGAGTCGAAGAATATCGCAAGTGTGACTGCCGACCGGGCTCAGGGCAGTTACATTGCGACACGGCACCTCATCGAGATGGGGCACCAGCACATAGGCATGATCCTCGACACTTCGTCCAGAGCCAAGACCAGCTTGAAGAAACTGGATGGGTACCGCGTGGCGCTGGATGAGGCAGGAATTCCGTTTCATGAGAGCTTGCTGCAGGAGGTCACCAGCTTTGGGTTCGAGGGTGGGTACGACGGGTTTCACAAGCTGCTGCGAAGGCGTCCAGACGCAACCGCTGTAATGTGCATAAACGATCATATTGCGCTCGGCGCGCTGGCCTCTGCCCAGAATCTCGGACTGTCGGTTCCTGGAGATATATCCGTGGTCGGCTTCGGCGCGCATCCCGAGGGCACGTTTCTTCGGCCAAGCCTCACCACACTGGCAATCCCGGCGGGCAAGATCGCAGATGACGCGATAAACCTCTTGATGAAGCTAAGAGAGGATGAGTCGTTTGTACCCGAGCCGCTCCGTGAACCGATGGAGTTGATCGTCCGCGAGTCTACGGGACCGGCTAGATTGGAAGCCCTTTCTACAAAGTCTGAATTGCGTTGACATTTGCGCCAGAGTGTACAGCAAAAATGGAAAGATTTGGGGCTCTGCTTCCAAACTCCTGCCAAAGGCTTTGCCTCTGGGACGGGGGTCCGGCGGCCACACGGCTTCTGACGTGGATTGGGGCGGACTCCCGAATCATCCTACAACGGTTCGATGTTTGACAGTTCTTCTCAGGACGGATAAAATATATAGGTTTAGCGAGCCCGGCGGCTTGGCTCAGTGTTGACCAGTTGCACGGGCTGTTTTGACGTGTGTTATCGGGTTTTGTCGACCCATAATTAGGAGGAATCTAAACAAAATGGCAGTCAAAGTCGGAATTAACGGATTTGGCAGAATCGGTCGCTTGTCTCTGCGCGGAATGCTTGAGAAGTATGCAAACGATATAGAAGTCGTCGCAATTAACGACCTTTTCGATTCAAAAACAAATGCTCATCTCTTTAAGTATGACACCAACTACGGCCCGTGGAAGGGAACCGTTGAGGCAGTCGAAGACGGGATCATTATTGACGGCAAGAAGATCGCTGTCTATGCCGAAAAGGACCCCGCGAACATTCCGTGGCAGAATCATGGAGTCGAGATAGTGGTCGAGAGCACCGGTATCTTCACCGACGCTACCAAGGCCGCCGCTCACAAGCACGGCACAGTCAAGAAGGTTATTATCTCCGCTCCTGCGAAGAATGAAGACGCCACCATCGTTATGGGCGTGAACGAAGAAGTATACAACCCTGCGACGGACAGCATCGTTTCCAACGCAAGCTGCACCACAAACTGCCTTGCGCCGTTCGCAAAGGCCCTGAACGATGCCATCGGTATCGAGAACGGCTTTATGAATACGATTCACTCGTATACCAACGATCAGAAGACCGCCGATCAGGCTCACAAGGACCCGAGACGAGCGCGCGCGGCCGCCGTTAATATCATACCGACCAGCACTGGCGCCGCCAAGGCTATCGGTCTTGTCATTCCTGAACTCAAGGGCAAGCTGCACGGCCTTTCACTGCGCGTGCCCACACCGACCGTCTCCCTGGTAGACCTTACGGTCAACTTCAAGAGAGCGACCTCGGTCGAAGAGATCAACGCTGCCGTTAAGGCCGCCGCAGATGGCCCGATGAAGGGAATCCTCGGTTACACCGAAGACCCGGTTGTTTCTTCCGACTTCAAGGGCGATCCCAGAAGCTCGATTTTCGACGGTCTGTCCACAATGATGATCGGCGACACTTATGCTAAGGTTCTTAGCTGGTATGACAATGAGTGGGCTTATTCCATGAGAGTCGGCGACCTCATCATGTTCATGGTCAAGAAGGGTCTCTAAGATGAATAAGAAGACCGTAAAGGATATCGACGTTCGCGGGAAGCGCGTTCTTGTCCGCGTTGACTTTAACGTGCCGCTGGATTCGGACCGCAACATAACCGATGACCGGCGTATCGTTGCGGCGCTTCCTACCATCAAGTACCTTATAGATAACGGGGCCAGGGTGATACTTATGTCTCACCTTGGCCGACCGGAAACCGACGAAAACGGCAACGTTACGCCGGATTCCGTGAAGAAGTTCAACCTCGACCCGGTGGCGCAGAGGCTTTCGGATCTTCTCGGCAAGACCGTGAAGAAGGCCGACGACTGCATCGGCGATGAGGTCAAGAACGCTGCGATGGCTCTTAAGGACGGCGACGTGCTACTGCTGGAGAACGTGCGGTTCTACAAGAAAGAGACCAAGAATGATCCCAAATTCGCCGAACAGCTTGCGAGTCTGGGCGAGCTTTACGTCAACGACGCATTCGGTACGGCTCACAGAGCTCACGCTTCGACTGAGGGCGTGACCAAGTTCATACCGGGCGTCGCGGGCTTCCTGATGGAGAAAGAGCTTGATTACCTGGGCAAGGCTATCGGCGAACCCGAGAGACCGTTCCTGGCGATTCTTGGCGGCGCGAAAGTTGCAGACAAGATTCCTGTAATCGACAATTTGCTCACGAAAGTCAACAGCTTGATTATTGGCGGCGGCATGGCTTATACGTTCTTCAAGGCGCAGGGCTTTGAGATCGGCCAGTCGCTGCTTGACGCCGAGGGTCTCGATTTGGCCAAGAATGCTATGGAGAAGGCCAAGTCGCTTGGTGTCGATCTGGTGCTGCCGGTTGATATAGTGGTCGGCAAAGAGTTCGCCAACGATACTCAGACGCAGGTTGTGCCGGTCGACGGTATTCCCGCCGACTGGATGGGTATGGATATCGGCCCCAAGTCCATTGAGAAGTTCAAAGGCGTCATCAACTCGGCTAAGACGGTCGTCTGGAATGGCCCTATGGGCGTGTTCGAGATGCCGACGTTTGCGGTCGGGACCAAGGCCATTGCAGAGGCTCTCGCAAATGCCGACGCCACTACCATTATCGGCGGTGGGGACTCTGCCGCGGCAGTCGAGCAGATGGGCTTTGCATCCAAGATGAGCCACGTGTCTACCGGCGGCGGCGCATCGCTGGAATTCCTTGAGGGCAAGGAGTTGCCGGGCGTGGTTGCACTGCAGGACAAGTAGCCTACACAAGACTATAACCGCCGAGACGCTATAAGCGTCTCGGCGGTTGACATCATAGCTCGCAGATCGTCGTCATCCACTTCCTTCTTAGTATCTGCGACGGCCAGAAACCGTGAATGCAGTCTTTCCAGTTCTTCTTGCGACACTTTATAGCCTAGTGATTCCAGTCGATGTCGAACTGCGTGGCGGCCTGACCTTGCAGTCAGCACGATTGTCGTGCCAATTGCTCCGACTTCTTCTGGACTGAATATTTCGTAATTATTGCGGTTTTTCAGGACGCCGTCCTGGTGGATGCCCGAGGAATGAGCGAAGGCATTCTCGCCGACAACCGCTTTGTTTCGCGCAAGGGCAAGTCCCGTGAGTTGGCTGACCATATTGCTGGTGGGGCAGAGTTGGGACGTTGTGATATCGGTTGCAGCGCGGTAATAGCTTTGTCGCACTCTGATGCCCATTACGACTTCTTCCAGGGACGCATTGCCCGCGCGTTCGCCGATGCCGTTTATGGTGCATTCCACTTGCTGGGCACCCGCCTTTATGGACGCAAGAGAGTTCGCTACGGCAAGCCCAAGGTCGTTGTGACAGTGAACGCTTAGGGTCGCGCGGTCGATGTTGGGCACGCATCGTTTAATGTCGGCGATCAGCCTGCCCCACTGAGCGGGAACCGCGTAACCGACGCTGTCGGGGATGTTGACCACGGTGGCCCCGGCGTCTATTACCGATTCGATTACTTTGAAGAGGTAATTTTTGTCGCTGCGGGAGGCGTCTTCGGTTGAGTATTGGACGTCTGGGCACAGCGACCGCGCATATCGAACTGCTGCGACTCCCATATCCATGACTTCGTCACGGCTGCGTCTGAACTTGTTTTGAATATGGACATCCGAACTGCCGAGCACGATGTGAATGCGCGGGCGCTCGGCATATTTCACTGATTCCCAGACGGCGTCGATATCGGACTTTACGGCGCGCGCCAGCGCGGTGATGATTGGGCCTTTCACTTCGCGGGCTATATTGCGAACCGCCTCGAAATCTCCCGGTGATGAAGCGGGAAACCCGGCCTCGATTATATCGACGTTCAGCCGAACCAGTTGTTTTGCAATTTCCAGCTTCTCGGAGCTAGTCAGACTTGCGCCGGGCGACTGTTCGCCGTCGCGCAGGGTGGTGTCGAAGATGTGAACCATTCGTTCCATTGTGTCCTCCATATATTTGCTGTTGGTTGTGTCTTAAGGCCGTCAAGGTCGCTAAGATCGCTTTGATCCATCTTCATCACCACCTTTCAATACAAAAAGCCCCTCGTCTCCAGATACAGAGACGAGGGGCTATAATCCTCGTGGTACCACTCTGCTTGGCCGGCGATTGCTCGCGCGGCCCGCTTATCCACTGCGGCCAAGGCCCTTATGTCCGAGGCGACAGTGTCTTCCTTTTAACGGTGGAAGTTTCCGTCCCAGTCTAATTTCGTTTGCGCGTCGAGGCGTCCCGGACGATTTCGGTGGGCGACTCAAGAGGGAGTTCGGGCGGTTCCAGCCGACGCCGGTTTCCAGCGACCCGGCTCTCTGGCAGTCCGGATTTCCGTCTTACTGATCTCTATCATAGTCTTTAGTGGTTATTCTATTGTGTAGTCATATTATTGCCCGAAATGGGCTGCTTGTCAACCCATGCACAGGGCAATTGTGGTATATTGTGCGCGGAGAATGCAAAAATCATCCAACCGAAGCAGGTTGATGTTCGTAGTTTATATAAAGAGCAATGGGGAAGGAGTTCGCTGTTGGAGCGTACCGATGCCGAGCTGATTCGGCAGTGCCTGAACGGCGACAATCTAGGGTTTGATGGCCTGGTGAGGAGATATCAGAAGCCGATAACTGGTTTTTGCTATCGGATTCTCGGCAACACTGACCTGGCCGCGGATGCCGCTCAAGAGGCGTTTGTCAAGGCATATTATGCCTTGGAGAGCTTCAAAATGGACGCTCCGTTTCTGAGCTGGCTTTTCAGGATTGCCAGCAATACTTGTATCGATATGACAAGAAAGCAGGCTCGACGCAGAGTTGATTCGCTGGACGAAAACCCGGAATCGGCGCAACGTTTGCCTTCAGGAGAACCGTCACCGGAATGCGTGGCTATTAAAAGTGAAAGCGGCAGATTGCTTCAGAAAGCGATACTCAGCCTGCCGGTTGGGTATCGAACGCTGGTGGTGCTGTTTCATTATCAGGGTATGAAAATCAGAGAAATCGCCGAGCTTCTTAATAAGCCCGAGGGCACTGTGAAGCACGGACTGCATGCGGCGCGGGAAATGCTGCGGCGCAAGCTGCAGGGGGTGATAATCGAAATATGAAGTGCGAAGACGCGAGAGAACTTATCCAGAGTCTGTTGGACGGCGAGTGTTGCTCGAACATTGAGCAGGCTCACAAGCATATAGCCGGGTGTGCGGATTGCCGTGAATGGAAGGCTGGTATGGACGCCATTATGACAGCGGCGGGTGGCATGAGTGACGATGTGCCGGATATCAATATCTCGGAGGCGGTAATGGCGCGCTTGCCTGAACGGCATCCGGCAGGTGTGGAAAATGCTTGGACTCCCGCCAGGCTGCTTGTATGGACAGCGGTCTGCTGGGTTGTTGGTTTTGCGCTTATAGCCACAGCATTTAGCGCTTGGATGCTTTATACAGGGACATCGTTTGCGTCTTTGCCGGCGCTGGTGTTCGACTTTGGCAAGAGCGTTGCAGTGTTTATTGTATCGACTGCAGCGGGTGCGATTACGTTTATGAAAACAATTGCTTCTTCGGCAAGTTCTTTAATAATGGAGATTTTGCGATTTGCAGTTAGAATGAGGTTGTTTATTCTGCTTTCAATGGTAGCAGACGTGTTGCTGATTATTGCTTGCTACGGCATTTGGCGGCGGCGTAAGGCTGTTGTCGTGCCGCTTGGCGTTATATTTTGAATGGAGGATTTGCAATGAAGACTAGATTGCTGGTGATACTGGCTACAATCACTCTGTTTCAGATTATAGGATGTGCTGCGTTTGCCGCAGATGTTCAGGTCGCGGGAAACGTTGTGGTGGAGAAAGGTAAAACTGCTGAAGATGCCGTCGCTGTTTTGGGCAATGTCACAGTAAAGGGTCACGTTACCGGAGACGCAGTTGCGGTCGCTGGGAATGTGATTGTTGAGCCGGGAGGAGTTGTCGATGGCAACGCCGTGGCAGTAGGCGGCAATGTAATCAGGCATGGTAACAGCGTAGTCAAAGGCGAAACCACGGTCGTTGGCGCATTCAGCGTTCACACATGGGACTTCAAACCGTGGGTAAACATTGGTTTTCTTCCTAAGCCTTTGCCGAGAATTATTCTTATGATTGTCATTGCTGCGCTTGCTGCGCTCGTGACGGCATTATTCCCATCCAAGATGGAGTTGGTGGCTGAATCCGTGCTCGAACAACCCGGCAGGTCTGTGCTGTATGGTCTGATATGGATTTTTCTTGCGCCCACGATAGTGATGATCTTCGTTATGACTGTCGTTGGAATACCTTTGGCGGTGCTTCTGGTGCTTTTGGTGATTGCGGCGGCTATTGTTGCCGGGGTCTGCGCGGGGTTGGCAGTCGGCAGGCGGGTCGGCATGGCTCTCAACAAACCCATTGCGTCGCCTGTCCTGGCTGCTTTCATCGGTGTGCTGCTGTTGGAATTGGTCAAATTGGTTCCAATAATCGGCTGTCTGCTGGTGTTTATACTTCAGGGAATGGCTTTTGGAGCCGTTGTTATGACTGGTTTTGGAACCAATCAAAACTGGTTCGCCAATCTGTTTCAGAGGCGCGGCCCCGCTCCGACGTTGCCACCGACTCCGCCCGCTGGGTCAGGCGGCAACGCCGAGTAAGCATTATTGAGAGTCGTCCTGGGACAGGTGTTCCGGGACAACTCGACTACACGACAAACCCCATCCGGCGATCATGCTCGGCATTCAGCGCGCACGCAATTTCCGCCGCGACTTTGGCGTTGTTTATGAGAAGCGATATATTGGATTTGGTCGACTTGCCGTCGGTGAGTTCGCCGACTCTATTCAGAAGATATGGGGTCAGCTGCTTGCCCTTGATCCCCTTTTCCGAGGCTTCGTGGATGGCTTTTTCGATATGCTCGGCGGCCAGAACTTCATCCGACTGCGGCACCGGCACCGCGATTATCGCTGCGCATCTGGCTCCGACCGCGCTTCCAGAGAGTTTGAGGACTTCGGCGAGCTCATCCGCGTCATCGACCTTTGGGATTGATATGCCGGTGGATGTCGAGTAAAACGCGGGCAGTTCGGTGGTTCCGTAGCCGTAAACGGGCACTCCATGGGTTTCCAGCCATTCCGCGGTCGCATGGATGTCCAGCACGGCCTTTGCGCCGGAACAGACGACCAGTATGGGTGTTCGAGCAAGCTCCCATAGATCGGCGGATATGTCGAATGTGTCGGACGCGCCTCGATGCACGCCGCCGATGCCGCCGGTCGCCATTACCGGTATTCCGGCAATTGTCGCGATCCTTGCGGTGGCCGAGACGGTTGTGCCGCCATCGATTTTCTTTGCAAGAGAGTAGGGGATATCGCGCACGGCAAGCTTTGCCGCTTTGCCTTCAGCCAGCTTTTTTATCTCGTCTTCGGTCAGGCCGACTCTGATCTTGCCGTCGATAACGCCTATTGTTGCAGGCATTGCCCCGGCGTTTTTTACGGCCTGTTCCATTGCAAGAGCCGTCTCGATGTTGGCAGGTGAGGGCAACCCTTGCGCAATTACCGATGACTCAAGCGCCACCACGGGCTGGTTTCTATTCAAAGCGCTGCTGATTTCGTGGGATATGTCAAGCGGGTTCTGCATTATTGCCTCCGGTTGCTTCAGTAACGTAATACTATTATTGTACTTCCATAGCCCTTACTCCTGCAACACGAAAAATGCGAGGTGAGAACTCATTTCTGTGAGAACCATTTGGGGCTCCACCCCAAACCCCGCCAGAGACTCTGTCTCTGGACTCTGCAAGGAAACCAGGTTTCCTTGACCTTCTGACTCAGAGTTGAACGATCCCTTAAGGGATCGTTCAACTCTGGAATGGGGGTCCATGGGCCACTTGGCTCCTGGCGGAGTTAAGGGGTGGAACCCCTTATGGGAGTCTTAGGGTGAAACCCTCAGATGATTTTTGCAGAACTGAAATTTCTCCAGCACTTGAGGCGGGTGGGCGAGACATGTTACAATCGCGTCAACAGAAATGTTATGGATATTGAGATGGAGGCTAAAATGGCTCTCGATAAGTACGGATACTTTTCGGACAAAGATAAGGAGTTTGTAATTACTCGACCCGACACGCCCGCGCCGTGGGTTAACTATATGTCAAATGGTCGGTATACGGGGTTGGTCTCGAATACCGGCGGCGGCTTCAGTTATTGGATGGACCCCAGAGATAGTCGTATCACGAGGTTTCGCTATAATTGCCTGCCGTGGGATCGTCCTGGAAGGTACGTTTATCTCAGGGATATGGACGATAGCTATTGGAGCCTGTCATGGCAGCCGACTGCTCACAAGCCGGACAAATACGAGTGCCGCGTCGGCATGGGTTATGAGACGATCAAGATGCTGCACAGAGACGTCAGAAGTGAGGTTACTTACTTCGTTCCTGTGGAAGACGATCTTGAGATATGGGTTGTCAAGGTTAAGAACGAGAACTTGGACACGAAGCGACTTGGGGTGACGGCATATGTCGAACTTTGTCTAGGGCACGCGCTAGTAGACTTGATCAACCAGCCGAACGATCAGCATTTCAATATCGTGAGCTTCAACCGCGAAGATAATGCAATTTACGCCACAAAAAACTACTGGGTGACTCATAGGGGGGTGTCTGTCGAGCAGCCGAACAAGGCTTGGGATCGCTATGTTTTCTTCACTACTAATCTGCAAGTTGGGAGCTGGGATGGTTCCAAAGATTCGTTTATCGGGCCATGGCGTAGCGAAGAAAACCCGGTGGGGGTGGAAAGCGGTCTGCTTTCCAATTCCAATATTACGGCCGGTGACGCATGCGCGGCGCTGCAGGGCGAGATTGTGCTCGAACCGGGGCAGGAAATAGAATTTGTCGTGCTGATGGGGTGCGTTCCGGCGGATGGGTATCGGGAGAAGTCGCGCCCGCTGATGGCGAAATATCGTTCACCTGCGGCTGCGCATGCCGCGCTTGGTCGCGTGAATGACTATTGGGAAGAATATTTGTCGTCGGCAATTGCTGAGACTCCTGACCCCGAACTGAACCGGATGGTCAATATCTGGGGCAAGCGTCAGTCCTGGGTCACATTCAACGCGAATCGGAATGCGGGTTATTATCATGGCGGGCTGCTTTACGGCGTTGGGATGCGGGATCAGTGCCAGGATATGATGGGGCCGATCATAAGCGATGCGAATGCCGTCGCGGATAGGCTGCTTGAAGTGCTGACGCATCAGTTTCAGGATGGCAGCACACTTCACAATTACTTCAAGCTCACAGGGCAGGGTGAGAAGACCGGCCATTCCGACACTCCGCTATGGATTCCTCTCGCGGTGATCAATTATTTGAAGGAGACCGGCGATTTTGATTTCCTGACGAATGTGGTTGCGTTTCAGGATGGCGGCGAGGCGAATATACTCGAACATGTAACTCGGGCTTGCGATTATGTGCTCAGCCAGCTTACGGAAAATCATTTGCCCAAATTTGGCCCCGGCGACTGGAACGATACTTTGGATTATGTCGGGCGCAAGGGTATAGGCGAAAGCGTGTGGGTCGCACATTTCCTGTGCTACATACTTCGCGAGACCGCTGAAATGCTGGATTATGTGGGCGCGCAGACTTGCTGTCCGAGTGCAGATTATATTACTGAAACCGCTCGAAAATATCGGCGTGAGTACGGTTTGGTACGAGATGCCATAAACCGGCGATGCTGGGACGGAGAATGGTACATTCGCGGTATCAGAGACGACGGCGATGTCATCGGTTCTGCGAAAAATCCCGAGGGTAAGATATTTATGAACGCCCAAAGTTGGGCTGTGATTTCCGGGGTAGCGGATCAAGTCAGAGGGCCTTTGTCAATGGACTCCGCAAATAAATTGTGCATAACTTCGAGAGGGCCAAAGATTTTATCCCCAAGTTATACACAGCTCGATGAGGGTATAGGTTTGGCTACCAGATGCGTGCCCGGCAAGAAAGAAAACGGCGCAATCTTTAACCATGTCGCGGCATGGGCAATCCTTGGAAACCTTATTTTGGGCAATGGCGACCGGGCGTATGAGGATTACCGAAAAACTTTACCAATGGTGCAGGCGCACGACCCGGATGTGTATAAGATGGAGCCGTATGTCTATGCAGAGTATGTCACCAGCGACGACCATCCGACGTTCGGCCAGGCCAGTCACTCGTGGCTTACGGGTTCGGGAGTATGGATGTTCAGGGATGCGCTGGACTACATAATTGGCGTCAGGCCGACATACAATGGTCTCATTATCGACCCATGTGTCCCCGATTCTTGGGATGGTTTTAAGGTCGCTCGCAAATTCCGGGGCGCAACGTACGAGATAGAAGTCAGAAACCCCGTACATGTGCAGAAGGGCGTCGCGACACTGGAGATGGATGGTCGCGTGATCGAAGGCAACATTCTGCCGCAGGTCGAGAAAGGCCGCACGGCGAAGGTCTTGTGCGTGATGGGTTAGGAATTTGGGGAAGATGCATCGCCGGTGAATCGGGCGATGATCTTTCTCACTTCTTCAGTCCAGAGGATGAGACTTGCTAGCCCGATAGCTGTTGCCCACTGTGCGAGCGATAACCCGACTGTGCCGAATATCTTCTGCAGTCCTGGTATCTGTACCGGCATGATTTGCAGAATCAGGGCGATGATTATTGCCGCGACGAGCCACATATTTGTGAACGGTGATATCTGAAATGTCGACTTTCCTGATGATCTCACGTTTACGGCGTTGAAAAGCTGTGCCGCGGAGAGCGTTACGAACGCCATACTGCGGCCTGTCGCCAGGCCGTGCGCGCTCTGACCCAGCAAAAATGCCGCTAGGCTTGCGACAGCCATTATGGGGGCGACCAGCGCGAGCCTCTGAATGGATTGCCGGTTTATGACGTTTTCAGATGTGTTGCGAGGCGGTTTTGTGAGCACGTCCTCGCTGGGTGGATCGGCGGCAAGCGCCAGGCTCGGAGCGCTGTCAGTGATGAGATTGACCCACAAAAGTTGCACGGCCGATACCGGCAGAGGCCATCCGATTGACACAGCTACGGCGACGGTGAGAATCTCGCCGGCGTTTGTGGCGATGAGATATGACACCACCTTCTGGATTCGCTCGAAGACGATGCGCCCTTCCTCGACGGCTGAAACTATTGTGGCGAAATTGTCGTCTGCGAGGATCATGTCGGCTGCTTCCCGAGCTACGCCAGTGCCGCTCAGTCCCATCGCTACCCCTATATCGGCTCTTTTGAGCGCGGGGGCGTCATTCACGCCGTCGCCTGTCACCGCCACGACCTCGCCCATTTCCTTGAGCGCGTTCACGATCCTTAGTTTGTGATCCGGCTCGACCCGCGCAAATACCGCGATTTTATCCAGCTTTTCCAGGAGCTGGCGGTTAGTTAGATGAGCCAGCTCCTTGCCGTCGATTGCGAGCGAGTCTTCTTCGATCAGGCCAAATTCCCCGGCAATGGCGCGGGCGGTGTCGCGGTTGTCGCCGGTCGCCATCATTACTCGAATTCCTGCCCTGCGGCACTTTTCGACTGCGTCGATGGCTTCTGGTCTAGGAGGGTCGATCATACCGACCAGCCCGAGATGTGTCAGGCCGCCGTCGATGTCCTCCGGTTTCAGATGATTAGGGGTTATTTGAGGAGGCTTGCATGCGACCGCAAGCATGCGCAGCGCCTGATTGGCCATGTTCTTGTTTGCCAGCTCGATCTGGGCTCTGATTTCTGGCGTAATCGGCATTTTTTTGCCGTCGATGAGCGCGTGCGAGCATCGGGTGAGAATAGCTTCAGGCGCGCCTTTTACGTATATCTGCGCGCCGTTCTCGCATGAGGTGAGTGCAGCCATATACCCGTGCTCGGACTCAAATGGGATCTCCGCGAGCCTTGGACATCGGGTTTTGAGTTCGGGTTCTTTTAGACCGGCTTTCGCGGCGGCGATTACGAGCGCGGCTTCCGTCGGGTCGCCTGTGGCGGTGATTTTGCCGTCGGTTTCAACGAGTTGGGAGTCGCTTGCAAGAACGGCGGCGTGGAGCAGTGTTTTGCAGCGTTCGTCGGTAAAAATGTTGTCTCCGGCGATCTCGCGATCCGCATTGGGCGGATGTATAGCGCGGACGGTCATCTTGTTTTGCGTGAGAGTGCCGGTTTTGTCGGAGACGATTACTGTTGCCGACCCGAGCGCTTCTACCGCGGGCAGTCGGCGGATGATGGCGTTTTTTTTCGCCATTGCATTGAGGCCGATTGCAAGCGCTATCGTGACCACGGCGGGCAACCCCTCGGGTATCGCTGCAACAGCCGACGCCACCGCATAAAGAAACATATCGAATAGGTCTTGCCCTCGCATCACTCCCGCCGCGAATACCAGCGTTGATAGTGCGAGAGCCACCAGTCCGAGGTTTCGCCCGAGCACGGCGAGTTCGCTCTGCAATGGCGTCTGCTGGCGCTGCTGGCTGAGGACTTCCTCCGCGATTCGCCCGAATGCCGACTGCTCTCCGGTGGCTGTTACGACCGCTTCGCCTCGTCCGCGAGAGATTACCGTTCCTGAATGGATCATGCATGTCCGATCGGGCAGGGGAGCGTCCGGGGCGACGCTCTGGATCGACTTTTCGACAGGCTCGCTTTCGCCAGTGAGCGCTGATTCGTCTGTCTGAAGGCCGACGGTTTCGGTCAGGCGAGCATCCGCCGGGACTCTGTCGCCGGCCACAAGGAGTATTATGTCGCCGGGAACGAGTTCGGCGGATTGGATCTGGTGCTGAATGTTGTCTCGTCTGGTTGTGGCCTTCGGCGCGGCGAGTTTTGCAAGTTCGGCCATGGCGCGCTCGGCGCGATACTCCTGCACGAATCCGATGACAGTGTTGATAACTACGACTGCAAGTATGACGGCGGCATCGGTGGCGTGTTTTGTGGCGAACGATATGGCGGCGGCGATGATGAGTATATATACGAGCGGGTTTTTGACCTGAGCGACCAGCGTGTCGATCCATGAGACGCGCTCGTGCCGCGCTATCTCGTTGGGGCCGTAATCCTCTAGACGCCGGGCAGCCTCGGCTCCGCTGAGACCGTCGCGCGTGGTTTGCAACGCCTCCAGTGCTTCTTCGACTTCCATGGAGTGCAGGTCAAGATCGGCCATAGTCTCTTTCCATCCGGGATTTCATGCAGGATGCAAAGAGTATACCCGTTACATTCGCGCTTTTCTTGTGTCGTGACTGGTTTCGGGCGGCGGATGATAAAGAGCTTCACTTGGCCGTTTCTTTTTTTCGATCAGGGCTGTCTGCGGGCTCACTGCGTTTAAGGCAGTGCGGAGTCCGAAAGCCAGATACCCCGCGCAGCTTGCGAACGCCATGCCGTTTCTCGCTATGCCGGTTTCGCAGTCTACCGTCGCGCAGGCTATGCCGTCGTCAAGCTCAGCGCGTTTTAGGAAGTCGAGAGCCTGCGCCGAGCGTCCGGTCAGCAAGTCTATTATCACACCTACAACCGACGGCCCGCTGCCGTCCTGCGTCAGAGGCGCTTCAAATGTGTTTCCCTTGCCTGACATTGTGTTGTGCTCTGAGTGTATCCAGTTGACCGTATTCTTGTAAACCTGGTCGCCCTGAGTGCAGAAGCCGAAATAGCTTAGCAACTGCAGGCTTCCCATTGGGTCGTCGCCCAGGCGATGGTTGCCGTTTAGGTCGATCTCGTGCGCGTACATCTTGCCCAGAGGTCCATCGACAATAAAATTATCCAGGACGGCGGTTTTAACCTGTATTGCCAGCTTGTTTGCCTCTTCTGCGCGGTCTATGTCGCGAATTCGAGAGTAAATCCGACCTATATCAACCAAACTTCGCCACACGAGCACGTTGGAGAAGCACACATAAGGATATGCCGACGCCTCTCCTGAAGGCAGAAGCAGTGTTTCAAAGAGCACCGTTTCAGGATGCCTTTGCGCGGCCAGTATTTGTTGGATGGTGTTTACTCCGGCCTGGACGCGCCTGTCGAAGAGGATCGACATATCGCCTGTGACTTCGACATACATATCCAGCGCCCGGATCGGCGCGCACAGCTGATCGAGTTGAAGACCGGGCTCCAGCACGATCCCGTCTATGAAGCGCGAACGGATTCCTACATTTGGGAGCTGAGTCGTGAATGCGTAGATCAGCATTTTGCGCGCCTGTTCCCAGTTCATCTGGAGAACCGCGGGCAGCGACCATCGCATTGCGTCGCGATCCCAGTAGGAAGCGCACGACTCATTCCGGGAACTGCGTGCGGTCGCCAGAATGAGTTCTTCGGTGTCCAGGGTTGTGGCCTGCGAGAAGAAGTAATTGTAAAACGAATTGACGTTTATCATTCGCTTGAAATAGGTGTCGTCGCATTCGATGGTGTGCTTGTCCAGCCACTTCCGCAGGCTGGCGAGCATCCGGTCCCAGCCCTGCATTTGCAATTCCTCAGCGGACGCGATGGCCGATACTTCTTCAAGTCCGATCCCGACATACACCGTCACATCCACTTTCTGGCCGGGTTCAAGCGTATATTTGTCGATCATCTCGTAGTATATCGGGCTGCCGGCTCCGGCGGAAATGCTTTCGCCTGTCCACTCAGATATTCGCAAGTGCATGTCCGGATCGGTAATAGTTGCCGGGACGCCGTTGTGCGATACCATTGCCATTGCAAACAGCGGAGTGTGCCCGCGGAATTCTATAATCGGCACGCCGGGCCGCCATGAACTGATACTCGCATGCTTGGTTCCGGACATTTGCTTGGACAGATTGGCACTGTGGTAGCTCGATCTCCAACAGCCCTTCCAGCCCGCTCTGACGGTCAAGACCGAGTCCGAAGTGTTCTGCAGAGTCAGTACGCATGCAAATCCTCTGCGTTCCAGAGGCGCGAACACGGTTGAGGTCGCTTTTAATCTGGGAGAGGCTACTTCAAAGCTCGGTATCCAGAACGACAACAGGTCGTGGCGCATGCCGCCCTCGAAGAGATCTTCACCGTCCACTTCGACCAAGGGTTTGAGCAGCGGAGCTTCTTTAGAGCCGTGCAGCTCGATCGAAGCCCGAAACGCTCGGTGAACGAAGCCTATGCACTGAATGCCGCCGTTCGCGGTATTGATGTCCGGGATAGACACATATTCGTTGCCCGTGCTGAGGCGCTTGATGCTCGAAGCCATATCGTGTCAGTCCATTTTTCTCAGCACGAGACCGCTGAGGAGTTTGGGGTAAAAGTAAGTCGCCTTCTGAGGCATTTTCTCGCCAGCGGCTGCAATGTCCAGAACCGACTTCACCTCGATGTTATTGAGCAGGAACGCTATCTGCTTTTCGCCTGAGTCTACGAGCGTCATAGCCTCTTGGGCATCGCGCGTGTATATGATATGCGATTGGTCTCGCAGCTTGTCTTTGTCTATGCCGAGGATTCGTTCCAGCACGAGCTTGTGGAGGATGTTAAGCTCCAGATTGCGGCTGGCGTCGCTGCCTTCTAACAGTTCGCCTGGGTCGCGCTTGAGCTTGACTGTTTTTGCCGAGCCCGCGCGATACATGCCTATGGCTGATCGCTTCTTCATGTCGTCGATCAAGCCCGATTTGGAAGAGTTTTCTATATCAAAGAGTTCGCGAAGCCGATCATCCAGAGATGTAAGCGCTTCATCCGAAAGATTATCGACCACGCGGTGCGTCGGGAATATGGTCATATCTTTCTGGAAGACGTTGGCGACGGTCATCAGCGCATAATCGGACGGCAGCTCGCAGCAGCCGCACGCGCATGGGGACTTCTCGCGCATTTCGTCTGAGTACGCCAGGGCGGTCTCATAGCGGTGATGCCCGTCGGCTATGGCGATCTGTTTGTCGCTCATGAATTTTACGATCTTGTTTATCTCATCGCGGTCGCTCAAGACCCAGAGCTGATGCCGGACTCCGTCGCGGTCGCGAACGTCGGCGGCCGGGTCGGCTTCCATCACTCGATCCATTATTGCGTCCAATACGCCTTGCTCGTCGGCGTAAAGGCCGTAGACGCTGTCGAGGTTCGTCCTGGTGGCGCGGAGAAGCGGGCCGAGGTGGCTTTTTGGCTTTGCGAGCGTGTTTTCGTGCGGGAGAATGACCTTGTCTGAATAATGATGCAATTTCACCGCGACTGTAAACCCGCGCACTTTGCTGAGCTTGCCGTGTTGCTCGAACTCCTGGTTGTATATGTAGATCGACGGCTTATCGTCTTGGGCGAGCGCGCCGCTTGCGATCCAGTCGTTGATGTAGGCGTTCGCACGAGTGAAGCGATTGTCCGAATCCGTATCGGTATCTTTGTCTTCGCCAAGGATCAACCGGACGAAGTTCTGCGGGTGAAGCTGCAGGTATCGCTGTTTTTCTTCGGGCGAGATGACATCATAAGGTGGGCTCGTGACCTTGTTTAGATCTCCCACAACCGTTTTGTTATAGCGTATGCCCCTGAAGGGCGCGATTTCGGCCAATTTGAAGCTCCAGTATTTCGGCATTGAAAAAACGGCTCGCAGACGTTGTCGAACCGCTTGCTTATTATAGCATACCGCGCGTTATGCAGTCATGCGGAGCGTCAGTCGTGGCGATAATACTGGAGCTGATGGCCTGGAGAAACTCAATCAATCACTTCATATCATCTTTGTATGGCGCAGCGGCGTCTTCTAAAGCCCTTTTTGCTCTTCCTGCGACTGCAGCGCCGTAAAGACACGCTGCAAACGATACTCCTGCAATTGCTGAATAAACATATTGATGAACCAGAATGCTTGCAATAGAGGCTGCGAGATTAAGTGTCCACAGCCAGCGCAGGACTGAAATCAGCTCGTCTGCATGCTCTTTCAACTCATCAAGCAGGTAGTTACTCAACTGCTTATCTTTGATTGCTTGATGCATGATTACTCACCTATCTCCTGCTCGTTCCTAGTGGTGGCCGCTGACTTTTTCATCGCCCGGCACCGTATTGCTTAGAAGCAGGGAGAGCGGCGTCGTCAGGACGAAAAGTATGGCCATAAGCAGAAATATGTTTCCGAAACCAATAATGGTGGATTGTCCAAGAATTATCTGATCCATAGCTTTGAGAGCCTGCTGCGTTGCTACAACCGCCGAAGCGCCTTTACTCATGAAAAACTGCTTATACATCGTCAGACGCGAGATCACTTCCGGGTCATAAATGGTGACATGTTCCGCGATAATATTGTGGCTGAATACCGTAGCCTGATTCAGCCTGGCTGTCATGTAAGCGATCCCGATGCTTCCACCAAGCTGACGGAACAGGTTGAAAAGCCCCGACCCTTCAGCCAGATCTCTGCCTTTTAAGCCTGCGAGCGCCGCGGTCATAAGAGGCACAAATAGAAGCCCGATACCTGCGCCGAATAAGACTTGCCCCCAAAACAGATGCTCATAGCCAGTAAGTGAGGTGACCCTGGACATCATTATCATTCCATAGGAAGCCGTTAGCGAGCCGACAGCCGTCAGAATGCGGGGCGATATATAGTTCATCAGCATGCCGGTGATCGGCATAGTTACCGCCGATGCGATAGCAAACGGAACCAACATCTCGCCGGTGCGCATTGCCGTATACTGACGAATATTTTGCAGGAATACCGGCAGCATCATCAAAAAGCTCATCATGCATAGCCCGGCAAAGAACGCGTAGCTGCACCCGGCTGCAAGCCCGCGGTGTTTGAGGTTGCGCAGGTTGACGACCGGATAGCGTGTAGTCAGTTCGCGGACAATAAAGAATACCAGGCCCAGACTGGACAGAACGACCAGCCATCGAATAAAGGACGAGTCAAGCCAGCCTTCGGTCTCGCCCTTGTCGAGCATCAATTGCAGGCATCCAAGCCCAATTGCCATAAATGAAATGCCGAGAATATCGATGGGCTCATTTGTTGCCGACTGGACGTTTCGCGGGTCTTTCAAGAACATCCACATCATCACGACTGTGACTATTCCAACCGGCAAATTAATAAAGAATATCCATGGCCAGGAGTAATTGTCCACCAGATACCCGCCCAAAACCGGTCCGGCGCATGGCCCGGCCATAAGCCCGACCCCAAAAATGGCCTGCGCCAGGCCTCTCCGGTGCGGCGGAAAGACATCCATCAGCATCGCCTGAGAGACCGACATAAGCGACGCCCCGCCCAGCCCCTGTATGACTCGGAACAAAATCAGCATTGACAGGGATTCCGAAATACCGCAGAATAATGAACTGACGGTAAATATCATAATTGAACTCAACAGAAGCCGTCGTCGTCCGATGCACGCCGCCATCCAGCCTGTCATCGGCAGCGCGACCACGTTTGCCAGCATGTATCCCGTGGCGACCCAGTTGATATTGTCGAGCGTGGCGCCGAGATTGCCCATCATCGTCGGGATCGCGACGTTCACAATGGTCAGATCGAGCACTTCCAAAAGGCACGCCAATACCGCCGCAGCCAGCAAGAGAGCCCGTACTGTCGGCGAGTAGCGCGTATATTCGGGCGCCATCGCTTCTCCTGTTTCTGTATTCATATAGGAACTCTCCGCCTGCTATTTGGTCTTGATTGTTACTTCCACCGACATTCCGGCTCTGAGGTCGTCAACATTTTTCTGGCCTTTGTCTATAACGAGTTTGACCGGAATGCGCTGAACCACTTTTGTGAAGTTGCCGGTGGCGTTGTCGGGCGGAAGCAGAGCGAAAGTTGCTCCAGTGGCCGACGCGACACTGTCCACGTGCGCCTTGAAAGCTTTGCCGGGAAAGCCGTCCACCTCGATTTCCGCGCTCTGACCTGGGCGAATGTGAGTGGTCTGAGTCTCCTTGAAATTGGCGACCGCCCAGATATTGTGTGGCGGCGGCGGTACGATAGCCATTAACGGCGTTCCGGCCTGCATCAGAGCGCCCTGCTGAACTGTTTTCTTACTTACACGACCGCTCACGGGGGCAAATATGCGGGTGTATGAAAGCTGGAGTTTTGCTGTCTCAAGGGCTGCTTTGGCCTGTTCGATGCGAGCCTGCGCTTGTTTGGCGGAACTCTTGCTGAGATTGACCTGCTTCGGCGCGGTGTTGGCTTGGGAGAGCTGCGCGTGTGCTTGTTCGCGCCGCGCGAAGGCCTGGCGGGCATTCTTTCGCGAAGCGGCAAGTCTTGCCTCGGCTTGGCTGATGCCGATTTTTGCAGATGCAAACTGCTCTTTTGTCGCCTGGCAACCTGCCTGGGCTTCGCTGAGTTTCGCCTTGCTTGCTGCGACCTGCTGCTCGGCTGTATCTACCTGCGATTGCGCGGTCTGCTCTGCGACTGCGGCCTGATCGGCCATTTGCGCGCTGGCCGAGCCTCTGGAATATAGTTCCTGGTAGCGTTTGTTGTCCCGCGCATATTTGCCGAGTTCGGCTTTCGCCGCCGCCAATGCAGCCTCTGCAACACGGACTCCCGCTCGCGCAGTATCTACTTGTGCCTCGGTGGTTTTCACGTTTGCTTCAACACTTTTTGCGTTGGCTCTGGCTTGCTGAACCGCTGCCTCGTTTTGGGCGACGTCCGCCTCGGCGCTGCCTATTGCGTCGGTTGACTGAGCTACACCGGCTTCGGCCTGCAGGATCTGGGCACTGCTGGTGTCCCCGGTCAGAGACACGCTTATTCCGGCGCCTTCGGCCTGCGCGATCGCGGCTTCGAGATTAGCCTGAGCCTGCTGCACATTGGCGCGATAGGTTGCATCGTCCAGGACGACAAGAAGCTGGCCTTTTTTGACCATCTGATTGTCTTTGACAAAGACGCTTTCCACAGTGCCGCTCACCTGCGGCGAAATTTGAACGACATCGCCGGTGAGCATGGCGTTGTCGGTCGAAACATGTGTGGTCGCGTAATCCCAGTATCGGATACCGATAACGCAGCCGGCTGCCGCAACTACAACAATCGCCGCAATTGTAAGCGCCTTAGTCCACGCAGGACGACTCTTGGCGGGTGTCGATGGTTTGTTTCCATTGTTATTTGAGGGCACTGTCTTATCACATTCCTCGCAGACATTAGTTTGATTGGATGCGCTCATAAAGCTCTCCTTTTTATTATTGACAGATTGAGTGCGTAAGTATATACTAACTATATACCCAATATGTTTTGGTTGTCAAGTCAATTATGGCAAAAATGCGCAGCATGGCTGCAATAAAATCAAGGTGAAGTAATGAAGAAACTTTCTTGTGCAATTCTGGCGCTGGCTTTATGTGTTCCTGCGTATGCTCAGTCCGCAAGTGACGATTCAAAAATGCCGATTTCCATCGACCAGGCAATACAGATAGCGTTCTGCCAAAATCCTGAGATAAAAGCGGCGCTGGACCAGCTTCAAAAATCCGTTGGTGGAATGGCCGAGGCAAAGTCTAACTTTATGCCCAAGCTTGAGGCCGAAATCACGCATCTTAATCAAGGGCCGGGGTTTGAATTCGGAGGTTTTAACGCCATACCTCAGTACGCCACAACCGGAAGCCTGAACTTGTTTATGCCACTTGATATATCGAGCAAATTGGGCTTTGTTTCGGACATCGCGAAGTATCAATATCAGATAGATTACATGAGCCTGCAGAGCGCGTCGCAAAAGTTGATATATAATGTTAAGCAGGCATATTACGAAGTGCTTCGCGCCAAAGGGCAGCAGGACGTGGCTCAGGCGGCGGTAGACGTGGCTAACAAACGCCTCAAGGAAGCCAGGGACAAATTCGCGGCTGGCACTGTGGCGGACTTTGATGTTACCCGCAGCGAAGTGGAGGTCGCAAATCTCAATCAGACACTGATTCAGTCAAAGGCGCATGTGACCATTGCTCGGGCTGGGCTTAACAGGGTTCTAGGTATATGTGTTACCTCGCAAACTGAGCTTGTCGACAGCGATATCAATGTTGAAGACTGCAAGGAAAATGTGGTAAAGTGCACTGCGCAGGCTTATCGACGTCGACCTGAAATAAAAGGGGCTGAGACCGCAGTTTTGCTCAGCAGCAAGAATGTCAAACTGCAGAAGACCGGCAATAAGCCGTCGCTTGGTATAGCAGGTGAAGTGGATCATAATATTCCTGCGTACGGTTTCACGACCGGTCACACTACGTGGAGCGCGCTGCTGGACTTGAAGTTTTCCGTTTGGGACGGCGGTATGACGAAAGCCAAGGTCGCTCAGGCGTTTGCGGACGAAAATAAATCAAAAGACTCGCTTGAGCAGGTCAAGCTGGCTGTGTCTTTGGAAGTTCAGACTGCGCTGACAAGTCTGACTGAAGCGACCCAGCGGGTTAGCACTGCCCAGGAGAACGTTAATCTGGCTGAGAAATCGCTCAAGCTGGCCAATGACAGATATGATTCGGGTATTACAATACTCGTTGAAGTTGCCGACGCGGAATCTGCGCTTACCCAGGCGAGGTTTAACGCGGTGCAGGCGAAATACGATTATGCGGTTGCCCTTGCGGAACTGCAGCGCGCGACGTCCACGCAGCCTGAAGCAGAGGGGCTGGATTGCCTCGGAGAAAGCGTGAAACAGGGCAAAATCATCTATCTTGGAGCGAGAAAACAATCATCCTGAGAGGAATGCGAAATGGCTAACGATAAGCATCGCGATGAATCAAGGAGTTCGACTTATGAAGCCTTGATTGCGGCAGCAATGGACATATTGGACGAAAAAGGGTACCTGGGTACGACCACAAGGGAAATTGCCGCCAGGGCGGGGTTTACAGAGGTCACATTGTACCGTCATTTCCGTTCCAAAGACGAGCTATTGTCTGCCGGAATCAACCGGCAAGCGCAAAAAATGCTGGACTTGCTTTTTGAGCCTACCGGAAACTTGGAGCAGGACCTTCTTGCGCTCGCGAAGGGTTTAAGTGTGACTCTAAGCAGCGATATTGACCACATCATTAGTTTGCTTCCTGAGCTGAGTCGATACCCCGTGTTACTTAGTGGAGATGCTCTGAGAATCATGCAATCGTTTGATGATGGGCTCGCCAAGTTTTTTCGTTATTATCAACAGACTGGTGAGCTTAAGGAAAATAACATCGATCAGATTGTCAGGACGTTTGCAGGCCCAATGCTTACAAACATGTTGTTTAGTAAGGTCATCAATACTTCCGTTGAGTTCGATTATGAGCTTTACGTGAAGCGTTTCCTTGCCGGGTATCGAAAAACATAGGAGCGCCGAGCCGCTTTTAATCTCTCAGGGTTTGATGTAATTGCGCCAATGGGTTTTGCGCATAGTGGCCTCGCTGGTCATGCAGCGAATCTTGCCAAAGATGGGGCGTTCGGCAAATGGGCGGTCGTGCTTGCCGAATATGCACCACGCAATGTTTGCGTAGCCGTTGGGGTCGCGGCCGTCGAGGGCGTATTTGTCGTTGAGATAGATCGCTTGTGAGAGGGCTTCTTCGGGGGTCGGCGACCACACGAGTATGTTTTTTGCCCAAACCATGCGCATATACGAATGAATCCTGCCGAACCGTACAAGTTCGAGTTGAGCCGCATTCCACAATTGGTCGTAAGTCTGCGCTGATTCCAGTTCTTCCAGCAAGTAGAGTTCCGGGCGCTCGTCTGTGCGGTGGGCATCGAGCGTGCGGCGCGCCCAGTCGGAGGCTGCGTCCAGGGAATCGTAGCGATTGTTATACAGGCAGAAATTGATTGCAAGCTCGCGCCGCACTATGATTTGTTCCAGAAATGCGTCTATGCTCTCTCCCGGCGCGTCGGCATCTTGCACAGCCAACGCAGTGCGAAGCGATGATATTTGCCCGAAATGCAGATACGGACTCAGGTTGCTGGACACCGATACTCCGATGTCGTTTTTCTCGTCACTATAGCGGGGCAGGCCTTCGCGGATGAATCGTTCAAGCCGGCTTAAGGCTTCGGACAATCCACCGATAGAGTGGGGCGTCGGAGTGACCTGCTGATCCACGTCCAGTGAGTTGGCAAGAGTAAGAGGATCGACTGTTGATAGATCAATCGAATTGCCGGGTTCCAAGCGCAGTTTGTGATTGATTGAGCTGTCGGGGATGTCCGTCATATACTGGTCTAGAGCTTTGAGAATCTTTGGACGGATGGTGTATGCGCCCCATTCCTCTTTGTGGGTGATCCGCGCGGGGACAATGGTTTCGGCGTCGATCTGAATGAGCCTGACGGGCAGTCTGTCGGCGGCGATTTTGCGCCATGAGCGTCCGATGTTGAGGTAATCTTCATCCACTACAACCGCGCATGCGTTAAATTCGATTGCCGCTCGAACTATGCCCTCAGGGGGCATCTCCCGGCGCATTAGAAACGGAATGCCTTTGTCGATCAGAGCTGCGGACGCTTCTTTCAAGCCTTCGAGCATAAACTTAAAAACCCGAACGCTTGCCATCGGGTATACGTCAAATAGGCCGAAATAGACGAGCAGAGGCTTGCCGAGATCATTCGCCAGATTGACGGCAGAGTTGAGCGCGGGGTTGTCGGTTGCGCGCTGAGAACGCTGCATCCAGTATATTACACACTTGCCGCCCTCATCAACGGGAAGATTATTGAGCTCGACCACTCTCTTTGCGTAAAGGTTTTTATCCATGATTGCGCCAAAAATCAAAAAGGCGCTCCGCATATCTGCGAAACGCCTTTTGTTATATCAACAGAGGCCGTCAGCCTCTTACTATCTCGATTTCATCTCTCCTGAAACAATGGAGAGTAGTGTTTCGGCGGCGAGGAAAAGTAATTGGCCGGTGTTTCACCACAAGCATCTCGCCCCCATCTTCCGCGCCGCACACCTTGCCGAGCATGCCGTCATACTCGTCCCTGGTTTTCATCCTCACAATCGCTCCCGAGATCTCACTGCGTGTCATCCTCGACACCTCCCGACTGCCGGATTTTTGCGCGAGAGAGTCAAAAGCAAAAGGCCCCGCCTGTGCCGTGTGTCTACCGAGTTTTTGAACCCTAGCGAACCAGGGCGGCGCCTCCTGCAGACCTTCGCGATTTCCCGATTGCTCGGGACTGCCACTTAGGGATCGGCAAGAAAGGCTCCTTCAATTTTGAGTGTCGGCTCAAAACTTCCTCGACTAATCACGTACACCGCAGGGCCTTAAATCATTGCCCATATTCTATTGCCATAAGTATATTACCACACCATGCCGCGCTTTACAACGTGTTGACGCCCGAAGGTCTCCTTTTCCTTCGGGCGTCGTGCCCTCTCCCTTTCGATATGTCCTAGAGCCTGGAAGGCTATGCTGCCTTTTTCATCTGCGAGTTGCTCTCGCGCATTAGCTGTTCCAGTGGAACGCCCAGGTTCTCGGCTGCTTTTTCGAGCATGTCTTTGGCGGTGAAGGCGTCCGCGGGATATTTGGCAATGCCGATATTCGCCGTGCCGCTGACCTTTTGCTTTCGACCGGAGTCCATTTCCACCGACGCGGTGATTGAAGCCACCCTGTCCGCGACGTGCTGCGCATTGGTTGCTATGTGTGGAAGCAGAAGTGCGAACGATGTTTCTCCGAACCGCGCGACCAGATCCATTTTGCGAACCTGCACACGTATGGACTGGGCTACGTTGTAAAGGTAGTCGTCCATCCTGACCATGCGAATATAGCTGTCCAGATCGCTGGGAAGCTGTATGTCCACAAGCAGGATCGACAGCTTGTGATTGCTGCGATATGCCCGGCTTATTTCCTCATCGAGCCGCTCCATGAAATACCCTCTATTGTAGAGGCCGGTATTGGAATCCAGCACGCTCATAGACTCGACTGCGTTGTCCCTGGGTTTTGAGCGCTTGGAGACGTGAGTTCGCTGCATCTGCGCATCGCGGATCTCGTCGGTGGCCAGAATTTTTCTGAGTTTTTTCGTGCCATTACGCAGTATATGCGAGACATAATTGCAGCTTATGCCCAGTTTTTTTGCGATTTCGGTCTGGTTTAGACCTTTATAGAAGTGGTCGGCTATCACCTGCTGCTCGATGTCCTTCAGGCGATCGAGCGCTGCCTCGAGGACGATCTTATCCTCTAGGGGAAGTTGGAACGAGACCACTTTCTGGTCTGAGATTTTCTCTTCTTCCCTTGGGCCGGAGCCTTCGTCTTTATCGCCGTCGAGAGAAGTCACTTTGAAGACCTCGCGCGTTGTGAGCATTTCCCGCACGGTGCTTTCCGGCATCTGCATCACTTCCGCAATTTCCTTTTCGCTGGGCTGGCGGTTGTGTTGCTGGTTTAAGGCCTCGATCACTCGGGTCATCTTCTGGTTGAGTTCCTGAAGCCATGCCGGCTCTTTGATGATCTTGCCCTTGTCGCGCAGATAGTGCTTTATTTGACCGACTATGAAATGCGTGGCGTAAGTCGAAAACTTTACTCCCTTATCGCCGTCGTATTTGTCTACAGACGTAATCAGCCCGACGTAGCCTTCCTGGACAAGGTCTTCCAGAGGCTCGCATGCTCCCATGAACCTGCGGCCAATG
Organism: bacterium; assembly: GCA_021372295.1. Classification (GTDB taxonomy): domain Bacteria; phylum Armatimonadota; class UBA5829; order UBA5829; family UBA5829; genus UBA5829. The sequence continues at coordinate 47,670 of JAJFUS010000006.1, read as the reverse complement.
CTCTCGACCAGGTTGGCGTACTGGAGGACTATCTCGTCCCTGACAATGGGTTCAGGATGCTGGGCATACTGAGTCAGGCGATCCTGGATTTCATCTTCACTAAGTTTTCGGACACTTCCCATCCGCATATTGTTGCCTCACAAGATAGAAATAAGTGCTGGGGATCATGGATCCCCGTGACAATAATTAAATACTAACAACTAAACACTAACAACTGATTACCCCACTGAGCTGATCAGCTTGAATATAGGAGCCATGATGGATACGGCGATGAAACCTACCAATCCGCCCATCACGACTATCAGAAGAGGCTCGATCATAGAGGTGAGCCCCTTCACGGCGTTGTCGACCTCCTGATCGTAGAAGTCCGAGACCTTGGCAAGCATTTCGGAGAGCCGGCCGGTCTCTTCGCCGATGTCGATCATGTGTGTGACCATAGTTGGGAAAAGTCCGCTGGCCGCAAGTGGAGCGCTAATCTTCTGCCCCTCGCGGATGGCGTTGCGAGCGCTCTCGATTGCGTGTGCAATGACGCGATTGCCCGATGTTTCTCCGACTATCTCCAGCGACCTCATCATAGGTACACCGCTGGCGATGAGAGTGGCGAATGTTCGCGAGAATCTGGAGATCGCCATCTTCTGCACCAGTTCGCCGATAACAGGAAACTTCAGTTTCATGGTGTCGATTTGCCAGGCGCCGCTGTCGGTTTTGCTGTACCACTTGTAGGCAAAGAATCCGCCGACCGCCAGGATCGGACCAACATACCAGAACTTCACCGCCAAGTCGCTGGCGCTGAACAAAAACTTGGTGGCGCCCGGCATTTCTACGCCCATAGAATCGAATATCTCTTTGAATTTGGGCAAAACGAATAGAAACAGCGCGATAATCATAATCACCGCGAAACTCAAGACCAGGATTGGGTAAATCATAGCCGATTTGATCTTGCCGCGAATCTCCTGCTCGCTTTCCAGGAACCCTGAAAGTCTTTCCAGTATTTTATCGAGAATACCGCCGGTTTCCGCCGCCTTGACCATGTTTACATACAGTCGCGAGAACACGCCAGGGTGTTTGCTGAATGCGTCGGTAAGGCTTAAGCCGCCCTTGACGTCTTTCTTGCACTGCGCGATGACAGGCTTCAGGACTGGGTCTTTCGTTTGACTTTCCAGAATGTCCAGACATCGGACTATGGCTATGCCGGCGTCGATCATAGTTGCGAACTGCCGGCTGAATATGACCATGTCATTGAGTTTGACTTTTTTATTCGACGGCGTGGACGTCGTCGGCTTGGCGGTGCGTGATTTCTCCTGCGTCACCGAAAGTATATGGTATCTTTGTTCGTGGAGCTTGGAGAGCACCAACTGCTCGCTCTCGGCATCCACTTTGCCCTTGACGGTCTTACCGCTTGGGTCCAGCGCCGTATAAACAAAGGTTGACATATTGCTTTAACCCCCCTGGAGCAGCCTTTTCACGTTTTCTCTGTCAATTGCGCGGGCAAGCGCCTCTTCCTGAGTTATATAGCCCATCCGCTGCATTTCGGAGAGCTGTCTGTCCATAGTCTGCATGCCGAACTGCGCGCCCGTTTCCAGCGAGCTGTATATCTGATAGGTCTTGCCTTCCCGGATCAGGTTTCTGATGGCCGAGGTGGCGACCATGATCTCGATGGCGGCGCATCTGCCTCCGCCGTTTCGCGGCAGGAGCTGCTGAGCGACTACCGCTTCGATGGTATTGGAAAGCTGCACTCTGATCTGATCCTGCTGGTGCGGTGGAAAGACGTCCACCACGCGGTCGATAGTTTGCGGCGCGCATCTGGTGTGGAGCGTGCCGAACACAAGGTGGCCGGTCTCGGCGAGAGTGAGCGCGGCGGATATGGTTTCCAGGTCGCGCATCTCTCCGATGAGAATCACGTCAGGGTCTTCTCTTAGGACAGCCCGTAATGCGTTGCTGAAGGCGTCGGTGTCTTGGCCCAGTTCGCGCTGATTGACCATGCATCTCTTGTGTCGATGGAGATACTCTATTGGGTCTTCCATCGTCATTATGTGCAGAGGCTTATCGCTGTTGATTGTGTCGATCATACACGCTATTGTGGTGGACTTGCCGCTGCCGGTCGGGCCGGTGACCAGGATCAGTCCACTGTGTTTCTTACACAGTTCACGAAGCACTGGTGGAAGCCCGAGCTGCTCGAATGTCGGAACCTGGTCTGGAATAGCTCTCAAGGCCGCGCCGACACTGCCGCGCTGCCTGTAGACGTTGACACGGTACCTGCCGATGCCCTTCACGCCATAAGAAAAGTCGAGTTCTTTTGTTCGCTCGAACTTTTCGACCTGGTCGTTGGTCAGTATATCGTAAACGATCCGCTGAGTGTCATTCGGCCCCAACGGACGATAGTTGGTGCGGTTGAGCGAACCGTCCACGCGCAGCATCGGCGGCAGGCCGACCGCAAGGTGCAGGTCGGACGCTCCACGCTCACCTACCTCGCGCAGCAGGTCGTCGAGGTGCAAGTCCTCAATCGACTTGACACTCGATTCGCCCGATGCCTCGATTATCTCGTCGTCAAAATTTGAATCCAGCCGAGCTTCCAACTCTGTGCCTCCGACTTCTAACCCGCGTATATGACCCGCAGGCATTCCTCAAGTGTCGTTTGTCCCAGCAAAATCTTTGCTATGGCGTCGTCTTTCAGACTCTTCATTCCTGTTTCGATTGCCGCTTCGCGTATTAGGTGCGCAGACGATTTTTGCAGCACCAGGTCGCGGACGCGGTCGTTGACCAGCATCAGTTCGTAGACTCCGAGCCTGCCCTTGTATCCATTGCCGCGGCAGTGGTCGCAGCCTTTGCCTCGATAAAAACTCACTCTGGTGTCGCCATCGACATCTATTCCCAGCCGCTTGATCGCGTCGCGCGGCGGTTGATATTGTTCTTTACACTTCGGGCAGACCACTCGCACAAGCCTCTGCGCCAATACACCGATTACGCTCGATGCGATCAGGAATGGCTCGATCCCCATATCGACCATTCGAGTCAGCGCGCCAGGCGCGTCGTTTGTGTGCAGGGTCGATAGCACAAGGTGACCCGTTAAAGCCGCCTCGGTGGCGATTGTCGCGGTCTCGGCGTCTCGAATTTCACCGATCATCGCTATATCCGGGTCCTGCCTGAGCATGGTTCTGAGGCCCGACGCGAACGTCAGGCCGGCTCGGGTGTTGATCTGAACCTGCGTAAGACCCGCGACTTCGTATTCGACCGGGTCTTCGATAGTCAGAATGTTTTTTTCGCCCGAGTTGAGTTTTGAAAGAACCGAGTAAAGCGTCGTCGACTTGCCGCTGCCTGTCGGTCCCGTGACCAGTATGATCCCGTATGTGCGGGAGATCAGGCTTTCGAACCGTTCGAGTGTCTCCGGCAGCAGGCCAAGTTTGTGAAGCCCGATGGATATCGAGCTCTTGTCCAGAATTCTCAGAACGATCTTCTCACCGAATACCGACGGCAGAGTGGATACACGAAAGTCGAACTGCCTGTTGTCGATTACCGCCGAGATTCTGCCGTCCTGCGGAGTTCGCTTGGTGGCGATGTCCATCTCGGCCATGATCTTGAAACGGGACGTCAGCGACGCCTGGACTTTCTTTGGAACTTGCATTACCTCGTGCAGAAGACCGTCTATTCTCAGGCGGACTCGCACGCCGTCTTTGCCTGGCTCTATGTGAATATCGCTTGCTCCGTCGCTGACTCCCCGGCTGATAATCATGTTGGCCAGCTTTATGACCGGGGCCTCTTCAGAGAGTTCCCGAAGCTGCTCGATGGAGATGTCTTCGTCTTCATCTCCATGATTGCCGCCGGTGAAGTCTATATTGGCGGAGTCGAACTCCTTTATAACGTCGTTAAACTGCTCGGAAGAACTCGCCCCGGCCCTGTAGAGTCGTCCGATGGCGTTGATGATGTCTTCTTCGGGCGCAATCGCGGGTTCCACGTCCGCGCCGGTCATCATGCGAATTTCGTCAATGGCGAAGATATCCAGCGGGTTCTTCATGGCAAGGGCGAGCTTGCCATTCTTCCTGGCAACGGGCAGCACCTTGAGTTTGCGCGCAACGCTTTGCGCCACCAGCTTTACGACCGCGCTGTCCACTTCAAGCTCGGATACGTCCACGAAAGGCACGCCCCACTGCTCGCCTAATGCCCTGACACGGTCTTTCTCCGAGATCAGTCCCATACTGACGAGCACGTCGCCGAGCGAGTCCTGTCGCTTCAGGAGCTTCTGCTTGTCCATGGCCTGGTCGAGCTGCTGCCTCGAGACGATTCCCAGTCTTAAGAATATCTCGCCAATTGCTTCAGTCTTCTGCATAAGTACCTTTGAGTGCGCGAACGCCTCAGATATAGTTATCGGCCGAATGTCTACTCGGCTTAAGAGTCCAATTAGATTTCAGTTCGGGCGTTAGTGCGACTTGCGACTAACGCCCGATTGTTGCAAGTCAGTCTTCTACGATTTTCGCCGTGATGAACATCACGACTTCATTCTTTTCGCTGGATGTGGACTTGTGTCTGAACAATTGCCCGAAGAACGGCAGATCGCCCAAAAACGGGATTTTGCTCATTGTTTCGATCTCATCGTTTCTGATGAGGCCGCCAATAGCGATAGTCGATCCGTTTTTTACGCGTACGATCTGATCGGTATATCTTCTGCTCACGGTGGGAACGGTGACGCTGTCTGTTGTTGTGAGCGTGATCGAACTGACTTCGGGATGCAGATTGAGTGTTATGTAACTGTCTTCACTCACATTTCCAATCACACTTAGTGCCACGCCGGCCTGTTTTGTGTCTGTTTCGTAAGTTTTCTCGCCGCCTGAGGATGCGCTGACCGAACTGACGTAAGTCACTTCATCGCCGACAAAGAACTTACCCGGCTTTCCTTCCACGCATGTCAGGTTCGGCGAGGCCAGCACTGTGGCATTGCCATTGGTGACCAGGGCGTCGAGGGTCGCGGAGAAGTCGACAGGTTGTCTGAACCACCTCTTCAGACTCTTATCGACGCTCACGTTCTCCGAAATCGCCACTTCGGCATCCAGATCTTTATCGGTGACGATCAGCGGGGCTGTGACGTCTTCCAGGAACGAAATGGCGTCCCAACTCCATTCCACGCCAAGCTGTTCAGCGCCGCTTTTGGTAATGCAGGTGATCTTTGCTTCGATGCTGATCTGCGGCGACCTTACGTCAAGTTTAGCCGCTAGTTCAAGTGCTTTCTGCACATCCGGTTTTGTGCCGGTTATGGTAATCGTCTGTGGCTTGGTCATACGGTCGACAGTTTTGGTCTCTTTTATCAGGCCGCCGTTTTCATTCAACGGGCCAAGCTGGCGATCCATCAGTTTGTAGTTGGGCATCAGCGGGGAGACCATGGACGTGCCTGCAATTGTGGATGACATAATTGGGTTGAAATCATCTCCAGGCCCGAAATGACAGATCAGCCCAGGCAAGACGCCTTCGATGGTTTCTTTGAGCTCGGCTGCATCTACATATTTGACCTTATATATTTCTGTGACCTCGCCGAGGAGTCTTCCAACCTCATCGTCAACGTTTGACGCCGCGGCTTTTGCTTTCTTGATTATATTGCTGGGGCCTGAGACCATAAGAAAACCGCCGCGTGTCTTCTTGTTTTTGTCGGACTCGAATTTGCTTGTGTCCAAGCTGAACTTCAAATCTGGAAATTCGGTGGATAATACCATTGCGGTTTCATCAACATTTGCGTAATACAACCGAATTACATCGACCACTCTCTCTACCGGCTTGTCCTGCTCACCATTGGTCAGCGCTGCGAGGGTGCTCTGCGATCCCACCAGATAGGTGCTATTGTTTTTCACATAGCTGTATCCGCTGAGCTTGGCGACATAGTTCATAGCTTCATCCATGCTTACATCAGACAAGCTCACGGTCACATTTCCGGTGACGTCTTTACCGGCGACTATATTATGGCCGCTCTGCATTGAGAGCGCTTTCAAAACGTCATTGATATCTGCGCCGAGGAAGTTGAGCGATACTCTCTTTTCCACATCCTGGGCGAGTCGTCCGATGGTCGGAGTGTCGACTCTGGCGAGCACTATATGCTTGGCCGCGGGCTTTTGCGCGATTTCCTGCGCTTCGCCGAGGACTCTGGTCACAGGCTCTATGGGCTTCGCGGAAGCGGTTGGCATGGCTTTTGTGTTCGCGCTTGCGTACAGTGCAAGTGTCTGTGTGCGGAGCATGGCGGGCGGATTATCGGCCGGCCGATCTATAGACGCTATTGCAGCCGATTCAGGCTCTGGAATTTGTGTCTGCACGGCGGGTGTCACGTTATCCTTTGGCTTGCCGTTCTTCCACACGGTGATTTCAACTCGATTCTTATCAGCCGACCATTCGGTTGAGTACTGCACGTGGCCGTTGGTGTTCACCACTACGCGTGTAGCGGCAGGCCTTGAGCTGAAGTTCGAGTATCTGACGTTGTATATCTTGCCTGAACGTATGCCGACCAGCCGTCCTTTGGCGGTCAGCGCGCAAGGGAACTGGAACCCGATAAATTTCCCCTTTGCCGATTTCAGGCACGACATGTTCAGGGCGCTATTTCCCTGAACCGTGATTATTACCCGGTCGGACTTGTTTGCTACGTTAATTCCCGTTATCGCCTTGTCAGCGGCGGCTGCGCCGGAAATCAGTATGACAAGGGCCAGCACGAAGGCGGTGATGTTAGCTCGCATTCTAAACTCCTCCTAATTTCACGTGAATACGACGGTTTTTGTAGACCAGCGTAGCGCCGTCGTCAGACACGGACTCAATTCTGTAGCGCCCGTCGATGAGCTGGCCTTGCTTTGCAATATATCGGCCGCCTTCTCCGGATCGGATGATGGCGACGTTACTGTCTCCTCTGATTACGCCTGTGAGCGTGAACAGCGGTTCTTCTTCCTGCACTTGCACTTGAACCTGCCCGGAGCTTACCGACTTTCCGCCCGATCCGCTGAACGGGTTGAACGGATTGGCTTCGATGCGCGGGACTCTTGCCCTGAGATTGCTTACAATTCTCGCGCGAGTGTGTTCGGTCTTCACTGCGACCTTCGCGGGCTTCTCTTCGTTCTGATCGAGCGATCCGACCGGCGTGAACGGGTCTCTTCTCGCGGGCATGGACGCCAGGTCGGGGAAGATTCCTGTGGGCGATGTAACGGCCTTGACGGCGGAGTCATCGCTGGCGGCCTTGTCGTCCGACTGCGCCGTCTCAGACTGAGACTGAGCAGCGGGAGCCTTCGGCTTTGCGCCGGGAGAGATGACCTTGAAGGACACATAGCCGATGCAGATCAGGACAAGTACCCCAAGCACGATCAACTGTGGGATCTGCTTATTATCCGGCTTCATTCTTGTCTCTCCTTTCGGCAGTCGGATTGCTGCCGGTGATAACGTTTGGTTCGACGATTACTCCCGTGTCCTTGAAAACGAACGCGGTGACTTTCATCTTGATATTCAGCATGGGCGAACCGACGATTCCCTTGTCGTCGCTGGGATTCATCTCAACGCTGTTCACCGCGATGATCTTCGGGAAGCTGGTGAGTTTATACAGGAAGTCGAGAGCGTTCATATACTTGCCTTCTACTTCGACTTCCACTTTGAGTTCGTCGTAAGGAGATACCGTCTTTTTTGCCGACTGATCGCCTGGTTGCGAATTGCTGCTCTGCTCGGATGCGCCTTCGACGTTTCCGTTTGCGGCCTGCGCTCCGCTGGAGAGCTTTCGCGGCGCGGCCTTAACCTCTACAGCCTGTGGGCGAATCCCTATCACCTTGAGATTGACAGACTTGCCGAGATACTCAAGTTGCTTCAAGAGCGTCGGAACGTATGCCTCCGTGGTGACGGACGACTCAAGAAAGCGTATCTGGCTCCTTGCGTCAAGGTAATCGAGCTTGGACTGTTCCAGTTTTTGAGCGATTTCCTTGCTCTCGGTCACTTTCTTTTCTTTTGCTTGTATCTCGGAGGCGGAGCTTTTCAGCTTACCGGCTGCGGCCATATATCCGAGCGCGCATCCGAAAAATATGACGACCGCGATCACAATGAGCGCTGTTATACTCTTAGAGCTGGGTTTAAGACTGATTTGCGCCATCGCTCTTCACCTCCTTCGACGAATCGCTGCCCTTCATCGCCGCCCCGATCTCGAACTCGATGCCCGTGCTTTCTTTGCCGGACGTCTTCTGCGTGTAGTGGAGATCGACCTTGTCGAAATCGGGAATGGTTTGCAGGCGCAGCATTGTCTCTCCGACTCGCGCCTGGGCGCTGGAGACTCCGGACAGGTTTATAACGGTCGATTCATCTTTATTGTCCTGCGCTGCCGATGTTGAGATTTTGGTCAGATAGGTCGAGGAAGCGAGACTCTGTGTGAGCCTGTCGAGCGAGTTGTACCAGCGCATTGTGGAATCTTTTGCATTTCCCAAAAGATCCAGTTTTGGCTTGAGCTTTGTGGTTGCGCTCTCGTACTGCTCGATTTCTTTTACGACCGGCTGCAGTTTGGCTATCTGCTCGTCCAATCCGCGGATTTCGGCGCGCATGTTAAAAGCCTTTGTGCAGACCCATCCGCCCAAAACCACGGCGAGGATCAGTTCCGCCATAATGACCAGAACCAGTCTTCGCATATCTCTTTCCAGACGCTGTTTTTCCGCGCGTCTGGGAGCGATCATATTTATGGAAGGCATCAGAAAACCCCTTTCGGATCTTTGATTTTATATTGGATTTTGTACTTAATATTTGGGTTGGTGCTCACAGAAAACTGTTGGCTTATAGGCAACCCCAAAATATTAAATATCAAATATCCAAATATTAAATTGCATCAGGCTGCTGCCTTTTGAGCGTCGGGCATCAAGTCTTTCAAAGCAAGCCCCATTCCTACGGCCAGTAATGGGCTGTGCTGGGCTACGAATTCCGCGGGGATTCGGCCTGTGCTTATGGCTGTTTGTTTGAACACTTCCGAAATCGCCGTGGGCACACTGAGCTTCGAGGACATATAGGCATCCATTCCGGGCATTTGAGCAGTGCCCCCTGTGAGGACGATCTTGCTGACCATCGTCTCGGAGTTGCCTTCGGGATACTGAGACTGATAGAAATGGATCGAACGCCTGACTTCGCGGATCAGTTCGTCCAAAAGCGGCTGAACGACTTTCCAGTTGCGGTTTTCGTCGTCCATGGCGCTGATCTGGTCCAGCGGGTATCCTTTTGCCATGTCCAGCTTCATCCGTTCGGCGTCCTCGAAAGACGCGCCGGTGAGCGATTTGATCGCGTTGGTGAAGCTGTTGCCGGCTATGGGGATATTGCGCGTCAGGGCAAACTCGCCCCGGCTGACGATGTTGACATCGGTATGGCTGGCTCCCATGTCTATGAGCGCGACCGTGCGGTGTAGGTATTCGTCGGATGCGCTGAACTCGACGAGCGACCTGATAATGGCAAACGCTTCGACGTCCACCATCAAAGGCTCAAGCCCGGCGCTTTCGATAACCTTGACCCGCGAATCCACCATCTCGCGCGGGGCGGCAACAAGCATGACGTTCATCTGGTTGGAATCCGGCATGTCTCCGAGGATTTCAAACTCGACCACGCTGTCTTCCATGGAGGAGGATATATGCTTGCTGGCCTCATACTTGATCGACTTCCGAAGAGTCGCTTCGGGCATCTTCGGGAACTGCACCTGTCGCACTATTACCTGGGATCCTGAAATAGCGCAGATGGCTCCGGTGGCTCGTATACCCGCTTCTTTCAAGAGGGAACGAATTTCCTGCGAGACATCAACAATGTTTGTGATAACGCCTTCCTTGATCGCTTCACTGGGGGTGGGCGTGACCGCCGCGTTTGTAAGTTCCCACCCGCGCCCGGTCGGCTCGATTTCCACTGCCTTGATGCAGCTCGAGCCAATGTCGATTCCGACTGTCGTCTCTTTGCTGAAAAGTGAATTTAACATCACTTGCTGCCGCGACCTCCAGATGTTTCAGAAGTTAGGCGCTAGAAGTAAGAGGCTAGAGATTGCAAACTCAACCTGCTACTCCTGACGCACGAAGGCGCTACGGGCACGCCTCCTATCATTGATTATCGTCATTTAGCGGCTCAACTTGAGAGCGCATGTGCAAGAACAGGAATTGTTGCGAGGTAACAACTGGGCGCTGGAAGGAAATTTGAGATCGTGTGTTGCAGTAAATATGTGGTTGAGCGTTTCGTTTTGGAACAATGATGCCACAAAATACACAGCTGACTGAGTGCTCACGAGTCTGGACTCTCCACTCTCCATTTTCCACTCTCAGCTATTCTCGAAGGAGCGGAAATTGAAGAAGACACCCAGTCCAGGCAACAGCATCTCGATAAGGATGAGATATCCCAACGAGATTGGGAAACTCTCGGAAGTAACCTCTGCGATCGCTTCAGCGGGCGGCAGCATCGGGGCGATAGATGTAGTCAGTTCCGACCGGACGCACATCGTGCGCGATATTGTGGTCGATACTATCAGCGAAGAACATGCCCAGAGCGTCGTAAATGCCGTGAAATCGGTTTCCAATATTGAAGTGCTGGATGTGTATGACTGCACGTTCAAGCTGCACGAGGCCGGCAAGCTGGATGTGGTCTCCAAGAAGCCCTTGAAAGATTATGTTGATTTGTCGATGGCGTATACGCCCGGCGTTGCCCGGGTTTGCCAGGCGATTCAAAAAGATCGAGCCGCCGCTCGCGATTATACGATCAGGCGGAATACAGTCGCCGTAATCACCGACGGCTCCGCAGTTTTGGGGCTCGGCAACATCGGCGCGGTGGCCTCGCTGCCGGTAATGGAGGGTAAGGCGGTGCTCTTCAAAGAGTTCGGCGGAGTAAACTCTTTCCCGATATGCGTGGAAACTACCGACATTGAAGTCCTTGTCCAGACAGCCATCAGCGTGGCGGCGACATTCGGCGGGATCAATTTGGAGGATATCGCGGCTCCGAGGTGCTTTGAGGTCGAACGACGGGTCACCGAAGCGGTGGACATTCCTGTTTTTCACGACGATCAGCATGGCACGGCTACAGTGGTCGGAGCGGCGTTTATAAACTCGGTCAAATTGACCGGCAAGAACCCGGCGGATATGCGGGCGGTGGTTGTCGGAGCTGGAGCTGCGGGCTGCGCGTGCACTCGGACGCTGATGGATCTCGGGGTGGGTGACGTGATCGTCTGCGACAGGAAAGGCGCGATATATGACGGTCGCGGCGATGAAGTGCCGTCGAAGGCATGGCTTGCCCGGGTGACGAACAAGGAAAACTTTATGGGCTCGATGAAAGAAGCGCTCAGGGGGGCCGATCTGTTTCTGGGATTGTCCGGCCCTGACCTGCTTCGCGGCGATGACATGCGCGTGATGGCCAAGGATCCGATCATATTCGCGCTCTCAAACCCAGTACCGGAAGTCCCACCGGAGGAAGTGGCCGATTTCGCGGCGGTGGTCGCAACCGGCAGGTCTGACTATCCGAACCAGATCAACAACGTTTTGTGCTTCCCGGGTTTCTTCAAGGGGCTTTTGGACTCGGGTGTCAGGCGCGTGACTCGTGAGATGGTGACTGCCGCGGCTAAGGCTATTGCATCGACAATAGAGCCTGACCAACTCCGTTCGGACTATATCATCCCCAGCGCGTTCGATGAAAATGTTGCTTCGCGGGTGACTCGGGCCGTGATGGATGTCGCTGCCGATCCGAATGCGTCGAAGACGCCTATATACTTTGAGTTCTAGTTTTGCTCTGTCTCTGGGCTCTGCCGGGAAACCCGGTTTCCTGGACTTCTGACTCAAGTTATACGCCCCCTTAAGGAAGCATGTAACTCTGCATTGGAGGCTTGGAGCCAGCGGCCACAGTGGGTTCCAAGGGCGGAGGCCTCGGATAATTTCGCAGAACTGAATTACCATGAAACTTGACTTGGGGCGAGGATTGTAGTAGAATAAGGCTCGGTGAGTGACACTGTCGGGTGGCATTCCTCTAGCCACCGAGGGTGCATCTTGCTTGACTTCACCATAGTCTTGCGCTGAAAAGCTTCCTGGATGGATCGGGTCCCCAGCCCGTAAAATCCCGGCGTGAGTCTAAACGAAAGGGGGACTGTTTTCCCTATGAATATCGGTGATACAGTCTTGCACCCAAGATACGGCGTCGGAACCATAGACGCTATAGAACGCCGCGAGCAGGATGGAGAATGCCGCGAATATTACGTGATCCCCAAGCCATCTCTTTGCTCCACGATCTTTGTTCCTGTCGATTCCGCTGACGAACTCGGGCTTCGTCCCGTAGCGACTGCCGACAAGCTCAAGCAGGCGCTGCAGATTCTTTCGGGTGACGGAGAGGGCCCTCAAAATGACGGCCTTAGAAACCTCACCTGGGGTGATCCTCTTGCCCTTGCGGGCGCTATTCGACGAGGGGTTACAGAGCCGAAGTCTCGCTACCCGAAAGTCAGCGAGCAGCACCAGCTTAAGAGAGCAAAGAAACTGCTTGTCGAAGAGATGTCCGTGGTTCTGGGTATGACGGAAGAGAGCGTGATTGCGATGATAGATGATCCGGATCCTCGGGCCGATAAACGAGTCGCAGCCGGCATCTAGCTCAGCATTTCGACGAAGCTCTCTATTCTGACCTTCGTTCGCGCGTCCAGCTTCATTGGCGCGTCGCCTTCGACCGTCAGAATCGGCACGTCCACTTCCTTGCGGATTATCATGTCCTGAATTTGCCTGAAGCAGAAGCTTTGGGTGTAGTGGATCAGACCGTCAAGCTTGCGCCTCTGAGTTTCGCTTTTAATATCAGCTATTCTTGCGAAGACATCGTAAGGGTAGGTGTAAAGCGCGTACTGCTCTACAAGGCCGGCAGCATCGAACGGCATTGTGAACTGACGCTGCACTTCGTTAAATACCACATGCGCGCCCAGGCTTTCGATATACGGGTAGAAGTCGGTGAAGATCGGCGGGACTCCGATAAAGCCCAGGCGCAGCGGGGAGCTACAAGTGGACAGTGACGAGTCAAACTGAGCCAGGCGCGCGTCTACTTCGGCTTCGTATGTGTCGGGGTTGCCCAAAAAGTCGCTGCAATTGATCTGGTAATAGTGGTTCTCGAAAGACGATATTAAGCCTGTTTGCCATGTGAGATCGTCGATCAGGCGCACTTTTTGCCGGATGCGGTCGAGACGGCTCTTCCACGCCAGCGCGTCATCCCAGGTCGCGCCTAATCGAGAAATGAGTTTGTTGATTTGCATGCGCAGCAGGTCTTGGTCACGGCCGTACGGGTAGGCGAATGGAATTATCTCGACACCGTCCATCTCCAGTGTTTCGACCATCGCCTGAGTCTGCGAACAATCGCCCTCGACCACGGCTATTACCGCGTCCAACTGCGTTTTCTTTACCGTCGAGTAAATGCCTTTGATCCAACCGCAGGCATTTCTGGGATAGCCCTGGTACTCGGCTTCGGCAACGAGTTGGGGCGCGTTGTCGGAGGTGATGAAGATGTTGTTGAGGTCGACGGGCACGCATCCCGCTGCGTAGACCACCTCTACAGGTATTGTTGTAGTAATGCCGATTTTTTTCATGGTATTTGGAGTAATTTGTGACATTGCGGGATTACCCGCACATCGGCGAGCGACTCGGCGGCAATTTTCTGCATGCGCAGCAGGGTTGATGCATTGAATTCGGCTCCGCTTACGGGCTGGATCACCAGAGGGATCGAGCGGTCGATGCCGGCGATAATCCGGGCGCAGCGCAGCATCTCCTCGTCCGGTGTGCCGGGCGAGATTACGGTCTTTATGAAGATTTCTGCGTTTGACCCATGCGCAATCTCCAGGAATTTGGTGTGAGTACCCCACAAGTTCGATATTCCGCTTGCGCTTGGCAGTTTGATGTCCATGGCGATAATATTGGTGTGTTCGATTATGCGTGAGAGCTCGCCGGGCAAAGAGCCGTTTGTCTCAAGATACGTGATGAACCCGGCTTGCTGAAGCGCGGGCATAAGCGCTATGAGAAAATCCGCCTGCACAAGAGGTTCGCCACCGGTGAGCGCGACCGTTTCGGAGCCGAGTTTGCGGCAGATAGCTAGGGTCGTGTCAACGTCGATTGGGTTGGTTAGTTCATCGAACTGATCCTCGCCGGGGCGAATTTCAGCCTTTGCGAATGCCGGCCGGTCGATTTTTGCGCGAGATGTATCGCAATAGTCGCACGACAGATTGCATCCCCAAAGACGGACGAACGTCTGCCTTTGCCCGCAGTAAACCCCTTCGCCCTGGATTGACGCGAAAACCTCGCACAGATGGCCTTTACACAAATTGGTCAATCCTCCCGGCTGTATGTCGCGCAGGAGGTGGGCGTTTCCCAGACGCTTACGCTGTGAAGCAAGCGCTCTCGCGTTATAACGCGGTCGTAAATAAATCTGGCGATGTTTTCCGCGGTCGGGTTTTGATCCGAAAACTCCGGCAATTCGTTAATATAATGGTGGTCCATGATATTCAGGGTTTCTCTGAGAATTTCTTTGGCCATGCGGAAGTCGATGGCCATGCCGACTGAGTCCAGCATGTCTGCGCGGAACCGAGCCTGCACTTTGTATGTGTGGCCGTGGACGCGGCTGCAGTCTCCCTGGTAGTTGGGAAGACGGTGGGCTGCGTCGAAACTATCTTCTATGGTAATCTCGTACATGTGACTTGGCGCTCCTTGAATAGACAAATTATACCATGGATGGGCTGTTGACACCCGTGTGGGTGCGAAACTATAATCGTAGTGCGAGGTAAATATGGCATCATCTTCATCACGAAGATCCGAAACAACCCGCGGCAGGCGAAGCAGGCTGCGGTCTATAGTGACTGCGTTACAGGTTATGATATTGTTGGGAGTGAGCGCCTCGGTGGGGGTGGCGCTCGGCCTTTTTATCAACCTGTCAAAGGAATTGCCGTCGGTGGGCGATTTTGAGCCGCCCGAGGCGACGATCATCTACTCCAGCGACAATGTCATCCTCGGCCGCATTTATCGCGAGGATCGGACGAATGTCCCTTTGAACGACATCCCCAAAAATCTGCGCGACGCGACCGTTGCGATAGAAGACAAGCGGTTTTATCACCATTCAGGGATCGACATGCGCGGTATCGCGCGAGCCGTGTGGCAGAATTTGCGCGGCCAGAGAATGGCTCAGGGCGGCAGTACCATTACACAGCAACTCGCGAGGAATGTGTATTTGACCCAGCGCAAGACGGTGAACCGCAAAATCCAGGAAGTCGTGCTGGCGATCCTTATGGAGCGCAGCTTTACCAAGGACAAGATTCTTGAGCTCTATCTGAACCAGGTTTACTACGGCAGTGGGGCGTTCGGCGTGCAGGCGGCGGCGCGTGTGTATTTCGGGAAGGATGTTGGCAGGCTCGATCTCGCCCAGTGCGCGATGCTTGCCGGTATGCCTCAGAAGCCGTCGGGATATTCTCCGCACGAAGACCCGGAAGCCGCAAAGGGCAGGCGGGATGTTGTCCTCGATGCAATGGCGGATCTAGGTTACATCACCTCGCAGCAGCGTGACGAGGCAAAGGCAGAGGGCTTGCGTATTGTGCGGCGAACCAAAGGTCGAAATACTTACAAGGCTCCGCATTTTGTCGATTATGTTACTAAGCAGCTCAAGGAAAAGTACGGCGACGACGTGCTGTTCAAGGGCGGTCTGAGGGTCTATACCACCCTTAACTACAAAATGCAGGAGATCGCTGAAGACGCTCTCCGCAATGGCGTGAGAAGACACGAAAAGCTGCGCCACGTAAGCGAAGGGTGCTTTATTGCAATCGAACCAGCCACTGGATATATTCGGGCGATGGTGGGCAGCGTCGATCCGGCGAGCCAGTTCAACCGCTGCGCTCAAGCCAAGCGCCAGCCTGGAAGTGCATTCAAGGCGTTCGTATATACGGCCGCATTAGCGGCGGGAATGAAGCCCTCGGACAAGATACTCGACGGGCCTGTTTCGTTCCCCAACGGCTCCGGCGGCGCGTGGAGGCCAAAGAATTACGACAATAAATGGCATGGTTGGGTGACGATGGAGTCGGCGGTGGCGCGCTCGATCAACATTCCTGCCATAAAGGTGGCCGAGAAAGTCGGCATGGAGAATGTCATCAAATATGCTCAGTTGATGGGTATAGAGTCGCCACTTGAGCCTTATTTGTCGACCGCAATCGGCGGCATCGGCGGACTTCGCCCCATTGAGATTGCCTCGGCTTACGGCACTTTCGCAAACGATGGCGTGCACGTCGATGCGTGCTCGATAATCCGCGTGACCAACAGTCGCGGCGAGATCTATCAGGACTACGTGCCAGAGGGCAGGCGGGTCATATCCGAGAAAGTCAACTCCGATATGGACAAGATGCTCAGGGCGGTGGTTACGCGCAGAGGCGGAACCGGTACTTCGGTTAGAGGCGTTTCCGAGGCAAGAGGCAAGACAGGAACTACTAACGATGACCGAGATGCATGGTTTATTGGATACGTTCCCGGCAAGCTGGTGGCGGCGTGCTGGGTCGGTAATGACAATTATGAGTCGATGAGGCGCGCATTTGGCGGGTTGGTATGCGCTCCGATCTGGAAAGAGTTTATGCTCAAGTCGCTGCCGATATATGAAGAGATCCATAAGGACGACAATAAGGTCCCGCAGAAAGCCAATGTCGAGAAAGCGCCGAGTGCCGTTCACCAGGAGGAGAATCGCGCGCGCACCGAGCCACGGCATGAAGAACGACGAGACGAATCAACCGAGTCTAAGCCTGACGTGACTGATGAGGATTCGGACGTTGTATCCGTCAGGCTGTGTGATGAAAGCCAATTGCTCGCTACGGGTAATTGCCCGGCTACGCATGTCGAGAGGATGCTTCGAGGAACTGAGCCGACGACATATTGCGCTGTTCACACGAAATCTCGCCGTACCGAGGAAGATAGCCGTCCTCGCAGGAGCCAGCCAAAGAAGGAAGTGCAGTACGTCGACGTAGTCATCTGCCGGGACAGCGGTCTTCTGGCCACGCGCAACTGCCCGTCCGTAAAAAAACGGATGCCCATCGACGAAGCGCCGATGCAGGTGTGCACAGTGCACAGCCGTGCAAGAGAGTAGGGGCGCGCTACAGTGGCCAGCAGATCCGAAGACCGCAAACTCCAGCTTGCGCGAATCAATGCGTTCGCGATAGTCGTGTCGGTGTTGTTCCTAATCCTGCTTGCGCGCCTCTGGTATTTGCAGGTTGCTCTCGGTGACGAGTTGATGCAGGCTTCCGAGTCGAACAGGATCAAGCTGCTTCGCGCCCGCGCCCCAAGAGGCACTTTGCTCGATCGCAAGGGCAGGGTCATTGCCACCAGCCGTCCTCAGTTCGTGGTTTTGGCCGTCCCCGATGTCTTGAACGAACACGAGCGCGCCATGCGTATACTCTGCGACATTCTAAAGATCACTCCCGATGAGCTTTCCGACAGGTTGGAGACAAGCGTCAGGAAAGGCGAGTCTCGTCCTGGAGCGCCGGTGAGGGTGGAAGTCGATGTGCCGCTGATGACGGTTGCCCGGATCGGCGAGCTTCGCATGGAACTGCCCGGTGTGAGCGTGGAGCTCGACAACCTCAGAAATTATCCTGACGGCCAGGCGGTTGCGCATGTGGTGGGTTATCTCGGTGAGATCAGCGAGGAGCGCCTTGCCGAGGCCGAAAAAGAGGGCAAGAATGACTATCGCCCTGGCGACTATGTGGGCAAGTCCGGCCTCGAAAGAGAGTATGAAGACCTGCTGAGAGGAACGGACGGCGGCAAGCAAATTGAGGTCAATGCGATGGGCAGGGTCGTGCGGATACTCGGCGAGAAGCGTTCCGTTCCAGGCAAGACTCTCAAGCTTACCCTAGACCGTGATCTGCAAGTCGCCGCCGAGCGGTCGCTGGGCAATCAGACCGGCGCGGTCGCAGCTATTGATGTCAACACCGGCAAGGTGCTGGCGATGGTCAGCAAGCCTTCTTACGACCCCAATATATTCGTCAAACGCATAAAGCGTTCGGATTGGGACAAGATCACCCGCGAAAGGGCGCTGCAGAACAGGAGTGTGTACAACGTTTATCCACCCGGATCCACGTTCAAGCCGATTATGGCGATTGCGGGGCTGGTCTACAACGTTTGCAACGAACATACCACGGTGAGCTGTCCGGGGTCGTTTTACTTCGGCCGCCACCGGTTCGGCTGCTGGAAAGTGCACGGCGGTGGGGTGACGTTCAAACGTGCGATCGCCGAGTCGTGCGATGTATGGTTTTACAGACTTTCACTGCGTCTCGGGATTGATCGAATGGCGAGAGTCGCGAAACAGTTCGGCATCGGCCAGGCTACGGGGATCGACCTGCCTTACGAAAGCCGTTACGATGACAACCACGTCGGCACCATGCCCAGCACCCAGTGGAAGAAAAAGCGGTTCAAGAGCACTCCCTCTCAGCAGAAGTGGTATCCCGGTGAGACTCCGAGCTGCGGTATCGGTCAGGGATACGTTGAGACAAGCCCGCTCCAGATGGCTCTGGCTATCGCTGCGGTTGCGAACAAGGGCAAGGTCTATAAGCCGTATCTGCTCGATGAAGTGCTGGATCGCAACGGCAAGATCATCAGCCGCACGAAACCTATAGTTATGCACCAGGTCGATGCTTCACCGGAAAACTTTGAGATGGTTCGGCAGGCCATGCGCGCTACAGTTACTGAGGGAACCGGCAGAGTGTGCAACATTCCGGGTATCACTGTTGCGGGAAAGACGGGTTCGGCTGAGAACAGAGGCGCGGCGCATGCGTGGTTCGTCTGTTTTGCTCCGGTGGAGAAACCCCGAATAGCGATTGCGTGTATAGTCGAGCATGGTCGTCACGGAGCCACGGCCGCCGCGCCGGTCTGCCGCGCGATTATGGATGTGTACTTCGGCAAGAAGAAAGTGGGCGAAATCGGGCAGAAGAAGGTCTTTGTGAGTGGGGATTAAAAGTAAGTCACGAAAACTCAAAGCATTCTCGTGACTTACTTAATGCGACTAGACTGCGGCGTACCAGACGAACGGGCTTTCTTTGATTACCATTCGAGTCGGTTCTTTGGGAGTGTTCTCCACAAGAACGACATGGCCTGCTTCTTCCTTTTCAACAGTGTAACGAGAGGTTTCGCCATCGACGAGAGCGCCCTTGACGACGGTCAAGGCCTGGTCGAAGCTGCCCTTGTTCACGATGATCGGATGCGAAGAACTCAGGTTCTGGAACCCGATGCCGGCTTCCGTCATAAGTTTCTTTACTTCCACAAATACTTTACCTCGAGAGCTGTCGTTCTCGATAACGGTCTGCGCTTCGGCTTTGCCAAAATGGGTTGAAGCCCGCGCGGTCTTACTAAGTTTACCTTTCTCAGCCACTGAAATCCACCTCGTGCAAAAATTAGAACTCAATTCCGGCGCGCGCTGCGCATCCGGTAGAATATCTGCTGGTTTCTGCCGACGCATGCGTCGGACTCACAAGTAGCTCATTATATCACAGTTGCCCAAGCGTTCGCAACAGCGAAAATAGTCCATCTTTTTTCCTGTCGCCACTTGACAATGACCGACTCTGCTGCTAAACTCTCTACATCAGTTGGTGCTTTGTTGGCATGATAATGGAATTTAATCTTCGGCAAAGCCGCAATTTTGCATTTTAAATGGAGTTTTATTGGCAACTGATAGGTATAGTGATGGAGTGATCGCTGGAGGCTGATCCCCATGTTTGGTGGGTCGTACACACACAGTTTGGACTCGGCGGGCAGGTTTGTTATGCCCAAGAAGTTTCGTTATGAGCTTGGAGAAGAGTTCATCATAACGAAGGGTTTAGGCTGCCTGTGTGTTTTTCCGTTGGATTGGAAAACCCAGCTTGAAGAACAGCTCAACAGCTTCGGCGGCCCGCTTGAACTGCTGCTGAACCCGCATGTCACGCGGCTGCATCGCCATTTCTTTGGGGAGATGGTTACGGCGAGCGCGGACGGTCAGTTCAGAGTGCAACTTACGCCTGAGCATCGCCGATACGCGGGCATTACCGACGATGTTGTCGTGTACGGCCGTGGGCGGTGCGTCGAGTTGTGGTCTCCGCAGGAACTTGAAAAGTATCAATATGAAAATGACAGCGTGGCTGATCTTATAGCCTCTGGAGTGGCGCTGCTTGGAGCGCCAGGCGACGGGAGGCCGGGAGCACAGGATGCCGGAGTATCACAAACCGGTCCTGGTTAACGAGATCATTTCGCTGCTCGACCCACGGGAGGGCGGCGTTTTTCTTGACGGGACTTTGGGCGGCGGAGGCCATTCCGAGGCCATCCTGGAGCGAATCGGTTCCGATGGCATCCTTATCGGCATTGATCGTGACCCGGAAGCCATAGAATATGCCGGGCAGCGTTTGAAGCGGTTTGGCGAGAGTGTCAGGCTCGTGCGGGCTAACTTCCGAGATCTCGGATCGGTTTTGGAGTCGCTTGGCGTTGGGGAACTCGACGGCGCGCTTTTCGATCTAGGGGTTTCATCGCATCAACTCGATGCCGAGCGCGGGTTTAGTTTCTCTCGTGACGAAGAGCTTGACATGCGAATGAACCCGGCAGAAGGTACGGCGAGTGCGGCGGATATTGTAAACATTTACAGCGAACAAAATCTTGCCGATCTGATCTGGCGGTACGGCGAAGAACGTTATTCGAGGCGAATCGCCAAGGCGATTGTCGAGAGGCGGGGGGCTGGTCGGATCACTCGCACGGGAGAACTTGCCGAAATAGTTGTGTCGGCAATCCCGGCTAAGAACCGCTGGCAGCAGGATATTCATCCGGCGACCCGCACGTTTCAGGCGATCAGGATCGTCGTGAATCGCGAACTGGAGGCGGTGGAGGAGGGTGTTCCCGCCGCTATAGAGGCTTTGAAGATCGGTGGGCGCGTGGCGGTAATCAGTTTTCACAGCCTTGAAGACAGGATTGTTAAGAACACTTTTAGGCGGTATGCCGGTCACTGCGAGTGTCCGCCGAGACTACCGGAGTGCAGATGCGGCGCGAAGAAGGTACTCGAGGTCGTGACAAAGAAGCCGGTCATACCAAGCGCCGATGAAATCAGGGATAATCCCCGATCTCGCAGTTCGAGACTGCGAGTGGGGCAGAAGATAGCTTAAAAAACAAGTGCTGGCAGGCACAAAAGGAGGCATTGGGATGGCTGTTGCTGCTGTGCGGCGGAAAACAGACACTGCGGGAACCACTCGCTTATCGCCGAGGGCGCTGCGCGCTCGAAGTCGGCGGCTTCGTTTCGCCCGGTTTAAACATGGTCTCAAGATGCTCCTTCCAGTGATTGCGGTCGTGATGCTGTTCGGTTGGGTCGCGGTTTATGCGAACGTGACGGTCACCGGATACAATCGCGCCAGGCTTACCGCCGAGTGCCGCGCCGCCAAGCTTATGAACGAGCGGCTCAAGGTGGAGTACAACCGTCTTTCGAGTCCGCATAAGGTGGTGGCTGCTGCCGAAAAGACCGGGATGGTATATGCGACCGATTACGACTATGTCCATCCCCCTCAGACTGTCGCCAGCGCCAAGAGTACTGACGATTAGACGATACCGGAGTGGAGGTTTCTGACTTTTGACCTCCCCTCCGACTTCTGGAGATGACATGGCCCCGGGACACAGAGGATTTGTGAGAAAACGGACTACATGGCTCTTCCTCGTGTTTTCGATGCTTTACGTGGCGGTTGCGGGGAGGCTCGTGTATCTGCAGGTTCTGCAGCACGATTATTTTGCGAGCAGAGCTGCCGCCATAAGATTTCGAGAGATTGCCATCTCTGCCTCCAGAGGTTCGATATGTGACCGCTACGGCCGCCCTCTGGCCGTCAACATCGAAACGGCGTCCGTTTTTGCCAATCGGCGAGAGATGTCCGATCCTTCCAGGACGGCAATTCGAGTGGCGGCGCTTCTCGATAAGGAGCCCAGCATCATCGAAGAAAAGCTGAGCGGCGGACGAAATTTCGTGTGGCTGGGGCGTCAGATCGACGCAAGGATCGGCGACGAGGTCTGGAAAAACCGCACCCGGCTTCCGGGCATCGGCATCCAGCGAGATACCAAGCGGGTTTACCCCGCCGGTTCGCTGGCTGCGCAGGTTGTCGGGTTTACGAACATTGACAACGGGGGAGCCGAAGGTATCGAGAGCGTCAGCAATAGTCTATTGAGCGGCATTGATGGCAAGTATCGCGCTGAACTCGATAGCCACCGCAGAGTGATTCCCGAAACCCGGCATGTGATCCGCGAGCCAGAGGACGGCAAAGACGTATATCTCACCATCGATACGACTATCCAGCATATTGCCGAACAGGCGCTGGCCAAGATGGCCGGGACGTACTCTCCTAGCAGCGCGTGCGCGGTGGTGTTGGATCCTGCCACAGGGGAAATTCTCGCGCTGGCGAATTATCCGACTTATGACCCCAACAACGTTCGCAAGACGAGACCGCCGTTGTGGCGAAACCGCGCCGTAGCCGACTTGTATGAGCCGGGCAGCACTTTGAAGATGGTGACGGCTTCCGCCGCGCTCAACGAGGGAATCAGCCCGCGCAGTATATTGGCGCATTGCACAGGCTGCGAGAAGATGAAAGGCGGCCGCATCAGGTGTACACTTCACAGGCCTTATCTGGACGGTCACGGCGGCGTAGATATGTTCAGGATGATTGAGCAGTCCTGTAATATAGCGGCGGCGCATGTGGCTCTGAGGCTTGGGTCGAAGAAACTGTATAAGTATGAGAAGGCTTTTGGGCTTTTGGATAGACCGGACACGGGTTTTGGCTGCGAGGCGGTCGGTTATATAGAGTCTCCCGATAAGTGGCGGCCTATTCGTCTGGCGAATATCGGGTTCGGCCAGGGGTTGGCGGTGACTCCTCTGCAGATGGCGAGTGTGTACGCTACGATTGCAAACGGCGGGGTGCGTGTCGAACCGAAGATCGTGCGGGAGGTTCGCAATTCGGACGGTTCGATATACAAGGCGTTCACTCCGGGTAAAAAGACCCGTGTGATATCTGAAGAAGCGGCGCGGATGGCCGTGAAATTGTTGAAGAGCTGCGTGGATTCGGGCACAGGAAAAGCGGCGAGAATTGACGGCCGCACTGTCGCGGGCAAGACCGGCAGTGCGCAAATTGCCAAGACTAACGGACGTGGGTATGAACCGGGCGCGTATATCGCGTCGTTTATGGGGTTCGCTCCGGCGAGTAGTCCCAGGCTGGCGATAGCTGTGGTGGTTAATCGACCTAAGGGCTCGCACTGGGGCGCGACCGTCGCGGGGCCGGTGTTCCAGGAGATAGGCGAGAAGGCGCTGTGGTATTTGAAAGTGCCGTCCGATGCGCCAAGCAATCACGAGATCAAGCAGAAACGTGAAGAAGACCTGAAACGCATGGCGCAACTCCCACTTTCTAACTTTTTGACTTTCTAACTTTCAAACTTTTTGATTTGGGGCTGCGGGAAACAGGGAGCGGAAGGATCTTGGGCGAGCCCGACTCTTCCTCCGCCGTCCCAATCAATTTTAGCTCCTCGCGTCTGGGCGAATTTTGCGAGGAGCAGGCGGGTTGGTCAGCCGATTTGGCCATTCGCTCATGGAGGGGCTGCGTGAAGCCGCATAAGATGAATGGGCAAGTCTTGTGCGGAGGTCATGCAGTCCCGATTTTTTTGTGATGGGTGTATAATATTAGGTATGTGGTTCTCAGAGCTTAGCAGGTTATTGACGGACGGCAGGTCGGTAAACGCGGGCGATGCGCAGGTGTCGGGTATCGCGTATGACAGCCGCAAAGTCGGTCCGGGGTATGTTTTTATCGCGATGCAGGGTGGATCGTTCGACGGTCATCAGTTCGTTATGAGCGCGCTCGACTCCGGCGCGTCGGCGATTGTGGCTGAACGCGAAGTGCCCGAGGCGCTTGAACGAGGCGTGCCTTATGTGGTCGTGCCGGACGGCCGGGTGGCTATGGGCGAAAT
The DNA here is from genome assembly GCA_021372295.1 of bacterium. Lineage (GTDB taxonomy): Bacteria > Armatimonadota > UBA5829 > UBA5829 > UBA5829 > UBA5829. The sequence continues at coordinate 23,767 of JAJFUS010000006.1, read as the reverse complement.
CGCGTCGGCGTTTTACGGCTATCCGTCGCGTAAGATCAAGTTGATCGGCGTCACGGGTACCAGCGGCAAAACGACCGTCACGCACCTGATTCAGTCGATATTTCAGACGGCTGGGATGAAGTCGGGTCTGATCGGCACTCTCGGGGCGAAGATAGACAGCGAGATGATCGAAACCGAACACACTACGCCCGAAAGCGTCGATGTGCAGCGTATATTGGCTCAAATGGTCGATATGGGTGTCGAAGTCGTCGCGATGGAGGTCAGTTCGCACGGTCTATATCAGGGTCGAGCGCTGGGCTGCGAGTTCGACTGCGGCGTGTTCACCAATATTGCGCGCGACCATCTCGACTTCCACATTACCGAAGAAGCCTATCTCGATGCGAAGACGATTCTCTTTAGGGATTTGCCGAAGCTCTCGAACAAGGCGTTCCACGCGGTTATAAATTTTGACGATATTCAGGCCGGAAAAGTCATCGCGGCCTCTTGCGGAAGCGTTATTACATTTGGTATGAGCGACGGCGCGGATGTCGTCGCAAGTGATGCGGTTGTCAGTGAGAAGTCGGTTGCGTTTAATATGACCTATCGCGATGAGAGTGCGCCGGTCGCGATGAATATCGGCGGGGCGTTTAACGTCTATAACGCGCTGTCGGCCGCGGCTGTGGGAATCGCCCTCGGCCTAAGCCTTGATACGATAAGCGAGGGTCTCGCGAATGCAGCCGGTGCGCCTGGTCGGTTTGAATCGGTCGAATGCGGGCAGGCTTTCGGCGTGTTGGTGGACTATGCCCACACTCCCGACGAGTTGGAAAACGTGCTCAAAACTGCCAGGACTCTGACGGATAAGCGCCTTATCGCGGTCTTCGGGTGCGGCGGCAATCGCGACAAGGGCAAGCGTCCGATTATGGGCAAGATCGGGACGGATTTGGCCGATATTGCAGTGATTACGTCCGATAACCCGCGAAAAGAGAATCCATCGGCGATTATCGATGATATTCTGGGCGGCATTCCTGACGATAAGAAGTCGAAGATCACAGTGCAGGAGGATCGCCGGAAAGCGATTTTTGAGGCGATTGGGATGGCCGAAACAGGCGATTTGGTCGTGATCGCGGGCAAGGGTCACGAGGATTATCAGATATTTGCCGATAAGACGATCCACTTCGACGACAGGGAAGTGGCGTTGGAAGCTATCGAATTGAAGATTAAGAGCTAAGAGCGGAGAGTTCGAGACATGCAGACAATCAAAGCTGAAGAAGTTTTGCAGGCAGTGCGTGGAGAATTGCTCTCGGGCGATTTGGATACGAAGATCACTGGTGTCAGCACCGACACGCGCACCATCAAGCCGGGCGATTTGTTCTTCGCCCTGACTGGAGAAAGTTCGGAGGGACACAAATTCCTTGCCGACGCGCTTGCTAAGGGCGCTTCGGGCGTGGTCGTGTCTCGTAAGGTTGAGGCGAGGTGTCTGGCGATTCGCGTGGACGACACCCTTGCCGCTCTCGGCGAGCTTGCCGCGTATTATCGATCCAAATTCGACCCGGTGGTGGTCGGAGTGACGGGCAGCGTCGGCAAAACTACCACCAAAGAGATGATTGCGGCTGTTGTGGCGGCGAGAGGGCCGGTCTTGAAGAGCGCGGGCAATTTCAACAATGAGATCGGGCTGCCCCTGACATTGTTTGAGCTTTCGCCAAAGCACCGGACAGCCGTGGTGGAGATGGCCATGCGCGGCGCAGGTCAGATAGAGTATCTGGCGAAGATCGCGAAACCGTTTGTCGGCGTGATTACCAACATTCACATGTCTCACATAGAGCTGTTGGGCAGCATCGACGCCATCGCTGACGCCAAGGGTGAGCTTTTGGACTATCTTCCCGCAGACGGCGCTGCGGTTCTCAACGCGGACGATGCTTATTTCGACCGTTTGAGCGCTCGGGCGAAGTGCAGGGTTGTCTCATTCGGTGAGAGCGCGACCTCCGATATACGCGCGGTCTCGGCTGGTCTGGATTCCAAGGGCTGCTGCGCTTTCGAGGTACAGACACCGCGAGGGTCGTTCGACGTTCGCATTCACGTGCCGGGCGAGCACAATATAAAGGATGCTCTGGCCGCGATTGCCGTCGGCGAGGTGTTGGAGATTCCGCACGACTATATTCGCGAGGCTCTGGCGAACTTCAAGGCTCCAGAGAAGCGCTCGAATGTGATCCCTACGCGCAAGGGCGCGGTAGTTATTGACGACACGTATAACGCCAGCCCGGCGTCGGTGCAGAGCGCTTTGAGGACTCTTGCGATGATGGAGGGCACTCGAAAAATAGCCGTGCTGGGCGATATGCTAGAGCTCGGTGATCACGCTTTGAACGCGCACATGGAGACCGGCAGGGTCGTGAAAGAGTGCGGCATAGATATGCTGGTGGTGGTCGGTCAGCTTGCCAAGCTTATCGCCCGCGGCGCGATTGACGCCGGTATGCCCGTGAGCCTGGTAAGCGAGTTCGATGACAGCGCGCTTGCCGCCCGCGAATTGCCGTCAAAGCTGTGCGAGGGTGATGTCGTGCTGGTGAAAGGCTCACGCGCTATGAAGATGGAGCGGATTGTGGAGGGGCTGATTGCTGTTTCTTGACTATAATCTTGTGGTGCTGACGTTTGCTGTCGCGTTTGTTGTGTCGATGATGATTGCACCTGGTGTCATACGCTTGTTGAAGCGTTTGAAGATAGGGCAGACGATCCAGGTCGATGGTCCTGAGTCTCATAAATCAAAAGCTGGAACGCCTACAATGGGCGGAATAATAATAATCCTAGGTATTCTTATTGGAGTGCCCACAGCGCTGTATAGCGCCGGAAAGACGTCTCTTCATGAGTTTTTCTACCCTGAATGTTTCAGATATTTGATGGCGCTGCTGATATTGGTGTTGAGTTATGCCTTTGTGGGGCTGGTCGATGACTACTTAACTATCAAGCCGGTTAGAGGCATACGTGGTATCTCCAGCAAACCCAAAGCTGCACTGCAACTGCTAATCGCCGCAGGATTCGTGCTGTGGCTGCGGCAGGCCGGCTTCGACCCTGTGCTAAACGTTGCAGGGAAGCATTTTTTCCTTGGTGAGGCATATTGGGTGCTTGCCACATTTTTCATTGCAGGGATGTCGAATTTTGTCAACATTACAGACGGGCTGGATGGTCTCGTTTCAGGATTAGTGTTGATTTTAGTCCCTGTTCTTGTGTGGTGTGGATTGCCCCCTTCGGGCGATTTGATCATTGGCTTTACCACGTGGCCTTTTGTTCTTACACCGTTGCTTGTCGCGACGTCCGGTGCATGTCTGGCGTTTCTTTGGTACAATGCAAATCCTGCCAAGGTGTTCATGGGCGATACGGGTTCCCTCGCGCTTGGTGCGCTGCTGTCCGCATCTGCGATTGTGACGCATCGCGAGGTTCTATTGATCGTGATCGGGATGGTATTTATTCTCGACGGCCTTTCGACAGCCCTCCAGTGGGCTGTGTTTAAATATACTCGAATCAGAACGGGAACCGGCAGGCGGGTGTTCCTAAAAAGCCCGGTGCATCATCATTTCGAGATGCTGGGCTGGCCTGAGCAGAAGGTCGTGGTGCGGTTCTGGATTTGCGGAGTGATTGCCGCTGTGCTTGGGTTTGCCGGTGCGGCGATGGGTTGGTGGTAATGTCTGGCTATAATGATAAGTCGATAGCGGTAATCGGCATGGCGCGGACCGGTTTGGCTGTTGCGGAAGTGATGCGTGAGCTTGGCGCGCGCACTATGCTATATGACAAGAAAGACGCGTCTCAGCTTGCTGAAGCAATCGATTTCGCGGATCGGATCGGCGCGGAGGTCAGAGCGGGGTCGGACTCGGTCGATCTGGACGGCATAGACCTCGTCGTTCCAAGCCCGGGTGTGCCGAAGAGCATGCCTGTTTTTGCCGAGGCTGAAAGACGTGGGATCGAGGTCATTTCAGAGATCGAGTTGGCGTATAGGCTGTCGAAGGCTCCGATTATTGCTATTACTGGTACGAATGGAAAGACCACCACCACTGTCCTTACCGGTCAGATCATGATGGCGGACGGCCGCGATACGTATATTGCGGGAAACGTTGTGGCGGGAGATATCAGGTTGCCGTTGGTTACGGCTGCGCACAAGGCGACCGCCGACAGCGTAATAGTGGCCGAGATCAGCACTTTTCAGTTGGAATGGATTACTTCGTTCAAGCCGAAAGTCGCGATGCTGCTGAATGTGACGAGCGACCACATGGATCGTCATGCGAGCATCGAAGAGTATGCGGGACTCAAAGCGCGTATATTTGAGAATCAATCCGGCGGTGACTTCGCGGTCACAAACGCCGAGAATGCGTTTACGGCGTCGCTTGCGTCTGGCCTTAAGGGTCGAGTTTTGATGTTTGGTCGAAAGTCTGATATCAGCGAGGGCGGATTTGTCCGTGGCGATGATTTGATCGTGCGGCTTGACGGCGTAGAGACGGTTGTCTGCACTCGGTCTGACATACCGCTTAGGGGCGAGCATAATGTCGAAAACGTTCTCGCGGCGTCGTGCGCGGCTCTGGCTATGGGCGTCAAGCCCGAGAGTATTCTCAAGGCCGTCAGAGAGTTCAAGCCAGTGGAGCACAGGCTGGAGTCGGTGGCTGTGATCGACGGCGTGGAGTATATCAACAACTCCATGTGCACCAATGTCGATGCGGCGGTGCGGTCGGTCGAGGCGATTGACGAGCCGCAGATAATAATCGCGGGCGGCAAGGACAAGGGGTCGGACTACGCTCCTCTGGGCGAGGCGTTCAAACGCAAGGCGAAGCACGTGGTGCTCATCGGCGCGGACGCGGGTTTGATAGACGCCGCCGCTCGAAAGGCCGGGTTTGAGGCTATATCTCGCGCGGGTTCGATGCAGGAAGCTGTGGAAATTGCTCGAAAACTGGCCGAGCCGGGCGATGTTGTAGTTCTCACGCCGGGCTGCGCGAGTTTCGACATGTTCAACTCGTTTGAGCACCGCGGCCAGGTGTTCAAAGAAGCAGTCCAGTCAAAAAGTTAGAAAGGCGAATTGCGAAAGCATTGGCTGACGCATAACGGAGAACAGACATGAGAAAGGAAGCCAGGCTTGCTCCGCCGGACATTGGAGTGATGGGAGCTGTCGCGCTGCTGCTGATCGCGGGAGTGCTGCTGGTGTTCGACGCGAGTTACGCAAAGACCGGCGACGCCAAGTGGGCGAATTACGACATCTGGTATATGGTTAAGCGCCAGATCATGTTTGCGGCGGCTGGGCTTGGGCTGATGTTTGCGGTGTCGAGGGTGCGGCTCGCCAGTCTTATAAAGTGGACTTTGCCACTGCTGGTGGTCTCATTGCTGCTGCTTGTCGCGGTTATGGTTCCGGGAGTCGGACGAAGGGTTAACGGCGCGTTCAGATGGATTCCGATTGGGCCGGTCAACCTGCAGCCGTCGGAACTGGCGAAGATTGCGGTCGTGCTGTATCTGGCTGGGATATTTTCCAGGCGCAAGATGCGTATAAGGCGGCTGGGCGAGGGTTGGATCGCGCCTGCGCTTGTTGTGGCGGTTATGTGCGGGTTAATCGTGATCGAACCTGATCTTGGAACCACGCTGGCGATTGTTGGAACGTGTTTCATAATGCTTTACGCCGCTGGCGCAATGAAACGGCATCTTGTGTGCATATTGGGAACGGGCGCTGCGGCTGTGGGCGGACTCGTGCTGCTTGAGCCGTATCGTCTGCAGCGAATATGGGTTTGGCTCAATCCTTGGAAAGATCCTTACGGCGATGGTTATCAGGTGATCCACTCGTTGATTGCGCTTGGAACCGGCGGTCTGACGGGCGTGGGTTTGTGCGAGGGCCGTGAGAAACTCTATATACCGGCGGCGTCCACCGACTTCATTTTTGCCACACTCGGTGAGGAGGCTGGACTGATTGGCGGCATAGTGCTGCTGGCGGTTTTCCTTCTTCTGGTTTACCGTGGGCTGGATGTCGCGCGCAGGTCTAAGAGCACGTACGGCAATCTGGTGGCGGTGGGAATCAGCTCGATTATCGGGCTGCAGGCGATTGTAAATGTTGCGGTTGTGAGCGCGTCGATTCCGGCGACCGGCGTGCCGCTGCCGTTTATCAGCTATGGCGGGTCGTCACTTATTTCTATGATGATCGCAGCTGGAATACTCCTGTCGGTTTCACGGCAGGTCAATGTGGAATTGGAAGAACGGGATTTATATGAAAGTAGTGTTGACGGGCGGCGGAACGGGCGGTCACGTGTATCCCGCGGTAAGCGTGGGGGAGGCTCTTCGCGACATCGATCCGGCTATCGAGCTTCTGTTCGTCGGTAGCTCGCACGGGCCGGAGGGCGCGATTGCGAGGGCCGCCGGCATCGAGTTTGAGGCTGTGCCGAGTTCGTCGCTGACGAAGTCTTTGTCGATCAAGAACATAGCATCTACAGGCAGGCTGATCGCGGGAGTATTTCGCGCAAGAAGAATTCTGAGCAAGTTCAAGCCGGACGTAGTAGTCGGCACTGGCGGTTATACGACCGCCGCTGTGCTGGTTGCCGCGAAAAGCCTGGGCATAAGGATCGTCATTCACGAGCAAAATACCGTGCCCGGCAGAACCAACCTTTGGCTGTCGCGAATAGCCGACAAAGTCTGTGTGTCGTTCGATCTGTCGGCTGCGTATTTCCCGGAGGGCAAAGTCGTTCTGACCGGGCTTCCGACGCGCAAGGAGTTTCAGTCACTGCGTGGAAAAGCTGAGGCCAGGCGCGAGCTGGGTTTGCGCGAGGATGCGTTTACTATATTGGTGGTTGGCGGAAGTCAGGGCGCCAAACGTCTCAACGAACTCGTAATGGATATGTGGTCGATGGTTAATGACGGCAATACGCAGGTGCTCCATCAGGTCGGCAAACGTAATATGGACGATTGTCGATCTGCGGAATCGGACCTATATCACGTGATGGCCTACCTGGACATGCCGTGTGCCATAGCGGCGGCTGATCTTGTAATATGTCGCAGTGGCGCGTCGACGATTGCCGAACTGACTTTGGCGGGGCTGCCGAGTATATTGGTTCCATATCCGCATGCCGTTACAGGAGAGCAGAAGCGCAATGCGGAGTATCTTGTTAACCGAGACGCAGGGATTATGTGTGAAGAGGCCTCGGCGACAAATGGCATGCTCGGGAATTTGGTGATCGACTTGCGATCCGATCCCGACAGGCTTCGCGCAATGGCTGATGCGAGCGCATCGCTTGCCAGGATCGATGCGGCGAGGCGCGTGGCTGAGGAATGCGTTAGGAGATAGGTGTGTGGGCCGAGATATGGGTGTCCCAAGGCATGAGATATCAGAAACCTCCGATATGCCAATTCTCAATAATTCTTAATTCTTAATCAAATACACGGGGTTTCATTTTGCATTATCATCTAATAGGTATAGGCGGCGCTGGAATGAGCGCCATTGCCCACGTTCTCAATAAGCGTGGCGAGCATGTAAGCGGCTCGGATCGGCAGGAGAGCGACGTCACCCGACGCCTCGAATCAGCCGGTGTCACGATACATATCGGGCATGCGGCGGGCAATGTGACCGGCGCGGACGTGGTTGTTTACTCGGCTGCGATTCCCAAAGACAACCCGGAGATGGTCGAAGCGGCTCGGTTGGGTGTGGAGACGCTGGAGCGACCTGTGATGCTGGGCCGGTTGATGGAGCCGTACAAGCACCGGGTCGCAGTATCGGGCACGCATGGCAAGACCACCACCACCTCTATGCTGAACGCGATTCTGGAGCGTACCGATCTGGACGCAAATGTGCTTATCGGCGGCGACGTGAAGTCTTTGGGCGGCAACGTGCGAATTGGCAATGGGTCTGTTTTTGTGACCGAGGCATGCGAGGCGTTCAGTTCGTTTCTGCATCTTTATCCGTCGATTGCGGTCATCACCAATATCGACGCCGATCACCTTGATCATTACGGCACAATCGAGCGCATCGAAGAGACATTCAGAAAGTTTGCCGGGCAGGTTGATGAGAACGGCACGATTATCGCGTGCGGCGACGACGACCGCGCGCGCCGGGTACTAAACGGCTGCGGCAGGCGAGTCGTGTGGTTCGGCACAAACGGTTCGCCCGATATTTTAGCCGCTGACGTGGATGTGTCGAATCCTGAGCCGACGTATATGCTCTCGGTTGGCGGCAAGACTCTGGGCAAGGTCACAATGAGCGTTCCTGGCAGGCAGAACGTGCTTAATTCTCTTGCGGCGGCAGGCGCGGCATTCGAGCTTGGCGCTGATTTTGACGCCGTCCGCATGGGGCTTCGCGATTTCACCGGGGCCGGTCGGCGCTGGGAGATTCTTTATGATGAGAGCGGTGTAACGGTCGTCGATGACTACGCTCATCACCCGGCTGAGATCAAGGCGACGCTCTCCGGCGCGCGTTTAGCTCACCAAGACAGGCATATAATCGCCGTCTTCCAGCCTCATCTGTATTCGCGCACAAAGGCCTTCGCCGGTGAGTTCGCTGAGGCTCTTTCGATTGCTGACGAGGTGATTGTCAGCTCGATATACGCGGCCCGCGAGCAGCCAATTGATGGCGTAACCGCCGGGATCATTGTCGATCAAATGCGCTCGAACGGTTTTGCCGATGTCCGATACGCGCCCGAAAAGAATGAGATTGCTGTCGGTCTGGCGGATAAATTGACGAGCGGCGACCTGGTAATAATCCTGGGCGCTGGCGATATACGCGCTGTCAGCGAGAGCTTGGCTGCGATTCTCTCAGAGAGAGGCGCGTAATATGAGTGTTATCGACGACCTGAAACTCATTGCGACCGGACGAGTCACCGAATCCGAGCCTATGGCCGGATACACTACGCTTGGTGTCGGCGGACCGGCTGATTACTTTGTTGAAGTGTCCAATGAAGACGAACTATCCGCACTCATGTTATACATATCCCGGCACGAAATCCCCTGGATGGTAATAGGCGACGGCGCGAACCTGCTTGTCTCGGATAGGGGCATACGTGGAATCGTAATCAAGCTGGGCGAGCAGTTTTCGAGTATAGAAGTCCAAGGCAGGCAGATTGTGGCGGGGTCGGCAGCGAGGATTTCGAGGGTAGCCGATATTGCCGCCAAAAACAATCTCAGCGGGCTTGAAGGAGTAGGGACTGTTCCCGGCAGCGTCGGCGGGGCGATTGTAATGAACGCGGGCACTCATCGCGGATATATAGACGAAGTGACCGACAGCGTTCGGGTCGTGACCGATACCGGCGAAAAGAAGACCCTTCAGAGAGCAAAATGCGGGTTCAGCTACCGAAACAGTCGCTTTCAATACGACAAATCTCTCATTATTACGTATGCTTCGTTTAAGATGAAGACCGGTGACGGAGAGGCCATCGCCCAGCATTTGGAGGGCGTAAGAAAACACCGCGCCGACACTCAGCCGCAGGGCAAGAGTGCGGGGTGTTTCTTTAAGAATCCCACAGGTCTGAGCGCTGGCGGATTGATTGACGGTGCGGGCTGCAAGGGCATGCGTGAGGGCGGGGCGGTTGTATCGGAAATCCACGGAAACTTTATCATGAATGCACATAACGCCACAGCTTCAGACCTTTATACGTTAGCGGAAAAGGTCAAAAAGTTGGTCAAAGATATACATGGTGTAGATTTGGAATATGAGGTCAGGTTAGTGGGCGAATGGTAGAACGAAAAGGCAAGATCAAAGTTGCGGTGATGATGGGTGGTATGTCGAGTGAGCGGGGAGTCTCGTTATCGACCGGCAAGCAGATACTGGATGCGCTCGATATGGGCAAATACGAGGCGGTCGGCGTGGACGCTGCCCTGATTCCAGGAACCAGGCGGCAGTGCCTGCAGGGCGCATCGACCGAGGTGGAGGCTGTTGCGTCAGTCGGAGCCGCGCTTTGCAGTGAAAACAAGTTGGTGTCCGTGCAGGAGATAGCGGGCGATTCCGGTCTGAGGCCGGATGTGGTTTTTCTCGCGCTCCATGGCAGGTACGGCGAGGATGGCACTGTTCAGGGTTTCCTCGAACTTCTTGGGATTCCATATACCGGCTCGGGAGTCTTGGCGAGTGCGCTTGCGATGGACAAGTCGATGGCGAAGAAAGTGCTGGCAATCGACGGCGTGCCGGTTCCCGCGTCGGTGGATTTCTGCTGCAAGAATGGCAAGTGGGATGAGGAGTTCATCACTGCGGCGGTCGACAAAATCGGCTACCCGGTTATAGTCAAGCCGAGCCGTCAGGGATCGAGTATCGGAATGACGAAGGTAAACAGTCGCGAGGCGTTGAATAATGCTATCAAAGATGCTGTTTGCTATGACGGTCAGATAATCATTGAGCAATTTATCGAGGGCAGGGAACTGACTGTCGCTGTGCTCGGCAACAATGAGCCTTTCGCGCTTCCGGTGATCGAGATCGTTCCGAAAAATGGGTCTTACGACTACGAGGCAAAATATACTCCGGGGGCGACGCAGGAAATCGTGCCCGCTGTAATAAGCTCGGAAGCTGCCGAGAGGGCTCAGGAATTGGGGCTTGCGGCGCATAAATCGCTGGGTTGCAAAGGCGTGTCAAGGACGGATATAATTATGACCAATGATGAGATGTTCGTCCTTGAGGTCAACACAATTCCCGGCATGACGCCCACCAGCCTATTGCCGCAGGCGGCGGCGGCGGCGGGAATTTCGTTCGGCAGGCTGCTGGATATGTTGATCGAATACGCGATGGAAGACAACGTTTGATTCGGGGGTTTCAACAGTGAGACGAGCGACAACTCGCAGATGTGTTCGACGCAGAACACGGCCGGTAAGCAGATCGACTCGAAATCGCAAGAAGCCAAACTACAGGCTGTTGTTTTCGTTTTTCTTTATGTCGGTTTTGTTGTCGATGTCGATTACTTACGCTCTGCAGACGCCTGATCTGAATGTCAGCAAAGTCGGTATTCAGGGAGTGGAACTGTCCGATGGCGAGATGGTGAACAAATATTCGCAGTGCATGATCGGCAAAAATATTTTTCTGGTTCGGAAATATCCGGTGAGTTCAGCAATACTTGGTTTGAACGAGATTGAGTCGGTTAGAATAGGCAGAAAATTCCCTGATAAGATGTGGGTTCAGGTGACCGAACGGAAAGCGGGCGCTGTGCTTACGGATGGCCGGACGTGCTGCATGATTCAGGATGACGGCCTGATGTTTCACAAGACCTGCGGCCCCGTTAGAGGCATTCCATTGATCGAAATATCGAACTTGACAGGGTTGCAGCCTGGCAAAGTGGCGGGGTCGGATAGAGTCGGATGCGCGCTTGAGGTTGTTAAATTGGCTCGGAACGAAAACATTCGGGTCGATAAAATTTCCATTGACCCTGATGGTGATATATGCTTAAATATGAGCAGTGGTTTTTACGTCAGGCTCGGTCAGCCCGATGATATAGCAAGGAAGATGTCACTGCTGCGAAGCGCGCTCGCATACCGTCCGTCGATTGCAAGGGAAGCGATATACATAGACCTGAGCTGTCCCAGTGCTCCCGTATGGAGGCCGAAGGCGGTCGCGCAAAATGCGTCATGACGCTCCGCGGTGTGTGACTGTGTAAAAATGTCAATCAACATGTCGTCCGTTCGCGGCAAATCGTGGGTGTTTCAGGTTACGGCGCTTTGCATTGTTCTGGGGATGCTGTTGGCGTTGTCTCTGAAGACGCAGCGGCAGGCCGCCAACGATGGTGTGCCGAACCGGATGCCGGCGCTTAGAGCCGCGTTCAGTGCGTCCAAGCAGGAAAATCTGCGACTGCGCAAGGAGTTGGCCGATTTTAAGCAGCGCAACGAAGATATGGCCCGCCAACAGGCGGCTGGTCTATCGAGCGCAAAGAGTCTGGAGCAGACGCTTAACGAGTCTAAGATGCTTGCGGGGACAGTGGCGGTTCGCGGAGCGGGAATTGTGGTGACGCTTCACGATAGCCCGAAGCTGGACCCTTCAGAAACGCGCGCGGATGTCATCGAGAACTATGTGGTTCACGATTCGGACATCCGGGCTATAGTGGATGAGCTTTTCGCCTCGGGAGCCGAGGCGATTTCTGTGAATGACCAGCGCTTGATCGCTAATTCGTCGGTGAGATGCGTGGGGCCGGTTGTGTTGGTAAACTCGGTTCAAGTTGCGCCGCCTTATCTGATTACCGCTATCGGCAAATCGAATGTGCTCGACAAAGCGCTGACGCTGCCCGGCGGTGTCGCGGACGCGTTGTTTTTGCTGGATATGATCGAGGTCAGGAGACAGTCTGATCTATTGGTTCCAGCTTACGCCGGGAGCACCAGATTCAGTGTGGCGCATCCGGTTTTGCCCGGTAAGAGGCAAAAGTAGCAGAGTTTTTTTGTAATAGTAATATGTTCTTTCGGAGAATATCATGATTTGGCTGCCCTTGGTGGGCTTGGCGCTGGGGTTTCTTGTATACTGGCTTCCGATCAGAGTGCCGTCCGATTACGCGGCGTATTTGTCGCTGGCCACATTGGCCGGGCTTGATTCCATATTCGGCGGTATCAGAGCTGGTATTGAAGGCAAGTTTCACGACGACATATTCATATCGGGATTCGTCGTAAACACCATTCTGGCCGCCATGCTTGCTTACCTGGGCGATCAAATTGGGCTTGACCTTTTCCTGGCTGCGGTAGTGGTACTGGGGTGGAGGGTGTTTCTCAATTTGTCCCTGATCCGCCGTTACTGGCTGACGCAGACCAGCATGAATAGAAAACGAGAATCTTAAAACCTTACACCCGTTACGGAGACGACACATTGAGTCGAAAAGAATTTATCGCTGGCCTGGACATAGGGACTACAAAGACCTGCTGCGTGCTTGCGGACGTTGATTTCGACGCCGGCAGTGCGGACATTATCGGCGTGGGGCTGACCCCGTCCAACGGTTTGCGCAAAGGGGTTGTGGTCGATCTCGACGCCACCACGGAGGCCATTCAGAGCGCCACGGACAAGGCTCAGAAAATGGGCGGTACGGTTTCGATCAGGTCGGTGGTTGTCGGCGTGACGGGCGAGCATATTTCATCGCTCAACAGCCGCGGGGTGATCGCGATTTCCAGCTCGGATAGAGAAGTTACCCGTTCCGACGTAGAGCGGGTCGTCGATGCGTCCAAGGTGATCGTTCTGCCGCCGGAGCGCGAGATCATTCACGCGCTGCCCAGAGACTTTACGCTGGATGGCCAGGACGGCATTAAAGACCCAGTCGGCATGTCGGGCAGCCGCTTGGAAGTGGAGACACATATTGTCACCGGCTCGACATCATTTTTGGACAATGTAGTGAAGTGTGTCCAGCGCGCCGGGCTTGAGATCGACATGACCGTCCTCGAACCTATAGCCACCAGCGAAAGCGCCATAATTCCTGCCGAAAAAGACCTTGGGGTCGCGCTTGTGGATATCGGCGGCGGCACGACCGATGTCGCGGTCTTCGCCAATGGTGAGATTTTCTACACGGCGGTGCTTCCGGTCGGCGGCAATCACGTCACAAAAGATATTGCGGTGGGTCTACGGGCTGCCCAGGAAGAAGCCGAAAGAGCCAAGATTGTGTCGGGCTGCGCGACTGTGGACATGATCGAACCGGAGGACACGTTCGAGATTATGAGCCTCGGAGCGGAATCTTCCAGGGAACTTCCCAGGGAAATCCTTGCGAAGATAATAGAGCCCCGCATGCAGGAAATTTTCAGTATGGTTCGCGAGGAGCTTATCAAGTCCGGCTATATCGAACTGCTGGCGGCGGGTGCCGTGCTTACAGGCGGCGGATCGCAGATGCCCGGGACGCTGGAACTTGCCGAAAACGTGCTCGGGATGCCGGTGAGGCTTGGGCTGCCGAGGAATGTCGGCGGCTTGAACGATACTGTGCAGAGCCCCATTTTTTCGACGGCCGTCGGCTTAGTTTTATATGCGGCAAAACAACATTCGGACTTGCGGGATGAGCAGAAGAGTGTTACACTTAAACAGAGCCTGCTTGACATGTTCAAGTTTCGTAAGGGCAGATAGTAGAAAATACAACACGTTTTTCATTTGATTTACACGGCATGGATGTCATAACTATTTATAACTTTGACGGCGAAAGGAGCGTAGTCGGATGGTGAACGGTTCGGGCGATTATTACGCAAAAATCAAGGTAATCGGGGTCGGCGGTGGAGGTATGAACGCCGTCAACAGGATGATGGACTCCGGTCTCACGGGCGTCGATTTTCTGGTTATGAACACCGATACCCAGGTTTTGGAACTGTCCGCTGCCAAGAGCAAGCTCCAACTCGGCGCGAATCTCACCAGAGGTCTGGGTGCAGGCGGCAACCCCGAGATGGGTCGAGAGTCTGCCGAGGAGAGCCGTCCAGAGATTCGCAGGCTTCTTGAGGGAGCCGATATGGTATTTATAGCCGCGGGTATGGGCGGCGGCACCGGCACCGGAGCCGCTCCCGTTATTGCGGAGATGTCCAGGGAAATGGGCGCGGTTACGGTCGCGGTTGTGACCAAGCCGTTCGCATTTGAGGGGCCGCGCCGCGCTAGAGTTGCGGAGGGCGGCGTTAAGGAGCTCAGAGACAGGGTCGATACGCTCATCACCATTCCGAATGACCGTTTGCTGGACGTCGTTGAAAAGAAAGCCACGCTCAAAGATGCCTTTAATGTCGCCGACGACGTTGTGCGGCAGGGTGTGCAAGGCATTTCAGACATTATCACCATTCCGGGTATGATTAATGTTGACTTCGCCGACGTGAAGACGATTATGGTGAACCAGGGCACGGCTCTGATGGGGATCGGCTTGGGCAGCGGCGAGCAGAAGGCGGCGCATGCGGCTCAGATGGCCTGCGCGAGTCCTCTCCTTGAGACGACAATCGACGGCGCGCGCGGTGTGCTTATAAACATCACGGGCGGTCCTGATCTGACTCTCTCTGAAGTCTATGATGCCGCCGATATAGTCTACAAGGCGTGCGACGCCGAAGACGTGAACGTGATATTCGGCACGGTTATCGACGAATCCATGCATAACGAAGTTCGCATAACGGTTCTGGCGACAGGCTTTGATGGTCAGCATCGGCAGCAGCAGATGGCTGAGTCGAAGACGATGGCTGCAGTGGGCGAGAGCGCTCCTCCGAGGCCGTCGTCGGTGCTCGATGTGCCTGAACCGGTGCTTATTCCCGAAGGTGAGCTGGATATACCTGCGTTTTTGCGCAGAAGATAGGCCGTGCGCTTCCTGTTAAATGACGATTACAAAGTGACAGAGCCGCCGCGATCGGGCTATATGTCTGTCGGCGGCTTGTCCGGGAACATCATTCGTCCACATAATGTGGGTTCTTTGCCTTATTCACCATCTCTCCAAAATCTCTGCTACTCCTCTGTTCTCGATCCTCAAAGCTCTGAAACCTCTAAACACGCTCGTGCAGGAATATGGGCGCTTGGCGGATAAGTGTTTAGTCGTTAGTTGTGGAAGATAATTTGGGTTAGGGAGATAGTTTTACATGATACTTGCCAAAGCAGGCAATATAGAGTTTGGCGACGGCCGCTCTCTGGCGCTCATCGCGGGGCCGTGTGTAATAGAATCGGAAGAATTGTGCCTTGAGGTCGCGACAAAAGCAAAGAGCATCTGCGACGGCCTCGGGGTTCCATATATATTCAAGGCGTCGTTCGACAAGGCGAACCGCACCAGTGTGGAGTCGTTCCGCGGGCCTGGTCTTGATAAAGGGCTGGAGATACTCGCGTCGGTCAAGTCGAAGCTGGGGCTGCCGGTGCTCACCGACGTCCATGAGACATTTCAGGCGAAACCGATAGCCGAGGTCGCCGATATACTGCAGATTCCCGCGTTTTTGTGCAGACAGACAGACCTTATTGTCGCGGCTGCCCGTACGGGCAAGTGCGTGAATATCAAAAAAGGCCAGTTTCTGGCCCCTTGGGATATGAAGAACAGCGTCGGCAAGGCGCGCAGCACCGGCAATGAGAATATCTGCCTGACCGAGCGAGGTGTGTCGTTCGGATACAACACCCTGGTGGTGGACATGACCAGCCTGCCGATTATGCGCGGGTTGGGTTGTCCTGTGATTTTCGACGCCACTCACGCTGTTCAAAGGCCGGGCGGTTTGGGCAATGCGTCGGGCGGCGCGAGGGAGTTCATTCCACATCTTGTGCGAGCGGCGGTGGCGGTGGGAGTGGATGCCCTGTTTATGGAGATTCATCCCGACCCAGCAAACGCCATGTGCGATGCCGCCAGCATGCTCAGCCTCGATGATTTGCCAAAAGTTTTATCGGATGCGGTGGCGATTGAGCGGGCGCTGGTCAGGGGATAGTGGACAACTGCTGATCGACAATAGTTTTTAACTCTTATCTCTCCACTCTTGGCTCTCAGCCAATTACGAGGGGGTATGGCCGTTATGCAGAAGATTCGGGTAGGCATAGTGGGTGTCGGAGGAGTTTCATACCGGCACATTCACGGCTTCATGGAGTCGCCGGACGCCGAAATTGCCGCGCTCTGTGACGTCGACCCGAGCCGAATCGCCGCAGCAAAAGAGAAAGCGCCGGAGTTGAGAGATGTGCCGTCATATCAGGATTTAGGGCTTCTGCTGAAGGCTGGCCGGCTCGATGCAGTTGAAATCAGCACTCCTCACGTTTATCATTACGAGCAGGTGATGGACGCATTAAACGCCGGGCTTCACGTTCTTGTGGAGAAGCCGGTGGCCTGCAATGCCATTCAGGCGCGAGACATCGTAGCGAGGGCGCAGGAGTCGGGCAAGGTTGTGATGGTGGTCTATCAGCGTCACTTCAAACCTCAGTATCGGTATATCAAGCGTATGGTGCAAAGCGGCCAGTTAGGCGAGATTATCGCCGTATCGGCGTTGCAGTCTCAGTCTTGGAAAGCAAGTCAGAAGGGCACGTGGCGGCTTGACCCGTCGCTTTCCGGCGGCGGCCAGCTCAACGATTCCGGCAGTCATCTGCTCGATATGATTTTGTGGACGAGCGGGCTTGCTGTCGAGAGTGTGCGGGCGTTTATCGACAATCGTGGTACTCTGGTGGACATTGATTCGTCTATCGCGATCAAATTCACTAACGGCGCGCTTGGGAATGTGACTATTGTCGGCGACTCGGTTTGTCGATGGCACGAAGATTTCACGATTTGGGGCACGAAAGGCATTATCTTCTATAGAAACGGACGCCTGACTTACTGCGACGCACAGGGCGAGATGAGAGACCCTCTGGACTTGCCCGAGAGCGGAAATACCGACCAGAGCTTCTGTGACGCCGTTCTTGGGCGGGACGAAAACTGGGTTCCGCCGGAGTGTGGGCTGCATGTTATCGAGTTGGCCGAGGCGGCGTGGCGTTCGGCTCAGAGCGGGTGTGGAGTGAGTATTGCCGAATTGTACATATAAGTGGATAACCGGGCATGAGCGGTGATATTAGCCGGAAACGATTGCACGCTGTGGTGCAGGGGCGCGTGCAGGGTGTGGGGTTTCGGTATTTTGTGCTGGAGCGCGCTGGAGAACTGCAACTGGTCGGTGTGGTTCGCAACTTGCGAAATGGAGATGTGGAGGTCATCGCCGAAGGCGAGGAAGGTCCTCTCGAAGCGCTGCTTGTGGCTTTGCATAACGGCCCGCGTATGAGCCATGTGGAGAACGTCCACGTCGCCTGGACAACCCCGACGGGTGAGTTCGTGAGATTTTCATCTGGGGCGACTTACAACTAACCCGGAGATGACAGAAGTCTTCGGATACGGTATAATTTAACAGTCAACAACTTGGAGAGGTGCCAGAGCGGTTTAATGGAACGGTCTTGAAAACCGTCGTGGCGCAAGTCACCCAGGGTTCGAATCCCTGCCTCTCCGCCAGATAAAGACCGGTGGTCGATCAAGGCCGCCGGTCTTTTTGTCTTGCAGGACATTCCACCAATTATCCCGAATATACCACTACATTGATAAGCTCGGCAGGTGGAGGGTGAAGCATGAACAAGATAGTGATTACTGTTCTTGTCATTGGAGCAATTATTGTTGTCGGATGCCTGGGTTTGGGGGCTTGGTTTATCGGGACGTATATGTTTGGCCGCAATGGTGTCACCCTAGATCGACCGGCACAACGCCCGATCCATGTCGAACTGCCTAAGGAGAAATCAAACGACACTCTTGCGGTTTTCAACTTCAGAGGCAGTGGAGATTCCAGTTCAAGATACTGGGCAGCCGGGTTCGCGAGGTCGCTTGCGGACAGGCTTTACTGCGCGCCGACAAGCGTGACCCAGGAGCTTACAGGCAGCGAGTTGGCGATGCGAGTTTGCCAGTCTGGAGGCGATCCAGACAAGCCGGTTTTAGATGCGCAGTCAATCAAATACGGAAAAGCTATGGGGACGCGATATGTTGTGACGGGCGATCTCACGATTCGAGGAAAAACCGACGGTATTACTCTGTTTATTTATGATACACATCACCTAAAGTCTAAAACCGTCTTCAAACTGTCCGGGACAATCGCCGATCTGCCGCAACAGCAGGTGAAGGCCACTGGTTATATTCTCAAAGCGATGGGCATTGAGCCGTCGCCCCGACAGTTCAAAGAGCTGCACAAATCAAACTTTACGAGCCCTGATATTCTGCGGCTTTACGGAGAGAGCTGGTACGAGACCGATATGAAGAAAGTGGAAGCGATGCGGTGGAGTATGGTCGAACGCGATCCAGATTCTTCGTTTGCGGCACTCAGGCTGCTCGAGTATTACTGGTACGGGCCGTCTTACGGTCCAGAGTTAAAATCCAACGCAAAGCTGCAGGTGCTGCTAAAAGCAATACCTGACAGGTTTGACGACAATTCTCTGATGCACGTCTGGCACGGACTGCTGCTCACCAAGATGTTCGAGTATGGTTTGGCCGAAAAAGAACTACGCGAGGTTGCTGCGTCCGACCCGAATATGTACCGCGCCCACAGCGCTCTTGCTTATGTAGCCAGATGTCGTCAGAATGGAAAGCTGGCCATTGAGCAGAGCCGGTGCGCAGTCGATTTGTGGCCGGACAACGCTTTCCTTCATGCCTGTCTTGCTCAAAGTTATAATAGCGCCGCGTCAAACGCCCGCCAAGGGCACTACTTAAATAAAATGGTGTCTTCAGCCAAGCGGGAGTGGGAGGAAAACTGCAACAATTCACTTCGTGAGGCGCTCATAGCGGTCAAAATGGATCGTGACTGCCAGCTTGGATGGCAGAACCTGATGTGGATGAGCCTGCAGCTTGGCCGATATCAGGATAGAGACAAGTCGTATGCCCATCTGCGTCGGATCGATCCTAAAGACGCGGGGATCTACATCGATTATGGTACTGGGCTACTGTCGCAGTGGGACGGAAGTCGTGAGCGGATGGATGCCCTGTTTGCGGAAGCGGAGAAGTCGCTTGGCCCGGGCTCTGATGACGCATGTTATGTGCGTGCTTGTCTTTTGTTGTCCGATGTGAATCACGAAAAGTATAGACCCGAAATACTGCAGCAGGCGGAGGCCGGTCTGAAGGCGTCCAAAGGACAACACATGGGCTGCAAGTTTAAGAAGTGCCAGGTGCTGTTCGGTTTGAAGCGCTATGACGAGTCGATAAAAGTCGCCGAAGAAGCCTATCGCCAGGTGGGTTCATCGGAATGGGTATTGTTCCTCGGGCGAGACCACGCTCTGCTTTACCAGAACAAACACGACTTCAATCATCTTCGCAAGGCACGCGACCTGTTCGCCAAATATGTGCGCGAAATCCCTTACGACCCCTATGGACACGATCAACTCGGCTGGTGTTTGTCTCACTTGGGGCAAAGGGCCGAAGCAAAGAAACAGTTCCTTCGCGCCCTGGAACTGGATCCGGCCGATGAATTCGCAAAAGAAAAGATGCAATACGTACAGTAATTCCTGCCACGATTTTGCTCGGATAATTCGCGTTCGCGAGTTGTCCGAGCACCTCAGATGACAAATTTCCGCGTTTCTCGCACTCCGACCCTTGTCTTTGCGTGTCTGCTGTGTTAATATTGTGATCGCACAGTTGACATACGCGTCGCCATCAAAGTATATCACTAAACTTCTGTTTTCCTTGCGGGCATAAATGGGTATCTCTCAGGCGGATGTAAGTGTATCTGTGACAATTCCGGCAACACTCGACACACAATTTGGGTATCGAGTCACAACCTTTTGGGAGGGGGTGTCCTCATGGCCGAAGAGAAACCTGGACCTCGCCGCGGGTCCACCGGCGCAAGGAAAATTTCTGAAGCGCACCGTGGTTCACATGAGCATGATCAATCCGGCGGATTTGCAGCAAATCCCGAACTGGCAAAGCAAGCCGGACGCAAAGGCGGAGAAGCGGTCAAGAAAAAATACGGCCCGCAGTTCTATCGCGAGATAGGCAAGAAAGGCGGAGAAACGGTAAGACAGGAGCGCGGATCAGAGTTTTATGCGGAGATTGGGCGACGCGGAGGCGAGATGCGCAGCACCCGTATGAAAGAGAAAATGGCGCAAGAACAAAAACAGTCCAAAAAATAGCAGATTCGGGCCAGAAAAACGGTGTAAGGAGCGCATTTTGTAACAAATGCGCTCCTTACTCTGATTACAAGCGCACTTGTTTGACGCTGTCGATGTTATTGAGCTGAGTAATCTTTTCCAGCACCGACGCGGGAATCTCGGCATCAACATTGAGAACCATTATCGCGTTCTCTCCGGCGGTTTTGCGGCCGACATACATGCTGGCGATGTTTATTCCTTCATTGCCCAGAAGCGTGCCGACATTTCCGATAACGCCGGGTTTGTCCATATGTGGAGCGACAAGCACGACACCTTCAGGAACGAGGTCCATCGGGAAACCACCCATTTTCACGACCCGCATATCGCGAGCGCCGAACAGCGTTCCTGCAACTTCATAGACGCCCTTGTCGGTGGTCACGCTGACTGAAAGCAGCGACGCATAGTCGCCGCCGTCGGCGCACTTGCTTTCCACGACCTCAAGGCCGCGCGATTTCGCCATAACCGGCGCATTGACCGAGTTCACATTTTCGCCCAGAGCAGGCCTCAGCAGACCGACAAGCACCGAGCGCGTGATGGGTCCGGTCTCTCCTTCGGCCAGTTCTCCACAGTATCGGATCGATATCTGAGAAGGCCGACCCTCAGTGGTCTGCGCGGCAAGTGACGCCATTTTCTCCGCCAAAGGCAGGAACGGCTGCACTGCGGCCAAGACTTCGGGGGAAAGCGCTGGCATGTTGACGGCACTGCGAGCCGATTTGCCCTCAAACACATCCACGATCTGCTCGGCCACGTCAATAGCCACATTGGTTTGGGCCTCTTCGGTCGATGCGCCGAGGTGCGGTGTGGTTACGACATTAGGCAGTGAGAAAAGCTCGTTCGAGAAATCAGGCGGTTCGGAAACATATACATCCAGCCCCGCTCCGGCGCATTTTCCGCTTTTGATGGCTTCGGCCAGCGCGCCGTCGTCTATAATGCCGCCGCGCGCGCAGTTGACTATGCGAACGCCGTCTTTCATCATATCGAACTGCTTCGCGCCGATCAAACCGATGGTCTCTTTGTTTTTCGGCAGGTGCAGCGAAATGTAATCGCTGCGCTTGAGGCAGTCATTAAATTCAACGATTTCGACCCCGAGTGCATCAGCGGTCTCGGACGAAATGAACGGGTCGTAGGCGATCACTTTCATGCCGAAAGACTGACAGCGTTTCGCCACTTCCTGGCCGATCTTGCCCAGTCCAAGGATGCCGAGCGTTTTCTTGTAAACTTCGTTGCCGACATACTTGCTGCGGTTCCACTGTTTTTCGGTCATGGAACAGTAAGCCTGCGGGATGTTTCGTGATAGCGCCAGCAGCATCGCGACGGTAAGCTCTGCGGCGGCGATTGTGTTGCCTCCGGGGCTGTTCACCACGATCACGCCTTTTTCGGTCGCGACGGGCACGTCCACGTTATCGACTCCAACCCCTGCGCGGCCGATAATCTTAAGTTTGGTGGCCGCCTCCAGGACTTTGGCGGTGACGGTGGTGCCGCTGCGGATCACAAGAGCGTCGTAGTCCCCGATGATCTTGCACAATTCATCCTCGGGCAGACCGGTGTTTACATCTACTTCAGCAACCTGCTTAAGTATATCGATACCTTCTTTGGCCAACTTATCGCTGACAAGAACCTTTGGCATAATCAGGCCCTCCTTAGACGTTAGAGGTTAAAATGTCCCCAACATGGAGTTTGTTCGACATTTGCCGGCGAAACACCTTCAATCGAGGTTCAATTTCATGGCATCCAGCTCGGCTTTTGCGCCTGAGTGCGTGGGGTCGAGCTTCAGAACAGCTTCGAATTCCTCTTTTGCCGAAGCATAATTTCGTTCTCTTAGGTAAACGCGTCCAAGTCGGAAATGCGCTTCGATGTAACCCGGCTCCAGTTCCACTGCTTTCTTAAAATAGACCTCAGCCATGCCGAGCTGATTTGCCATTGCGCATCTGACACCTTTATCGAACATCTGCCTGCTCGCAATTACCTCAATGCTGCCCGCATTGCCGGTGTTTGGATGTTGTTTTGCCAGCGCGGCGACGGTTGCATTCCTGAGCGCGGACTCGTTAAACGAGAACAACACGTACCCCTGCAGCCCGGCTTTGCGAACGGCTTCTATCTGCCGAACAATTCCCGCGGAGTTATTGTTGTGCACGTCCAGACCGACGTAAGTCGGCCTGCCGCCATTCCATTTCTTGAAACCGTTGAGCCATGCCCTGAACTGCGCCGCCGACTTGCTCGAACTCTCGGATCTGTAGTTCATGGGAACGTTGGCGTCCAGAAGACCGGTGTCGAGCCAGTCGTTCCAGTCTTGGCAGGTGAGTTTACAGGCAAGATTTTCACTGAAGCTGGGGCAACAATCGCCCCACGTGACTGTCGCCGCCGATATTACGACATTCGGTTTCACTGCGCGTACCCGCTTGCGTATGAGGCCGAGCATTTCAGTGACTTTTTCCGCTCGCCAGCGCAGCCACTTGCGATCCTCGGGCTTGGGTTTGCCGGAAGCGCCGGTTTCTGCTCGATAACGAGCCAGCGCCGTCGGCGAGTATCCCCACTCTTTGCCCGGGTAACGGATATAATCCAGGTGGATGCCGTCAATGTCGTAGCGCTTCGCAATATCGGCCACCAGAGACGCAGTATATTCGCGAGCCTCGGGAACGCCGGGGTCTAGGAACATGCCGTCGGATGCGCGCGAGTGGCCGCCATAATCCACGTTAAGCCACTCGGGATGCCGGTTGACTATGTGCTTGGGATCAATTGGAGGCTCTTTTTCGCGCCAGATTCGACATATATTGACCCATGCGTGAACCTGAATGCCGCTAGAATGACCCGTTTTGACCATATACGCCAGCGGATCGAAGCCCGACGCGAGATTGTCTCCGCGAGGCTCTATAGAGGACTCGTAATATGCGTCACCGACCTTGCGAACCTGCACAAGCAGCGCGTTCAGTCCGGCCCGCTTTGCGTCGGAAATAGTGGCATCGGCTTGAGACTGTGTAAACAGTCCTTTGTTCCAGGCAGTGACCCATCCGCCGCGAAGTTCGTCGGCAGGCAATGTCTGCGCCGACATGCAAATGATAAAACATATAAGGGGAAGTACTTTTCGCACTAGTGGAAATACCTCGGAATAAACGATGATGAACAAGGCCAATGATAATCGCTATCGATCGCAAAATCAAGCGGCATGGCGCATCAGGGTGTATGTCAAATGTGGGGAGATTTGGGGCTCTGCCCCAAACCCTGCCAGAGACCCTGTCTCTGGACTCTGCAAGGAAACCAGGTTTCCTTGACCTTCTGACTCAGAGTTGAATGATCCCTTAAGGGATCATT
>JAJFUS010000042.1 GCA_021372295.1 bacterium | reverse complement strand
AAGGTAGGTAAGGTAGCTCTCGAATCTCAGAATGACTGCTTTGGGCACCATTGCCTCCCTGTTTCCCGTTCATTGGGTAATTGTTACTCCATTAACGATTATATGATACCATCCGGCTCTTTACTCGTCAACAAAATTCTTCACAGGCCACATGATTTGGTTGGGGTTGACGGCTTAGCCTGTGGATGATAACGTATCAGTATGGCGAACACTCAGACTCCAAAAAAACTGGCCGATAAACTTGCTCATATATTAAAGGAAGCCCATTGCGTCGATTCACGCGCTCAGGCCGCCGCCTACGGCTTGTTTTTGAGGCGTCTGATTCCGAATTTGCCTGTCGATACATACTTGGATGCGCAGACATCGCTGCGGATAGACGATATCCTCGACCAATCCGACCTCGATCAAGTGTTCACCTCTTATATGTGCGAGGGCAAAGACCCGGCAGTTTACTTTTACGAGGATTTTCTCAGAGCGCTCGACCCGGCAAACGCCCGCGCCAGAGGTGTGCATTACAGCCCTCCGAGCGTGGTCTCGTATATGACGAGATGTGTCGATTCTATATTGGTGAATGAGTTCGGCCAATCGCTGTCAGAGGCGGTCGTGGTCGATCCATGCTGCGGAACCGGCGCGTTTCTTCTGAGGGTTTCACCCTCAGACTCCCGACCAGAGGCGTTGCCTCTGGACTCCACAAGGAAACCAGGTTTCCTTGACCTTCTGACTCGAAGTTTGGTTCCCCCATTTGGGGGAACCAAAACTTCGGAATGGGGGTCCAGAGGCCACTCGGCTCCTGGCGGGTTCCAAGGGCAGAGCCCTTGGTCGGGTTTGGGGCAAAGCCCCAAAAAGCTGATCGGCCTGGAACTGATGGAGACTCCTGCTGCGATAGCTTCGCGTATTCTGCCCTGCTGCGATATTCGCCGGGTCGACGCACTCGATCATATCGAGCTTGACGTTGGGGATCGACCGCTGGTCATTATAGGCAACCCGCCGTACTCGGGTCATTCGTCGAATGCCGGGAAGCTCAAAGCGCTTATGGCCGACTACAAGCGCGGCCTCAAGGAGCGCAACCCTAAGTGGCTGCAGGACGATTACGTTAAGTTCATCAGAATGGCTCAAAGTCATGTGGAATCGGCTGGGCAGGGCATTGTCGCGTTTATTACGAACCACAGTTATCTGTTCAATCCCACGTTCCGTGTAATGCGCCAGAGCCTGATGATGTCGTTCGACAGGATATACGTCTTGGACATGAACGGGAATGCGAAGATCAACAGCAGTGATGGTTTCGATGAAAACGTGTTTCCCATTCAGATGGGTGTGGCGATATCGTTTATGATCAAAACGCCGAATCATGCCGACCGCAAA
The DNA here is from genome assembly GCA_021372295.1 of bacterium. Taxonomy (GTDB): domain Bacteria; phylum Armatimonadota; class UBA5829; order UBA5829; family UBA5829; genus UBA5829. The sequence continues at coordinate 13,107 of JAJFUS010000042.1, read as the reverse complement.
GTATATTACGCGCGGGTTCGCGGTTCTCGGCAAGATAAGCTCGACAATCTCTCCATACTCAGCTTTGAGGACACTAAATGGGTCAATATCGACCCGGCGGAGCCGTTTTATCAGTTTACGCCTGTGAATCACAAGCTCCGGGAAGAATATTACGCGTTTCCGTCGATTGTTGATCTGTTTGAAAAGGGCAGCGTGGGGTTTGTCACTTCGCGCGACTCATTTGCTGTCGATACAAATCGAGATGCCCTGCTGGATCGGATTGCGGCATTAAGAGATGACACCATATCGTCCGACGAAATCAGGCGTTGCTATAATGTGGGAGACCTGGACATAGAATCGGCGAGACAAACACTGCGTGATGATCCGCACTGGCGGGAAAAGGCGGTGGAGGTAATGTATCGGCCATTTGATCGGCGATGGGCATATCTTTCCCGCGCCGTCATGGAACGCCCGAGGCTGCCGTTTATGGAAAACCTGCTGCGCGATAACGTCGCGCTGGCGATTGGGCGGGCGGGCCAGGTGACTGGTTCGCCCGAGTGGGATGTAGCGTTTTGCACTGACGTTCCGGCTGATCTCAACCTTTTTAGAAGAGGTGGAGCTATGCTTTACCCGAAATATGTGTATGTGACGAATCAGCGTGTTCTCAATTTGAAGCCGGACGCGCCGAACCGGGAATTCCTTTTCGAGTATATTTACGCCATGCTGCACAGCGGTGTATATAGGCGGCGCTATGCGGATTTTCTTGCGTCGGACTATCCTCGTATTCCAATGATCGATGACCCCGAAAGGTTCGGCGCGCTCGTTGAACTGGGCGGTAAACTGCTTTCGCTCCACCTGTCGTGCCGGACTTGGCAGCCGGATTCGGTGGAAATGACTGTCGGGGGGTATAAAGTCTGTTGTGGTTCGATTGCATCGCAATTACTGGCGATTCGCGAGGCAATCGACAAGAAAATAGCGGTGAGTGGAGAGCAAAGAGCCCGGACACCCGGACTGGTCGCGACAGGCTTGCTTTACTCAAATGAATAGCGTGCAGCTAATTGACACCCGTCCGCGCGGGATGTAAAGTATATGCAGCATTATGTATCTATCTTATGTGATCGGACAAGTTATAAAGGATTCCACCGGGTGCGAGCTAGGCAGGCTCGTGGATCTCATCGCATCTCCCGCGGCGCATTTGCCCGTGATATCTGCGGTGGTGGTGAGAGTCGGAAGATGCGAGATTCGCAATATCGCGTGGGAATCGTTTGCTTACGACGAGCTGCTGGAACGCTTCTCACTTGCCGTTTCGGTCGACCAGGTCAAAAGCTACGGCATAACCGACGAAGACCTGCTCCTGAAGACCAACATCATGGACAAGCAGATCGTGGACGTTCACGACTATCGCGTGGTGCGTGTCAATGACGTTCGGATTGAGCCGTCCGGCAGCAGACTCTATCTGGTCGGAGTGGACACCGGTACGCGGGGATTGCTTCGCCGGATGGGTCTGATGCATATAACCGACAAACTCGCGAAAATATTCAGGTTCAAGACAGGCTCACGCGTAATTGCCTGGCATGACGTCGAGGCATTCGAGCGGGGCGTGGGTCGCCTCAAACTCAGAGTCTCCGCCGAGCGGTTGAGCGCGCTGCACCCGTCAGATATCGCACGAATCCTAAACGATCTCGACCCGCACCAGCGAGCCGACGTAATGGAGACCCTCGACATCGAGACCGCCGCCGAAGTTCTTACTGAAGCCGACCCTGACGTGCAGGCGTCGATTGTTGAGAGCCTGCAGGACGAGCTGGCCGCCGACATTCTTGAAGAAATGGAGCCCGACGAAGCGGCGGACGTTTTGGGCGACATCAGCGCCGAACGCCGCGAGGATATTCTCGAAGAGATGGAGCCCGAAGAGGCTGAGGACGTCAAGGAACTCCTCGCTTATGAAGACAACACCGCTGGCGGCCTGATGACCACCGAATACGTGGCCGTCTCGAAAGATATGACCGCGCAGGAGACCATAGACCGGCTTAGAGAGCTTGAACCCAGCGCGGAAACGGTGTACTATATCTATGTGGTCGACTCAGCCGAGCATTTGGTCGGGGTGTTGTCTCTACGCGACCTGATAGTGGCGAAGCCTTCAGTCAAAATCGAGGCTATTATGGTCAGCAAAGTCATTCACGTGCACCTCGATGCGGATGTCGACGATATTCAGCGGACGATGAGCGACTACAATCTGATGGCGGTGCCGGTGGTCGATGAGGAAAATGAACTGCAAGGCATCGTTACAGTGGACGACGTTTTGGAAGAGATCACGCCCGAAGGCAAACGCAGGCGGATCCCGAAAATATGGAGCTAGATAAAGTGGAAAGCGGAAAGCAAGAAAGCAAAATAGAAGGCGGAGAACAGGGCGGAGACGTACCTAACCCTCCTTCGAAGATAGCTGAGAGTGGAAGGTGGAGAGTGGAAAGTCCAGACCCACAAGCACTCAGTCAGCTAAAATTGCTTAGGTTTCACATAGGCCGAAGCCGGGGTTGCAAACCCTATTCATGTCGTTGCGGTTTCATAGAAACCCCAGCGGATGCGCGTGGCTTTGCGCCAAATATCAAATATAAAATCTTAAATATTAAATCTTCTGAGGAAGGAGGTGAGCGACATGAGGCGACTGGGCCGCAATCGGCTGCTCGCGTTTCTGGCCGTGATTGGGCCTGGGATCATTACCGCCGCGGCGGACAACGACGCGGGCGGAATCACTACGTACTCTGTAGCGGGCGCCTTATATCGCTACGACCTCCTGTGGGTCATCGTGCTGATTACATTCGTGTTGGCGATGATCCAGGAAATGTGCGCGCGGATGGGCGTGGTCACTCAGAAGGGCCTCGGAGAGCTTATTCGCGAGAACTTCGGTGTCAAGTGGACGATGTTTGCGCTTGGCACACTGCTTGTAGCTAACCTCGCAACTACCGCCGCCGAGTTCGCGGGAATCGCAGCGAGCCTGGAACTTTTCGGCGTATCACGATATTTTTCAGTCCCCGCCGCAGCGATCGTCATCTGGCTGTTGGTCGTAAAAGGCACGTTCAAGACCGTCGAGCGTGTGTTTATGGCTCTGACCATCCTCTATTCCACATATATAATAGCCGGAATAATGGCAAAGCCCAACTGGTCGGAAGTAATGCATGCAACGTTAGTACCCAATTTTAACGCCAGTCCGGGATTTGTATTCCTGGCGATCGCTGTAATCGGGACTACTATTACCCCTTGGATGCAGTTTTTCCTGCAGGCGACCGTGGTGGACAAAGGCGTTCGCGTTGAGAATTACAAATATCAGAAGTGGGACGTATATATCGGGGCTCTGATGACCGATGTGGTGTCGTTTTTCATAATAATTGCCGCTGGCGCGACAGTTTACGGCAAGGTGCATGGAGCCGACATCACAGCAGCACACATCGCGCAGGCTCTGGCTCCGGTTGCCGGGCGATATGCTGAGATACTTTTCGCAGTTGGGCTCTTTAACGCATCGCTTCTGGCCGCGGCGGTGCTGCCATTGTCGACCGCCTACACATACACCGAAGCGTTCGGCTGGGAGATTGGAGTCTCGCGCAAATTCAGCGAAGCCCCGATGTTTTATGGAATCTACACGTTCAGCATTATCTTCGGCGTGGCTGTCGTTTTGCTGCCTAATCGCGGTCTCATTCAAATTATGATAAATGCTCAGGCCATAAGCGGCATTTTATTGCCTGTAATACTCGTATTCATGCTGAAATTGATCAATCGCAAGGACGTAATGGGTCGATACACCAACTCCAGAATATACAACATCGCGGTGTGGGCGATGGCAATCGTGCTGATTGCGATGACTTTGGCGTGGCTTGGCGGACTGCTGCTGGGGCTGGGTTAACTTCCAGAAGGAAAAGGACGTGAAGTATTGAGGAGCCTTGTCACAGCGCGTATTTTGATTGAAGCGGCGCTTGTCGTTACCATGATGACATTTGCGACCCGCCTTGTATCGAAACCTCAGATATTCTGGCAGCCCGAGGTTGTATATTGTGTGCCGACTGATCAAAAACTGGTGGCGCTCACTTTTGATGACGGGCCTCATCCGAAGTTCACCCCGCAGATACTTGATATTCTTGATAGATACCACGTAAAGGCGACCTTTTTTATGGTGGGTAAAGAAATGGTCAGATATCCTGGGGTCGTTAAGGATGTTGTCAAGCGCGGCCATGTCATAGGAAATCACACCTATTCTCACCCTCATGACATCGAACTGGACACTCACGCTCAGGTCGTCTCTGAACTTGAGAAATGCGCGCAAGTGATAGAAAAACTGACGGGCGCTCGCGCTCATCTTTTTCGTCCGCCGCGTGGTTTGGTGGACGGCACTGTCTTCCAGGCCGCAAACGAAAATGGCTACAGGGTTATACTATGGACAGTATGTGCCGATCACCACGACGCTCCAACTCCTCAGTTGATGGCAAAAAGGGTTCTCCAACACATAAGGCCGGGCGGCATCGTGCTCATCCACGACGGAATGAACGGCATACGATATAAAGACGTGGCAGCTACAAAACTGATTATCAGCGAGCTTGTCGGACAAGGCTACAAATTCGTTACCGTTCCGGAACTTATCAAGGCACGGCAAGAGTACTGTGACCGTACACCATCGTGGCCCCGCTCTGGCGTACGGGGCCACGTCGGAAAGAAAGGAGAGAAAGGGATTTTTACTCTCGATTTGCATATACCCCAAGGCTTTGCAGGCAAAACATGACCGTATGAATATTGTTTTAAAAACTGTTGCTTCAATATGAACGGCAACTTGAAATCTGCTACCTTACCCATATAAGAGCCTAGGCCATTCGTAAGCAAACCAAATTACCCTGCCGCATGGACGGCTTAGACTTCCCGTAATCCTGGGTACCTATACTCGGTGATCGGTGAAAACGGCAGTTGCCGGACTTTGCGGAGGGTCGATATGGATCATGATTTGCCAGCCTCACGGTTGGTCGGGACGGTTGATGAGCGAGACCATGTTCAAGGCCCCGCTTCGGCGGTGGTGACGCTGGTTGAGTATGGCGACTATCAGTGCCAACGCACGCGCTCGGCGCATCCTGTTGTGACGCGCCTCCGGCATTTGTCGGGCGACTGGTTAAGATTTGTATTTCGGCATTTTCCGCGTACGGATGCGCATGAATTTGCCGAGATCGCGGCTGAGGCCGCAGAAGCCGCGGGTGCGCAGAACATGTTTTGGGAGATGCATAATTATCTTATGTCTCGGCGTGAACTCGACGAAGGCTCGTTGATGGACTATGCCGAAGAGATCGGGCTTGACCTTGACCGCTTTGAAGCTGATCTCGAAAAAGGCATATATAAACGGCGCATAAAAGAAGACATAGCAAGTGGCAATGCAAGCGGCGTTCACAGGACTCCGGCGTTTTTTATGAATGGAATCAAATTCGACGGCGCACTTACGGAAGAAGGAATGCTCGAAGCGCTTGAATACGCAGCGGAAAACGTCGAAGACTGACTGTAGCCGAGTGGCCCCTGGATCCCCGTTCCAGAGTTGAATGATCCCTAAGGGATCATTCAACTCTGAGCCAGAAGGTCAAGGAAACCTGGTTTCTTTGTGGAGTCCAGAGGCAAAGCCTCTGGTCGGAAGTCTGAGGGTGAAACCCTAACTTAAAATCGGAAATCCCTCTCGCCGGAGCGTATCTTTTCAAGATAGCCTTTAGCGGTCTCTCTCACTTTCTCGTTCGGGATAGATTCAAGCTCCCTGTCTATGGCTTTTTCACCGAGTTCGCGGAGCTCGTCGTCTCCATAGTCCTCGATGTATTCCTTCAGAGTCAGAATGGCGTTGGCCTGACACACGTTGCCGATCTGGCCGGTCTTTGCGAGTCTCATAAATCGATCGCCCGTGCGACCCTCGCGATAACATGCCGTGCAGTAGCTGGGAATATAGCCGTCGCGGATCAGGTCTTTGAGCATCTCATTCGGCGATCGATGATCTTCCAGTTTGAACTGCGGCACCTCATCTTCAAAACCCAACTTTGCCGCATGCGCATATCCGCCGACCCCTGTCTGGGATCCGGCGCTCACCTGAGATATACCGACTGCGATAACCTCGTCGCGATAACCCTTCGGCTCGCGTGTCGAGAGTATCATACCGGTATAAGGCGTAGCCAGTCTCAATACGGCGACAATCTTCTTGAAATCGGCGTCATTTACCAGATACGGAAAGTCTTCCGCGTTGACACCTTCGGCTTTGCGGATACGGCATGCGGAATAGGTATGCGGGCCCACTCCAAATCTGGCTTCAAGGTGCTCGGCGTGCATCAGTTGCCCAACCACCTCGTATTTCCAGTCATACAGACCGTATAGCAGTCCCAAACCTACGTCTTCAATTCCGCCGAGCATTGCGCGGTCGTGCGCTTCGGTGTGATACTCATAGTTGCGCTTTGGCCCCGATAGGTGAACATTCAAGTAGGTCGGTTTATGATATGTTTCCTGAAAGAGGACATAAGTCCCTATACCGGCGGCCTTGAGTTTTTGATAGTTCTCGACGGTGGTTGCGGCGATATTCACGTTTATGCGGCGGATCGAACCGTTATCGAACTTGAGTGAGTAGATTGTCTTAATGCAATCCAGCACATAGTCGATCGGACAGTTGACCGGATCTTCTCCGGCTTCCAGAGCAAGGCGTTTGTGACCCATGCTCTCCAGAAGTTTTACCTCCCGGGCAAGTTCCTCCTGATTGAGCTTGTGGCGCGCGAACGTATGATCGTGGTTGTAGCCACAATAGGCACAACGGTTCACGCAGTAGTCCGACACATACAGCGGCGCGAACATCACGATGCGGCGGCCGTATATGTGCTCTTTGACCTTTCGAGCCAGCGCGAAGACTTCTTCGAGGAGCTCAGGCGATTCCACATTGAGAAGCACAGCGGCTTCACGATGAGTCAGGCCTCCAAAGCCCGCGGCCTTATCTAGAATGGCTCTGACTCGCTGGGTGTCTGCGGCCTCTATGCGGGCCTGCGCGAGCGTTGCCTCTATCTCTTCATGGTTGATGAACTCACTGGAGTCTTTGGATTTCGGGTCATACATCTTCCTGCCTCGTTTCTTTTGCCAAAGCTGTCTTTACAGAGACGTTGCGCACCCGTCCGAGCCTGCCGGTGAGCGCGCTGATTTCGTCGCCCGTGCCGTCCACGATTATCGAGACGACCGATACTCCTCGCTCCCGATACGGCACTCCCATTCGTCCGACTATGACTGACGAAAACTCGTGCAGCACGGCGTTGATTTCTTCAGCGGCGGAAATGTCTTCCACCACTATTCCAACTACTCCCAGACGTTTTTGCATGTCAACTGCTCCCAATACAAAAAGCCTTCCCGCTGTTTACATGCGAGAAGGCGTGTTTACGTTCCAATATAAAAACGCTTAACGCGCCCTCCCGCTAGGGTGAATAATCAGCCTTGCGGTCAGGTGATTTTTACAAACCGGCGCCGGAACAAGTCCCGTCGCCCGTCTAGTGGTATTTTACCTCCATGACAAGGATGTGTCAAGGCTAACGCAGCGCGGGAGGATATATCACCACCGGCAAGTCCAGCGCATCGAGCAGAAGGGTTGATGGCGTTTATAGCGAGCTGAACCTTTCGGGCAAAATAGCATGTCTGCCGGGTATTGGCGGTGGAGAGCTTCCGATCGACATCATTCCGTGTCAGCGTCATTATTATATTCAGCCGGTTGGCGATTGCGATCCGCTTAAAGACTGGATTGAAGAAAACCGGACTACGACAACTTCAGCCGTCGCGACAGCAGTTTCTGAGAGGCTCGCGGCATTGACAAGTCAGGTGCTCGACAACGAAGCAGTCAACAGACAAATCAAGCAGTGCCTCTCCAAGATATTGCCGCACAGCCTGTTCCGCATCAAGATGAAAGAAGTGAAATCCGAATACCAGATCGAGACCGATCGCTCTCGCTTATCGACAGCCTGAACATCCACGAGCTTAATCACGTGGTATTCGCCGATGGCACTACCAGCGACAATAAACCGGACTTCCTCATCAACGAATATAAAGATGACGAGAATATCCCCGACATACTTTACGATTCTACAGGTATAACATCTCCGGCGGCCGTGGCGATTAGGGGTAACCAAATCGGTTCCTCTAATGGATATGGCTTATCGACACAAATTCCGGCATTGGCCCTCTCAGTTTCACCGGGCAGGCTGGATCGAACTCATATATCATGCTAACCGGACAAATCTACAACAACTATACCGGCAAGATTGAGTCTGGAGCGGTAAGAATCAACGTAACTGCCGTACCGGAACCCGCCGGTTGCGGCGCTCGAAATGGGGCTGCTGGACCTTATCGCAAGACGCAGGCGTCAATAAAACCCAATAGAGGATAATCACACTGATATGTATAAGGCACTCACAGAGAGTGCCTTTTTGCTGCCTGCCAGTTCTCAGATTTTGGTGCCGGAGACCAGAGTCGAACTGGTATGAGGTCGCCCTCGGTGGTTTTTGAGACCACTGCGTCTGCCATTCCGCCACTCCGGCATGTCATGAAATTATACTTTGTCGCTGTTTGACTGTCAATAAGGAGATCGAAATGAACGACGATATACATCAACCGCAGCCTGAGCCTGAACGGCCTTCGCAGGCCTCGTATCAGGGGCCTCCTCCTCCGCCACCCGGAATGTGGCAGTACGTTCCGTATTCGCCGCCGCCACAGCCAAGGTCAAGAATATGGATCCCGATTGTGATTGTTTTGGGGTGCTTATTTTTGTTTTCTCTGTTCGGGTTAGCACTTGTCGGAATTGCTGTCGGTGGCGCTGGAGGTGCTGCGGAACGCGGGCCGCACGTCGCACTTATCAGGGTCGATGGAGTGATTACCGCGGGCACGAGCGGCGGCAGTCCGTTTGGCAGTTCGGTTTGCGGGTCGGAAGATATGGTCGAGCAGCTTGAGAGGGCGCGAACGAACCCCGATGCCAAAGCGATAGTGATCCGAATCAACAGTCCCGGCGGCAGCGCTGCGGGCTCGGAAGAGGTGTATAACGAGATTAAGCGCGTGCGCGAGTCCGGCAAAGTGGTCTATACTTCGATGGGCGATGTGGCGGCCTCGGGCGGATATTACATAGCTGCGCCTTGCACGAAGATTTTCTCCGACGCCAACTCGATTACCGGCAGCATCGGGGTCATTTTTTCGACTGCTGATATGAGCGAGCTATATAAGAAGATCGGTTATCGGCCTGAAGTTGTCAAGTCAGGAAAATTCAAAGATATCGGCTCGTCCAGTCGCGCGCTTACTCCTGAAGAACGCTCTCTCCTCCAGGAGATTGTTAATATGACTTATATTAATTTCGTGACAGCTGTCTCCAAGGGTCGCAAGTTGCCGTTTGATCAGGTTAAGAAGATTTCGGACGGACGGGTATTTACGGGAGGCCAGGCTATGAAGCTTAAGCTGGTCGATGAGATCGGCGGCTTGCACGAGACCATTCGGGCGGCGGGAAAGGCGGGTGGAATCAAGGGCGCTCCCAAAACCGTGGAATACGGCCGCAAGGGATTTTTGAAGAATTTGTTGGGCGGCGAGGCGTCGAAAGCGTCCGGCGAGTTGGATGCCGCGCTTGCGCGCAAAGCTTTGGAACTGCTTGCAGGTCATGCCGAGGACTCGACATACTGAGGATGTTGATGGTTTCACCTTCAAACCCCCGACCAATTCCAGAGTTGAATGATCACTTAAGGGATCATTCAACTCTGAATCAGAAAATCAAGGGAAACCGGTTTTCTTGTGGAGTCTATAGGTAAAGTCCCAATAAAACCCCATAAGATTGAACTATTACTTCATTGGATGCGCGAAGTTCGTAGCCTTCTGGGCGACGCGCACCGCTTCCAGTGCATCGTCTATTGTTACGCGCATCTCATGATTCGGGTCATCCACTGAATGGATCAGGTCTGCCATTATTAAACGCAGGTTCTCTGCGTAGACATCCAGCTTTTGCTCTTCAAGCTCGACCACCGTGTTGATCTCGTAATCCACATCGTATAGCATGTCCGACGAATGCGCCTTCTGTGACTCGATCGGATCGACTACAACCTGGCCTTCACCCAGCATATCTTCGAGCTTGTCGAGACCGTCATCGCCTGTCCAGCCCCATATATCGAGCTCCAGAGGTATCCAGCCGACCATTTCGATCTCGCCGAGGTCATAAGCAAAATGAAACGTGGTGGTCTCGAGTTCCCTGGGGCGCGAGAACGAATGCCAGTACGTGCCGACGACATCGTTTTCGTATTTCACTGCGGCAAAAACGCGGTCTTCCATGCCTTTTTTGCGTTCGACCCCAAGCGACCATGTATCGGCGGCCTTTGCCCCGATCACCCAACTGGCGAGATCAAAGAAATGCACGCCATGCTCCAGCAGAATCCTGCCGCTGACTTTCGGGTTCCAGAACCAGTGCCCCTCAGGAACGGTATCCTGCATGGCGTAATTGCGCAGATCGACCCTGCGTAGTTTGCCGAAGACCTCGCTTTGGGTGATGTCGCGGAGCACTTCGACTATCGGGTTATAACGCAGTACGAAGTTCACGGTGGCTACGCGACCCGTCTCTTCGGCGACTTGTTTGATCGCGAGCCCGTCTGATTCGGTGAGCGCGAGGGGTTTTTCAATAAGAACATGCTTGCCAGCGCGCATGGCCTGTATCGAGAGGTCATGGTGAGTGGAGGGCGGTGTTGCGATGGAGACTATATCGACATCGGCATCCGCCAGGAGGTCTGCGTAGTTCGTATAGAACTTCGGGCCACCTTTGGGAGCGCGCGCGGGATCTACATCGCAGACCGCCGCGACATGGGCTTCGTCCATTTCGTCCCATGCCTTGTGTAGAAACTCTCCAAACCCGCCGTAGCCTATAATTCCGATTCCCTTGCTCTCCGACATGTGATCTCACCCTCCCGTTGGTTTTTTGTCACATGCGGATATACCCCGTGCGAGGCCGGTTTTCCTCTGTTTTTTCTGGAATGCGCAGAACTTCCCTATTGTAGGAATGCATAGATGCGCGTCGAAATGATATACATACCGCTGTAAGAAGGATTCTCGCATGACAAATGGAAACACTCAGCCGGATCGCTTGCGTCATTTGCCGTCTTTGGATAGTGTTGAATATCGATTACACACCAGCCTTATAGCTGTGGTGCTTGTCGGCCTCTTTGCCGTGATGCCGATTATGGTAGCAGTCAAGTCGTGGCGTTATGTTGGAGACATGCGGTTGGTTGTAATCTTGGCCTGCGCGATAATGATGATGCCGGTAATCTGGGTGCTGTATCGATGTCTGATGGATGCCTATTATTGGAAGACAGACTCGCTCGGCATAACCCAGCGTTCTCCATTGCGCAGATTTTCTGTGCGCTGGGATAATATTCAGTCTGTGGATATGAGAACGGGCTTTCTTGGCATTAGTTATTGGCGAATCAGCACGGCGACAAATGTCATTGCAATACCCGCCGAACAGGAATTATCCGCATCTTCCGGATTGATCGCCTCGATCAGACAACACATGGTATTGAATGGCACGTCCGATCTTTCGTCCATACCGGAAAGCGTATTATCTTTCTGGTACTGCGTGCCGGACGAACTGCCCCGGCAAATGGATTGGAAATGCACCTTGCGGGTCCAATGGGCGTCATTCTTTCTTGTATGGGTTATGTTTCTGATGGTTGCGGCCGTTATTTTCCTCGACCCGCAGGGGATGGGAAATTCTTCAATTGCACTTCTTGCAATGGTTTGTGCTGAGGCCGTTGCTGTTACATTGTATACTCTCAAAAACATTCCAGCCAAAGTATATTCTATATGCGATGAATATATCACAGTTACTTGGAGATCAAAAAGCCTGACGATACCGTGGCATAGAGTTACGAAAGCCTCATGGAAAATCGATCCGAATGGCACATCGGGAATTTTTATTCGCCAGAATGATCCGAAGATTCAGTTTCTTGTGCCTTATAGCCGAAAGGACGAAGATTCAGGCCGTTTAGTGCTCTCTATAATTCGTCGGCTTCAATCTGCAGGAATCTATCTGACTATTCCACGATCACTAAGGGTATTAAATCCTCAACGCGTGAACGTCCCGCAAGATGGCGTTGCGCTTCATCTTTCTCGTATAATAAGACACTTCACGACGGCTTTACTCCTATTGATGGGGATTTTGCCGTTACTTCCGCTGCCGACTATGAAGTCGCACAACAATGACAGATACTGGATTTCGGCTATTGTTTTTGTGTCTTTTGCGATATGGGGGGCATTTTCCAATATCTACAGAGTTCGCGCGGATGAGACTGGTCTGCACAAGAGGACAATCTTTGGCTCAAAAACAATCGCGTGGGATAAAGCTGTCGTGTATGAGAAGGTCTTGAGTGACCAAAGCGAGCGTGGCATGTCCCGCATAAAAGTAAAAGACAATCGAGGCCGGGTCATATTTCGGATTGACTCTAGTGATTTCGCGAAACCGGATTGGGACACATTTACGGCCTATGTGGACAGCAAGCTGGGCCATTTACTCGTCCATGAAAACACTAAGCCCTGGCTTGCCCGTCCTTATGATTCGGGCACTTAATCCTGCTTGCCCGGCATTGTCACTTCGACAAGCCCGAGCAGCGTGGCGCGCCTCATAGCCTGCACGCGATTGGTGACCTGAAGTTTGTCGTAGATTCTCGCAAGGTGAAAATCTACCGTTCTCTTACTGCATACAAGAGCGGCAGCGGCTTCCCTGGACGACTTCCCTTCCAATACCAGGTTCAGGACTTCCGCCTCGCGTTTAGTGAGCGAGACAATTCGGTTGTCCTGGATGTCGTCGTGCGGCTCGTCTTTACTCCTGTTTATTTCCACTACACTACCTGCCTGAGGATTGGAGACGATCATAGACGCTCAACTTATTGACATCTTGCAGTTTATCAGCAGTTTTTGGTTCTGTCAAGACGCATTGCCACGCATTCCGTATTGCCTCACGAGGGATATTACTCAAGCAGAGTGCCGTATAGCTCTAGAACCAGGTTGTTGATGTTACGAAGAAGTGCGGTTGGATTGAGCAGTTGGAATGTGTCCCTGAGCAGTTTCTTGGTGTCTTTAGGGGTATCTTTG
>JAJFUS010000028.1 GCA_021372295.1 bacterium | reverse complement strand
GGCCACTCGGCTCCTGGCGGGATCCAAGGGCAGAACCCTTGGTCAGGAGTCTGAGGGTGGAACCCTCAGATAGTTCTCATAGAACTGAACTTTTGCCTCATGAAAATGATACGATTTTACCAAGCGAACGCATTGACTTAGCGCTACGTTTGCCGGATAATAATATACGATAAAACTGAATAGTCTACATGGTCAGGTTTCCAGAGTTACTTTAGGAACCAAGAGGGAAGACGGTGTGAATCCGTCGCGGGCCCGCCGCTGTAATCGGGGACGAAACCGGCATTAAAGTCACTGTTCTGTAATACTGCAGGATGGGAAGACGTCGGGAGTAGAGCGATCCGTAAGCCAGAAGACCTGCCTGATCCGTGTTTTCATTACACATCTTCGGAGGCTGAGATGTTGGTGGGAAGTTGCGCATCAGGCATATCACGGGTTCCCGTCCAAAACATCCGAAATGGGCGAGGAGTCCGTTTCGGTTTATATGGTTTTACACTTATCGAACTGCTTGTGGTGATAGCTGTCATCGCTGTTCTGGCAGCGATCCTATTTCCCGCGTTCGTAGCCGCTAAAGAAACAAGCCGCCAGGCTAAATGCGTGTCCAACCTGAGGCAGATCGTTTCTGCGTGGCTGATGTATGCCGACGACAATGGCGGCGGCGCATGCCTATCGTACTACAAGGGTTCCGGCGGTTGGTATCGCTCGTGGGACTTCGACATCAAAAACTCCACCTATAAAGGTGGCCTGCTCGGTCCATACACAAAAAGCGGCGAGATCAAAAGCTGCCCGTCATATCACGCGGCGAGTCTGGAAGGCAGGCCATATACCGGCTATGCATATAACGCATCATACATCGGCGGAGATTACAGCACTTATGACAACTCGGTGCTGACGGACGATTATACCGACCGGCCTCACACAACTGCTTCCACAATCCGCATAAGGCACCCGCAGGCGACAGCCGTCTTTGCAGACGCCGCGTACGGCGCTCACGGGCAGTCCGCGCAGAACTATCTCCGCGCTCCCAGCGACCAGTATTTCCGTTCAGGAACGGTTCACTATCGCCATAATGGAGCGGCGACGGTGGCTTATGCCGACGGGCATGTCACGGCGACTCGCGTTAAGTACACCCACTACACGGATGTCCCCTGGCTCAACATCAAGGAGAAATCATTCGACTGCTCAGTCGATACGGGCGGCCTCTCACTAGACGACTCAGCTTATGATCTGGACTGAATCCAGTAGCGATAGGAGAAAAAGAACATGAAGAACTTTGCCGTAAAACCGATTCTGGCTCTGCTGCTGGGGCTGGCCTTGTGCACCGGCGCATCGGCCACCGATTGGTATGCATCCGATGTGGTGAATTCTTTTCGCCTGGGAAACCCGCCATATAACGACCCGGCGGCGACACTGGGCAAGCCGTCCACATGGGTAAACAACTCGGAAACGTTGGGGGAAGTCGATCCGTGCGCGGTTACATTGATATATCCTGCGTGGAATGTGGGATTGAACGGCGAAAAACTCATCGCCACTATCAAGGCCAAGACTTCGACACTTGCCGCGGGGTATATCACCGTGAAGTTCGACACCCCGATCTATGACGATCCGAACAACTGGCACGGCAAGGATTTTATAGTGTTCGGAAACGCTTTCTTTGCGGCAAGCATATCCGACCCAAACGCGGCGGACACTGCGGAGAATATGATCCTAACTGCGTATGACGGAACATCAATCAGCATAGAGCCATCGCTCGTGAGCGTCAGCCCGGACGGCAAGGACGGGAATTGGTATACCTACGAAAACGGCCCGTACGCCGACGATTATGCGCCAACTCATGTGTTCGCGTGGGACTGGATTAATAACTGCTGGCTGAAAAACAGCTCGGGCGAAGAGGTGGAACTCGACTTCACCAGGCCGGTCGATCCAACATGGACGGAAAGCAGCTTTGCAAACAAGAGTTGCGCGCAGGCCATCGACATGTACGAAGGTTCGGGCGGTGGAACGGCATTCGACCTGGCCGAGTCGGGTTTCGATTGGATTCAATACATTCGAGTCGACGGAACAGGCGGCGAGGTAGACGCATTCTCGCGCGTAAGCAATGCGATTGAGTCCACAACCATCGGGCAGGCTAAGAAACTTGACGATGGAAGCCATGTCGTAATTGACGAGGTGATTGTCTCTGCCGCGACATATACCGTGGGTCGATATTGCTACGTCCAGCAGGAAAACCGTGCGGGCGGCATAAGAGTTATGGGGCGCGTTCTTGATGAGGGCGCGAAAGTGAAGCTGTGCGGCGACATGGACACTATCGACGGTGAGCGTGTGATACTGGCGACATCTGTTCTGGCGATCACTGACGATGAGAACAATGGCGAAACGGTCGATGTCAAGCCCCTGGGCATGCCGAATAAGGTGATAAGCGGATCTGGTTTGAGCACGACCGGCCTGCTGGTCAAAACATGGGGCAAGGTGAAATCAGTCGATGCCGACACGAAATCGTTCGTGATTGACGACGGTTCCGGCTGCGGGATCAACTGCATTGCACCGAGAAGCACTGACGATAGCGTCGAAGCTAACTGGGGAACAATTGCCGATCCAGACTTCACCGCGCCACAGCAGGGCGCGTTTGTGACGGTCACCGGTGTATGCTCGACTGAGGACAGCGGCTCGACGCGCGTTATAAGGATTAGGAGCCTGGATGATCTGCAGTAGCCAGGCGCTTAATAATCATCCAATAGAGGAGGAAAAGAATCGTGAGAAAAACTCTCACACAACTGCTCCTTGCGCTGGGAGCAATCGCGCTTATGTGCGGTTCGGCAGGCGCGTTCTCGTTTGACGACATCCGGCTCTGGGCTGGGTCGGGCAGCAATCGGGCTGCAATAGTAATTGACTGGAACGACGGCATATCTCCTGAATCCATAGTCTGGGGCTTCAGATGGGACGGCACAGCGACTGGAAGAACGATGCTTAATGCTGTTAAGGCCGCTGATGAAGGGTTGTATGAGGCTGCAGGAACCTACGGCGAATCTGCGATTTACGGCTTGGGCTATGATGTGGATGGCGATGGCTTCAGCAATGCTGATCCTGCCGACCACTACCGAGCAGGTTTCACAACCACTGGTTACTGGAACTACTGGGTCAAATCTGATATTTCTGCAGACTGGAAATATTCCAACTATGGCATTCAAGGAAGAAAGCTCAGTGATGGCTGTATGGATGGTTGGAGCTATGGCGGTTCACCTGGTGATCCCACAGCCGCAACTGCTGTTCCCGAGCCGGGAGCGCTGACAGGACTGATGACTGGGCTGGCATCACTGGGTGGCCTTGTGCTGCGCAGACGAAAGTGAAGGGTCGGATGCGCACGCCGGACGGTCTCCTCGGAGGCCGTCCAACCACAAGGCCATATCAATTCAATCACAACCGCGTGAAATATGCAACTCGCGCAAAAACATGGCGGATATTCCGCCATTTTCACGTTTCTGTGCTCTCAACTCCAAGAAATTCCCTGACCCTCTCAATTTTCTTCGTGCCCTTGCAACGCGGCAGATATCGCAGGAACTCCTTGCCGTAAAACTTCTTGTGTATGCGGGAGTCTAATATCGCGACGACCCCGCGGTCGGTTTTGGTGCGAATCAGTCGCCCGAAGCCCTGTTTCAGGCGAATTTGCGCCTGAGGAATCGAGTATTCCGTGAACCAGTTGCCGCCTTCTTTATCGATCTGGTCGCATCGAGCCTTGTTGGTGGGCGTATCCGGCACGGCAAACGGCAGCTTGTCTATAATCACGCATGAGAGCCGCTCACCCTTCACATCCACCCCCTCCCAGAACGAATGCACGCCCATCAGACAGGTATCGGCGTGCTCGCGGAACTCTTTGGTTAGGCGGTCGTTGGACATATCGCCCTGCTTCAAAAGTCTGAACGGCACATTATCAACCAGACGGTTAAACACCTCGTTAAGCATCCGATATGACGTAAACAGCATAAACGCCCGGCCGTTTGACGCAATCAGCAGCTGCTTTATCTTAT
Organism: bacterium; assembly: GCA_021372295.1. GTDB lineage: Bacteria > Armatimonadota > UBA5829 > UBA5829 > UBA5829 > UBA5829. Next base: position 33,896 of record JAJFUS010000028.1, on the reverse strand, counting down.
CGGATAAGGCATCGGCGTATTGGGGTTCGTTTGACGGGAACGCAAGGTCTTCGGGAACATAAAGCAGCGCCTGCTTCTCGAAATCGAACGGCGAACCCAGTATCAGTTCGTTGCACTCCGGGGCACCCAGACGCTTCTTGAAATAGCAAAATGTGCCCGAGTTGGAGAGAGTCGCGGACGTAGCGATCACCGATTCCGGGTTGCCCCAGAGCGAATCATGCAGTATATCGGCGACGTTCACCGGCGATAGATGCAGATAGCAGCTCACGAACTTCCCGCCGGAGGGCTTTTCGCACCACCTGAAGTGGTTCGGCTGATCGGCAAAGAACAAATCGCTGAGTTCGCCGCGCATGCGGGCAAGCATTTTGCGATAGGCATCGATACGATCCTTGAGATCGGGATTATCCTCGGTGTTTTGAGACAAAAGAGCCGTGTTCAGGCCATCGAGGTGCGTAAGTAGTTGGTTTGCTGCCTCGTCGACAGTCCTCTTTTCGACCGAGCCGTACATATCGTCGAAAAAGAACTCGGACTTGCGCACACCGTTGAATGTGTCGAACAGTGATGCATTCAGGCTGAGTATATACTCGAGTTCGCCCGGAGGAATATCGATCTCGCGGCGCTTTCGTATGCGGTTGATGAGCTGCGGCACTCGATAGTTCGAGAACTCGATCCCGAAGATGTCGCTGGCCACATCTTCCATGTGGTGCGCCTCGTCGAAGATCACTGCGCCGTAGTCCGGCAGGATTCCGTTCTTGGGGTCGCTTATCTTAAGAGCGAGATCGCTGAAGAAGAGCGCGTGGTTGGCAATTATAATATCAGCCGATTCGGCAGCGCGGCGCATCTTGTAATAAAAACATTTCTCAAGGTTATACGGACATTCCTGGTGGCGGCAGGTGTCCTGGTTGCAGCAGACTTCGGACCAATCGGTAAAGGCGAAGTCGAGTTCGCCGACGTCGCCCGTTTCAGTCTCACCCGCCCACGCCCTCAACTGCTCAAATACTGGATCGCCCTGATATATAATTGAGTGCGACGCCTGTTCCAGCTCATGCAGGCAAAGGAAGTTGCTTCGGCCTTTCATGAGGACAGCGGTGAACGGGTGATCCTCCATAACCTGCTGCATCATGGGAATGTCTTTGTTGACGAGTTGACCCTGGAGGTTGATGGTGTGGGTCGAAATAACGACGGGTTTGCCGCCTGAAGCGAATATAATAGCCGGTGTGAGGTAACCCACGGTCTTGCCGACGCCTGTCCCGGCCTCCACGAGCAGATGCTCCTTGTGCAGAAGGGCGTCGGCCACCGCCGAGGCCATATCCATCTGTTCCTCGCGATATTCGTAACCCTCGCAGATGCGCGCGAACCGGCCGTCCGGCCCGATAGTCTTTTTAATCTCTTCAAACATATTGATTGAATTCTACGCGAACGCGCATTCGAGAGTCAATAGTCCGGCGGTTTTGCGAGACTCTATCCCTGGGCAAACTGATTACTGGCAATGCGAGTCACAGGGAGGTCGACATGAACGGACGCTGCGCGTGGATCGCACTCTTTGGCTGTTGTCTGCCTATTGCCGGACTGGCAACGGTCGATCCGGGAATACTGCCGTGTCCGGCGGAAAACAGTGTCGTGATTGCGCATCTGGACGCGGATGTCACCGGCGACGGCGCTCTTGACAGGATAATGCTGATGGGCAAGAAGTTCGACCAGTCCAGCCGATATATGGTGGAGCTTTCCATCGACGCAACTGGCCTCGACGGCGAAAATGAGCTCTGCGCCCGGTTGCCCCAAGACTCAGACAGCGGTTATGATCCGCAGCTCAAGGCGATGGACTTCACCGGTGACGGCGTCCCCGATATATTCGTGTCTTTGCCGACAGGCGGCAGCGGCGGGATTATTAATTACATTGTATATTCGCTCAAAGACAGACATCCGAAGATGCTTCTAGACACAGGAAAGACTGTCATCCCCAAGTTTTCAGGTCGACTGCTGCCGGACTACAAGGCGGAGGTAATAGTCGACGGCAAGTCTCACACCATCGACCTCAAAGATCACAAGGATTATTACGATCAGATGGGTTACTACAAGAACAGTAAACTTCTCAAACCTACCGATGTCTGGGGAGACGGCTATGGGCTGATCACTCCGGTGGATATTGATGATGACGGCATATACGAACTGCGAGCAGTGCAGCGGGTTCGCGGTATAAACAATGCGGATCACATTGCGGATATTATCTCCATACTCAAATGGAAAGAAGACAAATGGAGCGTAGTCGATATCGAAGTTAAGGCCGCAAGCGATTTGGGGGATAATTATAATGGCGCATAATGCCCATGGAGTGTGAGAGAAATGAGAACCTTAAGCATTATATCGCTGATATTGATGGTGATAGGCGCGTTGAACTGGCTCCTTATAGGCGTATTCGGGTTCAACCTCATCACCGCAATATTCGGCTTCGGAACGGTTGGAATGGCGGTAACCCGCATTATATATATTTTGGTCGGGCTCGCGGGAATATACGGGATTTCGATGATCACCAGGCTTTCGGAATCTCGTGACGATGTATGCGTGCCCGGACACGTCAGACCGGTAGGCTCATAGCAGCCTGCTCTAAACGACCGCACAATCTCGATATGAGCGCGGAGGCCGCATGTCGGCCTCCGGTTTTGTATGCGCCGACAAATTAAGATTTGTCAAAAAATCCTGTTACTTTTCTGCACGCGCGTTGTCCAATCCAATAGAGGCAAACAAGCGGGGGGAGGACAAATCTAATTGGGGTGTTCTAAGATCCGGAAAAAGTTGGGGTTTTACCTCGACAAGGCTCTGGACGAGCAGAGTCTTGAACTCGTCGAGGCGCATCTGGCCGAGTGTGACGCTTGTCGGCGAGAGCTGGCGGCAATGAAAACGCTTGTCGAGACTGCCGGGCAGATTGAACCAGTCGAACCGCCTGCAACACTCCACGCGAGTATCCTCCAGGCTATAGAAAATGAGAAGCTTTCCGCCGAGCCGCTCGCAAAGGTTTCCCACCAGATAAGTGTTAGGGAATGGCTCGCGAGTTACGCGTCGCCTGGAAGTCTCCGCTGGGCTGCGGGAGCTGTCGCAGTTGGGATGATTGCCCTGATGGTAATGATCGGGTCTCCTCGCGAGCCGGTTTCGACCAGGCATGCTGCCGTTCAGACACGCCAGCCGGCGCAGACGCAGTCGGATAATCCGAAGCCTGCCGTGGTGGCCGAATCGCCCGCCGATGAACCGGTCGTAAAGAGTATATCGACGGATCGGCAGCCACGCGACAGCACCTCGACACATTTTAGGGCGAAAAGCCATTCGGTAAGGCGTCACCACATAGTCTCAGCGAAATTCTCACCGGCAGCACTCAGTCACCAGAAACCCACAGCGGTTGTAGCGAAAGTCGAGCGTAAGGCTGTCGAGGCCGTGGTCGAACCGACAACTCCTGAAGATGCCGCGATTGAAGTTGCGGATGTCCCTAAACCCGCTCCAAACACCGGTGTGGATACTCAACAGCCTGTGACAATAAGAGTCGCCGCCGCTCCGGTAATTGACAATGACAAAATTCACGAGTGGATGCAAAATGCCAAGATACAAGCCGAGATGCGAAAGGGCGAAAGCCTTAATACAGGAATCAACATCTTGAGCGCAAGGTTCTAGTCTAATGAAAAGGGTAATCCCGATAGCGATTCTGTTGGGCGGAATGATTGTTGTTCCGGTTCACGCCGCCGAAAACGCGAGCGTGTCCACCCTCACGACCGCCGAGAAAGCGAGCGCCTCCACAGCCTCCGAAGAAGTTGGGCTTGCAGCAAGTGAGGCGCTCTGCGGTCAAAGCAGCATCGCGGGCTACAGACTGGAACATGGTAACGTCATTTCTGGCAGCGAATGGGTCTATATAGGCGCCAAACGCGCCACAAAGAATACCGATTATACAATCGATTACACTTCGGGCACGCTCTATCTGATGCAGCCACTCAGCAGCGACGAGTCGGTGAGAATAGACTATCGCTATTCCGAAAAGGACTCCGCAGCTACGCGCACCGGACCGTCGCTTGCCTTTTCTCCCAGTGCGCTGGGCGGAAACATGAAGATGAGCATGCTCTACGCCACACATTCGGCTGACTCCACCCTGGGAGCCGGAGCGCAGGACATACTCACTTATGGAATGAACGCAACTACGAAGTTCGGCTCGTCAACGTCCTTGACGAGCATGATATATATGTCCAGCCCGCAGACATCCAACAGGCTCGCGATAACATCGTCCACGAAATCGTCTTCTACGACCGCCACCAAGGTCAAAAACGATCGGATGATCGTCCAAAGCGCTGATATGGGGCTGGGCAAAGTCAAAGTGCAAGTGGGATACCAGGATATCGGAGAAGACTTCGCGGGGTTCAACTCTATGCGCGATTCCAAAGTCACTGAGGACGCGACCCTGAAACAACTCGAAAAAGAAGCGGGCATCAAACGAATGAGCATGGCCGCCGCTGTCCCCACTGGAGATGCTGCCGGACTCAATTTCTCATTCGGGCGGATCACCGACGAAGACAACAACTATATAGTCAGCCAGGCGTTCGGCTACAATACCGGGCTTTATAAGTTCGACTTCAGCACCAGAGAGGTCGGAGCGGATTTCGACAGGTTTGACGACCTGAGAGAATCCGACCGCTTGCAGTTTGAAAACGAGGCCGGAATGAGACGCGCGCAATACGCTCTAAAGATGGGCGCAGGCAAATCGGGCATCTCGGACAACCTCAACATGACCCAGATCAGCGACGGCGACAGCACTCTCACACAGAGATACGCAAATCTTGATATGGGAGCGATCAAGCTCAGCGCCGATGTGCGGACAGCCGATACCGGCTTCGACGGGATGGACGCGCTGTCGAGCGATGAACGCGCGAGAATGTCGTTGATGGCGCGAAAGATGTTCGACCCGGACACTCAGGCGTCCGCGGTCACCTCCACCGATAAGGCCAACATGGCGGACGAAACCGGGCTGGATCGCGCGGGATACCTGATGCAGGTAAAAAGTGGAGAAGTAAACACATGGATGTCGTTCATGAACGTCGATTCAGCAAGCGGCGATCTCAACCGGAGCGCCATGAGGATTAAAGGCAGGAAATTCAGCCTGTATTTCAATCGTCACAGCATAGACGACACATTCAGCAGGCTCAGCGACCTTCAGACCACGGAAATATCTAATTTCGGCGATGAATACGGCATGTCGCGCCTCGGAGCCGGAGGGACGTTCACGCTCGGGTTCGGCGAACTGGCGCTCAATGCGGTCAATATAAAGGATAATGACGGCGCGGGCCTTATGAAGAGAAGCATCGATCTAAAAAACAACAGGCTCAAGCTACATGCGAATTATCAGAATATCGACTCGAACTTCGACCGGATAGATGACCTCTCCGATATAGATCAGAACGATATGATTGACGGCACAGGTTATGAGTGGTCGGACTACTCGATCAACTTCCAGGCAACCAGTGCACTGAACGTCGATTCATACATATATAACGCCGTCAACTCGACTGATGGCGAAACTCACGACCAAAACCGGTTGTCGCTCAAATACGCTCCCAATCAGAACGCGACATACTATACCATGGACACCAACAGCATTAACTACGGCGAAGGAAAGTTCATGGACTCGCGCTCAGTGGGCATTGGCCATAAAGTAACCAGGAACTTGTCGCTGCTGACAAAACTCGCGCATGTCAGAACCCATTCGGACAACTCTTCAATGGCTGGAACTCTGGGATTTGACTGGACTGTCGGCAGCGGCGTGACAATCTCCGGTAACATCTCAAACGACGCCGGCAATACGGACGGCTACCAGAGAAATCGAAAGTTGGCGATCAACGGGCTGGTTATAAAGCGATTCCTCCTATTTAACGATGTTACGCTGGGAACCGGGATCAATACCACAAACCTTAAAGGCAGCAGATCCACATCCGACAACGCATTCAAACTGCAGACCAACGTAATGGGCAGCGGGACTTTCGCAATAGACAACTCAGACAAGTATAATCAGAACACGGGACTTTACAATACCTCTCGAATAATCAAATACGAGTCCGACAAAAACAAGAGCAAACTGATTAACATCAGCCTGCTGGAGCAATATACCGTCACGTCGTCCACCACCACTAAAGATAAGAGTAGCTACTCCGCCAACGTCAAAGTTAGTCAAAACACGAGCGTGACCTACAAGGATCAGACGACATCCACACACTCCAGCAGCGCTACTAAAGAAGTTGCGGAGACCGTTTTCTCAGCCAACCATGCCATCAGCGACACTCTCACCCTGACCGGCGACTACACAAGGCAGATCAATGACAGCAGTGAAGAATGGACACATATAATGGGTATGGGCATCTCAGGCACGCTTAAGAACAAATGCAAGTTCGAACTCTACTTCGGTATAAGCCACCTCACGGACGGCTCGGACAACGATTACTCCGACGTCTTCAAGGTCAAATACGACCACAAACTGGATGCCAACCACTATATCACCCTGAGCGCTCAAAAGAGATCCAGCCTGGATGCGGCAGTCGATGACGACGAAGGTGTCACAGTCGGTACTCTGCAGTTCAGAACCGTGTTCGACTAAAATACCATGCTCCATTCCAGAGGAAGAACGAACCCCGAAGTCTAAATAAGACTTGTGATTCGTACTTATCCCGGTAGCCCTTCGGGCTGATTGGAGTTTGAGTTGGAGATCGTGTGTCCCGCCTGGCATCCGGGCGCCGAGCGCCTGGTCGAAACAATCCCGATACTGGCGGATCAGGGAGTGACCGCCATTGAGATCGGGTTCAAATACCCCGGTTTTTTTGACCACCACAATGGAGCCGAACTGCAGCAGTTGATGTGCGAGCTGGCGTCTTCAGGCGTGAGGGTCAACTCCGTGCACTCTCCATTCGGACCGGCGTTCGACATTTCCAACCCGAATGATGAAATCCACGAACGCGGCGTGGTCACTCTTATCGAGTCTATCGAGCTCGCCAGTGTACTAGAGGCAGAGAAAGTGATCGTCCATGCCAGCGACATTATCGTCAACGGTAGAGGTCGTCAGTTTGACCGGGCAAGAGGAGTGCTGAGAGAAGTGGCGGCCATTGCCAGCGAATCGGACATTGTGATCGCGCTCGAAAATCTTCCTCCCGGCTATCTTGGCCATACCCCGGAAGAACTCTTTGCCTTGTTGGACGGCATCGACCGGCAGTCCATCGCTATATGCTTCGACAGCGGGCATGCGAACCTGTCAGGAAACTTTGAGGAATATGCCCACGAACTACTGCCGCATGCCGCAGCAATCCATCTGCACGACAACGACGGCGTCAGCGATCAACACAAATTTCCCGGAGAGGGCTGTATAGACTGGCATTTGTTCTCCGAGGTATATCGCAGATCGGGATGCGAGGCGAGCGTGATGCTGGAGTGCGCTCCGCCGGAGAATATCGCCTGGAGCGAGGCTTTTCAAAAATTTAGAGCGACGCTGGGTGAGTAAAAAACAAAAAATAGTTGTGTAGTTGGCTGGCAAATTATGGCACAACTTTATTGGCACAAACAACCATCTTTTCCTCCTTCCCTCCGGGCTTCGCAGTTGCGACTACGAAGCCTGATTTTTTGTACTCCCCTTGACAGCCAGACATTTGTGTGGCATGATATCTTTGGAACCGGTTCCAGCTAAGCATAAGGCACGGTAACGCAATTGGTTGAGCATTTTGGGCCAAGTATTACAGATGTCGCGAAGTTGGCAGGTGTCGGCAAAGGTACCGTATCGCGGGTGCTGAACGACAGGCCGGGAGTCTCACATAAGACTGAGACGAAAGTGCGGCAGGCCATGCGCGAGCTCGGTTACAGCCCGAATGTCCAAGCGCGGCGGCTTGCTCGAAATGTGTCCGACCTGATATGCTTCGTGCTTTCAAACCGTGACTTTCTGCATGAATTCCATTCGATGGTTTTGAAGGGCGTTGAGAACTATTGCTCCAGCGCCGAAAGAGACCTCGTGTTTGCGCTCTGGCGCTATGAATTGGACCCGCTTCCAGATGTTGTAGTGCCGCCCAGGATTGTTTCGGGACGTGGCAGTGTCGATGGGGTTATACTGGCGGGGGTAAATCACGTCGATTGCGCCAAGATGGTCGCGGGTCTGGGAGTCCATTGTGTGTCGGTCGGCAACAATATGGTTGGCTGTAAATCAATATCCGAAGTGGACTCGGTATGGTATGACGAAGCGATCGGGACACACGAAGCAATCGGATACCTTGCAGGCCTGGGACACAGGCATATTCGTTTTCTGGCAACAACGTCACTTCCCTGGTTTACCCGCAATTATCGGGCATTCAGTGACGCAATGATCGATTATGGCCTTGCGCCGATGGCCACGTGGATAAACGGCACAACCGATTATAACGACATTGCCGAGCGGGGCGTGAAGGAGATCTTGGAGTCTGGTACGCGCCCTACCGCGATTTTCGCAGGCAATGATTCGGTGGCGGCGGCGGTCGTGCAGTCGCTGGAACGGCGTGGCATAAGAGTCCCGCGAGACATGAGCGTTGTGGGGTTTGACGACACACCGAGATGCCTGGAAATTGAGCCGCACATCACGACAGTGAGTGTGCCTAAAGAAGAACTCGGCGTAGTATGTGCCAGGTTTCTTATACAAAAGATTTCGAGTCTGGAACCGGTTACAGGCGCCAGGGTGATACCCACGAAACTGGTCATAAGGGATTCTTGCTCAAAAGCAAACGACATTAAAGTTTGAAAATGTAGGGCAAATCCTCCCCCCTCTAGGATTTGCGCTATTAGACAGGGCGCATTACTGCGCCCTGTCACCCCCTTCCCTCATGCCGCATGCATTCCGTTGGCTTTCCTCGCCAAATATAAATCCATTTCTCAAAATCGCTGCCGCCGTTATGACATCGGCCGACACTATTCCACACCTGCTTATGATAAGCCTCAGAGCATCCGTGTTTATATCAGAAGGTCGTTCACACGGCCTCATCGGAACGCCAGCCGACAAAGCCTCCACCTCTTGCCTGATATTTCGTGACGCATCGTAGAATCGCTCCATTCCAGAGACCTCGCCGCAAGCTGTTCGAGCAAATTCCGGCCACACCGCCAATGCCCTGAAAAATGCGTGAACCGGCTCGCCATGCCTGCCACTCAGACTTTCGACGCAAGCCAAGTCGTCACACTCATTAAGAAATCTGATGTCGCCGGAATAAAATGGAGCACTGGCACAGGAGTAACTCGAAGAATATGCCGTGCGCACCGAAGCATCGAAATATGCCTCGGAAAGCCAGCGGTTGACTAGAGAAGTAACAATCGCGAAGACAGGCTCCAGACCGCAAAAGACTTCCACCACGTATCGAATCTGCCTGATGTCTTCGCGGCAGTAACCTTTATCCGCAAGCCACGACATATAGTCTGTGGCAGAGTGAATGCACAGGTGGGCGTTTCGGCGCAATTGAGCGGCTGCATGGTGAATGTGGCCGGTATCGTAAGATCGACTGACGGACGCCCAAAAGGACTCCGCACAACCGGCAACCGAAGCAAGCGCGCGCAGGGCGTCGCATGCTATCGCGCTGCCCAACCCGATATAGCCAATGTGGCACGGCAATGCGCTTCGCATCGTGTCTGTTTCCCCACAGTCACTGCCGTAGCCTGCCCGCGACAGTTGGATCGTTGGTTCACATTGGCCCGAATCGAATCTATTACCAAGATGCCTTTCTTTTACCTGGCGAACATCTTTTCCAAACAAGATTTCTGAGTCAGAAGGTTAAGGAAACATGGTTTCCTTGCGGAGTCCAGAGGCTTTGGCGGAGATTGGGGCAAAGCCCCTAGAAAATCTCGTGAGGCTGCTATATGGACTGCCTGATGACATCGCGAGTCTTGTGCCGGACTTTAGTCGCTGCTCCCCCAACCCTATTGCGAGCAATGTAAGCGACATCCAGCACTTTTCCGCGCGTTTTCGCGCCCTCTGTTGGTGCAAGCAGCAACGCTCCGACCATACCAACAAACAATCCGACAAACAGTCCGATGATAAATCCTCTGGTCATACTCTTGTCCTCCGGCGACCCGCACCCACATGGATAATACCGCATTAGTAAGCAAACGTAACGCTAGTGTGTATCACATGCCTCGCGAATATCGTATCTGACGTGTGTATAACTGCCCTCTCTGACCCACAGATATTCACCCTCGCGAGAGCAGCGCGTCTTCGGCTTGTAGTATTCGGGAGGTTCGGCCTCCTGAGTCTCGAGCCAGTCCAAATACGGATCACGCTCCTCGCTCGATCTCCAGATTACATTTCCCCAACCGTAAGTCTTTCTAGCCCTGCGTTCGGGAGTCTCGGGGCTTAAGTCAAATTCTTCGATTATGGGGTCGTCGAAAAGACCTGTTGGAAGAGCAACAATATATCCTCCGGGAGCATTAATGTCGATCTGAAAATGACCCGGCCCGACGCTCCACTCCACCTCTACGCACCTCTTGCCCATGGCCAGTTTGCCGCGCGCCCACTGCATGTCAGCCACTCTCGGGTGGATCACTACTACATCGGACTCGGGCATCGACGGTTTCACACCGAGAATCTCAGACTGAAGAAAATATACCGCTGCTATGCAACTCGACTCGCCCGCATGCCCGCGTCGAATGGCATCGAGAGCATCGCATGGTACGATGTCGTCGGCAAGCGATTTAGACGCATATACTGATTCGGCATGCCAGCGGATTGTGTCGTCATTATTGTGCAGAGCCGCAGCCAGTTTCGACGCATCGCGCAGAGCCTGATAATACAATGCCTGGTGCTCAGCAGACTCGCAATCATCACTCGTTTCAGGCCGGCCATCAAGGATAAGCCGCACGTTCGAGTAAAGCTGTTCCACAAGATCGCCATCGCCAGTGTGGAGATAATAATCGTGCAGAGCTATTATCCAATTCATCTTGCGCTCTGGCGATGCGCATTGTGGGCAGAATCGCCGAAGCGACTTGGCCGCCAGAGCGCTGTCGTTGAAGCAATAATAGTTGGCAAGCGCATGAAGTCGCATATTGTCGGAGTGCTCGCAGAAAACGCCGTCCTCGTAGTCATCCTGCATGGACGTGCTAAGAGTATATACACCTGCCCGCCAGATCTCGTTCAGGAGTTCGTCCGAGCACTCGAATGACGATACCTGCTCGACAGGATAGCCGATGCACTGCGCCGATACGCATTCGAGCAGAACGGGGCGTTCAAGGTCTCTAAACGTGAGCTGGATATACCTGAATGCGCGGCGGCCGAACGGCTGCCATTCCTGCCTGCCGCCATGAAGTATAAGCCTGTCGGCCTGCAGAATACCGCATTCGGTAGTCTCGACGCGGCCATTCGCATCAAGAGTTGCGCCATAGCCTATATCGATTCTCCCACAGCCGCCGTCGGCAATCTTGATTGCTGGGAACCCCACCACTTGCCTGCCAAAGTCTATTACTAAATATGTATCCGGCCATCGCTCGATCTCGGCAAAGCCGCGCCGCCCAGAAAGCAAGTTTCGCTCGTTTTTGACCGATCCGGGCTTGGCATGGGTACTTTCCTTATACATGCAGGTCGCGATGTCGAGATGAGGATCGTCAAGGCGCGTCACGGTGCCACTTTCGAGCACGCTTTCAGCAAAGACTTCCCATTCGCGCAGATGCGCAATTTCTCTGGGAACCAGATTCGTCCAAGGCTCTATGCCTGTATCTCCCAAAATCTCAGGAAATTGCCAGTTAGAGTCGTCAAAGCCTACAACGTTCCAGCCGACCGGTTTCTTGCGTGAGTCATAGATTTCCTGAAAACCAGCACTCCAACAAATTCGCATGGAGTTTGAACTCCATTCAGGGGCTGGCATTACTCTCCAGGTGTCATCGCTTATAATGTCAAGCCTCTTGCCGCCCGCACAGACAATTTCGGCCTCGACAAGCAATCCTCCGGGCGTTTCAGGACGATTGCGCGTATCGACGCCGTAGTTGTGGCACAACACCCCAATCACATTGCCGCCAGGCCGGATATACCGCTTGAGGTCGTAGGAATCGAAATACTGATACGCAGGCAGACATGGGCCGGGGCCGCTTCCAACGTAGCGGCCGTTGACATATAACTTGTATTCGGACGAGCAGGTGAGGCGGATAGTCGCGCTTGATGCCGATTTGACGGAAAACTCCTTGCGCGCATACATATAAAGATCAGGCGTGCGCGAGTGCGACTTCGCCCAAATCCACTTTGCCTGCCAATCCATGCAAACTGTACCTCTTTTGGGGCTCTGCCCCAAACCCCGCCAAAGGCTTTGCCTCTGGACTTCACCAGGAAACCCGGTTTCCTGGACCTTCTGACTCAAAGTTTGTTTCCCCCATTGGGGGAAACAAACTTTGGAACGGGGCCTGGGGCCCGCGGCCCCAGCGCGGGTTCAGGGGCGCGGAGCCCCTGATGGGAGTTTGAGGGTAAAACCCTCAAAGAGCGCTAGCCTTCAAACTTGTCATGATGGACGCGGCCTTCCATCAGTTTCGGTTCGCGCGGGTTCGGAAACCTGGCGCCGTAGCCAAGCGCGGTCATTCCAAGCACACCGAAATTGCCCGGCAGACCCAGCATGTCGCGAACCATCGCCTCGGCATAATGATCCGCATCCTCAAGCCCATGAAGCCCGACCCAGCACGTCGACAGACCCATATCGGTCGCCTGAATGAGCATATTCTCCATAAACGCCGCCGCGTCATCAACCCAAAAGTGATCGAACCCCACTCTCTCAACACACACTATTATCACCACCGGCGCTCTCATCACGATCTTCGACCAGCGGTGTATGGTTCCGAGTTTGTCCTTTATATCCTGATCCCGCACGACCACCGCATGCCACTTACAATTGGCGTGCGCAGACGGCGCGCAGAACCCGGCCTTAAGCACTTCCTCAATCTGTTCATCGGTAACTGGCGTATCCCTGTAAAACCTTACGGATCGCCTATTCTTTATAGCGTCAAGCATCCCATTCCTCAATTCTAATTCCTAATCCGGCGAGAGAGCCTTGAGCACATGTTCGACGTGCGTCCCGCGCCAGTATATCTTATCACAATTCGCACAATAGCCGAACTCGCTTTGAGTTTTATATACGTACGGCGGCACTCGGTCGGCTATTTCGGCCTTGTCTATCGGGACGATCTCGCCATTACAGACGCAGCAGCGCGTAAAGAGCGAATCGCGCGAGAGTTTGAGGTCGAGATCACGCATTACCTGTCGAACCTGCTCGCCCGTCGTGCCCCAGTCCACAAACACACACCGTCTGCGAACCATTCGCCTGGCGCAAAGCAGAGTATCGCGCGTAAGAAGTATCCTGTCTTCGCGAATTGCGATCCGAACCAGGTCGTCGTCATCGGCGTCGGGAATGTACACGGTGTCGTAACCGAGCATCCTCAACCACTTCGCCAGTTTTCCGAGCATGGCGTCAGCCAGGAATTTCATGTTCGCGTATCTATCGCAGGCAGCAAGAATCGACATGCTATCTGCAGATGATCTCAACACGCTCCTCCAGTCCCGCGCTTCGCGATATCTGCTCGACTCTTACCCTTAAATTGTCCACATAAGCCTCATATTCCTGCGGATCAAGATAGAGTTTGCGATAAACAGGTATCAGGCGAGGCTGAAATCGGCCTAGAAATTCCAGCATCGACTCTAATACTCCACTGCGGAAATTGAGCTTGTCGACCAAAATCGAGTTCACATTTAACTGCGACAGCCGCGCAAACATGGCCTCGATATTCCCGGGAGTGTCAGTAATTCCGGGCAGGAGCGGGCCGCAGAATATATACGTTCGGACTCCCATCTCGGAGGCTCTCTCCAGCACTCTGATCCTGTCGGTTGACGAGCTTGCGGCTGGCTCGATCTTGCGGCGAAGGGACTCGTCGAGGGTGGTTATCGTGCAGCCGAGGGATGCGTCGGGAGCGGATGAGAGGATGTCGAGATCGCGGGAGATGAGAGCGCTCTTGGTCAAAGTAGATATTCCGAACCCGGCGTCGGCTGCAATTTTCAGGCATCGGCGGGTGAGCTCGTATTTGCGCTCGGCGCTCTGCCAGCCATCGCACGCGCTGCTGAAGAAAATCCTGCCGGCAGGTTTTCGCGTGACCTCGCGCGCAAGGACTTCCGGCGCATTGATCTTCACATCCAGATATTGCCCCCAGGGCTCGACGTGGCCGGTGAACTTGCGCATATATCGGGCGTAGCAGTAGACGCAGTTATGCAGACAGCCGGAATAACAGTTCACGCTGTAGTCCGATATTCCCGACTTTGTAAGCACCGATTTTGCATGTATCTCGCGCTGGACGGCCATAATTCGATTATATCACGATGCGCTCCGAAGGAAGGTACCGGCTTCGCGTATAAGCATAACACTGTATTATCAAGCGGAGGATCATCGGATGCCTGATATAGCTCAGCTCGAGAACGAACTCAACAGCTCTGACCCCACCGAACGTGCCGACGCTCTGTGCTCGATTTCGGCGCGCATAGATATGGGTGAAATAAGGGTTCCCGGAGAAAAAAACGAGGTGAACCTGCATTACCACACGTTCTTCTCGTATAACAGCGAAGGGTGGTCGCCCAGCCGCATCGCCTGGGAAGCGAAGAAATACGGGCTGTCGATAGCAGGGATCGTCGATTTTGATGTGCTTGACGGCATGGAAGAGTTTCTTGCTGCGGGCGAAATAATCGACCTGCGCACCACCGTCGCTGTGGAAAGCCGTGTGTTTATACGCGAGTATGCCGGTCAGGCCATCCACTCGCCAAAAGAGCCAGGCGTGTCGTGTTTTATGGCGGCGGGCTGCTTCAAAATACCAGAGGAAGGCAGCCACACCTCCCGGCTGCTGCAAAACATGCGCGTGCTCGCAAGTCGGCGGAATATTCAGATGCTGGAACGCATAAACTTGCACCTGGGCAAGATTCAGTTGGACTACGAAGCCGATGTGCTGCCACTGACACCGTCGGGCAACGCGGCCGAACACCACATCTTCGCCGCATGTGACGCCAAGGCGCGTCAGGTCTTCGGAGATAACAACAATGCGCTCGCCGAGTTTTGGGCTAAAACACTGGAGATAGCAAAAGACGATGTGGAAGTGATTTTGCGGGATACGCCAAAGCTGCACAATATGATGCGCAACAAACTGATGAATTATGACGGAGCCGAAGATGTGGAATCGACCACCGACACATTCCCGCCCATCGAGCAGATGATCGAGATGGCTCAGGGAATGCACGCCCTGCCGATGGCCGTATACCTCGACGGCACAAACCCCGGCGAGTCCGACATTCTCAAGTTGCTCTCGTTGATGGAAAGCAAGGGGGCTGTGGCAATGAACATTGCCCCGGAACGAAACTGGAACATCAATAACCCCTCCGAAAAGATCGTAAAACTCGACAACCTGGCGGCGGCGATAAGAGCCGCGCGCAAAATCGACTTCCCTATATGCGTCGGCACCGAAATGAACGAGGCCGGGCTGCCCTTCGTTGATAACTTCCACGCTCCAGAACTCGCTCCATATATCGATGACTTCATCAAAGGCGCTTACTTCCTGTGGGGACATACGTTCCTGTCGCGAGCGGCGGATATGGGCTTCGCGAGCGAATGGGCGCGAGCGCACTTCGGCAATGATCGTCCGGCAAAGAACGATTTTTACGAGCGCATAGGTCGACTGGCAAGCGCTAAAAAGATACGGATGGTGGCAAGCGGCGCCAATTTGCGCACCGCTTCACCCAA
This sequence comes from bacterium, assembly GCA_021372295.1. Lineage (GTDB taxonomy): Bacteria > Armatimonadota > UBA5829 > UBA5829 > UBA5829 > UBA5829. The sequence goes on along the minus strand of JAJFUS010000028.1, from coordinate 18,138 downwards.
CGAAGTGCTAAGACTGCTGCAGGTATAACGCAAATGCTCGACTCGTTCAAGAATCCGCCCGCGCAGTATCGACGCCCTATCCCAATGACGTCGGATCGAATGCTGCCGATGAGAGAAATGAAACGGGAATTCGACCGGAAAGCTGTTGTCGATATGCAATCGTCATCAGAACCGGCAAGCGGCGCGAGTGACGTTGTCCCTCGCCCGTATTACAGGCTGTTTGCGGACTATACCGCCCGCGTGCGCTATGCCCTTGCACAAGGCAGACGCTCGGCGCAGGTCGCAATACTTGTTCCGTCCACACCCATTGAGGGATTGACGTCGGAATACTTAGAGCTATATCGCGACCGTCTTCTCAAAGAGCACATAGAGTATGCCATAGTCGATGAAGACTCGGTCAGGCGCGCGACAGCCATAGACCAATCTCTGATAATCGAGCGTGACCGATACGAGCTGCTGATCATGCCGCCTGTCGACTCAGTTACATATCAGGCTGCCGTCAAGATTGAGGAGTTTGTCGAAGATGGCGGGCGGCTCTTGGCGACCCTGCGCATCCCCACAAAAGACTCCCATGGCAATAAGCACGAGGAAGTGCAGTCGATATTCGCTGGAATATTCAGAGGAGAATCGGACATGCTGTTCGTCGAAACAATGCCTGCCGATCTCAGGGAGATTGTCTGCAAGGCGATCAAACCGACCGTCTCGATCCGGCAAAACAGCGCAGAATGCCGGGACATCACTTACACTCACAAAATTTGCAAAGACGAAGAACTATTCTTCTTTGCCAATAACTCTATGGAGGCGCGCGAGGTCAGGCTCTCGATCAGATGCGACTGGGCGCCTCACATTCTCGACCCCGAAACCGGCGAGCGAATTGCACTGATAAACTGCACTCAGATGGGAAGCAGAACCATTTTTCTGCATCGTTTTGAGGGCTGTGGTTCTCTTCTGCTGAGCTTTACCGACACGCCCAGCCTGACAATTCCGACGCCGCCCGTCGAGTGCGCAGATGAAATCAACATTCCATCCCAGTGGGACATCACAATCGACGGTTCTCAACCAAACGTCGCTCGCTACAGCCAAATCGTTATCATCCCAGAGTTTTTTGGAAACAGGCGCGCGTTCATCAGCGCCGAGCACTTAGGGGATGCGGTCGAGTTCATAGTAAACGGGGCATCCGCGAACGTAAGGGCATGGCCGCCGTTTATGACCGACATCACCGCACTCGTGAAGCCCGGCCCCAACGAAATATCCCTCAAGATCACAGACATGCCCGCGAAAGACTCAAATCCGTCAGGACTCCTGAAATCGGTGACGATATCTATCTGTTGATGGACGCCAATGCGCGTGTATCGATGAACAATCGATATTGACATTATGACGCGCATAGTGCTAGAATAACGAACGCATCAACCAGACATTAGGTTGTGATCCACTCGCTTTGTCGCCCAGAAATACTTGATATTAATGATACTATGACCGCGCTTCTCTGGGTATAATGCGGGCTGAGGGAGGTAGAGCAAGAGACATAATGAACGAAGAAACGGCTCGTGTATTTCGACGCATTCGTTCTCGTGCCGGCTTGTTTTTGCTGGTTTGTGGCGATTTGCTTGCTCTTACCGCAGCGCTGTTCCTGTCGCTGTGGCTCCATTATGATAATCTTACAATGCCTCAGGTCGTTCACCAATTTTTTCAGGGAAACCTGGCCTGTATCGTCCTCTCGCTTTGTTTGTATTTACTAGTCTTCCACGTATTCCGGCTCTACAAATACGCATGGCGTTTTGCCAGTTTGGAAACAGTGGCGGGAGTTGTCGGCGCAAACACGATCGGAATAATTGTGCTGCTGACGGTTCAATACGCGCTTAAGGGACACACTCTGCATCTCGCAGTAACGGTCATCTTCTGGATGTTGAGCATTGCTCTTGTCGGCGGCGTTAGAGTATTACTGCGTATGGCAAGCTTGAGCGCCAATTACGGCAGGGGTATGTTCCAGATCATCCCAAAAGACATTCGTCCAAGGAGAGTCATTATACTGGGTGGAGGATCGACAGGAGCACGGCTTCTACGCGCATTGATGGATGAAGTAACCGTCAGTTACGACGTGATCGGCTTCCTGGACGACTCACCGGACAGCAAAGGGCAGTACATAAGAAAAACCAGAGTGCTGGGGCCGTTACGCCTGCTGCACAAATTCCTGGACGAAAAGGCTGTCGACGAAGTATTGATCGCACTGCCCCAGGCAAGCGGGATAAAGATACGCGAATATGTGATGGCATGCCGCAAGAAAAAAGTCCCCGTGAAGATAATTCCGGGAATGGACGAAGTTTTAAGCGGCCATACTCGGGTCAGGCTGGAAGAGATCAGCGTCGAAGACCTGCTGAGGCGTCCACCGGTTCGAATCAATCTGGACAGCATAGGGGACTGCCTTGGCGGAGCGCGCGTCATGGTAACCGGAGCCGGTGGCTCCATTGGTTCGGAATTGTGCCGGCAGATAATGGCGCTGGATCCAGCAACTCTTGTACTTCTGGGGCACGGGGAGAACTCCATACATCATATATTCCAGGAGCTTTCTCGCAGTTTTCCAGGTCGGGCGGATCGGCTGCGAGTCGTCATTGCGTCGGTCTCGGACGACGTGCGGATGGATCAGGTCTTCAGGGCGCACAGGCCGCATGTGGTCTTCCATGCCGCCGCGCACAAACACGTGCCCATTATGGAAAGCAATCTTCTGGAGGCCGTGCAGAACAATGTTCTGGGCACACACTGTGTTGCTGAGTGCTGCGGGCGCTATGGCACTCAAAAGATGGTGCTGATCTCCACCGACAAGGCCGTTGCGCCGTCGAGCGTAATGGGCGCCACCAAATGGCTGTGTGAAGAAGCTGTCCGCGCAATGGATTCTGAATATGCGTCCACGGACTATGTTACGGTTCGGTTTGGAAATGTTTTGGGAAGCAGAGGCAGTGTCGTGCCGATCTTCCATGAGGCGATTATGCGACGAGAGCCTGTCTGTGTGACCGACCCAGAAATGACCCGATTTTTCATGTCGATACCGGAAGCCGTGCAACTGGTGCTTCAAGCCGGCGCAGCCGGCGATTCAGGCGATCTTTATGTATTGGATATGGGCGACCCGGTGCGGATAGTGGACTTGGCATGCGATATGATCCGGCTGTGCGGCTACGAGCCAAACGTCGATATTCCGATCATATACACAGGCATGCGTCCCGGAGAAAAGCTGCACGAGGCTTTAACGACACCGGATGAAATCATGCAGGCCGCGCCGTGCGACGGGCTTGTCTCCGTGCTTCGTCCTCAGTATTTCGTCGGCGAGGAAATGACAGAGGTCGTCAACCGAATGCGCAAACTGATAGTTTCCGGCAACACTGTGGAAATGCGCAGTCTGTTGGAAGAGGTCGTGCCCGGCTTTGCAACTCCTGCGATTATTGCCGAAGCCGTGCCAATATCCGAGGCATCGTAAAAGTATAGGCTCACGGATTGCTGACCCGTGAGCCTTCATCTCATTCTTGATCATTAGCAGCCTGAACACAGGCCTTTGCAATGTCAATCGCCAGCGCCTCCCGAAAGAACTTGTCTTTCAAATGCTTAGCGTCAGAGCTGTTTGTCAGAAACCCCACTTCAAGCAGCACGGCTGGCATGTACTTGTAGGTGTCCCTCAACACTCTCAGGCTGGAGTGTTGGCTCTGCGAGTCCCACTTTACTCCACGGCTGCGCATTCCCTTTGCTACAACATAACCCACTAAGGTCTTCGCAAACTTGGCACCGCGACTGTCTTGTGCGGCAACAAACGCCTCGACGCCCTGAGCAGTAGACGGCCCAGCATTGCAGTGGATGGAAAGAAACAAATCACAGCTCTCGGCGACGGCTTTTTTGCCTCTGCTCGAAAGAGCTACCATGTTCTCGTTGGATCGGGTAAGCACGGTCTTGTGCCCGGCAAGCCTCAAGTGGTGTCCAATGCGCTCTACTAAATCCAGAGCGATCTCGTCTTCCACCAAGCCGTTTGCTGCCGCGCCGGTGTGATCCGAGCTTCCGCGAGCGCCATGTCCGGCGTCCAGCGCTATTTTCATCTGCGCAACCTCTTCCATTTCTGGTAAATGTGTTCGATCAGCAGGTTCGCAATACTTGCCGGAATAGGAAATCCGAGTTCCTTAATGCACAACTTCTGTAGATAGATTACGGCCTGCTTGCGTCGCTGATCGGGAGTAAGCTCGACAATGGCAGCCGCCCGCTCGATTGCATCGGTTATCCGAGCCGAGCCGATTCTTTTAAGCCACTTTCTGGCCCATGTGGGCAGCCTGTCTGTGCGAGATATCAACGCGCTCAAAAAACCGAACATCGCAAGCGCGAGCGCAACCCAGTCGTTGAGCGATACACTGTCTAGTGTCATATTGCCCTCCAATCGGAAGTAGAGATCAGGTGTATAGAAGTCAGGGGTCTGGTGTTTACGCCAGTATCGCGATCTTCACCATCGTGGCATTTCCGATCCGATGCTGCGAGACTCTCAAAACGGTGTAAGTGCGTCTGTCTCTTGTAAGCCTGTCGTCTACATCAATGTCCGCCTCTCCCTCAGTTATCAGCAGCAGCCCCGGGTGAGACACAGCCATTTCTTCGACATCGTCCAGATATGTGGACATCGTAGAGCTGTTAAGCAACTTGAAGATGCCGAGAAATGTCCCTCCGGTCACGGTATATTCCTCGCCGTACTTGGCGAGTTTGTTCTGGATTCGCTCCAGGAAAGGCATCTACCACACCTCCTCGTCAGCCGATAAAACAGCCTCGGTATCAATTGTGGAGCTTGTCAGACCGCTCTCCGACATCATCGGAAGCGCGCTCTTAAGATAAGGCGCAAGGCGCGTGGCGCCCTGCTCCATCAAGTCCACCCCACGCAAAGCCGATGCCCCTATCGTGATGCCGCCCGCCACAAACTGTTCGGACGCGCCCTCCTGCCTGCGCAGTTGCTCGATAAACTCGCCCGTAATGATCTCAAGCATACCGAGCTTGAGTGTTGCCTGAAGATTGGTATTTGATGTGTCGTTGATGTACGCATCCGCGATGGAGTACTCCAGCGGCCCTTGCATCTCGGTGATAAGCGCTGTGATGGCCGTGTCATAATTGACCGAGCCGATCATGGCCTTGCGTTTGACCTCGGAAGCGGTTATCGTGATTGCCATGTGCCGGTCCTCCTATCCATAGAATGAAATATGCACCTTGTCGTAGGCTGTGCAGGAAACCTCCGCAAGATCCGACGTATCTACCACGCTAAAATAGACTGTCGTGCCCTCTTCGACATCATCGAACACCTCGTCGAGATCCACGCATACAAGCGATGCGTTGGATTGTGTCACCGGGCAGGTATAACCGATGAGAAGCATCAACGTGGAGTAAGTCCTCAGATCTGCGACGATCCTATAGCGTGTTCCGTTTTCGACCTGAAAGCTGCCACCGTTTATGTCTGTAAGCGATATAGTAAGGCCTCCGGTGCGAACCCTGGCGTCACCCCCGGAAACTTGATGTACAGCTACAGGTAGTTGGTTCTTGACTGTGGTCATGTTTTAATCTCCGTTCGTTAATCGGCCGGTCTACAATATGCCCGCCTCTTTCCATGCGTCGAAAAATCGCGCGTAGCCTTTGGTCGTACCGTCGGCGTTTGAGTCTGCGGCCACAAGATCAGCGTAACTGCCGTCTGTCGAGCCGAACATGGTCTCGAAATCGCTTATCTCCACTACCTGAACCACGGAGCCGTCCGATGCGCGATCAAGAATGATGAAATTCCCGTCAACGAGTCCGTTCTGGGTCAGAGCAGCAATTAGTCCGTTCATTTTTATCTCCTTGTATCCGATTCGATCCTATTACAGGCTGATCTTAATCACAGTGGCATTCCAACTCCATCCGTAGCCGCCCGGCATATAGCCCACACCGAGATTTGCGCCAAAAACTGAGTCACCGAATACAATGGAGCCGCCAATGCCGAGTTTGCTGTCGTCGGAATCTGGAATTGCAAGAACGTCAAACTTAAATATGACATTATTGCCATTCACCTTAGTCGACCCAACTGCAATACCGAGCTTGCCGATTATACCGTCAGTGTCGCCCGAAAACGAATGCGCGTAACAAAGTGTCAAATCAGCGTTGTCGAGAAGTTGACTGATACTCGATGTTGAGCTGCTCATGGTTTCGGCAGCAAATACGCCTGTGACAGGCAGCAATATTAGCGCAAGCACCCAGACGAGCAAAGCAACCTTGTTTGACTTCACAGTAGACCTCCTTAAGCCATCAACTGAACCCTCACCCAAAAATCGGCTGTGCTTGATCCTGTGTTCTGCAGGGCAAACTGCACGCCATAGCCGAGTATATTGTTTGCGGATGCAGAAGCGCCATAAGTCCCATTTCCAGTAATAGTGGAAAGGGCCGAACCTGCGGCGGTATTGCCGCTTGAATCTACGCGCCTTATATACAAAGTTGCGGCAGCGCCGCTTGTCGCCTTATTCTGCACGACAATATGCCTCTGCCACTGCAGACCAGTCACATTACTCGCAATTGCCCATGCGTTCGCAGCTAACTGGTAGCCCGCGCCGCCGGAATCTCCACTGAAGACCTCACCTAAGTCCTGATACTTTGGCGCATTCTGGACGCAGAGCCTGCCTTCGCCATCGGCCAGAACACTCTCCAGCCTTTTGGTATTCTCATTAAGAGCTGTTATCAATATAATCACCTCCAAATACAAAGCCTCCAGGCAAAGAACCTGGAGGCTGTAAGAATCTAAAACGAAAAGGCTAAGTAAATCACATTGTCTTGATTTACTTAGGACACCTGGCTGCCGTAGGCCATCTGCCAGAGACCGTAGCCCGCGTTATAACGAGCGCGAACGCCGTATATATACTCATCGCGCATGAATCCGCTCTCAGAATTGGCCTCAAGAGCCGCAAACTCGATGGGCATCCTCGACTGCAGCAGCACCGGCTTCACGATGCCTTTGGTCGAAAGCACGAACCAGTCGCTGGTGTCGGTAAGATACGGCGAGACCAGCAGATCGAGCTTGCCCTTAAGCACATTCGAAGCCACTTTTGCCGTAGTCGTGCCCTCCTCGGGCCAGTAGGTCGATTCCAGCAGTTCCATAGCGGTCCACTGGAGATCCGGCGGCACGACAAGCAGGTCAGGCACTATTCCCAGGAACTTGCCGCGGTCGTCCTTAAACTTCATCATTGCGGTAATCGCCGCCTGCAGCGCCGATGAATCGAGTGCGGTCGTGCCCTTATTGGACTGCGTGCCGGAGTCGCCCTCGGAGTGATCGGTGTCAAAGAAGTACTGGCCGTCGTAGCAGGTCGTGGCAAAGCCGTTCTTCAGCAGGCTGAAGACCAGTTCGTCGATATGCCGTTTGGCCTCGCGGGCAAGACTCTGCACACGCAGCCTGATCTGACCGTACTTGTCATCCTCGATAGCCTCGCGCTCGACCGCGATGGACGACTCCCAGGTCTTGTTCTTAATCGAGTAGTTGTGCTCCAAGAGGCCAAGAGGCATTCTCTCGTCCTTGAATTCGCGCATACTCGGAACGGCTCCGAGCCAGGGATATTTCTCCTCGTCGGATTCAGACGGCACTATTGTCGCGATGCGTTCGTAATCGCCTATAGCCGCATCCATTGCCTCGAAGAAAACGGTTTTCAGTCCGTCCTCAAGCAGGGTAGGAGCATCTGATCTGGTAAGTGACATATTTTGGTTCTCCCTTCGTTAACTTTCTAGCCTTTTGACTTATCAGCTTGCGTATCGGTTGATCCTGATCCGAACGCTGGTTGTCGATATGCTCTCGACCGCAATTCCAGCGATTATGCTGTTAGTGGTCGATGCATCGGTGACGGTCTGGTTGTCGACGATCTTGAACAAAACCCCGACGTCCGTCTGAGCGCCGTTGCCCCCGCCGTCCGCGAACACGAACGTGCCTGTGGTCACAACTCTGATCGAGAGCTCACCTGCGGTTCCTGCGGAGTTGTCCACTGTTTCGTACGCAACGCCTGCGAAGATGTCGCCGGATGTGTCGGATGCATTGGTGGCATATCCCGCGGCGTTGATATTCACCAGCGCGCCCTTTGGAATCTTGACGGCTGCCATCGGGTAAGCGATGACCTCACCGTCCCTTCTTTTTGCTTCTCTTGCGGTTGTTGTTGCTGTCATAACATGCTCCTTTCGATAAGTAGTGCTGAGTTTTCAGCTTTGAGTATTTAGTTGCAGTCCATCGATCTCCCAACTCAACACTGAGCACTAAATACTCAAAACTCGATACCTATCTTCCTCGATACTTCTCCACTTGCCCGGCAGTCACGCCCAGCTTGGCGAATATCTCAGGCTCCTCGGCAGTCTCCGCCGCTGTCGCAAGCTCGGAAAACTCGATCACCGAAGGCTGAGACTCCAAAAACCACCGAAACACCTGGCTCACGAGCGTAGGCGACCCGCCGAATGTGACGACGCTGGAATCCTCATTGCGAAGCAGCGCTCTGGCGAACACCTCCGACGCAGGCGCGAGCTTACCCGCTCGCTTGAGTCGGTCGATAGCGATATCGGCATTGCGCTCGGCAAGTTCCGCACGAAGATTGCCCAGTTCAGGGTCGCCAGGCGAAGCAGAAAACTCCATATCAAGTGCTATCTCGCTCTGCTCAAGACGAATGACCTCGTCCGCGCTGAATACCGCGGCATCGGCAATTCGAGGCTCCCTTACCAATGACACCTCAGCAATTCCGCTCTTGTCCTTCTTGATTGCAACCGATAGGCGCTTCGCATTCGCTTCCATAATTAGATCCCACGCCGCCCTGGTAAAGCAGAGCCTGCCAAAAAGTTCCTTACCCCTGCGATAAACCGATTTCAGCACCCCCAGTGCGCCGTCAAAAGGCGTAGCGCAGTGCTCAATGCGCACAGGCGCGTCATGCGTTCCCTCGATGAGCAAGTCGAGGTCGGCTTCAGTAATGTCGATGCCTCTGTCGGGATAATCACCAGCCTCAAACAATTTGGCATCTCGCTCAATTGCGTTTGTATTCATAAGATTCTCCTTTCGATATTAAGATCAGGACGCCGTAGGCAGCCCCAAATATTCGCGAATCCAACTTTCGTCAGGACGAATCACTTCACCCGTAACCAGCTTGGTTATTGCGTTCGAGAGCGATTCCAAATCGCGATCCTCAAGCGGCCCAAGGCTGAATGACGGATACGCCGTGACGTTGAAGTTATAATCCACCAGCCGACGAATCAGTTGCTCGCGCATTACGGTCTCTTCAAGGTCGCGCTTGAGCTTCTGGAGGCACATCTTTAGTACACTTAACTGCACTTTCGCCATTGCATAAGAACCAGTGCTTGCGCTCTCGTCGGTAATCAGCGTCTGTGTTAGAATAGCCTTCGCGATTTGCCTGTCGTGGAACTGAATCGCCTCAAGGTAACCTGCCTGCCCGCCTCGCTGCGACTCCATCAGCTCGATTTGCACGTCCTCTGGAATCACAATGGCCGTCTCCTGCTGGATTTTATCGAGCAGCTTAAGCAGTTCGTCCTGCGCCTGCTTAGACATTCCGCGTTTGTAGCTACCCTTGGCCGTAGGCGAGCCGTATTTTTCCAGGTAGACGTTGAGAAACTTCGTCAGGACATCCTTGCTCCAGAAGTGCTTGTATGCCGCACGCAGATCGGACGTGCCGTACGGTGACTCATATTTTGGCAGATACGAATAGACGATGAACTTCTCCGGCGGGAGTCCTTCCTCACCCCGACCATCCGCAGACAGTATGGACGTAGTCCCACACCCGGGGCTTCGTCTGAGTGATCGCACATTCATATATTCATCCATGTCGAAAACGAACGTCGACGGATCCTTACTTTTAATCGATGCAAGGCCGATCTTCCCGGGGTAAGGCGCGTCGTCGAGCATGCGATAATTGATCTCCATCACGCTGAAGCCCTTCGCGAGCGCGTCGAGGACGTTGTATAGCACATCCAAAATCGACCCGCGCATGTCGTCCAACGCCCAGCGCACGAAGTCCGCAACACGAATGTCCTCAGGATCATTCGACGCCGGATGCACCTCCCATCCGTGGGAGATCAGAGAGAATTTCTTAATCATCAGGCACGCCTGAATTTGAGCGTCGCGCTGCATAAGGTCGTAGACTGCATAACCTCGTTTGCCGATCAGGTCGTCAGGATTATACGGTGCAATCGACCCCAGCACCGACGTGATCGACCCTCGCGCCGACGCCAACTCGCCAACAGGCGGCGGGGTGCGGGAGCGGAACTTGTCCGCAAAGTAACTCAGAACCGAATTGGACATGAATTGCCTCCTACGTTATTGTTCATTAGTGGCCAACAAATACAGAAAATAAAAAGCGCCCTCGCCGAATAATTGCTGCAAGGACGCTTCGAGCCTATTATTCATTCCGAAATCTATCCCGCTCCAGCCTCACCAGTCCTGCCGATGACCCTGGTCTGGGACTCGGATGAAGGCGCCTTCGCTGCAAAAATGAAATAGTGATACATCAGCGCCGCCACTATCGCTCCAACCAGCGGCCCGGCCAAATACACCCACACGCTCGTGAAGTTGCCGGACATAATCATAGGGCCGAGAGTTCGCGCGGGGTTTACCGATCCGCCGCTCACCGGTCCGCCGATCAACACTCCGACCCCCAGCGCAAAACCAATTGCAAGGCTGGCGGTTGTGGTATTTGCACGCTCATCAGTCGAGATCGACACAATAGTAAACAAAAGAATGAACGTAATTATCACTTCCATAAGGAAAGCCTGGGGTTCGCTTGCGGTTGCGGTCGGGTAAGTCGCCGCAAGGAATGCCTGGCTTCTAGCCGCGTCGCCAAAAGTCGCCCAAACTGCCGCCGATGCGGCGATTGCCCCCGCTATTTGAGCGATAATGTAGCTGACTACGTACTTCCCCGGAAATCGACCGATGCTGAACAGCCCCAGCGTCACCGCAGGATTAAAGTGCGCCCCGGATATGTGACCCAGAGCGCTTATCAACGCCACCAGCACCAATCCGAATGTGAGTCCCACAGCAAGAGAGTTCAAAGGCAACCCGGCGATAGGTCGATCCAGTATTGCCGACGTCGCCACAGACGTTCCCGCGAATACGAGTATGAAAGTCCCCACAAACTCCGCCACACTCGCCCGCATCATATTGTCTACGCTCGTTTGATCGTTGCTCGGCATAATATGACCCTCCCAAAACCTTGCGCTGCATTACTTATACCTACTTTGGGCGGGTACGATAGCAGAGATTGCGAATGTCGGTTCAATCGCTCACCACCCTTTCATAGAAAGCCGCCCATTCCTCCCCAAAAATCTGTCCGCTGTTCCGGCATCATTCGCCTGCCGGCACGCAAGCGCCAGCGCAATCACCAAATCGTCGTGGCAGCCGGGTCGGGCGTTCATTCGGACGTTTCCCGATTGAGTCAGCTCATACTCAAAGTATTGAAGCTCGCGCATAAGGGCTTCGTCCCTTGGAATTGAAATCATGCCGTGAGCGAATTTCAATGAAAGGTTTTCGATCAAGTCGCGTTTGGACTGGTTCGTGAAATTATAGCCTTCGACGGCTATATCCACACCATCTGCCCAGAGTTTTGACATAAGCTGTTCGAGAAGCGGGTCGCCTATAGACGTCTGATCTGTCAGTACGCAGTTCACCTTGTAGCGCGCAAGAAAATCGGTGACGCGCTTGATCTGACTGCTCCAACCCATAGCATTGAACCTGTCGATGCCAACGACTTCGCACCCCGATTCGCTCACCCCAACTGCAACAATCGCTGTATAGTCCGAGTACCGCGCCCAGTCGATCCCAGCAGCCACACAGTCGAAACTCGACATCCCATCGTGCGAGTGTCGCTCGCATGCACCATTAATTTCATCCCAGGCAAACACACAGCTCTGATCGTCAACAAACCTCGCCTCATATTCCACAGCAAACTGCCTCGGGCTAATCTCAGACCTCTGCCGCTCAATATACTCTCGACTGATATGCGGGTTTGCCCAGGACGGAAAAGTAAACGATTCGCACGATCGCAAGAGTTCAGTTCTGCGAGCATTATTTTGGGGCGTTGCCCCAAACCCCACAAGAGACTCTGTCTCTTGACTCTGCAAGGAAACCAGGTTTCCTTGACATTCTGACCCCAGCGCAGGTTCAGGGGCGCAGAGCCCCTTATGGGAGTCTGAGGGTGAAACCCTCAGAATATCCTCGCAAGACTGAGCTCCTCTCATAAACGCGCGATAAAAATGATTTTTGCCAAACGGAGTCGAAATCATTACGAGCTTCCCGTCACGGTCGGCGAGCATCGGCGATATAACTTCCTGAACCACGCTGTCCCGCACAAATGCCGCCTCGTCTATAATGACCCTGTCCGCCGAGTTGCCGCGCAGATTGTGGCCGTCTTCATCGGCTGTGCGCGCCACGATCACACTACGCCCCACAGAGAGCCTCGGGTAATGTGTCCGCGAGACTTTTGTGACCGGACGAGTAACCGGTGAATCGGTAAGAAGCCTTTCGACGCGGTCGAAAATCAGCCGCGACTGATCATAAGTAGGCGACACGATCATCTGAACACTTCCCGGTTCCAGTATCGCCATCGTAGCGGCGTCGATTGCTGCAGACTCCGTTTTGCCCCATCTTCTTCCGCACGCAGCTATTCTCAAGCTCGCATCGCTGAGCATCCACTGCTTCTGAGTCTCGTGCGGTTTCCAACCCCAGATCATCCTGGCAAGGCGCAGCCGGAGTGATGCATTATTCATGATCATCTTCTTCCTGCGACGCGCGCTTGATGATCTCGGCCAGAGCTTCACCGGCATCAATGTTATCGACCTCAAATGCGCCGCTTGCCTTAAGAATGTCCAGAAGCGCTTTCGCATCCGACTTCGCGGACTCCGAGGTTATCTGGCAAAGAGCCGAGGCCGCGTTAAGCGCAGCCTGCCTGGCCAACCGCTTGGACTCAGCGGACTGTTCGCGTTCCCGCCGGCGCAGCGCCTCCGTAAAGTCGTCCTGGCGCATCCACTGTCTCAGGGTCGAAAGTCTAAGCCCCAGCATCTCCGCCACCACAGTGTCCGGATGGCACATGAGCAGCTCAATAGCCGCGCGTCTTTTAGATTTCATTCACAATTCTCCTTCACTTGAAGTTAAAGGTTGGGTGATAGATGTTAGAGTCTGTTGGGACAAATACCGGACTGCAACAATGTTCACTATTAGTTGTCTTCTCGTAATTATAAGACAGCTTCCAAGACCAAATAAGATAGCAAATACGTGATATTACAAGTAAACCTTGTTCACAATCAGTGAACAACGCAAGTTGACATCATACTTCGACTAGCGTAATATACCGGTATGAAGTTTGGAATAGAACGCAAGTGGTGGACGCTTGCGGTGATCGGCTCGGGCACATTTATGTCAGCGCTAGACACTAGCATAGTGAACATCGCGCTTCCGATAATAGGAAAAACCACGAAATCCCCAGTCTCCACCATTGAATGGGTGGTGCTTATCTACCTTATTACAGTAAGCTCCTCACTACTGATTTTCGGCAGGCTGGCCGACATATACGGCAAGCGAAACATATACATGTCCGGCCAGATCATATTCGCTCTGGGGTCGCTGTGCTGCGGACTGTCGGGGCATATCGGTCTGTTGATCGCGTCAAGGGCTCTTCAGGCAATGGGAGCGGCTATGCTTTTCGCGCTGAGTCCGGCCATTATCGTGTCGACGTTTCCCAGCAAAGAAAGAGGCGCGGCCCTGGGCATGCAGGCAACCATGACCTACCTGGGCATGTCCATCGGCCCGGCACTTGGCGGATTGCTGACTCAGTATTTCGGCTGGCCGTCCATATTTTTCGTGAACGTACCAATAGGACTGGCGATGGTATGCGTTTCGGCAGGTGTTCTCAATCGAGACGACTCTGGTGACGGGCAGGCATTCGATCCCATTGGCGCGGGCACAATGGCTGTTGCTCTGGCCACGCTGCTCTTTGCGCTGAGCAAAGGCCCTGAAACAGGATGGAGCAGCCCGTTTATACTGAGCATGCTTGCTGTGGCAGCGATCTCAGGATTGACTTTCGTTATGATCGAGAGCAAAATCAAACATCCGGCGTTGGACTTCAGACTGTTCGCGAACAAGAGGTTTACAGCCTCCACAATGTCGGCGTTCTTATGCTATGCTGCAACAGCTTCAGTAAGTTTTCTGATGCCGTTCTTTCTTATGCACGCATGCGGGTATCGGGCGGATCATGCAGGAATTATATTGATGGCGACTCCAATCGCTATGATGATACTGACAGGCCCGAGCGGATTTCTATCCGACAGAGTAGGCGTAAGACTGCCCACAACTCTGGGTATGGCCGTAATGGCGGTAGGCATACTTCTGCTGCGCTCGCTCAATCCAGCTTCATCGCCTCACCAGATTACAATGATTGCGGCCATGATCGGCGTAGGAGCAGGGCTTTTTACTGCCCCAAACAACAGTGCAATCATGGGGTCGGCTCCCAGCGACAAACAGGGCGTGGCAGGAGCCATTTTGGCAGCGGCCAGAACTACAGGTTTCGCTTCGGGTGTGGCTCTGACGGGAGTGGTATACGTATCTCGATTGCACGCCCTTCGCACTCTGCCGGAACCAATCGCCATCACACATGCCGTGCAGGCGAGTGCGATTGTGATAGCGTCTATAGCATCGGTCGGCGCTGTCCTGAGCGCATTTCGAGGCAACCCAAAGGTCAGTTCAACTCGGTAATGGTCGGTTTCCAATCCATTTTATCCAAAAGCAGAGCGTAATCCTCAACTGTCGCGTCTTCGGGTCTCTTGCCCAAAAGCGTAATGAGGATTCCTTCGAAGACATTTGTGGCGAAGTAGCGGCCATCAACCGCCGGGCTGGACGTAACAAGCAGCCTGACTCCGCGCGCCCTAAGAAGCTCCACGTCGTCAGCCGTAACCGTGTTTGTAACCACGACTTTGCCCCTGAGCAGTCCCGATTCGGGTGTCGGCATTGTGCGTTTGATTATAAGAAAATCGCCCGCGATGACATCCGCCCAGTCATAATACTTTTGATACTTGGGTACGATCTTATCCTGCTTTTCGCCCGTCGGATATATCCACTTAAACGGCAGCGCGCACACCAATGGCAAAAGCAGCGTGCCCGCAAGCCGCAACATGCCGTATGAGCGCATGGGTACCGGGATGTTGCAGGCGAACATCAGGTCGCCGTATATGACCTGATTGGACAAGCGCGCAATAGTCTGAGCCATCCCGAACCTGTCGACCGCGCTCACGATCAGCACCTTGCTCCTGCCGAAACTGACTATGCCGTTATCGTTGAGATACTCGATCGTCCTGCGTTCGAGGGTATTTTTTACTCCGCTGCCGTCGACCACAGGCGTTTTCACTGCATTTGACGCCAGCTTGTCAGCGTCGCGAATGGTGTAGCGGCGCTTATCCGTCCAAAGGTATCGGTCAATCCCGCCCAGTCCGATTGCGTCCACATTGCCGTCCAACTCACGCACAAGCTGGGCGTAGCGAACCATGTCGCCGTCTGTCCCGATGCGCGACACCTCGAATTCCTCTCCCAGAATCTCCATGCGCGAGGTCTTATCCCGCTTAGTAGACCCCAGGCTCACACTGACTACACGCTTCATCCAATACCTCTAGTATCTCTTCCACCGACTTTGTGGTCATTAACCGATTGCGCAGCGCAGGCGCTCCAGGCATACCTTTAAGGTAAAACACCAGATGGCCGCGCATTTCCTTTGCCGCCCTCGCCTCACCCAACACCAGCCGCAGAAGCGCCGCATGTTCTCTTGCGCCCTGCAGCCTCTGCGCGCAGTCCGGTTCCGGCGGGAGCGTCCCCGTGCGCAGATACTCGGCGGTTCGACCGAATATCCACGGGTCGCCCAACGCCGCTCGACCGATCATTACCGCGTCACAGCCCGTTTCGTCAAACATACGGGCGGCGTCCACAGGACTTTTTATGTCGCCGTTTGCAATCACGGGAATGCCTATTCGTTTTTTGACCTCGGCTATTATATCCCAATTTGCCTTTCCTGAATATCCCTGAACGGCAGTCCGAGCATGAACCGCAATTGCATCAATGCCACAGTCCTGCGCAGCCTGCGCGAGGTCGAAAACCGTCACGTCGTCGTCCCCCCATCCAATTCGGGTTTTGATCGTGAGTGCACCGCTCACTGCCTCGCGTGATGCGGCCAGAATTTCCCGAGCCAACCCCATATCTTTCAATAGCATCGCGCCAGAGCCACTTTTGGCAACCTTGGGCACAGGGCAGCCGAAGTTGACATCCACTATGTCCACGCCGTAGTCCTGCATGGCCTTCGCGCCTATCGCGACGGTCTCCGGGTCGCCGCCGAAGACCTGCGCCGAAACCGGGCGTTCCTCATCGGTCCAATCGAGCATGGAGCGAGTGCGAGGATCTTTGAACTTGATGGCATAAGCGCTAAACATTTCGGTACAGACCAGCCCCGCGCCTCCGGTGCGCTTGCACATTATCCTGAATGCGTGGTTTGTCACTCCAGCCATCGGCGCCAGCGCCAACGGCGGATCAATTATGATGTCGCGGATTTTCAAGGGATTCAATACTGTCTCCAGGCGAAATTTGCAACACTATTAGTATTGCGCTTGGGGGATGGAAGTTCCTTTGAGGAAAGCAATTGGTTCACGCCCGCGTTCGTTCGTAGATAATGCGAAGCCCGTCGAGGGTGAGCAGGTCATCGCAAAACTCAATTGTGCGACTGTGCGGTGCAATCACTTCAGCCAAGCCACCTGTTGCAACAACTTTTGCCGAACCGCCCATTTCTTCTTGAAACCGATCCACAAGAGCGTCTATTTGGCCGGCAAACCCGAATATAATACCCGACTGCAGGCTGGACGCCGTCGTTTTGCCGATAGCCTTTTTGGGAGCAATCAGTCTGACTCCCGTCAGCTTTGCCGCGCGAGAAATCAGTGCGTCCAGAGAAATCTGAATTCCGGGAGCTATCGCTCCGCCAAGGTACTCGCCATCTTCCGAAACCGCGTCCAGGGTCGTGCCCGTTCCCAAATCGACTACAATTATCTTTCCGCCGTACTTCGCATGAGCCGCCACAGCATTGGCGAGCCTGTCGGCTCCAACGTCAGTTACGGGATGATAGTCTACCTTGATCCCAAGGTCGATATCGGGGCCAAGCACCACCGGCGAATCGACTTTAAGGTGCCGCTTTGACAGCCGCAGTAGAGCATCCACCACTGAAGGCACAACGCTTGAGATTACCACTCCGTCAATCTGGGCAAATGTAAGATCGACCGTCTCGAACAAGGACAAGAGTAGCGCCGCAAATTCGTCGCCCGTCCGACGTGCGACAGTTCCAATGCGCCAATCCGCGCGAATCGAGTGCCCGCCAAAAACCGCGAATGTAGTATTTGTATTTCCGACATCAATCGCCAGCAGCATATCGCCTCACAACACATAACCAATAAGCACACAAGAAAAGAGCGGCGCATCGATGCTCTCCGCTCTCTTACTTACTGCAAATGTTCGGTTTTTCCTGCCTGACTTAGTCAATCTGAGCCAGGAAAAGCTCCGTCACCCAAAACTGGCCATCCGGGGAAACGAAAATCCCCACTCCCATCTGCTCGAACTTAGGGTCGAGTATATTCTTCCGGTGTTTCTGAGAGTTCATCAGGCAGCTTTGTCCGCGATCCACATCAACAACTGAACAATAAAACAGATTTTCGGCCAGGTAGGCATAAGTCGGCGTATGCCCAAGCGCCTTAAGATACCTGTCCATAGGGGTCTTTAACCCCGGTGTCGGAGAATTGTGGTCGAAGTAGTTCTTCTCCCACATCTCTTTGCTATGCTCACGAGCCACTTGTGTAAGCAGAGGATTCGTTGACAACACCCTCAGATTCTTATCCCACCGCTCCGCATTAGTAAGATCGACATACTTCTGCTCCATCGCAGACACCTGTGCCGTGGAAACCGCCGCCAAGGGCGCATTCCCCGGCATCGTAGACGCGGAGAAATTGGTACCAAGAAGCAATGTGGCCAAGTAGAGCGATAGTTTCGTCATGTTCTGCCTCCCACGCAAAACTATCTTTCCGTACTCGGTCCCCCCAAACATACCGTACTAACCTCATAAGCCG
>JAJFUS010000011.1 GCA_021372295.1 bacterium | reverse complement strand
TCCAGATCGTCGAGCAACCTGAGTATGTCTTCCTGATTGCCCCCGCCGTTCAGAAAAGGTTTGCGCACAACAACTTGCTCTTGATTGATCATGACCTTAAGCCTCCTGCCCTCTCTGATGCAATCTTTCCAGCACTCTTGCTTCGATGACTTCCGGGACCAGCCCTGTCAGCGGCGCTCCGAGTTCCACAACTTCCTTGACCAAACTCGAACTCAGGAACAAATGCTCGGGGCTCGTCATCATAAAAAGGGTTTCCACCCGATCGTTCAGGCGTTTGTTCATAAGCGCCTGCTGGAACTCGGCCTCAAAATCCGATATGGCCCTGAGTCCCTTTATGACGGCCCTGGCTTGCTGGCTCTCTACATAGTCTACCGTAAGTCCATGGAAATAGTCTACAGTAACATTTGCCAAGTGTCCACATGATTCGCGTAAAAATTGCATTCTTTCCGGCACTGAAAACAGCGGGTTCTTCCTGGGATTGACGGCAACAGCCACCACGACCTCATCAAAGACGCTCGCCGCGCGCTCTATTATGTCCAGGTGACCGCTTGTCACCGGATCGAAACTACCGGGATAGACTGCTTTCATGATAATTTTGAATTCTGAGTTTTGAGTTAATGAGTTTGCGTTCCGTTATTTCGATTTCTGCAAAAGCAAAACCTTGCTTTCGCTGACTTGTATAGCTTGTATAGAAGAATGCCAAGAGCCGACCCCACCAGGGACCTTAGGTAAACAACAAAACTGCCACTCCACCAAAAAAGTAGCACGAACACTACTAAAAGCAATAAGCCAGAGAAGATAAGCACCCCAAGCCCCCATTTTTCTGCTCTGGCGTCATCATTCTGCTGATGATTGGTCATGTCGCATACCTCTAGGCGTTTCATCTCGCTCATTAGTGGTTCCGATTACAAAACCAGAGTTCAAAGCAGATTCCTCGTCGTTCCTCCTCGGAATGACGGTGCACGGTACGCCCATTTCGGACTCTTCGCTCTCCACCTTCAACTCTCCGCTAGCTAACCACTGCAAGTTGCAACTCATCATACTTCTTCAACAAATCGGCCCGCAAAGCCTTCAATGAAGGATGCCCCAAATCAGGATCGCGCTCGATAAGTGCGAATGCCTCCTTGCGGGCAAGTTCAAGAATCGGGATGTCCCGGAAGATGTCCGCTATCTTGAGACCAGCCATACCGGACTGCCGCGTGCCGTAAAACTCGCCGGGGCCGCGCAGTTTGAGGTCTTCCTCGGCAATAGTGAAGCCATCGTTAGTCGATGACATCACCTGCATGCGCCTCATCGAGTCCTCCGAGTTGCCCTCGCAGATCATTACGCAAAAGCTCTGCTGATCACCTCGCCCGACTCGCCCCCTGAGCTGATGCAATTGCGCCAGGCCGAACCTGTCCGCGTCCTCAATTACCATGCAAGTCGCGTTAGGCACGTCCACGCCCACCTCGATCACCGTGGTCGCCACCAGAATCTGAATCTCGCCTGCGCGGAAGGCCTTCATGACATCGTCCTTCTCATCGGTCTTCATCTGACCGTGCAGCAGGCCGATCCTGTAATCGGGGAACATCTGGGTCTGCAGGAACTCGGCAAGTTCGGTGGCCGCTCGGGCCTGCAGCTTGTCGCTCTCCTCGACCAGCGGACAGACCACATACGCCTGCCTGCCCTGATCGATCAAAGTCCGAAGCGCCTGATAGACCTTTTTGCGCTCGCCGGTCTGCTTCCAGTGCGTGCGGATCGACTTTCGACCGGGTGGAAGCTCGTCGATAATCGAGACATCCAGGTCGCCGTATATAGTTAATGTCAATGTGCGCGGAATCGGGGTCGCGGTCATAACCAAGATGTCCGGGCTGAGCCCCTTTTCCATCAGCGCAGCGCGCTGCAATACTCCGAACCGATGCTGCTCATCAACGATTACCAGCCCCAGTTTGTGAAAATCGACGCCCTCTTGAATAAGAGCGTGAGTGCCTATAGCAATTTTCGTCTGACTCGATTTGATCCGCTCGATCACGAGCTGCCGCTGCTTGCTCCGCAGGCTACCCTTAAGAAGATCGACGGACACCTCCAGCACGCCCAGGTTTTCAAGCATCCGAGTAATCCCCAGGTAATGCTGCTCGGCCAATATTTCGGTCGGAGCCATAAGTGCCGCCTGGTAGCCGTTTCGCACCGCAATGAGCATAGCCGCCAGAGCCACAGCCGTCTTTCCCGACCCCACATCGCCCTGCAAAAGCCGGTTCATGCATGTCGGTCGACCCATATCAGCCGCGATTTCTTTAATGACCCGCTTCTGCGCGCCCGTCAGTTCAAACGGCAGAACCATCTTGAGCTCGTCCGAAAAACCCTCCGGCATTTGGAACGAGATCCCGCACCCGGGCATCTCCATTCCGCGCTTCCTGAGCGCCAGCGCAAGCTGCAGCAAAAATAATTCTTCAAATACCAGCCGCTTTCGAGCCGCGTCCAGAGCCGCCTGGCTTTCAGGAAAATGAATGTTCCTGAGAGCATCGCCAATGTCCATCAAGTCGAGCCGATTGCGAACATCTTCCGGCAAAATTTCCTGTGCCAGCGGCACATAGGTATCCAGCGCGCCCTTGATCGCCTTGCGAACCTGACTCTGAAACAGACCCTCAGTGAGCGGATATACCGGAACCACCCTGCCGCTGGAAAGCGGATCGGCGTCCTCGCTGTAAAGCTCCCACTCGGGGCTTGCAATCTCGACGCCCCACCGGCCAGCCGCGACAGCCCCGTACGCCACAATCCGCCGGCCTTTGAGCTTCAAGAACTGGTCTTTCCGAAACTTCTGGTTGAACCAGGTAAGCTCCATTACGCCCGTGCCGTCGTCCACGGCCACTTTCGTAAGCACCAAAGAACCGCGCGTCTTTACGTTATCAGCCGTAAGGATCGTGCCGAAGATGGTCGCGGACTCGCCGTGACGCAGGCTCGCTATCCGAGCAAAGCGCGTGCGATCTTCGTGACGCCTCGGAAAATGATATATCAAGTCCCGTACAGTAAAAATGTCCAGCTTCCCAAGCGTGCCGGCCAGACGCGGCCCGACACCTCTTGCGAACTGGACATCCGTATCCAAAGAGCGGGCCATGATTGTAGAGCTGGACTGCTTCTGTGTCTGCGTTGCCATCAGGGCTCCAATTCTGCCGTGTAATTATACCGGCGAGGAACCTCCAGTGTCAAATTTCCACTTACGAGGTAGCGTCAAGTGTTGTGTGTAAATTATTTTGTCAGGTAAGCCTCATCCCACTGTCTGTTTTGGTATGCAAGCACTGCATATAGCATCCTGTCTGCGCTGAGTCTATTGGTAAAGCACAAAATAGTCCTGGTGCGGCGACGCACCTCTCTGAAAATCCGCTCTATCGGATTGCTGGTTCTCACCTTTCGCTGAAAATAGTTGGGCACGTTGAAAAACTCCAGCAGTTCCTAGATGTCGGTTTTTTTAGGCAATCGACCGCCTTTGGTTCAACTTCGATCCAGGCGTGGAACCTCCACTTCAACAGTCCCACACGAAGTCACAAGTGTGCGCAAATAGCTGCCGTTGCGGTGGCCGCTCGACCATCAAGATCATTCATATGATCTCACCACGATCTTGCGCTCCACGGCATCTCGCAAACTCGACTCCAGGAAGCACTTCAAACCTCTCGATTGAAACTCTCCATAGCGACCCAAAATACAAGATTCACCACGAACCCCATCCCAAGTAGCTATTGATTCTTCAAGCTCACCGACGTATACTTCTCTTTTATGCAGAGCATTTTACGCTGCCCAACGGTCTCGCTATTGCACTTTTTTCGAGGAAGTGTTATATTAGTAAGGTTGTCGATAAGGGGGTGAGACCTAGTTGCCGAATATCAAGTCCGTAGTTAAAGATGTCAAGAAGTCTCGTGAGCGCAGGCTGCGAAATCAGGACACCAAGTCCAAGATAAAGACCTTCGTCAAAAAGACCAAGGCCGCCCAGGACGCGTCCACTGAAAACGCCGCCATACTGTTGACCGAGACTGTGAGCATAGTAGATAAAGCCGCAAAGCGCGGTATTATCCATCCGAATGCTGCCGCCAGGCGCAAATCGAGGCTTATGAAGCGCGCCAGCTTCAAGACCGCCGCGCAGGCGTAGTCGGTACCATTTTGCAACATTTTCAGTGAGAGAGGTGAGCATTGCCGCCTCTCTTTCTCTTTGTACGAGCTACTTGTTATACGTTGTGGGTGATAATCTGATGGTTACAGGAGCACAGATTGAGGCCGGACTGAGAAAGATCGGCCTCGGCAGGGGTGATGTTGTCGTTGTCCACGCATCACTGTCCAGTTTCGGCAGGGTGAAGGGCGGTGCGCAGACAGTGGTCGGCGTGCTGCTTGAGGTAATCGGAGCCGAAGGCACGCTGATTGTGCCGACGTTCACCTACGGTCTCGGTGTTTTCGATCCGGGCGCGTCGCCATCTGTTGTTGGAGCGATCAGTGAAGCCGTGCGAACACATCCCAATGCACTTAGGAGTCTTCACCCGACGCACTCTGTCGCAGCGGTCGGTGAACTCGCGGACGTAATCACCGATGGGCATGAGAAAACGCATGCGTTTGCACGCGGGTCGGCGCTTTTCAAGGCGCTTCAGGCTCGCGCGAAGATCCTCCAACTCGGCGTTACGCATACGTCCAACTCCATTATCCACGTCGCTGAAGAGATCGCCGGACTGCCTTATCTCGACCGCTCCGGGCTCGTTCGATTCAAAAACCCACAGGGAAAAGTCGTCGAAAAATGGTTGCGCAGACCCGGCTGCAGCCAGGGGTTCGACGTAATAGAAGAAATACTCGACAGTCAGGACGCAATCCGCGAAACTATGATCGGCGAGTGTCGCGCTCGCCTTATGAGTGCGCGGTCGGTGGTGGATGCGGCTCTGGAAGCGCTCAAATTCGACCCTCAGGCGCTGCTGTGCGAAAGACCGGACTGCGAGGTCTGCGCCCAGGCACGGGCGATGGTCGAGGCAACCGAGGCCGAAAAGCTGGACAAAGAAATAATCGACTTGGCCGAAGAAGAAGAACGCATGCGCCGTATAATAGAGAACCGGCTGTCCGGCGGTGAGGTGAAGTTCTTCGACGCCGGAGACGAGTACACATCGCCTAACTGACCTCGATTACATATTCGCCACGCATACACACCTTGCTCCTTCCTGAGAGGGAAAAGCCATAAGCATGTCGAATATAACTAAAACAACCGTCGATCTTCATAACTTTCTCACGATAAGCTAGTATGCTAAGATCAGCGGGGCTGCAGCGAATACGCGCCGGGTGTTTTCGCTGTAGTTTCGCTATGGTCGCAGCCAACAATAATAAGGTGAAAGCGACAATGTATAAACGACAGACTATTATGACCGCATCCATCGCGGTAGTCGTAATGATGATTACGTTCGCGCCCAGCTTCGGGCAATCTGTGGCGCCTCCGAATCCGGCATTCTTGGATTATATAAATAGGAAATCCATCGCCGCAAAGAGCGTCAACACACCACCCACTGGCTATATTCCATCGCCGCTGAATCTCTCACATCTCAAAGGTCAGCAGCTGTTCGGTGAAAAACAGGCAATGAGTCTGCCGGCAAGCTACGATCTGCGCACATTGGGCAAAGTCTCGTCAGTGAAAAATCAGGGGGACTGCGGATCCTGCTGGGCATTTGCTGCGCTGGGCAGTCTGGAATCGTATTTGCTTAACGATGAGTCATGGGATTTCTCTGAAAACAACATGAAGAACACCCACGGCTTCGATTGCACTTGCTGCGCTGGCGGCAATATCGAAATGGCCACTGCATATCTTATGAGATGGAGCGGCCCCGTTAGCGAGTCAAGCGATCCTTATGACGAGATGTCGTGTAGTTCCGGAGCAACCAACTACAACGTTCTCAAACACGTTCAGCAAGTCATATTCATACCCGAAAGAAAAAGCTCAACGGATAACGATAACATCAAGCAGTGTATAGTGAGTTACGGCGCGGTATGGGCCGCGTTCTACTGCAGAAAGGCCAATGCTTACTATTTCTTCAATAACGCAAAAACCGCGTATTATTACGACGGAAGCGATTATGACGAAAGTGACCCCTCCTTCGATGCTGCCAATCATGCGGTATGCATAGTCGGCTGGGACGACAACTATTCCAAAACTAACTTCAAGTCGGGCACCCAACCTTCAGGCAATGGCGCATTCATAATCAAAAACAGTTGGGGGACTTCGTACAATAGTGACAACGGCTACTTCTACATGTCTTACTATGACGAGAGGCTCGCAATCAACACTAAATACGATGTCGACTGCAGATCTGCCGTGTTTACTGCCGAGCCTACCAACAACTACTCGCAAATATACCAGCATGACGAACTTGGCTGGGTAAGTAGCATCGGTGCCAACACCGGAACCTCAGAAACGGCGTGGTTCGGCAATGTCTTTAAAGCCGAAGCGGACGCCGAACTCAGCGCCGTAAGTTGGGGAACGGCGTCGAAAGAGTCAGATTTCGAGCTGTACGTTTATCTACAACCGGACTCAGGCCCCATCAAAACCTCAGGCTATGCCTTGAAACAAACCGGGACGGTTTCTATGCCTGGGTACGCGACCGTCAAGCTCGACACTCCCGTGCCTTTAACACAGGGGCAGACTTTTTCGGTCGTCGTGAAGCTGAAAACTCCGGACAATTATTATCCCATCCCAATAGAGCAGTCAACCTGGTACTATGATAAAGATGGCAATAAGGAGCCTTACAGCACAGGAGCTACAGCCAGCGCAGGGCAGAGTTATTACAGCTTCGATGGCTCCAATTGGGCAGACACCACGACACTTAGTAGCTATGACAGTAAAGGCGATGGTTATGGTTATGATGGTACAAAAACAAACGTATGCCTGAAAGCATACGCAACTCTGGAAACTGACGACACCATGCCTCCTACAATCTCAATCACCAGCCCGACCAGCAATGACACCTACGAGACTACGTCAAGCTCCATCACTCTTTCGGGCGCGGCAAGCGATGATACAGGATTGTCTTGCCTGTCATGGGAGAACACAGACACAGGTGACGAAGGAACTTGCAGCGGGACTGAAACCTGGACGGCATCGGATATTGCTCTGCGCGCGGGAAAAAACGCCATAGTCATCACAGCCACCGATATCGGCGGCAACACTGCCTCGGACACAATAACGGTCAATCGGGACGTTGTAACTCTTTCAAGTATAACGCTTTCGCCAAGCATAGTGGGCACACAGGGAACCTCGAGATGCACTGCCTCGGCTACCGATTCGCTGGGCTATAACGTGACATATAAGTGGTCGGACGGCGGCGTGGGCGGGACTTTCTCTTCTTCCGACACCGCTGCAACCACTTATACGGCTCCTACAGTCGCCGACAATGGCGACATTACCATAATCATAACCTGCACTGCGGCGTCTTCCGTGAAT
Source organism: bacterium (assembly GCA_021372295.1). Classification (GTDB taxonomy): domain Bacteria; phylum Armatimonadota; class UBA5829; order UBA5829; family UBA5829; genus UBA5829. The sequence continues at coordinate 82,567 of JAJFUS010000011.1, read as the reverse complement.
CCCGTTGTGTCAGGTTCCGCGACCGCAAGGCTGAGGGTGCTGGGCAATCACGAAATCACGATAACCAGTGGCCCAACAGCCACTCCCAGTGAAGTCAACGCCGGAAAAACGGTCTCGTGCTCGATTACGGCGGAGGACGGAGCCAGGCACAGCGTTACTTATTCGTGGTCGGACGGTGGCGCTGGTGGGTCGTTCAGTTCCAGTTCGAACCGGATCACCACATACACCGCGCCCACAAACAGCACCGGAAAAGATTTGTCCGTAAAATTGATTTGCAAGGCAAGCTGCATACTGATGTCGGGTGTGAATGCATCCGGTTCTGTGACAATAAAGGTCATCGACCCAGCACCGACAATAGCGATCAGCAGCCCAACCAGCGATGCCACGACGAATCGCACTGGCGCGGCCGTCAAATTGGGTGGAACCGCCTCGAGCGACACAACCGCAATAACATGGGCAAACTCCACAACCGGAGACACGGGTTCTGTTGCCGGAGCTAAATCTTGGAGCGTGTCGAACATCCCGCTTGAGATCGGGCTCAATGAAATTACTGTGACCGCATCGGATATCGGCGGCAAAACCGCGTCAGATTCAATTGAGATAACTTGCGAGGATGTGTCGGTAGCCGACGCATGGCATGGCATGGCAATGGTCTCCCTGCCAATCATCCCCGATTACAATGACCCGGCGGATGTGGTGGATTTCTCCGGTGCAGGCTGGTGCGCCTGGGTCACCACTGATGGAGAGTATGCCACTTATACCGGCGACTCCGACCTCGACTCATGGTTCATGCCGACCAGCGCAACTCCGGGACGAGGCTTCTGGGCAAAATTTTCCGGCACGCCCGACGTGCCTTGCGGTGAAGTGCCGGACCAGAGTGAGAATGTCAGCATTGCGCTTTATAAAGGCTGGAACCTGATCGGGCAGCCATTTTTGACGTCAGTGAATTGGGATTTGTCGGCAATTAAGGCGGTATCAGGCAACGGCACGGAGTATGCGCTGAAAGACGCTGGGGCGTACGTGCGCAGCTATGCATGGGGCTGGGATCCTGACGCCTATGCTTACTATCTGGTCGGCGACCCATCAAAGCTGGATGGCGCAACAGCCGACATGGCTCCTTGGAAGGCTTACTGGATTAAGGCTGTGCAGGACTGCTTCCTCATGCTTCCGGCGCCTTAACCAAACGAGGAAATGAAGTGAAAATTCTGCTTGTTGAGGATGACGAGGCGATCGCAGAAGTCATAAAACGGGGTTTGGAGACGGCCTATTACGATGTGGATATCGCAGGGGATGGAACGGCCGGGCTTGCCAAGGCAAAAGACGGTTCTTATTCACTTGTGATCCTCGACATAATGCTGCCCGGAATGAACGGCTGGGCAGTCTGCGAGTCGCTTCGGGCGGCTCGCAGCCAGGTGCCCATCTTGATGCTGACCGCGCGAGATACCCTGGAAGACCGCGTGCGGGGTCTTGAGATCGGCGCAGATGATTATCTTTCCAAGCCGTTCGAGTTCCCCGAATTGTTGGCTCGCGTAAGAGCGCTCATCAGGCGCGATAAAGTCCACCGGTCCCGTACAGTAAAAGTCGCCGACCTCGAGATCGACACCGTGCGCCGCAGGGTAATCCGGTCGGGAAAAGAAATACTGCTTACGCCTCGCGAGTACGAACTGCTGGAAGCCCTCGCCGCGCATGAGGGAATGGTAATGAGCAGAGACGTCATTCAGGAACAGGTCTGGATGGATCTGGACAGCTACTCGAACACGGTGGATGTCTACATCGCACAACTGCGCAAAAAGATCGACGCCGAGCACGATGTAAAGCTCATTCGCACTGTTCACCGGCTGGGGTATATGCTTAAGGGGCCCGACCAATGAAACTGCGCTTGCCGGAAGCCAAATCCATCAGAACGCACATGATTTTGTGGATCGTCGGCACTATGGCTTTCGTGATGATCGTTATGGGAGCCTTGCTCAGATACTCGGTCGAGTCGGCTTTGATAAGATCGGTGGATCGAGAGTTGGATGCCAGAAGCGTGGTGTTGGAGCGGATGTCGGAACGAATGGACGACCTGCCCGCCCCTGATATGCCTCAACCTCCTCCGGGGTGGTTTCGTCTGGGACAGCCTGGGCCTCCTCCCGGCGACGATCATCATGACGGGGATAACCTCACACGGCTGCGCCCGAGGCTTTTCGATCTGCAGGGGCATTCCATGTTCGGGCAGGATACCGAAGGCCCATGGGATGCCAAAGCGTTTGCCGGATCGCTGCGCGGTCAGCGGATATACAAAACAATCACGCGAAGCGGCCAGCCGGTACGCATTGTGTCCACTCCCATTCACGGCGGCCGCAACATTGTGGGCGTCGCGCAGATCGCCTACCCGCTTTCGGAAGTGAGAGGAGATATGGCCTGGCTGACGAGCATGCTTCTCACGCTCATCCCTGTAGCCCTGATATTCGCCACCATCAGCGCGTTTTATCTTACCGAGCGCCTGCTGATCCCCCTGCGGCAAATCACTCAAACAGCTTCGCAAATCGGCGGGACCAACCTCTCGCAGCGCCTGAAAATCGTCGGCAGGGACGAGTTCGCGCAGCTCTCTTCAACGTTCAACACCATGCTCGAGCGCATCGAACGCTCATTCGAACAACTGCGCCGGTTTACCGCCGACGCTTCGCACGAACTCAGGACACCGCTTACCGTTATCAAGGCTCACACCAGTTTTGCCCTGCATGACGACATCACCCCCAGCGATTTCAAACGCACCATGCAAAGCTGCGACCAGGCGGCTACGGCAATGAGCAGGATTGTCGAGGATCTGCTCATGCTGGTTCGATCCGATGCCGGACAACTCAAGATGGACACTCGCCCGGTGGCCGTCCGCGAAGTGATCGAAGCGGCAACTAGAATGCTGCGCGTTTCACAACATGCCCAAATCGAGCTGAAAATTGACGATCCTTCGCCGATGACGATGGGCGACCCAGATCATTTAATTCGACTTTTCACTAACCTCATCGACAATGCCGCTCGTCATACTCCTTTGAACGGGCGAATCACTATCAGCGCCGAGTGCGACAGGCATATGGTGCGCGCATGTGTGTCGGACACCGGGCCGGGAGTCGCGCCGGAACACCTACCGCATCTGTGTGAGCGGTTCTATCGCGTGGACGAATCGCGAAACCGCAAGTACGGCGGCACTGGGCTTGGACTTGCTATCAGCAAGAGCATCGTGGAAGCCCACTCCGGCAGCATGACTTTTCAAAGCGTCGAGGGCAGCGGACTGACTGTCCACATCGCCTTGCCCATCGCCTGATTTTTCCTCATACTGCCCTCGCCTTAGCCGCATAAATAATGCAAGCAATTTTCTCACATTCATAACTTGTTCATCCTCTAATGCTAAGATGCCTATGGAAACATCAGACTTTGCATCTGCCTGAGCGGTTGTGAGCAAGGCTACCTACTATCCCTCCTCCGCTCTAAACTGTTTTCATGGGAGACGACTATGACACTCAAATCGGCAGCGAAAAACAAATATGTCGCGCTGGCAGCCGTATTACTGGCAGTGCTTGTAATAGCCATACAGTGGCATTCGCACCAGTCGGCAGACAGGCAGGCTCTGCAGCAGCAGATGGGGAATCGAGGCGGCCCAGGAGGGCCTGGCAGACCTGGAGGGCCTGGCGGCGGCGGAATGGCTGAGATGATGACCAAGCAGCTCAAGTTGACCGACGACCAAAAGGCGCAGATAGAGAAGATCGAGCGGGAAATGATTCAAAAGATGCCCAGGCCCGTTGGCAATCAATCTCGACCAAGCCGCCCAAGTGCAGACGAAATGAAGCAAATGCAGCAGGCTCGACAGGAAATCGACGCAAAGATTAAAGCCGTGCTGACCACCGAGCAGCGTACTAAGTTTGAAGAGATGCAGAAAAACATGCGCCCGCCGTCTAATGGCCAGAGGCCTGGGCAAGGGCCAGGGCAAGGACCGAGACAAGGTGGAGCGATGCCTCCTCCTGGCGGCGGCGGTTCCAATATGCCGGCCCCGCCAAACTCCAACGGCGCAACCCGGTAGATTGTTAACTCCTGTGAAAGGAGATTGCGGACATGAGAACCTTGAGATTCGGCAACAATTCAATAAAGATCGTCAAGCAAGAGCAGGGTTTCACTCTGGTCGAGCTGCTTACGGTAATCTCCGTGATCGCCACATTGGCGGCTATGCTGTTTCCGGCATTCGAGTCAGCGCTGGAGAGCGGAAGATCCGCGTCCTGCCTGAACAATGTCAAACAGCTGGCATCGGGGTTTATGCTCTATACCGACGACAACGGCAACAGATTGCCTAACTCCACTGACGGCACCACGGGCGCGGGACAACTCGGAGGCTGGATGTATTTCAGCAAGTACCCGGCCAATGATACTACAGAGAGCAGGAATTCGTTTAACCCGCAGCAGGGCAGTTTATTCCATTATGTCAATAGCATGAATGTGTATATCTGTCCTTCGGACATGCAGGGAAAACAGTCTGGCAATTCTTACTCGGCAAATTCGTATTTGTTCGGCTCTTACGATTCGGAAGGAAAGTTTACCGCCAGCAAGTCCACCTCGGGCTTTGCGCAGGGCAGATCGCTATCGGACTTCTACCAGGCGTCGAAATGGGTAATGCTGGGCGAGGAAGCATCCAGCAGCGAAAGCGGATCAAGCGCGTCATATATAAGGACCAACTCGACCGACGACGGTTATCTTTACGTCGGTTACAATACGGTTTCGACGCGACACAAAGGGGGTTCAAACTATGCGTTTCTGGACGGCCACGCCAAGTGGTATAACCCCGCTGAGGTTGTATCAAAGAACTACCTGACCGGCGGAGTCGAGATCAGCACGTCAGACACACAATAGTCTGGCGGGATATTTGGTGCTCTGCCCCAAACCATGCAAAAGGCTTTACCTCTGGACTCTGGAAGGGGGTCCAGGGGCCACTCGGCTCCTGGCGGGATCCAAGGGCAGCGCCCTTGGTGGGAGTCTGAGGGTGAAACCCTCAGAACTAAATATCAGAGGTTTTGAACGCATGAAAAGCAGATCCACAGCGGCCGGGCGCAATCCGGCAAAGAACCCGGCTAGTTCCGCGGGATGGAAGTGGGAACCGATAGCGTTTGTTTTGATTTTGCTCGTCGCTTCCGCGCTCAGGCTTTGGCGGCTCGACCAAAACGGCTTCGGAAATACCTACTATGCCGCTGCGGTTCGCAGCATGATGCAGAGCTGGCACAATTTCTTCTTTGCATCATTCGATCCCGGTGGATACATCACGGTGGATAAGCCTCCCGTCGCGCTTTGGGCGCAGGTGGCGTTTGCCAAGCTCCTGGGCTACAAGGGGATCAATCTGCTGCTGCCCCAGGCGCTGGCGGGAATGGCGTCGGTGGCGATCATATATGCAATGGTTCGCCGCATCTTCGTCGCCAGTGCGGGACTCATTGCGGCGCTGGTTCTAGCGGTCACACCGATCAGCGTCGCAATGGACCGCACCAACAATCTCGACACCCTGCTCGCGCTGACCCTCCTCCTTGCGGCCTGGACGCTGGTAAGAGCAGCCGAGACCGGTCGATTGAGCTTGTTACTGGCATCGGCGGCGCTTGTGGGAATTGGGTTCAACATCAAGATGATGGCCGCCTTTATCGTAGTGCCGACATTTGCGCTGGTGTATATACTCGGCGCGCCCGTCGGGTGGAAGAAGCGGCTCGCGCACCTTGTCGGCGCCGCGTTAGTATTGGCAGTAGTGTCGATGTCGTGGGCTGTTGTCGTGGACATGATTCCAGCTTCCGAGAGGCCGTTTGTCGGTGGAACTCAAAACAGTTCTGAGGTCGAACTGATACTCGGTTACAATGGGCTGGGACGCATTACCGGGCAAGAAGGCAACTTTGCAGGCGGGTCCGGCGGGCCGGGCGGTTTTCCCGGCGGTCGGAATGCAGCCGGAGGATTTCCTCCAATGGCAGGTGGAGGGAATCCTCCGGGAAACGGCGGAATGCGACAGGGATTCGGAGGCACTCCGGGACTCTTCCGCCTCGCAAATGAGCAAATGGCCGATCAGATTACATGGCTGTTCCCGCTGGCGGCGGTCGGTCTTATATGTGCGGCGTCGCTGATCCGAAGGAAATGGCCTGTAGACTCTCGGGCACTGGCGCTGATCTTGTGGACGGGGTTGCTGGTTACACACTGCATCGTATTCAGCTTCGCCCGGGGCATTATCCATGAGTATTACCTGGTGGCGCTCGGCCCGTCGCTGGCGGCGCTGGTGGGTATAGGCGTAGTATCGCTGTGGTCTGAGTATCTTAAAGATGGCTGGCGGAGTTATCTATTGCCTGTCGCGCTGCTTGCGAGTGCTTCCTGGCAGGCTTCCATCCTTGAGAATTATACGCAGTGGAGTGATGCGCTGTATCCCATTTTAATGGGAAGCACGCTGGTCGCAACGGTCGGTCTAATTGTCGCCAAGTTACCTAAGAAGCGTGCGGCCATGTGGCAAATAATTTGTGTTACGATCGGTATGCTGGCGATCCTTATGTGTCCCGCGGGATGGTCGGTGACTCCTCTTCTCTCGCCGGTCAATGGTACGATGCCAACCGCGGGTCCTAACTCGATGGGCGGATGGTTCCAAAGCGTCCAGCCCGGCATGTACAGCATCGAAAACCCGAAGCTGATCAGTTTTTTGAAATCTAACCACGGCGGCGAGCGTTATATTCTGGCGACCACAGGCGTCCAAGCCGCATCACAGATTGTCATAGACAGCGGCAAACCGGTAATGGGGATTGGCGGATGGTCTGGAAACGACCCCTCCAGCACAGTGGAGCAATTCGCGAAGATGGTATCCAACGGTGAGGTGAGGTTTGTAATGGTCTCCGGTATGGGCGGCGGTCCCGGAGGACACAGCAATTCCGACATCTTCGGGTGGGTGATCAAACACGGCAAGCCGGTCGATTCATCGCTGTGGCAGGCTCCCGACGCAACGTTTGAAGGAGGCCCTATGAGAATGTCCGAGCTTTACGATTGCAGGCCGGACTAGACCCAGCGGTCGAAAATCTCTTCAAACTCTTCTTTACTACCTGTCTCTCTGACCGGTGAAAACGTGATTATGGTAACGGTATCCAGCGGAGTAACGATGCGGTCGTAAATTCGAGACAGCAGCGTCATTACGTCCTCGGCGCTGCGGAACTCCAGATTTTCTTTCTCGACTTCCATATTTGTGAGGTTGCCGATCTTTTTGACCACCACATCGTCAATGACGGCCGTAAAGAGTTTTCGACGAACCTGGTAGCGTCTTCCGACGGTGATCCACACTATCTGACCACTCTGGTATTTATCCGACTTGTCGCCGATCCTTATAGTGGCGCTCTTGCGCCCGCGCATAAGGGCATCCGCATAAAGCTCGGGGTAAAAGTTAATGGCGAACATTATGTTACTCCGTGTCTGCAATGCTGCAATTGTAAACCCAGGCAGCGCTGGTGTCAAGTATGGGACGCTCTTCGGGAACCCATAGCAAGCCAATCTGTCGGATGTTGCTGAGGATTAAGCGACAACGATTCCAGCATGGTCGGTAACTTTTCGTTTGATCCTGCCCAGAGCGTTATCGACCGATTTGGTGTTGCATTCGAGGTCACGGGCGATTTCGCGATACGACTTGCCCATGTGGTATCTTTTCAACACTTCCCACTCAAAACTCGAGAGCGCCCTTTTCAGCGTCTCGCGGATAATCTTGGCGCTTTCCGTCCGCAAAAGCATTTCTTCAGGATCGAGGTCGACATTCGAGACCAATACTTCCTCCAGACAAAAATCGGATTCGCCTTCTTCGACACAGTAGTCCAGTGAGATTGCGTTGTTCAGGGGAGCTTGTTTCCGGCGAGTGGCGGTCTTGATTGCGGTGATTACGTGGCGTTCAATGCAGATTCTGGCAAACGAGAGGAATGATATTTCCTTATCGGGCGCGTAGTCCATTATCGACTGCCACAACCCTATCATACCGATCTGCAGCAAGTCGTCCTTTTCGGCGCCCATCAAAAAATATGAGCGGGTTTTCGTGCGAACCAGGCTGCGGTACTTGTACAACAAATGCTCGGAAGCGCGTACGTCCCCATTCTGCGCCAATTCGACAACGACGTTGTCCGACAACCGGTCGTAGCAGGATCCGGCAATCTCCCTGTAGACCCTCATAATTTCCTCCGAGGTGAACAATGTCCAGGAAAAAGCTCTGTAGCTGCATTATACTTCAGAGTTTGGCCGGTGGCAATGGCATTTTTTGTGAAAAGTTTGGGAAACAGAAAACGGGCCTTGTCATCTTTAATTTGGGGCTCTGCCCCAATCCCTGCCAAAGGCTTTGCCTCTGGACTCTGCAAGGAAACCTGGTTTCCTTGACCTTCTGACTCGAAGTTTGGTTCCCCCATTGGGGGAACCAAACTTCGAAACGGGGAGTCCAGGGGCCACTCGGCTCCTGGCGGGTTCCAAGGGCAGAGCCCTTGGTCGGGAGTTTGAGGGTGAAACCCTCAAGTTAAAGTATTCTAGCCAGTTCCTCGAACTTGAGGTCTGCGCCGATAACGCCCATCGGCTTGTCTTCGTCGTCGAAAATGGCGGCGGAGACAGTGATGCACAGCGCTCCGGTGATTCGAGACTTGTAGAAGTCGGTGATGAAGACCTCTCCATATCCCGTACTAAGAGCGCCTTTGAACCAGTCTCTGGTCGAGAAGTCTTCCTTAACGCCGAACTTGCCGTATTGTTCGCGATAGATTGGCTGGGTGACGTTCTCGGTGATCTTGTTGCCTTTCATATCTATCACATAGATAAACTGGATAAACGGCAATTGCGTCAGCGCCTTCTGCAGCACCGGCGCTATTACCTTGGAATCCATGGTATGGATTCGCGAGTCTTCCACCAGCTTGAGCATGATCTTCTCGGAAATGTCCAGAGCGTGATCTCGGAGGCGGTCGAAATCGCTCTTGAAGTACTCGTGCAGATGCATTCTCGCCTGCATGAGCATTTCGTCATCGGAGATGGACGTCACCCGTCCCTCCGCGTATTGCTCTCTGACCCATTCCTGCATGGAAAGCAACCCCGGATGCCGTTTATCGAGCGCGGACTCGGGCTTCAGGCCAAGATAACTGTTGACCCAGTGCGCAATTCCAGCCACGCCGGACTTGTCCGTGACATTTACGCGCGCGGGGCGGTTAAGTATCTTGTCTGTGTCGAAAATATTGTAAATTTCCTCGCTCTTTAGCATGCCGTCAGCGTGAATTCCCGCGCTGGTGACGTTAAAGTGTGTTCCGATAAACGGATAGCCGGCCGGAATGTCCACCTCGACCTCTTTCCTGAAGAATTCGGCGATCTCGGTAATGACGCGCGTGTCGATGCCGTTTGTGTCGCCCTTGAGCGAGATATAGTCCATTATCGCTCCTTCAAGCGGCGGGTTGCCGGTGCGCTCGCCGAACCCCAGCAGCGCGCAGTTCGACGCCGAGCAGCCGTAAAGCCAGGCAGTGGTCGCGTTGACAAGCACTTTATGAAAGTCGTTGTGACCATGCCACTCCAGCCACTCACTGGGCACGCCGCACTCGTGGATCATTGTATGGATCATCTTGGGAATGCTCCTGGGCAGCGCCGCCTCGGCATAAGGCAAGCCGTAGCCCATTGTGTCGCAGAGCCTGACTTTGACGATCTTGCCGGACTGCTCGGCAATCTCCATCAATTTCTGCACAAACGGTATGATAAACCCAGGAAAGTCCGCGCGGGTGATGTCTTCAAGGTGGCATCTCACCGCGTCGAGCCCCGACTCCAGCGCAGTCGTCACTAGATCGAGATAGTGATTGAGCACCTGCGCGCGGGTCTTTTTAAACTTTAGAAATATATGATAATCGGACGCGGAGGTCAGGATGCCGGTTTCCTTGAGCCCCATGCTCTTGACGAGCTTGAAGTCTTCTTTGGTCGCGCGTATCCAGCCGGTCACTTCGGGATATTTGTGCCCAAGTTCCTGGCATTTTCTGACCGCTTCCTTGTCTTTTTCGCTATACAGGAAAAACTCGGTGGCGCGGATTACGCCGTTGGGCCCGCCCAGCCTGCTCATCATATCGTATAGCCGAACGATATCCTCCACCCTATATGGCGGGCGCGCCTGCTGACCGTCTCGAAATGTGGTGTCTGTGATGTACAAGTCTTTTGCAGGCTCCATGGGCACCATCCGGCCATCGAAGACTATTCGCGGCACTTCGGCGTACGGAAACATTTCCCTGAGCAAATTAGGCTCCGGGACATCCAGCACATCGCGTTTTGTGACCAGTTGCAGCAGGCCCCGCTTCGGATCTTTTGATATCATGTCGGCTTTCGCTCCTTTCCGGCTTTCCCGCTCATAGTATAGCAGAAACCCAGCATAACTTCACCCCGCAATAATCGCGTTGACGATTAGTCGCACCGGTGTTATAATACGGTACGATTATGAAATTGTCATTTACGGCGTCGAGCTTAAAGGGGCGGATAAACGAGGTTCTTCCCCGAGTGGCGAAACCCGCGAGATATATGGGCGGCGAGCTTAATTCGATAGTGAAGCCGCCTGATGATGTGAGCGTAAGGATTGCGCTCGCATTCCCGGATGTTTATGAAGTCGGCATGTCCAACCTCGGGTTGAGGATACTGTATCACGTCCTCAACTCACACTCGTATGTGGCCGCCGAGCGTGTATTTGCGCCCGCATTCGATATGGAAGATGAGATGCGGCGCTCGGACATCCCCCTGTTTTCGCTGGAATCATCGCTGCCGCTTAAGAACTTCGATCTTATAGGTTTTTCACTTGCCTATGAGATGAGCTACACCACCGTCCTCAACATGCTCGATCTTGCCGGTATTCCCCAGTATGTTTCTGACCGACGCGAAGATGATCCGATTATCATCGCAGGCGGTCATTGCGCTTCCAATCCCGAGCCTATGGCGGATTTTATAGACGCTTTTGCAATCGGTGACGGCGAGGAAGTCATTCTGGACATTGTTCGCGTATATCAGGAATGCAAAGGCGACAGAAAAAGAGTGTTGAGCGCGTTCGCTCAAATCGATGGAGTATATGTGCCGTCGATAAGCTTACCCGACACCCAAATCATCGCGCGACGAGTTCGTGACCTTGATAAATCACCGTTTCCTGACAAGCTGGTTGTGCCGTTCACTGAGACGGTGCATGACCGTGTCGCATTAGAAATTATGAGAGGCTGCAGCAGAGGCTGCAGATTCTGCCAGGCGGGTATGATTACCCGGCCAGTGCGGGAACGCTCTCTGTCAACGCTTTGTAAGCAGGCGAAGACGCTCCTTGACAATACAGGCTACGAAGAAATCGCGCTGATGTCTCTTTCCAGCGCGGACTATTCGCGCATTGGTGACCTGGTGCATACGCTCATCGACACACATGAGGCCAACAAGGTCGGAATTTCACTGCCGAGCCTGAGAGCCGACGCGCAGTGTGTGCATTTGGCGGATGAGATTCAACGTGTAAGAAAAAGCGGGCTGACTTTCGCCCCTGAGGCCGGGACTCAACGGCTGCGCGATGTAATCAACAAAAATGTGACTGAAGACGACCTTTTAAGCGCGGTCGAAGCGGCTGTGGAGTGCGGCTGGAAAAGAATCAAGCTTTATTTTATGATCGGGCTGCCCACTGAGACCGATGAAGATCTCGCCGGAATAGGCGCGCTGGTCACGAAAGTCATCGACATAGGCCGCAGGCGTCGATGTCCTCTCACATTGAATGTTACAATTTCGCCGTTTGTCCCGAAGCCACATACGCCGTTCCAGTGGCGAGCAATGGCACCCCTGGAAGAGTTGGATCGCAAGATCGCGCTGATAAGGCCTCTTTTGCGCGGAAAGAATATATCTCTGAGCTGGCATGATCCAAAATGCAGCCGAGTCGAAGCTGCTCTTGCCAAAGGCGACAGGCGTCTCGGACGAGTTATATATGATGTTTGGAAGAACGGCGGCAAGCTGGAGCAGGACAATTACAACCACGACCGCTGGCAGGCGGCGTTCGACACCGCTGGGTTGGATATAACCGATATCGCCAACCGCGAGATTCCCAAAGACGAACCGCTGCCTTGGGATCATATAAGCGTCGGGGTGTCGAAGCAGTTTCTAGCGCATGAAGACGAGAAAGCGCAGACCGGCGAACTTACTCCCGATTGCAGGTTTGGCAAATGCTCCACATGCGGAATTCGAGAGGCTCTGGGCGATAAAGCTCAGTGTCCCCCGCCAACCGCAAACACCATGCCCAATATTACCAAGTGTGAAGCGACAGAACCTGTACCGTGTAACCTGTCACCTGTAACCTCCCACGTAATGATAACGTTCAGAAAGGGCGAAGGCGTCCGTTGGCTGGGTCATCTGGACTTGCTGCGCGTATTCGAGCGGGCAGTGAGAATGTCCGGCATAAATATTGCCTACAGCCAGGGGTTTAACCCTCGCGCGAAGATGTCGATTGCATCGGCTCTGCCACTTGGAGCGACCGCGGACAGAGAACTTATTACAATCCAGATTTTGCCCCCGGTCGATATTAAGGATGTTATGTTGCGGCTTCAAAAGGCTCTCCCCGAGGGTATCTCTCTGCTGGAAGCCCGGATTCTTCCAGAGAACCAAAAAGGGCCTGTCGTTACGGGAAGCGAACTTATAGTTGAAATCGCTCTGCCGGACGAACAGTCAGCCGCGACGCTCGGCGATGCAGTTGAGCAGTTGATGAAACGTGAACAGATCAGACTCTGGCGTGGAAAGCGCGGGACGATTGACATTAGGCCGGGAATTGCGTCGCTTGAGATGGTCGATGCGCCCGGTGGAGGAATCGCTCGTGTTCGCATGACGCTTCGGCATCTCGAGTTTACGGTGAAACCGGCCGAGATTGTCGAGGCTTTGAGCGAAACGGTACCGGGAATAGCCATAAAGTCTACACACAGGTCGACGCTCTTGATTTAATATTTGTAAATTTATTATTTAATATTTGGGGTGGAAAGCAAAACGCCTAATCTACCAGCAAATATTAAACAATAAATGTTAAATATAAAATCCAACTTGGAAAGGAGGTGAATGCATGTCCAAAGAAATTATTGTAAATGTGGATACTCGTGAGACCCGCGTGGCGCTTATCGAGGCCGGAAAGCTGGTGGAACTGCATGTCGAGCGTGAAGAACGCGTCGTGGGCAGTATATACAAAGCGAAGGTCGCAAATGTGCTCTCGGGGATGGACGCAGCGTTTGTGGACATCGGACTGGAGCGCAACGCGTTTCTTTATGTGGCTGATGTATTGCCGGAAATGGACGATGAGTTCCCCAGCGCTCGAAAAGAAAGCGCGCGCCAGCATGTCAAAATACGCGATGTCGTCAAACCCGGACAGGAAGTGATGGTCCAGGTTGTGAAGGGGCCGCGAGGAACGAAGGGCGCTCGCGTATCAACAAGAGTGTCGCTGCCGGGTCGTTATCTGGTGTTGATGCCGGAATCGGATAACACAGGGATTTCGAGAAAAATCGAAAACGACGCAGAGCGCGATCGTCTCAAGAAGATTGCCGAGAGTATAAGACCTTTGGGGTTCGGCATAATCGTGCGAACCGAGGCCGAAGGACGCAGCGAAACCGAACTGCGCGGCGATCTGGACTTTCTTATGAGAATGTGGAACCAGATTCAGGAGAAGGCCGCAAAGGTTCCAGCGCCGGGACTGGTGCATCAGGATTTGAGCTTGATCTACAAGATGATCCGCGATGTCTTCGGTTCGGATGTCAACAAGATGATAATCGATTCCCCCGTAGACTACGAGAAGGCTATAGAGTTGATCGAACTTAGTTCGCCCAAAATGCGGTCGAGGCTGGTCTTATACGACGAGCCGGAGCCCATTTTCGAGCACTACTCGATTGAAAGTGAGATTGACAGTCTGCTTCGCCGCAAAGTGTGGCTGAAGTCGGGCGGTCACCTGGCAATAGACTCCACCGAAGCCCTCACCGCAATTGACGTAAATACGGGCAAGTTCATAGGTTCGGCGAGCCTTTCGGACACGATCCTGAAGACCAATCTGGACGCCGTGAACGAGATCGCCAGGCAGCTGCGGCTGCGTGACATCGGCGGCATCATAGTGCTGGACTTTATAGACATGTCCAGTGTAAAGGATCGGCAGAAAGTCGTGACGGCGATGGAGCGCGAACTGCGCAAGGATCGCACTCGCACGAAAATCTGCCATATAAGCCCGCTGGGGCTTATCGAGATGACCAGGAAACGCACCGGAGAGACGCTTACCGAAATTGTTACCGAGCCGTGCCCGTATTGCCAGGGCAAGGGAACAGTCGAAAGTGCCGATACCGTATCACTGCGGATCGAGCGCGAATTGAGACATCTGATTTCAAAATCGGATGAAGAAGCGTTTATGGTCACGGCGAACCCGGAGGTGGTTATGCATCTGGTAGGGGCTTCCGGCGAGGTTATCGACGAGATCGAACGGCGTTTGAAGCGAGCGATCTATGTCCGCGCCAGCGAGGCGCTGCATGTGGAAAAGTACGAGATCACTCCAGGCGATCTTCAGCACATGGATCGCCACATGATGCCGTGGAAGAAAGGTGAGACAGTCGAGTGCAGTGTCGTACGCAATCCATTCTCGATGCTGCCCAAAGCCAGCGCGTGGCTGGACGGTTATCTGGTCGAACTCGAAAACGGCGGCAAGTACGTGGGCCGCAGGGTGAAAGCCAGGATGACTGACATTCGCAGGTCTTACGCTTTCGGAGAAGTATCGTCTTCGGACGGTGGCGGGGCAAACCCGCGGAAATCCTCCGATTCAAAAAAAGGCTGAACAAGTCCGGGGTTAAAACCCCGGACTTTTATTTTTGCGGTCGATAACGCCGCGGCGCGTAAGTCAGTATATATTATAGGCAATGAGTGCGGGCTATTCGCTCTCCACTCCCCGCCATCAGCTTTTCTCAAGGGAGTCGATATGAAACGAGTAATCTTACTGACGGCGATTTTTTCAATCATAGTCATGCCGGTATGCGCGGCAGTGACATCGTCCGGCATTCTGGGCAAAGTGAAGGCTGCCGAGGCCGGTCTCACGGACTGGAAGGCGGATATGGTCATCACCGAGGCGAACAAGAAAAACGTCTCGGGCATGGGCGATGGCTATGGTGACATCCTCAAACTCGACAAAGCCCTGGTTTTCTATAAAACCCCGGATCAGATCAGATACGATGGCTTTGCCGAAGGAATCAAAGTCACGTATGTGCAAAACGGTTACACAAAGCTCATACTCGCGACGATGGTACGGCATAAAGAAAACGTCAAGAACGCACCCGGAAAACGTTTCGATTCCCTGGATCTGGGGTTTGTATCGAGCAAACTCTGGAACGACAATAATGTCACAGTGGTATGCGTCGATAAGAAAACCGGCATTGCAAAACTGAAATTCGATCCTAAATTTGGCGACAAAGACAAGCGCCATGATATGGTCTGGCTAAACCCGAACACCCTCAAACTTGTCAAGCGCGAGAAGTACAGAGGCAGCGGCGAGATGCGCACCCGCACTGTCTACAGCGACTACGAAAAACTCACCTCGAAGCTGCCCATCGCAACGAACGCCAATCTATTTAACGGCAGCGGTAAGGAACTCGGCAGTGTGAAGTATAAAAACGTCAAGGTGAACACGCAAATCAAAGCATCATTGTTTTCGCTGAGCCAGAAATAGTATCCGACTCTCTGCCTGAAACTCTGAAATGGGGAAAGCGCGAAATTTACTTTTCGCGCTTTCCCCATTTGACATTAATTGACAGCTCAACCATACTGACATATAATGTCAACGGAGTTCACCATTTTCCACAGGAGGTGGACGGGTGTTCAAACCCGTGCGCAAACGGAACCGAACCGGCTTCACTCTCATAGAGATTCTTGTTGTCTGTGCAGTGTTGGCGATACTTGCGGGGATTTTGCTGCCGCTGTTTAGTGAAGCAAAAAAGCAGACATATCGAGCGCAGTGCGTGAGCAACCTTCTTCAGTTCGGTCATGCATTCTCTCTTTATTCCCAGGACTGGGCCGGTTACTGGCCATGCCCTGGCGGACTAAAAGGCAATTACACATATTGGGCGCAGACTGGTTCCGGCGGACTGCAGGGATACCTTCCCCAGAGAGGAGTGAAGTCTGTGTGGTGCTGCCCGATGGTAAAGGGCTGGAATGGTCAGTATTCTCCACGCAGCTATTCTATGAACAGTTATCTTCGCACTCCCGCGGACATCGAATATCCCACATGCACCAGTTATATACGCGGAGTGGATATCTGCAAACTTACTCGCCCCGGAAAGACCATTCTACTCTACGAAGGTCGATATATCGCAAACGACTCCGATAAAAATCTGGACTATATATACCGCTGCGCCAACTGGCAATATGTCAGCGGCTACGCTCAAAACACCAGGCTGGCTACCGTATCCGACAAGCCGTTTCATGAGCGCCTCAATAACTACCTATACTGCGACGGCCATGTAGCCGCCCGCGCTCCCGGTCTATGGTTTATCAGCTCGTTATCCACATATTCGGAAATGTATGAGTGGTATGTGAACAAGGCGGCTTACGAAGTTATGTTCACAAAATACTTGGCGAAGAGTATTCCACGAAACTGACGCCAGGCTGACCTTGCCATCAGTCGACCCAAAGGTTATACTTGATTTTGATATGGATTTGCCGGGACTCGTCGATTCTCACATTCATCTCACCGATTTCGATCCGGGCACGGATATAGGCGCACTGATCCGTGAATCAGCCGCCGCGGGGGTTGCCTTTATGGCTTGCAACGGCACATCCGAGTCCGATTGGACAACCGTATTGGCTATAGCCCAGGCTAATCAAGGCATAATCCCGTGCTTCGGACTACATCCGTGGTTTGTATCGAGCCGGTCGGGCGACTGGCTTGGGACGCTGGAAAAGTTGATCGAGTCGAACCGGTGCGGAGTAGGTGAAATTGGACTGGATCGCATGGCGCAGCCGTCGTTACTAGCTCAAGAAGAAGCATTTTGCGCTCAACTCGATCTTGCGCAAAAGTATGATCGGCCTGCCACTATCCATTGTGTACGATCGTGGGGTCGGCTTGTCGACATCCTTAGAGACGCGCCCAGGCTCCCGCGTCGATTCATGATGCACGCTTATGGCGGATCAGTAGATCTTATTCGACCGCTTGCGGACATGGGAGCTTATTTCTCGTTTTCCGCGACAATTTTGAACGACAATTTCAAACGCGCGCGCAGCGCTTTGACTTCGACGCCGCCGGACCGCATTTTGATCGAGACTGACGCTCCGAACTATCCTGCGAACATTCCGGCAATTGCGGACGCAGCAGCCGATCTTCTGGGAGAGTCGCGTTCAGAGTTTCGAGAGCGGCTCTGGCGCAACTCATGCGATTTTTGGGGTGACTTGATTTGAACGAACGCTTCACTAGAATAGAACTGATGCTTGGTTCCGACGCATGCGCAAGGTTGCGAGAGGCATCTGTGACCGTGGTCGGTCTGGGCGCGGTCGGCAGCTACGCTATCGAGGGACTTGCCCGGTCGGGCATAGGCAAACTTCGGCTGGTGGACTTCGACAAAGTCGCTCCGAGCAATATCAATCGACAGCTTTATGCTCTCACGTCGACCCTTGGCCGGCCAAAGTGCGAGGTCGCGCGCGAACGTGTGCTGGATATCAACCCGGACTGCGAAGTGGAAGCAATTCACGGGTTTGTAGACGGCGACACGGCGATCGAGATGATTGGAGAAAGCCCCGACCTCGTAATCGACGCAATAGATGCTCTCAACCCAAAAGTCGAGCTGATTTCGGTTCTTCGCGCTAAAGGAATCCCGACGATCTCATGTCTTGGCGCGGCTCTGAGGCTCGACCCGACCATGATCCGCATAGCCACAATCGACAATGTCCACCACTGCCCGCTTGGGCGAGTAGTTCGACAGAGGCTCAAACGGCGAGGCGTAACTATGGACTTCCCGTGCATATACTCGGACGAACTCCTTCCCAACCCATTGCCCGTAGCCCCTCCGCCGAACATACTTACTGAGGATCGCATACTTGATCGCGGGCGCGCCAGGAATACTCTGGGCAGTATGCCCACCATCACAGGCATGTTCGGTCTGGCCGCGGCCAATCTCGCCGTCAAGATTTTAGTGGAGAGTGGAAAGTAGAAAGCTAAGAGTTCGGGCCGATTACTTCCACCCGCGTGCCGATAGGGGTCGAATAATACAGCTCCCTGGCGTCGCGGAGAGTCAGGCGGTTGCATCCCGACGAGGCCGGCTCCCCGAGGTAATCGTAAAGACCGGGGCTCGTCGCGTGGATGAAATGCCCTCTCAAATAACGCATCGCGTATGGCATGGGCACATCAAATTGCCGCGAATGGTAGTCAGGGATTTTTTCCAGCACCCTGAATACACCCGCGTGGTCGTGAGGAATACTCGGGTGCATAGCTGCGGGCAGCCAGAGGTAGTTTCTGGACGAGCTTGATATATACGCGCGCACGATCCGATGGTCTCGCTGAACGTACAACCGCTGATCGGCGCGTTTGTGCAGATCGAGATATATGCCGTCTGCGATACGATTCGCCATAGATGCGGGTCGAAAACCGTAAACGCGCTCGTCAAAGGCCTCGGCATGCCCGGAATTGTCGTATCCCATGATCTTAACATTGAACTCAACGCAATCTAGCCACGGTGTGATCCAGCCCACCTCTCCGTCCGACGCTGGAACTCCTTCGCCAACTACAATCTCGAAGTCTCCACGGGGTTCGTTGCCAAGAGGAGTCAATGTGCCATAGACTAATATATTTACGCTTTGCAGGCCGTCCGACTTCCACGTAATCGGATATATGTGCCCTTCAATCATCGCCGACCGGTTCGGCCCGGCAAGCGATATCTCCTGTGCAAAACCCGTAAATTCCGCCGATCCAATCAGATACAGCAAAACAAGCGCGGTTTTCATTACAATTGCCCCGAAATATATATACCCTAAGGTCGGGACGTCCTCGCGACAATCTGATTCCGCAAGCTTCTGCTCTTACCCAATACATGTGGAATCGGCCCCACTGTCAAATGTGCGGGGCCGACTTTTTCCATTTTACTTTCTAGACGGTTCGCTATGCTCGGCCTTAGCCTTGCCAAGAGGAGTCTTCTTGCCTTTTTCCGGCTCCTTCATTTGCTCGGGCTTCGAGTCTCTTGGAGCTATTGCCGACGACTATTTTGGCGGTCTCTTTTCAGACACTGCCTTAGAACGCGGCGCAGGAACCTTCGCCTTTACGGCCGGTTTCTTCTTTGCGACCGGAGTGGGCGACATTTTCGGACACTTCTTTGCGGCCACAGCCTTGGGGCATCGAGCGGGAATCTTCATCTTGACGACCGGCGCTTTCTTTTTGGGAGGAGCCGGCGGCTTCGGCTGCTCTTTTGCTGCAACAGCCCTGGGACTGCGAGGCGGAATCTTTGCTTTTGCAACCGGGGCTTTCTTCGCACCAGAAGCTGCAGGCGATCTCGGTGGTTCTTTCGGAGCCATAGCTTTGGCGCCGTGAACCGGAGGCTTTTTAGGGGCCTTCGGTTTTTTTGCAGACACCGGCAGCAAACACGAAGCCAGGAATGTAATCGTTAAAATGGTCACTATCAGCTTTTTCACTTTTGTAGTCCTCCTTGTAATCTTAAGAACACTATAATTTCTGCCACCTTACTCAGAGGCATTAATAGATATTACACCCGCCATACGCGTGTTCCCTGCGTGCTATTCAGGTTTTTTAGAAAGATCGTAATCTGCAATCTTGAAATGCCACTCTTCTACCCATTGACATATAGCAATCTTGCGGCTAAATTACTTCATGGTAGGATAGTCTGCATGGAGCGGTCGACTTGAAACTGGACGAATTCAGAAAACTCGTGCGCTCGGAGTTCGGCAGCGGGCTTAAGCACGCGACACCGGCCAACGTTCGGGAATTTATGGACCGGATGGAAACCGACCTGCTGCCTGAGAATTTCTCGAACCGCATCGTGCTCGATGAGCCGTGCAACACCTATGAAGAAGTCATACGCGACTTCTTCGCTCAGATTCTGGAGATGCCTTCGGACGAAGCGATAGTGGCGCTGTGGTCGCTGTCGCTGTATCTCGCGTTTTCGTCTATAGAATCTCAGTACGCAGATCGCTTCGCCACGTTATTCCAGGAATCCGATTGAATTTTGCCCCCGAGAAGCAAGTTCTCGGGGGCATGTTTGTTTGTACCTACTTCTTCAAGATCTGCAGACTGTCCTGATCCGGCAGGACAATCGCCCTCAACAGGTTACCGCCGCTGCTGTAGATCGAGCTGACACCGGTCAGAGCCACATAAGCACCGGCAGTAGGCTTGGTCAGTGTGCCGCTTAAGACTTTGACGCCGATGTTGCCCGATCCGTCGTTGCATGCGCAGCCGTCATCTATGTAAAAGTAATCAGTTCCGACGCTGGTCACTTTGCCTGTCACTCTCACCAGAAGCCCGATGTTGTTTAGACCTGCCACGGACTTGACAACCGTTGTCGCGTCTTGGGAAATGTATTCCACCACGCCCTGCTGTCCTGCCAACTCGCTTCCGCCCAGCGAGGCCGTCTTCATCGCGAATGGGCCCACCGGAGATGCAACTCCGGACGCTGAGATCGAATCCGCGGCGAGAGTCCGTTCACCATTAACTGTGCTCATAGTTCCGACCACAGTCACCAGCGACGGAACCGTGCAGGTCTGATCGGATGTCATTCGGATTCCGGCCAGCCGGTTGAGGTCTTCAATGTAAGTATAGGAACCCGCGGCACACGTCACAATCGCTGAGGTGATTTTAACTGTCTCGCCATCACTGATCGACTTGGCCTTGACGACGCTTGTAGTTCGCACTATTGTGAATGTGGCGTCGCTCGTATCACTGACCGATCCACCCGCAAGTGTCGCGCGGACTTTGTAAGTCTTGCTGCCCGGTAGACCTGTTGTGTTCCAGGCATACGAACCAGCGCTATAGACGAGCGATTCCGCGCCGCTGATTGTGCGCCATGTTGTATCCAGGCCGGTGGCATATTCCAGCTTGACCTTGTCGGAACTCAGCCAGCCGCCCGATGTCTTATACGCGATGGTCACCGTACCGCCGACTTCGTATATCTCGCCTCCGTTAGGCGAAGTAATAGTAATCGTTTTGGTCGTAGTCGGGCCCATTGCCGACTCGCGAATCATCGAATAGTGGGTTGTCTCTATCGGAATATACGGTCCCAGCGCTACGATTCTTCCATGTCCGGGAACGTCTCGATATACCGCGTAGGCTCGGTTCGTGTTGGCCTTTCGCACGGAGAGTACCACGGCGTCCGTCGGAAGCTTGTCCACGAAGAACTGAGCGTGATATCCTCTGGACTGTATCACGTCCCCGACGCTGTAGCCTGATGTGATAGAGTCCGCGAGGACGATCAACTGATCGTCAACGCCCGCATTGTAGTCCCAATACGTGGCGTAACCGTTCGAGCCCGCGCTTGCCGGCCACAGCAGGCCGGTATATGTGCCATAGCATACCGAAGTGTCATAGAGCACGATTGTCTTGCCGGTCTGGAACCAGTCGTAAACGGCCTGCATGTCGGACGTGAGGGGGCCGTTGTCGGGAAGAATGAGGGTATCCTGTCCCTGAAGATCGGATGTGGTAAGGCTGGTCTTCACCGACACACTGAATCTCTGCGCGGGATCGGCATTCAAAATGTCTCTAATCCCTGCATAGACGTTACTGTTGGTGCCGTTAAAATAAGAAGGCGTCGTGCTGCTGTTGTAGATCGCGACAGTCTTCTTGGTCGATATCGTAAATGAGTAATAGCCGGTCGAACTCGGGCTGCGCCCTGTGTTCTTCGACAGCGACGTATCGATGGCGGTAATGTAATAGCTGATGGTATCGCCAGCAGTAGTTCCGCCGGGTATACTGGCTGTGTAGACGCCGGACCCTGCGGATGTCATAGTCAGTGCGACATCCGAGCCGGTATTCTTGTGGTAATGGAGAATGACGCTGCCTACCCCGGTGTTGTCGGTGACTGTCGCGCTGACAGTATATGGGCCGACAGTGTCACCTGTATTGTCCAGCCCGATGTGCTCGATGACTGGTGACTCTGAGTCGGCTCGAACTTTGAACGAGTAAGGTTGCGCGGGTGCCAGCGACGGGCTTAGAGCCTGCTGGCCGGTAATGTCGATGGCCTGGATGTAATAGTAAACCGTCGTGCCGTTTGACTGTGCGGGAATGCTCGCAGTATAAGTCAGGGTGCCTGTCTTAGTCATCTGCACTGTAGTAAATGTGGAACCGCCCGTGGTATTCCACTTAACGACCGGCATACCCGATGCCAGCGTATTGCGCGCTTCTATGGTCGCATTAACTTGATATGGCGCCGAGGTCACGTCCGTATCCGTAAGAGGCGTGTGGGTAATTGTAGGGCCCGTAGCGCACGCCACAGACGGATCGCCGTAAAGATTGAACACGCAGTGATTCATCCAGATGTCGTTTGGAACCTTGACCATCATCGCATAGTGGGCGTCACCGCAAGCCAGGCCTTCGGTGATCAACTTCGATGCATAACTGTAAGTCATGGACGCATTCGAGTCCGTCTTGGTGAAATCGACTTCGGCCGGATAATACCACGACACTCTGGTCGCGCAGTCGGTCGCGATTGCGCCGTTTTTCAGAAGAGCGTATCCGAGATTGGTGGATTGTTCAGGATACCCATTGAGGCATGAGCACTGGAACACGAACGACGGGTAATTGTCTTTGAGTAACGCCGCCGAGGAAGTGGTCATTACCTCTGAGGCGGCAGTTGCGCTGCCGTGTGTCCACCAAAAATGGAACCCCGCCTTCTGCTGCCACGCGGCAAGGACGTTTGCATAGGTGCATGACGTATAATCGGGCGCCGGGCTGAGACCGTAGTCATCGTCATAGACACGAGTGGTCTCAAGATCCGCCGGCTCTATTATATCTTCACGAATCGCCTCGCCGAGATTATAGCCCGGGGTGCTGGCATCAGAAGGTTTCATGCTCAGCAGCGTGTTTTTGACCCATGTGCCGCCATATGTTCCAGATTCGTAATCGATTACTTTTTGAAGGATCGAATCGAGCTCTGTAATGGTTCCGTAGTAAGGTATTCGGCCTACTATGACGTCGGGAAGTCGATCCACCCCACCCGTTCCGAAATCCTGTGAGGCCTCACCGTAGTAGCCATCGTTGTCCAGATCCCAGTCTCCAGTGAGATCGGCGAAATAGTAGTCGGAAGGCGCTTCCCGATAAGTGCTGCTGCTGTACCTGGGCCATAGCATTTTCATCGGAACAGTGCCTGTGCTCGGATTGGGGTTGCCAATCAGAAGAACGTAGTGAATCCCTTTTGTAAGATAGTTGGCCTTGAGATACGCGCGGATTTTTTCAGCGGCGGCATCGCCGGTTCCGCCGCCCCACGTGCTCTCGGTCACCACCGCGACGCTGTATCCGCGGTTGGTCTTATGGTTCACAAACGCCTGCAGTTTTGTGCTGGCGGAAGCTATTGCGGAAGTTGTGATTATAACGTAGTTGGTCGTAGCGGACTCTTCATTCGAGAGGCTTGAAATACCGGTTTCCGAAGAGTACCACGACTGCGCTTCGTCATAGTTTTCGGCAAGGTCTGCAAGTCGCGCCGCGGCGAAAGGATCATTAGCAATTTGATTGACGGATGCGCTCGACTTCAGCAGATCATAGGAGACAACTATTTCGCCTCTGGTTATCTCCTCAAGCCGTCCTGTGACCGGATTATATGTGTATGGATAATATCGAAGCCTAGCCAGTTTGTACTCGCGCATATTTCCCTGATCGGCCAGTTCCACGTGCGCTGATGGGTAGAAACTGTCGTTTTCGTAGACCAACGTATTGCGCCCATCTACGATTTCTTTGCCCGATCCCCATTCGGTAATCTCATTACCATCGACGACCGTGACAATCGGCGGAGCGGGAGCGATGTCATAATTGCCGTCAAGAATCTGCGACGTGGCTTCTTCCAGCGATACCGACACTGATGAAGGATCGGCATCCGGCGGAAGGATCACGTGCAGTTCCTTGACTGGAAGTGCTGGGTTTCCGGACGAAGAACACACGAAGAAGTCCGGCGCAAGTATCTGCGTACCTGTGTCGGATTCTTGGAAGGTCGCCGAGCATTCAGGCGCTGTGACTGATACAGTACCTCCAAATGCCGCAGACGCGCAGATGGCAAGTGCGAACAGCATAACAATCAGCTTGTTCAAGTAAGAAGCCCTCCTAATATGGCAAAAATCGCTGTCCATAGCTTAATATTGTCAAGCCAGTTAGTGACAGGATATAGTTGCGCTGTCAACAAGTCAACAACATCTGTATGCCGGAGAGCTTCAAAAGTACTAGTTGATGACGTTTCTTGCGACCAAATGTGACAGCAGACAGGCACAAGACGCTACAATATGGTGTAACAATACACAAAAGGGTGATAGCATGTGACGTCGCAATAACTGTGTGTATGTCAGGCGCAATCGTTGTTGATCTCGTTACCAGATTTTCCCGAATGGTTACTCCGCCGCACGCCCGTTAAAACATGAACAATTCGAGAATTCTTTGGGTTGCAGTCTCTGAATATTGGCGATGTTGATTGGAGTTTGTTTGCTGTGCGAAATAACTCTTGACGCTGAGTTCAACCTGTGCTATGTTGGACAAATCATGTTGCGGCATGCAGCAACGCAGCCGTAAATGTAATGCTATATTGTGGAGTGTGAATCAATGCTGATTTGTGATCGTGGAGCTTCGGCTCCGGTGCGGGAACCTGATATGTCTGTCGGCTCCGGCATCGACATGCACGCGCTTTCCCAAACTGAGTTGATTGCGATGAATCGCGTGCTTGTAGCGATGTTCGACTCTACCGATGCGGAGGTTCTTGTTTCCAAGTTGTTTGCGGCACTCAGAGAGCCATGCGCTGCGCAGGAATGCGCGCTGTATATAGTTACTGTAGACGGCGCTGCGCTGCGGACTGTGGCCAGAGTCGGTGATGGCTGCAGATGTCTTCCTGATATTGTGCCCCACACGTCCAGTCTCTATGAGACAATTGAGTCACAGCCTCGTTCCAGCGCTGAGACTTTTCCTATACGGCAATTGAGTCTTTTTGGCGAGTGCGTGCGCTGCGTTTTTCGGCCGATCATTAGTCAATCGACGCTCACCGCTTGCGTGGGCGTGGCTCATATTTCTGAGGATTCCACTTTTCTTGACATTGTATTATCTGGGGTTACGCTGGGTCTGGAGCTACTGCGTGGCACAAATAATCTCGACTGGTCATGGTATCAAATAAATTCCCGGCGTCAAACTTGCCTATCGGATCGAGAAATTCGGGACTCTGGTGATCCCATCGCAAAACTGACCGCCAGAGAGGTGGAGGTTCTACAAGCGATGTCGGAGGGTTTGACCAACAGAGAGATCGCCGAGAGATTGTTTTTCAGCATATCCACATGTAAACGGCACGTTGAGAGCATCTTGTCGAAGCTGGATGTGCGCAGTAGATCGGGTGCGGTGGCGATCTGGATGGGTCAGAGATGATACTTTTGACCCATGCTGAAAATGGGCATTATTGCCAGTTTCCGAATTGATTTCACACTGCTACAATGCAAATATCGAAACAGCGGATTAATGGCTGAGCTATTATAGATCCGCAATACGCAGTGTTTTAGGAGTTAGGAGAATTACATGGAAGTATTATGTGCCAAGGACGGCCAAGTCGTTCCGCACGCCGAAGTGCAGCAGAGAAGTCGGGAATTGTCATATCATCAGTTGAAGTCCGCTATTGCTGCCGCTCACATGCCGACAGCATGCCACGGTGTTCGTGTCAGGATATGTGCCACATCGCTGGGCCAGGCTTTCGGCCTCGATGGCGAAAAACTCACTACCCTTGCAATTGCCGCCGAGATTCATGATATAGGAAAACTCTGTATCCCTTCAGACATTCTTGACAAACGCGAGTCGCTTTCGCCAAAAGAATGGGATACGTTGCGAAGACATCCGGCGCTTGGAGCTGAGATAGCCGGGCGGGCGTTTGCGTCCAATCCAGAAGTTGAGGACTGCGTTATGTGTCACCACGAACGTCTGGACGGCACGGGTTATCCGCTTGGGCTTCGAGGTTCGCAGTTGTCACAATTGGTCAGGATTGTCTCAGTGGCTGACGCTTATATTGCATTAACGGAGGATCGTGCATTCAGAAAGGCGTTCCATCCGGAGCAGGCTGTGGAAATTCTGAAGATTGATGAGGGAGATAAATACGACATGGACGTCGTAGCGAAGCTGGAATCACTGGAAAAGCCTCGATGCATCTCGGGTATTGAGGCGGGGTAGAAAAATATCTTAAGATTTTTCTTGAGAGAGTCTAAAGAACCCTTTGTTTGTGTCCGATAATCAAAATAGAGTTCAATATAGATGATAAAGGCAAACTCTTCGAAAGAGGGGGACGCAAAGCCTTCGGGACTACATTCCGTTTTCGGAACAGGTTGGCCGGGCTGCCGTTTCCAGCTTCGCGGGTTTGCTTTTTTGTGTCTGAGTTACCCGTGAAGTCATTTACAGGGGGTATGGTGATGAAAATCTCTCGGGTGGAATCGGACAGGGCAATGGTAAGGGGCAGCGAGTCTGATGCTCACATTCTGCCAGCAGACAGGCCGAAAGGGCTTGTGTCATCTAAAAAACGCAGTGAGCGCCATCTTTCGCCATTGGAGCAGGGAATGGTGGTTGCGGAAGAGGCTTTGGCGGATGTCCCTGATACCAGGGAAGACATCGTCAACGATCTGAAGCGCCGCATCGACGAAGGCAGTTATAAGGTTAACGGAAAAGATGTTGCAGATATGATGCTAAGGCGGTTGGAAGCTGATCGCATCAGGTAGATAAGCGATCGTATCAGGGTTGCGTGGTAGGCGCAACCCTGTTTTTTGTCGTCTGTTCGGAGGAGTTCTGAAAGCCTTTGGCGAAATCATGCGATAATACACGATAGGCGGAAATAATGGTAAAGATTCTAGCAGTTGTAAACCAGAAGGGCGGCGTCGGCAAGACTACCACGGCAGTTAATCTTGCTGCATGTCTTGGCGTCGCCGGCAAACGCGTTTTGCTTGTGGACACGGATCCACAGGGAAACGCTACCAGCGGGGTCGGGGTAATTAAGTCCGAATTGGACCAGTGCATATATGATATATTGATCAATGATGCACCGGTGGAGCAAGTGATCGTTCATACGAATACGCCGGGGCTAGACCTCGTTCCGGCTCGTCTCGATCTGGCGGGTGCAGACATCGAGTTGATGTCTACGATGTCTCGTGAGACAAAATTGAAACAGGCTTTGGCTAAGGTTCATGATGATTACGACTTCATCATCATTGATTGCCCCCCATCATTGGGCCTGCTTACTGTCAACGTATTAGCTGCTGCAGGGCATGTAGTGCTTCCGATTCAGTGTGAGTATTACGCATTGGAAGGCATCAGCCAGCTTCTGAGAACCGTTGAATTGGTTCGACAGCATCTTAACCCGCACCTAGACATCGCAAAGGTACTGTTGACCATGTTTGATTATCGCACTAATTTGTCCATGCAGGTGGTGGACGAAGTCAAGCGATTCTTTGGGGACAAGGTATCATCGGTGGTTGTTCCGAGAAACGTCAGGCTGAGTGAGGCCCCCAGCCACGGAAAACCGATTATCAGTTATGATGCAAAGTCGAGAGGCGCTGAGGCCTATACCAAGTTTGCTGCGGAGGTAATAGATTTTGGAGAGAAAGAGTCTCGGTAAAGGTCTTGGTGCGCTGATACCAGGCGCAGACAGAGAAGATCGACAATCCGGCACGGATATTGAAGTTGGACGGATCAGTTTTAATCCATATCAGCCCAGAGAGGCCATGAACGACGAGAAGTTCCAAGACCTCGTAAACTCAGTCAGAGTTCACGGTGTATTGCAGCCGATTGTTGTTAGATCCAAGGGCGACGGCGAATACGAGCTTGTCGCTGGTGAGCGTCGTCTTCGCGCTGCAACTGCGGCGGGTCTGGTGCGCATTCCAGCTATTGTTAGGGAGCTGACCAATGAGCAAAGCCTTGAGGTTGCTCTCATTGAAAATATTCAGCGCGAGGATATTAGCGCCATTGACGCGGCAATTGCTTACAAGAGGCTGTGCGATGAGTTCGGCCTGTCGCAAGAAGATATTGCTTTTGGCGTAGGAAAGAGCCGATCAACGGTCGCTAACACTATGCGCCTGCTAAATCTACCTCCTGAGGTGTGCAGTCATCTCAAAGGCGGCAGGATCAGCGAAGGCCATGCACGAGCAATTTTGTCCGTCGATGGGGAAGATGATCAGATAACTTGCGCAAGGCAAATCGTTGAATCGGGTTTGTCGGTTCGAGAGGCTGAACGCCTTGCCCGTGAGTGGACTAAAACTCGCTCATCAAGAAGCATCAGAGCAAATGTTTCACGTGAAACATCTATCTCTGCAAAAGACCCAAATGCTCTTGAGATCGAAGCCCGCCTGCGAGAGATTTTTGGCACGAAGGTCAATTTCGTAAGGAACAAAGATCGAGGCCGCCTGGAAATCGAGTTCTACACAGACGATGACCTTGAGCGTATCTTAATGCTAATCTGTGGTGTCTGATTCCCCATATACATAGTTTTCGTGCGGAGAGTAAAAGCTCCGCACGAAAACTATGTTCCCAAATTACGGATTTACAACCCTGAACTTCCCCTCAACAGTCTTTGTCTCATTACCACAAATCACATCAATTCGAACCGGAATATCCCCTATCGCCCCAAGAGGTGGCTTGGCTTTGAACGATACAGCTGTATTGCTTTTTCCTGATATCTGAAAATCGCGTTGATCTAAACCTCGCCACAGCTCCCAACCAGTCGGAAATATTACTTTTGCCACACCATCAATATTGCTGCGCCTATAATTCGAAATAACGACTCCCACCGTAACGTCCTTCGCATCCGCACGCACATCCCTATCAGGAAGCCGCAGTTTAATTTCAAACGGTTCGACCACATCAAAACTAACCAACGCGCTACCAAGCCGGCTATTTGCGGATTTCACCTCCGCACCCAAAGCCCAACTTCCAACGCGCATACCCGACAACACCAAAGATCTATAATCCCCACTAACGTGCTGCCCTGCCGTTAAACCATCCATCCGAACCTTGGCGCTGCTTAAGTGCTCACCTGCCAAACCCTCACCTGCAATTACAAAACTCTCAACATCCATCTTTTCGCCGCCGCCATTCTTCAGATGAAACTTACCAATTAGCTCATCGCCTTTCGCTACAACAGTATCCCTCAAATCGAATCCCAATTCCAGCGGCTTAAGTGTCGCAAATTTTTTCGTTACCACAATGCACTGCTTGGTGTCGCCAAGTTCATTATTTGGAACCCAACCAGAATCGCCACCAGAAGCATTAAGAGCAACCTGAAAACCTATCTTTTTTCCATTAGCCAGTTTGAATCCGGGAATAAGCGCCACAGGAATACGCATTTCGATCATGTAAACGCCCTCCACTTTGGCGCTTCGCAACTCCACGCTCGCCATTTCTTGAGGCGAAACCGGCGTTGCCACAGGAGCTTTAGTATTCATGGACTCATATCGACTCACAGACAAGCTCAACGCTCCGTCAGAAACCCGCGTTGCGCGAAACTCATAGTTGTCTTCACCATGGAACCACCCATCATCACAGCAATCCAACACTGTCAAGAAATCCAAAGGTCGGTTCGATTTAGCCGCCACATAAACATTCTGTGTATCCCAGTCCGCAAATGTGGTCGCAGACCATCCGCCAGTCTCAAAAGTATAGTAAGTATCCCATTCTCCATCTTCAATAACGCCATCAATCATCGGAGTTCGCCTGAAGATCTCCGTATCGGCAGTAATTTGCGGAATGTCATATAACATTACACCATTGGTCGCACTAGGCATTATTGCATCGCAATTCTGCACCTCTTGCGCAAATACAATGCCACCCATCGAACTCATAACAAGCGCCATCAATAGCGCACAGACTCCCTTGCGCACAATTCTCCTCCTGTAACATCCAGCATTTCTAGTGATTATAGTTCAGACATCTGCCACCGTCAACGTATCCCATTCCAAAGGTTGAAATATCTGCACAATTTGGGTATCGTAGAGGCATGGAGATCGAAATACGTTGACACGACTATACATCGCGCTAATGCTGATCCAGTTGATACTTCTCCAACCTGTGGCAGCTCGCAGCGGGGAGTCGTTGTCACACCACAACACCCCGCCCGCATGCGTCGGCTGTCATGCCATACAAGCCCGCGACTTCGCCTCCAGCATACATGCGCGTCCAAACAAACATGCAGGCGACCATCCAACCTGCGCCACCTGCCACCCGGGCGATCCACACACACAAACCGGCACGCTCCGTAAAACCCATACGAAAAACTGCTCCGGCTGCCATTCGGGTCACGCTCGAATGCAGAGATATGGAATCAGCGCCAGCGCGATATCATCCTACGAACACAGCTATCATGGGAGGGCGTTCCTTCACTTCGGACAAACCAAGTCTGCCACCTGCACAGACTGTCATGGTGCGCACAGCATCCTGGCCCCAAATAACGCCGGTCACACCTGCACTAAGTGCCACCACAAAACAAAAAACAAACTCGCCGCGCCTGGCGTAAGTCATCTCGCACTGCGAATCAACGACTCACCACTGCTGAAGATTGAACGCCTGTTCTTCAAAACGCTGACTCTCACGATCATGCTCTGCCTCGCAATGATGATTACTTTCGACCTATACGGCAGACTATTTCGCCGAAGTCCATCACATAAAACATGCAGATTGATCGCCATACTAATCGCTTTGGGTTTCTATTGCCTCGTCGGAGGAATCGCAATTGCCGCATTTAACCTACGCGCCGCCCAACATTTATGCATCGTGTGGGCAATCATGACCGCATCGGCGTATATCATCCATAAATTGCGACAACCAAGCGCCGTCAAGAAGCGCTCCGACCGCTATTACACACGCTTTAATCTCGCACAGCGCGCCCAGCACATATTGCTGGCCGGCAGCTTCACGCTCCTGGTAATTACCGGAATGCCTCTCAGATACGCTGACATTTCCTGGACACATCACTTCAATACTCTCTTCGGCGGATTCCAAGGGGCCCGCATTGCTCATCGAGTAGGAGCAATCATACTCATAATCACCTGGATATGGCACTGCATCGATCTAATCTTCCGATGGAAACAAACCGGATTTTCACTCAAATCCTGGAGCATGTGGCCGAACCGAAAGGACATAACCGACCTAATCCACACAATCCAATACAATCTCTCGCTGCAACCCGAGCGACCACATTATGACCGTTTTCACTTCCGCCAGAAGTTCGACTACCTCGCCGTCTGTTGGGGAATGCCGATAATGGTCGCTTCGGGCCTTGTTCTGTGGTTTCCAGCCGCAGCCGGCAGCCTGCTCCCGTCCATAGCGCAGCCTGTTGCCTGGATCGCACACTCCGACGAAGCACTCCTTGCGATGTTAGCTATAGTAGTATGGCACCTCTACAACGTGCATCTGAACCCGGACAATTTCCCGTCCAATCAAAGCTGGCTCACCGGAAAGCTTTCAGAATCCGAAATGGAACGCGAGCATCCTCTGGAAAAAGCACGGATTGATGCAAAGCATGGTGTGTGATATTAAAAGTGCAATAATGAACAGTTAATTCACTCGCCCTTATCTTCCAATATGGATTTAGCTCGCTGCACATCTTCACTGCGAACCATCAGTCTGACCCCGCCGTCCGCAAACACCAGTATAATATCTGTCTGAGACATAACAGAATTCTGCAACACCGTGGGAATCCCCTGAGATTCCAGAGTTACACGCGCAGCCTGAGCCGGAGGATCAAACGGATACGTCCCGATACACACCAGATCCAAAGATTCATCTAACGGTTTCGCCGCCTCGGGAAGTTCATCAACAAGCTCGACATCACAGTCAGGACACTTGGAAAAACCCGTTCGATATTCATATTTGCATTTTGGGCAAAACGGCATACTGTCTCCTTAGTTTTCCTCGTCCGAACTATCCCTTCGCCACCCCAAGCGGCCTCATCTTCGCGACCAATCGCGATATCCCCGCGCCGTCACATGTCGCAACCACATCCGCCACATCCTTATAAGCATAAGACGCTTCTTCCGAGAGAGTATCGCGCCCTTTAGCTCGAACCAGAATCCCGCGCCCGGCGAGTTCGTCCTGAACAGCCCGACCTCGCATTCTCTTGATGGCCTCATGACGGCTCATAACTCGACCGGCGCCGTGACATGTCGATCCCCAAGTCTGTTTCATCGCGGTTTGGGTGCCCACCAGCAAGAACGAGTATCGACCCATATCGCCCGGCACGATCACCGGCTGGCCAACTTTTTGATATTGCTCAGGAACATGCGGATTGTCAGGCCCGAACGCGCGAGTCGCGCCTTTACGATGAACGCAGAGTTTTTTGATCTTGCCGTCTACAGGATGATCCTCGATCTTGGCCATATTGTGAGCCACGTCATATATTTGGTTCATCCCCAGCTTATGCGCGCCTGCGCCCATCACCTTTTCAAAACTCTCGCGAACCCAGTGAGCAATCGTCTGCCTGTTAGCCCACGCGAAGTTCGCCGCGCAAGCCATAGCCGCCAGATAAGCCTGGCCCTCCTCCGATTTCACAGGAGCACACGCAAGCTGCCTGTCCGGGACATTAATTTCATATTTGAGCATTGCGCGCTGCATCACATTCAGGTTGTCCTGACAGACCTGATGCCCGAACCCGCGGCTTCCCGTGTGGATCATAACGGTAATCTGACCCGGCTTTGTGATCCCGAACACTTCCGCGACAGCCTCGTCGTATATATAGTCCACGACTTGGATCTCAAGAAAATGATTGCCCGCGCCAAGTGTCCCGAGCTGAGGACGACCCCGCTTAATAGCTTCTTTGCTGATGAAGCTCGGATCAGCCATATCCATTACTCCGCCTTGCTCGCTCACTTCAAGATCATCAGCCCAACCAAAACCGCGTTCCACCATCCACTTCGCGCCTTTGGTCATCACGGCCTTGAGTTCCTGCTCATCGACCCTGATATTGCCTTCACTACCCACACCTGAGGGCACGTTCACATACAGTTGGTCGACCAAATCGCCTATCTTTTCCTTGACATCATTTATCGTCAGATCCGTGCGAAGCATTCTTACGCCGCAGTTTATGTCGAACCCGACACCTCCCGGCGACACCACGCCGGTCTCGTAATCCGTGGCCGCCACTCCACCGATAGGAAAGCCGTAACCCCAGTGAATATCCGGCATAGCCATCGACGCACCCACTATCCCCGGCAGAAACGCGACGTTAGCCACCTGCTCCAGAGACTCATCCATATCGGTAAGCATATTCTCGGTCGAATAGACTATCCCCTCAGTGCGCATTCCAGACTTGTAAGACTTTGGAATCCTCCACCGAAAGTCATCGATCTTCTGGATAATCTGAGACCATTTGTCAGCCATAATATCCCTCAGAAAAAAAGCAATCCGGCTCGTAAGAGATTAATCCCCGTTCTTTACAATCTCCAACCTCTTACTGGTGAGCACGGCTTTTTGAATCTTCGCGGCCAGTTCGGGAGCCGCGGCCACCGACGCCACTTTCTCGGCAAGTCTGGATGCATTCTCACCCACCTCAATTTTATCGAGCCCACGCAGCACGCTCGAGCCTTGATCTTTCCTGGCCTGCGCCACTTTTCGATATCCTCGGGAAGTGAATCGAATGTCAGTCACTATCTTCTTTCCGGCAGAGTCGTTGAGCTTTTTCATAATGTGCTCTTTGTGGAAAGACAATTCGTTCGCCCAAGTGCTGCTCTTGCAGCATACGTATAGCACTCCGTCCCTAATTTTGTCGGCCATACTCGCGCCGGCTATGTTCGACCCGACAACCTCAGGCCACCTCGCCACGACCTGAAATTCCATCACCTTGTGTCTTAGTCCCATTTCTTCCAAGGAAGCGTTTAAAACGCCTCCCAGACGGCTTATACCGCCTCCTCGAAACATAGGTCGTCTCATCTTTTCGCCACCCTGCCCGATCTGACTTCCCACACACTCGCCCGGTCGAGCACCCCCCCACCTATTTCGTCCAAAGAAGTGGTGGTGATAAACGTCTGGCAACGACCAAGCGTCACTTCCAGCACCCGCGCGCGCCGCATCTCGTCGAGTTCGGCCATCACATCGTCCAAAAGCACAACCGGGCTTTCCCCGACATATTCTTCCATCAGATCGATCTCAGCCAGTTTAAGAGCGATAGCAGCGCTTCTCTGCTGACCCTGTGAAGCGAATTCCCTCGCCGGAATGCCGTTAACGCTCAAAGACACGTCGTCCCGATGCGGACCCGAAGTAGTAGTCCCACGCATAATGTCGATCTCTCTCTTAGCGGCAAGTCCCTTAGCAAATCTTTGTGCGATCTCGTCCTCAGACGCATCAGTGCCCGGATCGACACTCGGCTTGTACGACACGCCAAGCTCTTCCGATCCACCCGTCAAATCCGAATAAATCCGAGCCGCCGAGCCTGCCAAAAACCCTATAAATTTTGCCCTGCGAGAGATGATAGTCGCCCCATATTGAGCTAATTGCATATCCCATGCGTCGATATCGCCGCTTTGGACCCTGCTCGACTTAATCTCACGCAAAAGATTGTTTCTTTGATCCAGAACCCGCTTATATCGCCCCAAAGCGTGAATGTAATGTGGGCTGACTTGAGATATTTCCAAGTTCAGAAACCGTCTGCGCCCCGACGGCTCTCCTCGAACCATATCGATATCCGAATTACTGAATATAACCGCGTTGAGCTGCCCGACAATATCCCCGATCTTGGGATGTTTGACTTTATTGATCTTGACCGACTTATGCTCCGTCCTACTCAAAGCCAGTTCCAGGATCGTATCATTCCTCTGAGATCTGACAACCTCCGCGCATAATCGACTAAAGCCCTCCCCAATGCGAATCAAGTCCATATCGCGGGAAGTCCTGTGAGACTTACTCGTCGCCAACACATAAACGGCTTCCAATATCCCACTTTTACCTTGAGCATTCCTTCCGACGAGCACATTCAATCCATCAGCAAGTTCGATGTCCAGATGCTCATAATTCCGAAAGTTAGTCAGGTTCAACGTCTTAATATGCATGTTTATCTTATTATATAAAGAAAATAGTAGTGGTAATAGTAGTGGCTGTGGATATTGTGGACAACCTCTGCCGCCGCGTTCGACCCACGCTCAAACGCATCTGTGGAAACAACTCTGAAAAACAGATTTTATCGCCTCACAAGTATCGGAAAACCGCCTACTTACCAACAGCAGAGAATTCCACAAAACTTTCCACAGCTATTTCCACAGCTTATTTAAACGCGAAATCAACAGCTTTTACCATGTAAAAGTTCAGCTCTGCGGCGATTATCTGAGGGTGAAACCCTCAGACTCCCACCAAGGGCGCTGCCCTTGGATCCCGCCAGGAGCCGAGTGGCCCCTGGACCCCCGTTGCATAGTTGAATGATCCCTTAAGGGATCATTCAACTATGAGTCAGAAGGTCAAGGAAGCTTGGTTTCCTTGCAGAGTCCAGAGACAGAGTCTCTGGCAGGGTTTGGGGCGGAGCCCCAAGATAATACTGAGCTTATACTTTAGTGTCGCGAATTTGGCGTTCCAGTTCCTTCAGAAGCGCGGCGAAAGACTTGTCGTTTTCCAGTTTTTCCTCAATCTTCTTGCAGGAGTGAATCACCGTGGTATGGTCTCTTCCTCCAAAGGCTTTTCCAATGGACGGCAGCGAGCAATCGGTAAGCTCACGAATCAGATACATAGCGATCTGACGCGGCATTACAATATCTGCGCTGCGGCACTTTCCCTTCAGGTCGCTCAGATCGACGTTAAACTTCTTCGCCACCTCCAACTGCACCTTCTGCGCGTCAATTACCGGAGCTGCCTGTTCCCCAAAGTGTTTGCTCAAGACCTCTTCGGCCAGAGTAGGCGTCACCGATGTCTTCATAAGCGAAGCGTAGGCGTGAAGTTGAATGAGAGCGCTCTCAAGCCGCCTCACGTTGGAAGTGATGAGCTTTGCGATGTAAAGGATAACGTCATTAGAGAGAGCTATATGCTCGAACTCAGCTTTGGTTTCAAGAATAGCCATGCGAGTCTCAAGGTCCGGCGGCGCGACATCCGCGATCATGCCGCACTCAAACCGCGAGAGCAGCCGGGTGTCCAGATTGAGATCTTTGGGCGCACGGTCGCTGGTGAGCACTATCTGTTTGCCCATCTCATAGATGGCGTTGTACGTATGGAAAAACTCTTCTTCGGTGCGTTCTTTGCCCACCAGAAACTGAATATCGTCCACCAGCCACAAATCTATGCTGCGATACTTGCGCCGAAAGTCGGCCGTGCGATGCTCTCGCAGAGACGAAATATAGTGGTAAGTAAACGCCTCGCCCGACACATAAGCAACCTTCATCCCGGGGAAGTTGGCCATAGCCGCCTGACCAACAGCGTGCATCAGGTGGGTTTTCCCCAGCCCCGCGCCGCCGTATACGAAAAGCGGGTTGTACGTCCGACCCGGACTCTCAGCAATAGCCATTGCGCACGCGTGCGCCAGCCTGTTTGTGGGCCCAACGACAAATGTCTCGAAATTGTACTGACTGTTCAGCGGCAAAGATATAGGCTCGTCGTCGGACTTGGACTGGGGCTTGGGTTTCTTAGGAAGTTTGTCCGTGAGAATAACAGGCTCGTCGCCTTCGATAAGCTCCACTCTTACTTTGAGCTTCATGCCCATATCGGTTTCCAGGATTTCTTTAATCAGCCCGATATGTTTGCTTTCGAGCCAGTGCCTGGCGAAACTGCTTGTGGTGGCAATTCTTACGAGGTTACCTTCAACGGCAAGCGGCCTGGCCGTTTTGATCCAGCTCTCGAACGACGGCTTGTTGACCTGCTCTTCCAGCACTTCAAGCGCATGTTTCCATGCGTTGCCCAGCGCCAGAAAAGCATCATCTTCACCAAGTTGAAGCTGTTTGTCGACCAACTCATTCACCTGCCAAGTGAGTTTGCAATAGTAGAAGGAAACGAGGTCAGTAGCATCGCAGATTATAGCATCCGACCGGGTAATCTATCAACACCATGAGCCGAATTTCACAGGCCAATAATTACCCACTTCCCGGATGAGCGACTTCCGACAATGTGTCGGCCCGAACTTGCCGGGGTAAATTCTTTCTGCTCTCAGCTGTTTTTCTAGGGAGGTTTCATGTGGAACAGGGTGCAAGGCCGGAAGCGCCACCCAGGCGAACAAGGATCGGTCTTTACATAATCAGATGGCTGGCAATCGTGGGTGTGCTCATCATATCCCAACTGCGGTTCACTACCGAGGTTGTTCACAGTCACCAAATTCTGCTGACGGTAATGGCCATGGCTTTGCTTACCCTTGTTTTGTCCCTGATATCCGGAGGCAGAATAGACTCGCCTGTGAGAGCTGTCAACGCCATAGTCGACATACTCTTTGTCAGCGTAATCGTCTATTATAGCGGCGGGCTGTCCAGCCCGTTTTACCCTCTGTACTACATCGCTTTAATTTCCACGGCAGTAATTTACGGCACCAAGGGAGCGGTATTTGGCGCTCTGGCAATAGGGAGCATATCGCTTGTGGTCCAAGCTTCTCTCAAGCGCTGGGCGCTTTCAGATACGCTCCTGGTAGACGATGTAGTGCAGACTTTTCCCTATTTGTTTCTGATAGCTCTGATCGCAGGCGCGCTCCGAGACCGCCTTCAGGCCCTTGACGAGGCCGCCTCAATTCTTAGAGCGGAGCGGGCAGCCACCGACAGAGAGATGGAAGTCGCTCGCCGTGTGCAACAGGCCCAGCTTCCGCAGGAAATTCCTAAGATTGAAGGCGTGGAAATTGCCATACTGTACAATCCGGCGCAAGAGGTCGGCGGAGACCTCTACGATTTCTATCCCGTCAACGAAGACCGCATTGGCATAGCCGTGGCCGATGTAGCGGGCAAAGGGGTTCCAGCGGCCCTGCTGGTTTCAAGCGCGAAATACGGCCTCTACGAGCACTTTTCAGAAAACCTCGCAAAAATGGCAACCGATATCAATCACCATCTTATCTCCGTGACGACCAGCGAGAGCTTCGTTACTCTTGCCTATGGAATTCTTACCATCAAGACAGGCGAGTTTCGCTACATCAACGCCGGTCACATGCCTCCCATCGTCCTCAAGGCCGACGGCCGAACACTTTGTCATAGTCGCTCCGATATTCCTCTGGGAATAATGGAGTCTGCCGATTATTCCGAGCAGACGATACATTTGGAGCCGGGTGACGTACTGATTCTCTATTCGGACGGCATCACTGACGCGCTGGAGTCGAGCGGCGGCCTGGAATCGCTGGAGGCATTCCTCAGGGAAGTGCACGGCAGTGATATATCGACCTGGGGATTGCGACTGACCCAGCGTATCGGAGAGCCTCGTCATATTGATGACATGACGATGGTGGCCCTTTACATGAAATCGTCTTGAGGGTTTCGCCCTCAGACTCCCATCAAAGTTAATCATCCTCTTAAGGAGATAATTAAGTTCGGGTCGGAAAGTCAAGAGAACCTGGTTTCAAGAGTGTTTGCAGGCACAAAGGGTTTAGTCCCTAGGCGCTGCGGGAAAAAGTCAAACGCCGGGGTCAGGTCGTCGGGCGAACCGTGGGCGCACAAAAAGCTAGGGAGGAAATCACCATGCGCCGTAGCGTCACGACTGCAATATGTCTAATCTTCGTATGTGCAGCATTCTGCCAGCCGGTTTTTGCCGAACGCGTCATCGGTCAAGTCACGCAAGTCAACAACGACGTTATAGTAGCCAGTTTCCCTGTTCCGGTCTACCCGAGGTCTCTGATGTCAATTCTCAGAGACGACGGCGATTCCGTGGCGGGTCTGGCAATAGCTCAGAGATGCAGCGGCGACTACCCGCCTTATGAGGTGACGGGTTCGCTTTACTTCACGATGGATGCCGTTGCCGTTACCGCGGGCAAGAAGGTTTACGTAAGTTCCATGAACGCGGGCGTTGCTCCAAGCTCGAGCCCGCAAATCGCTCCCGTAAGAGCGGCTCCATCCTACAAACCGCCTTCTGACCAGGATCTCAAACTCTACTATTACGCAGCAGGCCAGACAGTCGGATACGGCGCATTCGGCCTCGGCTACGAACGCTCCGTGACTCTCTACAAAGGGATTACGTTGGAGGCCGACGGCGGAGTGACCTGCGTGGGCAATGTCGACAGCAACAGCGGCAACGGTCTTGACGCCGACCAGCTCATTAAGAGCCTCAGCGGCCGTCTCAGAATAGACCTGGTGCATGGCTTCGCTGTCTATACAGGGTATCGATGGAACGAAGCCCGCGGCGACGACGAGAGGTGGAACACACTTGTCGATCGCTTGGATGGCATCGATTATAAGGAACCGTCGAACATTGAATCGGGAACAGTTTTGCTGAAGGGCATGGAATATGGCATCACGCTACGACCGTTTAAGAGATTTTCACTGTCGGTGGGCTATATTCCGGAATACCGCACTGATTTCGGTTCTCTTGGCGTAATTAGTGAACCCGCGTACACGGGCGAACTGCGTTTCGGGGGCAATCGGGGCGCTGTAAGGCTCAGAGGTATAACCACCGAAGACTACTGGCTTGCCGACCTTGGTATTACGATCTTGTAAGGTTGAGTCCTACATTCTCAGATTCTGCTGTTAAGTTTGGTTCCCCGCCGCTTGCGGCGGGGTTCTTTATTTGCATCGACACTCAAATTTGCCCCTGAACTCCGGCAAGTCATCTGCCGAAAATGCAGTATAGAATTTCCAACTTCTAATTGACATTGATCGAGGAGGTTCGCCATGGACCCGGAATGGATGGATGATTTGACCGATGACGATCTTCTGTTTGGCTGTGAGGAAAGCGCCGATTTTTACTGTCCGTACACTAATGGGGCGAAGTGTGCTCTAATAGTCAAAGGCTGGCAGCCGCAGGAGTTGTGCGAGAGCATAGACTGTAGCCAGCTCCGGCTTTTTACACGCAGTCACAAAAGCAAAGCGGCTTAGGGCTGGACTTGGTACAAGGTTCGGCCCGGCCTGTATTGGCAGTTCTCCCGTAGATAGGCCGGGCCGGAGGTCGCTATTAAGTTTTCCGTTATTAAGTTTTTTCGGTTCAGACGAACTTCGCATTCACCTCCCCGGCAAATTCAAAATCTCTCTTCCCTTCGGACGCAACAAATATATACAATCAAGGATGGCCATCAGTCGACGGCGCTGATGCTGGTAACCCTGTCCAGCCAAATATCGTCTATGTCACCCACAATGCACCCGCCGTACATCGGGACGAACGAAACGTCGTGCACATGCAGAGTCTTCGTATGCAAGTCACCATGACGGTCGCGGAAAGTGACGCTTACGTTTCTTCCAAGATATTGCTTCGCTTCAGGGATCATCATTTTATTGCCTCCAGGACGGGCGGCACAAAAAAGCCGAGCCGCCGAACTGAATTGCCGGTGATCAGAAACCGCCGCGCTCCCGGGCCCGCGAATTCCAGGCCCGCGACCCGCGCACATCGCCCCTCCGCAGTACTACACATACTCTGCGCCCTTGCGACGAACCCGGGACATACCGGACGACTTGTACTCGCCGGCAGTGTCTGATCGCCAGCAACTCCTACTTCGGCGGCTCGGCTGACATACCGGTGCGGGCAACTGATCGGACTCATCCGACCCCGCTCACGCTACCCGGGTTAGTCCCGATGGCTTTGCGTCCCCGCCTTTCGGCGGGTTTGCTATTGTCGGTAGTTGCTTACATATCAGTTATGCCTTGTAAGGAAGAGAGGTCGTGCTGAGAGGAATACCGGTTTGCGAAGGTTGAAAAAAGAAGAGCTGCAGCGTCCGCTACAGCTCTTGTCGCGATGACGGGATATTTACAGTTGATCCTGGTGCCTGAGGTTCTCGCGGACTTCCTGCGCCTCGGCGCTGTCAGGAGCAATTGAGAGGACTTTGTTCCAGACCTCCTGGGCCTTATTCTGCTCATCGCGCTCGTTGTACATATAACCGAGCGAGAGCAGCGCTGTCAGGTCATTGGGGTCGATCTCGAGAGTCTTGAAGTACTCGGCAAACGCCATTTCGTCTTCGTCGTTTTCATCATAAGCGACGGCAAGGTTGCAGTGGTAAGATTTGTTGCCCGGCT
This sequence comes from bacterium, assembly GCA_021372295.1. Lineage (GTDB taxonomy): Bacteria > Armatimonadota > UBA5829 > UBA5829 > UBA5829 > UBA5829. The sequence goes on along the minus strand of JAJFUS010000011.1, from coordinate 41,332 downwards.
CAAGATCGACGGCCATTTTGAACTCGCGCACGGCTTTCTCCAGTTCGCCGTCTTCAAAGAACTTGAGGCCGCGCTTGTTGTAGTCTTCCGCGACCATGCTCGTCGCCTGAGGTTCGGGCTGAACGGCGGGTTCGACGGGACGCGTTCGCTCGACATCAGTATCGCGCATCTCTTGAAGCCTGCGCTGAGCGGCCATCGCGGCGCGTGGGTCGAGCCTGTCCGAACCCAGAAGACGGCCGCAGTTGGCGCAATGCTTCCAGTCGAGCTGAATCGCCATTCCGCATGCCACGCATACCTGCTCCAGCACCGATCCGCAGTCTGTGCAGTATCTCATCCATTTCAGAACGCGAGCTCCGCACTTCGGACAATTCGGGTTGAACGCAGCAATCTCACGACCGCAGTGAATGCAGTGCTTCGCGCCCACGGGCGATGACGACGAGCACACACCGCATATCTGCCTGAGATGTTCGCCACAGTTTCCACAAAATACCGAATACTCTTCGATTGGCGCGCCACATTTGGGGCAGCGGTCCCCGGAGGATACGGCTGACGGAGCAGTTGGCGCAGATGGAACCGCCTGCGGAGAAGAGATTTTTGTGACATAACTCGCTGCAGACTCAAACGGGCCTATATCATACGAAGGGAAATAGACGCGGGCCTCTTCGGGGTCAGCCGGCGGAGTCGAGAGCTTGAGCTCAATATAACCGCCAGTCCCCGACGACGCAACCTGCGCGCTTTTCACGCCGGGGAGCGCGTACCCGAACACTCTACACGCGGCATTAGACGCAGAGTCGCAGTCCCTTATCACGAAAACGCGCTTGTCCGAGACCGCAAACGCCTCGCCGAAACTTCCCGGCAGCGATATAATGATGCTTTCGCCCGGAACCAGTTGAGCGTCCAGCGCATCTTGCAGTCCCATCGAAAGGCTCTTTTTCAAATCGGCTGTATTGTCCAATTAATAATCTCCAAAAAGGGGAAGATTTGGGACTCCGCCCCAAACCCCGCCAGAGACTCTGTCTCTGGACTCTGCAAGGAAACCAGGTTTCCTTGACCTTCTGACCCGAACTTAATAATCCCCTCAAGGCGATTATTAAGTTCGATACGGGGGTCCAGAGGCCAATCGGCTCCTGGCGAGATCCAAGGGCAGAGCTCTTGGTCAGGAATCTGAGGGTGAAACCCTCAGATTATCCCCCAATCTGAACTTATTAACTTACAGCGGGTGCCTGCTCTTCCAAATCAGTCGGGCGCATACCGGGCTGGTTGCTTTGCTGGCCGGTAATTCCCTCGGCTTTCATTTCTTCCACAAACTGAGGCGGGCAAAGCGGCACTTCAAATATGAACTGCGAACCTACTCCAACTTCGCTCTCGACCCAAATTCGTCCGCCGTGAGCTTCCACGAAATGCTTCACCAGATAAAGGCCAATCCCCGTTCCGCCGACTTTCCGCGTGTCGCGGTTGTCGATGCGGTGAAATCTGTCGAACACCTTGGAAAGGTGCTCCTTCGGTATGCCCATGCCCTGGTCGTCGACGGACATTCGGATCATGCCATCGAGCTTTCTGCCCCTCACAGTAACGGTTCCGCCGTTTGGCGAATACTTGATGGCGTTGTTGGTGAGGTTTGTAAGAATCTGGACGAACTTGTCCTCATCGGCAACTATCATCGGCATATCTTCATCGACGTCCAACTCGATCTGATGCTTGGTGGTGTACGATCTCTGCACGGCAACCACTCTCTCGGCTGCTTCTTTGGGGTTGACCGGCACAGGATTGAGATCAAGCGCGCGCCCGGCTTCGATCCTGGAAACGTTCAGGAGGTCGCTGATGAGGCGGGTGAGTCGGTCGCATTCCTGGTCGATGATCGTATAGAACTCGTGAATGGTATCTGCGTCGTAAAATCCTTCGGTATCCTGAAGAAGAGTCGATATAAAGCCTTTGATCGAAGTGAGCGGCGTCCTGAGTTCGTGCGAGACGGTGGAAACAAACGCGGTCTTCATTCGTTCGATCGCGCGTATGTCGGTGATATCGTTAAAAATGGCGACTATGCCGATGTTTGCCTGATCCTCACTCTTGACGGCCGCCGTTTGAACCTGGAAGAAGCGCTCGGCGCCCTCTTCATCGCTTTTGAAGTCCGGCAGAGATATTTCTTCCTGGACTTCGGAAGTTTCCTGGAAAGCCTTCGATATGACTTCGCGCACGACATCATTTTCGATGGCGTCGCGATAGTCGCCTATCAGCTTGGCGTCCTGATCGACTCCCAGCATATCCCGGGCGGACGGGTTCACCTGCATGAGCCTGCCGCTGTTATGAACCATGATGATTCCAGCGTAGACGCTCTCGATTACGTGCTCGAGTTCTTCTTTCTCTTTGACTACCTCGCGATACATCTGCGCGCTGGCGATAACCGAAGCGGCATTGCGGGAGAGCCTGTCGAGAAGGTTTACGTCTTCCTGAATAAATACGTTGCCGTAACGCTTGTTGAAGACATGCATGACACCGATGACCTTGCGCTCGGTGACTTTGTTGGTGTCCTCGTCGCGCTTCTCGATCACAAGCGGCACGCACACGCCATTAGTGATCCCAAGTACGCCGACGTTTTCCTTGACGGTGCGCGGGTCGTTGACTGCATCGTAGAGGATAATGGGTTTCTGATCCCTGAACACTTCTCCGGCCACGCCTTCGGTGGCGGGAACTTTAAAAATCTTAATTTGCTCGTCGGTGAGGCCGACGGCTGGCTTTGCGGCCTGCAGTTCGCCGGAGTCCTGGTCGAAGAGCATAAACACGCACTTCTCGGCCTGCAGGATCATGCTGATCCTTGTGACGAGACGTTTGAGGGTTTCTTCGAGTTCGGTGAGGGGAGTCGGGCCGGACGCGCTCTGCTCGTTTTCCTTGAGACGGTCTTCAAGACGCTTATTTGCCTGTTCGAGCGCGCCGACGGCTACGTCTTTCTCCTTCAGCTGCCTTTCAAGCTCATCAAGCCGCGCTTGCAGGGTGTTCGGATCGGCGTTCAAAATCTATTACCTCCTCGAAAAAAGCGGAGAGCAGAGAGCAAAGAGCTTCATACCTGTCGCCGCCACGCACGTGATCGGGCGTCAAATAAAATGGCGCGACTTTACGCCGCACCGCATCGCTGAAATCGGACCCAGACGTAAAGCTGGGCTATTTGCATTATAACATGCGACTCCTTTGGGGTCAAACGAAATAGCAATCTGCAAATTCTTCGTTGAATTTCTCTCAATAGAAGGAATACAACCAGGCTGTGAGTAACTATCATGGTTGGTACAACACCAACACGTATGTGGATATATAGGAGGAACTACTGAATGTCTGACAAGAAACGCGTGTACCTGTTCCGCGAGGGTAACGCTACTATGAAAGACCTGCTCGGCGGCAAGGGCGCTAACCTGGCGGAGATGACCAACATCGGTCTGCCGGTACCGCCCGGATTTACCATCACCACCGAGACCTGCAACGATTACACCAAGCTGGGTAAACTTCCCGACGGTCTGTGGGAAGACGTGCTCGCCGCTCTGGCCGATGTCGAAAAAGACATGGGCAAGAAGCTGGGCGACGCCAATAACCCGCTGCTCGTATCGGTTCGCTCAGGCGCGAAGTTCTCCATGCCTGGTATGATGGACACCGTTCTGAACCTGGGTTTGAACGACAACACCCTCAAGGGCATCATCGCCGCCAACGGCAACGAGCGGTTCGCTTATGACGCGTATCGCCGGTTCCTTATGATGTTCTCGGACATCGTTCTCTCGGGCGATTATCCCAAACTTGCCAAGCATCACTTTGAAGTGATCTTCGACGCCCTTAAAGAGAAGAAAGGCGCCAAGGTCGATACCGAAGTCGACGCCGAAGGCCTCAAGGAACTGGTTGCCCAGTATAAAGTTTACTATAAGGATGTCACGGGCAAAGATTTCCCCACAGACCCGATGGAGCAGCTCAAACTGGCCATCGTCGCGGTCTTCAAGAGCTGGAACAACGACAGAGCCATCATTTACCGCAACCGCGAGAAGATCTCCCACGACCTCGGAACCGCCGTCAACGTGCAGACGATGGTCTTCGGAAATATGGGCGACGACTGCGGCACGGGCGTAGCGTTTACCCGTAACGCCGCAAACGGCGAGAACAAGCTCTTCGGCGAGTTCCTGAAGAACGCGCAGGGCGAAGACGTCGTCGCGGGCGTGCGAACTCCTGAAGAGATTTCGCAGCTTGCCAACGAGTTCCCCGCAATCTACAAGCAGTTCACCGACATTGCGCAGAAACTCGAAGACCATTATCGCGACATGCAGGACATCGAGTTCACCATTGAAAAGGGCAGGCTCTTCATTCTGCAGTGCCGCTCAGGCAAGCGCACCGGTGTCGCGGCCGTGAAGATCGCCGTAGATATGGTCAATGAGAAGCGCATCAGCAAGGAAGAGGCTCTGACCAGAGTCCCGCCGGAAGCTCTTGAGCAGCTCCTTCACCCGCGCATCAAGAACGCCAAGGGCGCGAAAGAAATCGCCAAGGGCCTCAACGCCGGACCGGGCGGAGCCAGCGGCAAGATCGCTCTGGACTCCAAGGCCGCCATCGCAATGGCAGCCAAGGGTGACAAAGTCGTCCTAGTGCGCAAGGAAACCAACCCTGACGACCTCGGCGGAATGCTCGCATCGAAGGGCGTTCTCACTCAGCTCGGCGGACGCACCAGCCATGCCGCCCTAATCGCCCGCCAGTACGGCATCCCGACAGTCTGCGGATGCGGCGCCATCAAGATCGACGAAGTCAAGAAGACCGTCACAGTCGGAGACATCGTGCTCAAAGAAGGCGATATCATCACAATCGATGGAACCCTGGGCCTGGTCTACAACGTGGAACTCGAGACCGAGCCTGCCACCGTTACCGGTGACTTCGGCACGTTCATGGGCTGGGCGGATGAAGTCCGCAAGCTCGGCGTTCGAGCCAATGCCGACACTCCCGAGCATGCCGCTGACGCGATTGCCCTCGGAGCCGAAGGCATCGGACTGTGCCGCACTGAGCACATGTTCCTCGGTTCTGAGCGAGCTCCGCTTGTGGCCGACATGATTTTGGCCGAAGACGAAACCACTCGCCAGAGCGCTTTGGACAAGCTCCTGCCTCTGCAGCGCAAGGATTTCCTTGGAATATTCAAGGCAATGGGTGGTAAGCCGGTTACAATCAGACTGATCGACCCGCCGCTGCATGAGTTCCTGCCGAACATGAGCGAACTGCTTGTCGAAGTGACCGAGCTTCGCTGCAAGAACCCGAACTCGCCGGAACTTCCTGCAAAGGAAAAACTCCTCGGCAAAGTCGTGGATATGCACGAGCAGAACCCTATGCTGGGTCTCAGAGGCTGCAGATTGTCGATCTACTTCCCTGGAATCGTGAATATGCAGGTCGGCGCGATCATCGGAGCCGCATGTGAGACCAAGAAAGCTGGTCTCGACGTGCATCCCGAGATCATGATCCCGCTCATCGGCACCGTAAACGAGCTTACTTACCTTAAGAACCAGCTCAAGAAGGTTGCAGAGGATACAATGAAGGCCGAGGGTGTTGAGGTCGATTACAAGATCGGCACTATGATCGAAATTCCTCGCGCCGCTCTGACCGCCGACGAGATCGCCAAAGAAGCTGAGTTCTTCAGCTTCGGCACAAACGACCTCACCCAGATGGGTTACGGCATCAGCCGCGACGACGCGGGCAAGTTCCTACCCATCTACGTTGACAAGCAGATCTTCAAGACCGACCCTACCGAAACCATAGACCAGAAGGGCATCGGCCGCTTGATGAAGATTTGCGTCGAGGACGCTAAGGCCGTGAATCCGAAGATCAAACTCGGAATCTGCGGAGAGCACGGCGGAGAGCCGGACAGCGTGAAGTTCTGCCACAGAATCGGTTTGAACTACGTGTCCTGCTCGCCCAAGCGCATTCCGGTCGCAAGACTGGCTGCCGCTCAGGCCGCAATTGAAGAGAAGGGCTGAGGCGCTTCCAGAGACAAAATATTCTCACCTCCAGCTCACTCTTTTCCAACCCTTGGAGAGAGCTGGGGTGAGGATCTTTCTAGAATCCCTCGGTTGGCGGAATGCTGGCCGGGGGATTTTTTATGAACCGAAAAAAACGGAGCGGCGCGGTAACAACCTTGGCCACGACCCACGCCGCCCCGCTATTGGCGGGCTCGTCTTGCCGCCAATCTTATTGAGGGTTTCACCCTCAAACTCCCACAAAGGGCTCTGCCCTTTGAACCCGCCAGAGGCCGTGGGCCTCTGGACACCCAGTTCAGACTTTAATAATCCCACATGGGATTATTAAAGTCTGTGTCAGAAGGTCAAGGAAACCGGGTTTCCTTGTGGAGTCCAGAGGCGAAGCCTTTTCTTTGGGCAGAGCCCCAAATAAGAGCACACTAAGGCCAGCACACTATACATCGCCTGTATCCGGCATCAACCGCATCCTCTTTCGATGAGAAATACGCCCTGTTCTTCTCGCAGGGCAAATGGCTGCAGCCCTGCCGGTGAAAGACACCCGTCTTGACGTTTCCGATGTATTCATGAGAAATGCGGCTGCTCAAATAGTAAGCCGCCGCTCCTAACAACAGCGAGATCACGATGATTACCGCCAGCACCCGACCAAATTTCATTCACAGACCTCCGCCATACAAGCAAATAGAAAATCGCTGCAGTGGGTAACAACAGAATTGTATCACAAGATTAGCTATGAATCAAGTCGTTGGCTATCGGTTGTGGTATTATGATCGTTCATATTTTACGCTTTAACGATGAGCGAACAACAAAGAATAGAACTCCTTGAGGCTGTGGCCGCACGAATAAGAGCACTACGTAAAGCCGCTGGAATGACGCAAGAGCAGTTGTCTGAAAAGGCAGATATTTCAACGCAATATCTGTCACGGCTTGAAAATGCTCACCAAGTCCCATCGCTATATGTCATAGCCGATTTGGCAGAAGCGCTCAATGTGCCGCCATCGGTTCTGTTAGGTGATACAGTTGGAGACGAACAACAAGCGCGTTTGAGGAGAATCGGGAAATTGTTGAGCACACTAACTGAGGAAAATGCTGAATTCCTGGAAACTCAGTTCGTGAGTTGGATGTCACACCTTAAGAAGCATTGAGTTATTTTGTATAGTTCAATAGATTAATGGTTAATCCCCCGGTTGGCAATAGCTGGCCGGGGGATTCTGTTGATTATGTGTGCCTGCTGTGATATACTTCAGGCAGATGCCCGTGTGTAGTACTTTGGGCTGCGTTTTGCAGTTTTTGGTAGTGCATGCGGGCTTTCTTGTTATGGGATGGGCTGTTCATTTTTGGACTCGAACCCAAGATTTCTAATGGCACCCAGGTGCTTTCGCTAGTCATACGACCCATATTGAAAGTAGTTTGCATTATTATGAAACAGAAAACACAAGAACAGTGCGCCTATTGTGGAAAAATTGGCAAGATGACGATTGAACACGTCATTCCGCAGTGCTTATTCACTAAGCCACTTCCTCTAGATATTGTCAAAGTGCCAGCTTGTGAACAATGCAACAATGCAAAATCAGCTGATGACAGCTACTTGCGTGACTATCTAGTTACTGACGCATCTGCATCGGAACATAAAACAGCAAGAAAAATATTTACAACGAAAGTGCTGAGTTCAGTTCGTAAAAACAAATCAGATTTGTGGCGTTCCTTTGCACCAAGCGCGCATTTGTCACTAGTGCACTGCCGTGGTGGCATTTCTCTCCTTTACGCAGGCAATCTTGATGGGGAACGGATCGAACGTGCTCTTTACCGTATCGTGCGCGGCTTATATTACAGAATATTCCAGCAGCATATTCCCGAGAATTGCAACTATTCCCTGACACGTTGGAGTCCCCAAGAGTTCAATGAATTCTTGCCTTTGTTGCATAAGTTTGGATTCAACGGTCCGTATGGATGTGGTGATGCATTCAAGTGTATTATGCAGTTCGCCGACAAAAGTCCATTCACTACAGCTTGGTGGTTGTTCTTCTACGACAGTATCTGCCTCCATGTTCTCACAGAGCATAAGGAGTCTGAATAGAGTGGTTTTGACGTGTTTCGGGACTGAAGTCCCGAAACACCAAAACACCAACACCAAATCCCCAGGCTGGTGGAATGCCGGCCGGAGGATTTTTGTCAGGCGAACTTCCCGACTCTTGCCACCACTTCGCTCTCAAACCGGCTGATGAACCCTTTGAGGAACTCCGCCGGGTCAAGCGAATCGTCTTCGATCAGTGGCGTCAGATCCATTGCGAAATTGAGCAGAGCGGCATCGTCGGTGCCGTGTGAAGCGAAGTAGGTGGCGTGCGCGCGGCGGCGTCCCTGGGTGGCCAGGTCATAGCGCTTGCCTCCGCAGATCTGGGAATCGAACACGCCCATCAGCGCAGCGGCGATGTTCTCGTGAGCTTCGACATTGAGAGCCACTTTGTCGATGTCGTTCATCCAGTCAAGGTCGCGCCAGACTTCTCCGCCCAGCAATTTCTTGGGTCGAGCGTCTTTGGGCATGTTGCGAATGGCTTGAATGACGCGCAGGGCAGTCGCAACGTGAGTGTCGTGCTTGTCGGCAAGATTGTGCGTATAGACAACTTCGGGTTTTGCGGTTTCGATAATGCGTTTGATGTCGTCAACCACGTTGGTGTCTTTCGCATCTTTTACTTCCGACGAAGAGTAGTCCAGCAGCGCCTGAGCGCTGTACTCGCCGACGAACGCGGCCTTCTTTTGCTCAAGTCTTCTGACCACCTGCATCTGCGCGTCGGTGTAGTCCGCGTAAAGGTCGTCTCTGGGGCTTCCAGCTCCGTTGGTGACGACGACCCCCATAAAGGCTTTGTCGCTTTTGCCGAAACACTCGAGCACACCGTGAGTGGCCATTATCTCGATGTCGTCCTGGTGTGCTGAAATACCGATGTGTGTGGTGCGCGAAACCGCTTCAGTCACGGGCAAGCCATCCGGGACAAAGATCTCCGCGGTTGCTTTATTGAGTTTCATTTTTCCCCTCAAGAATCAGGCCAAATCAAGCCGTAATGCAACCGTAGAATACCACTTCACACGGGGTCAGTCAACCCAATCGAGTAGGTGCGGATTGGCCGGGATATGAATCCCGGCCAAAGAGGCTTAGTTTAATACGTCACGATCCATTCTGCAACAAAGCCATCGTTGTCGTCGATTTCGTTGAACTCTTCGCTGGTGGTCTTATAAAAGAGTTTGAGCCTGCTGTTTTTGTCCAGCCAGCGGATTGCGCCGAGTTCCCATGAACTGACTCTACCGTACTGAGGATTTTTAGGATCTTCGGACATTGTCGAATATCGCGCCACGAGTATATCGGCAGTGTCGATATTGTAGCCGACCTGTGCGTAATAGCCGCTTTGCCACAGATCCTGATCGTAGGAGTTGGGGTTGACGTCGTCGAAGCCTCTTCCACGAATGTACTCACCTTTGAACGTAAGGTCATTAATGCAGTACTGCATATCGGCGCCGTATCTGATCTTCTTTGTAGGGTCATAAAGAACATTGCCGGCTGCATTCTTGTACCAAATGCCGTAGCCGTGATAGCCGGAGAGGCCCAGGTTGAGGTCTCCAAGTCTGAACTTCACGTTGGCAAGAACGTCCTTGGCGTCGTTGTTGTCCGTGGCCGATGTAGAGCCGTTTTCGATGCCGGTGCCATTGTATGCGCCGAGAGTCCAAAGTATTTTAGAGTTGGCCGGGCTTGTAATGATAGCGCCGGTGTCTCTTTCTCCGGGGAAGAATCTGCGAACAAAGAGCGCCCTTTCAGGAGTTTCCCGCTTTGAAGAAGAGTAAGGCACTTCATAGCCGAACCACCAGTTCTGCTGGCCGATTTGGAAGCTGGGAGCGACAGCGCAGCCGTCGCCGAACGCATAGTTGAAATAAGCGTCTTTAACGCTGGCTGTGTTTTTGCCCATATCCAGCTGCAGAACCGCTGTGCTTCGGACAGTCGGTGTTGCCGTGATCTTTATTCTTGCGCGGCGCACGAGAAATGTGTCATAGTTGCTGTCTTCGGATGTTGTGTCCTTGGTGTAATCGAGGTTCTGATAACGGCTCTGAACATAACCGCTCACCTTTATTTTGTTGAGTTTTGCGATATCGGACGCAGTGGACTTGACTATACCGTCGTGGGTTTCGACGGTCGATCTCAGCGCTTCTACAGCAGCTTCCACGCTGTCGAGTCTTGTGCCGATGACTGTCAGTTCCACCTTAAACTCCTCGGCGAGCTTCGCGATATTGTCCAAATCCTGTGATGATACTTCCGCAGCTGGATTTGTCGGCATAACGGTCGCTTCGCTGCCGGCAGGCGTCTTGCCGCCTTGAGACTTTGCCGCAGCCAGCTTTTCGTTCACACCTTCGAGAATTCGCGCCACGATAGTTGCGAACTCATAGCGGGTCAGGGTTCTGTCCCCCAGGAAATCGCCATTGGGATAGCCGATCATGTAGCCCTTACCCATCAGCTCATTGACGGCTTCGTACGCCCAGTGGCCCTGCGGCACGTCATTTGGAGCCTGGGCGCTCACCAATGCGGTGCAGCCCAGGATCAGCATAATTGCCAGAAACTTCTTCACGTTAATACCCCTTTCTATGTCTCGATCCGGGCGGCGTATACTGCGCCCGTAATGTCAACAGAATACAGGCGCATCCTTACAGTGATCTAACAGAATAGTTGCCGGGCAATTAACTTTATAGCTTGAAAACCAAATTCGCGCCGTTCTAACGGCAGCGCAACAAAACCCTAACAATCGGCTTCTAAGATACAGTTGGATCATATTAACACAACTTGGACTACGAAAGGAAACAGACATGTCCGCGCGAGTAATCGTTGTTGAGGACGAGGAAGACATAGCCACGCTGATGAAGCACAATCTGCTGGCCGAGGGCTACAGCGTCGAGGTTTGTGAAGACGGAGTAATGGCGCTGGATGCCGTCCGCCGCGAGGTTTGCGACCTGATGCTTCTCGACGTAATGCTGCCCAGGGTGGACGGCAAGGAAGTCTGCCGGGCCATCCGACGCGATTATGATTTCCCCATTATTATGGTCAGCGCGCGCTCCGGTGAAGTGGACAAAGTCATCGGCCTGGAAATGGGTGCCGACGATTACATCACTAAGCCATTCAGCATACTGGAACTGGTTGCGCGAGTGCGCTCGGCTCTCAGAAGGGCCGCCGGAGAAGCCAGAGGCAAAGATGAAATACTGCGGGCAGGCAACATTGTTCTTGATAGAGCCCGTCACGAGGCAAGAGTCGCCGGGAGAGTTGTCGATCTTCGTCCAAAGGAGTTTTCGCTGCTGGAAATACTGCTCGCCAACAAGGGCCGCGTTCTGGACAGAGATTCACTCCTTGAAAAGGTGTGGGGCGAAGACGAATATATCGACCGGGGCACTATAGATGTCCACATTCGTCGACTCCGCGAGAAGATTGAGGAAGATCCGGGCAGCCCGAGATATGTGTTGACCGTCAGGGGCGTAGGATACAAGTTTGGAATGGAATAGCCATAAACATGGTTTGCCGATGCCCTTGAGCTTATCACGATAATGCGGTATTCTATTAGATAGTGCTCGATTGTCGCTGGAGACCGACGGTGAACCTGATACTTACCGAACAAAGCCCGTATAAAGTAACGCTGCCTGTCTTCGAGGGCCCGCTCGACCTGCTTTTGCACCTCATCCGCGAGCACGAAATCGACATATACGACATCCCCATTGCGAAGGTATGCGAGCAGTATCTGGCGTATTTATATATAATGGAGTCACTTGACCTTGAGGTTGCAGGCGAGTGGCTGGTAATGGCGGCGACGCTTCTGGAGATCAAGTCCAGAATGCTCCTGCCTGAAGATCCCAAGACCAGCGAAGACTCGGAAGAAGAGCAGATAGATCCCAGACTGGAACTTGTCGAGCGGCTGATCGAGTACGAAAAGTTCAAAGGCGCGGCGGAGATCTTTAAGGAGCGCGAGCAGCAGCGCGCAATGGTGTTCGTGAGGGGAGCTGCGGAACTCGCGTTCGATCTAAAGCCCACTTTCGACCTTGAAGACATCACGGCCGTCGATCTGCTGGCGGTCTTGCAGCAAATCCTTTCCGACGTGGGCGAGGAAGAAGTCACAAGCATTCAGCGGCGCAAAGTAACCGTGCGCATGCGTATGCGGGAGATTCACCGAAAGCTTACCGACGCGGCGGGCCCAGTCAAATTTGAAGAATTATTCGATGAAGACGTAAACCGTATCGAAGTGGTAATTACGTTCCTGGCGCTGTTGGAACTATTGAAGTCCCGCAGTGTAAAGGTCAGGCAGAAGAAAGCGTTTGCGTCGATAGAGATTGTACCGATTATGGAGCCTAATGGAAAGTAGAGAGGGAGCCTTGGAAGCACAGGAACCAGAGGTGGTGGAGGTTGTTTCGATTCAGCCGGTCGCCGAGGTGACGGTTGCCGATGTGGCACAAGTCGCGACGGGCGTCGCCGTAGTCCGTGGGACCGACGAACCCAGGAAAGGCCGTGGGCTGGCTGCGCTTTTCTCGCGAAAGCCCCGCAAGAGGCGCAACGAACCGGAAGAGACCCAGGCCGACATCGAATCCGCGGCGGCTCTTATGGAGTCCGCGTCCGTGCAGGATTCAACGCCTGCTGCCGACATTGTGGAAGAAGAATCCGGTGAGGACGCTTCTCCACACAAAAATGGCAAGCTTGCCAGCGTGATCGAGTGCATGCTTTTTGTTGCGAGCGAGCCATTGGGATGCAAGCAGTTGGCCTCGGCGCTCGATCTCGATGAAAACAGGATCGAGGACGCGATAAAGGCGCTTGAGTCCGATCTCGGCAGTCGTGGCCTGCAGCTTATGCGGGTTGCGGGAGGCTATCAGCTCTGCACTAAACCCGAGTATGCCGATTACTGTGCGCTGATCCTTCAGCCTGCCAAGCGAAAACTCTCAAAGGCCGCGCTGGAAACTCTCGCGGTGGTGGCGTATCGACAGCCATGCACGATGCCCGAGGTCGAAGCGGTGCGTGGAGTTGCGGTCGACGGGGTAATGAAAACACTGGCGGAGCGCGGGCTTGTAAAAGAGGCGGGTCGAAAGCAGACGCCCGGCAGGCCGATACTCTATGCGACCACGCCGGAGTTTTTGGAGTATTTCGGGCTCAACGATATTACTGAGCTGCCTGACATTGATCTGTTGGCGGTCGAGGAAGTTAAAGCCCTCGAAGCTCAGAGAGATTTGTTCAACAAAGAGGCGTCAACAGACGCTGATTAGTTTGGGGCTCCGCCCCAAGCCCTGCCAGAGACTCTGTCTCTGGACTCTGCCAGGAAACCCAGTTTCCTGGACCTTCTGACTCAGAGTTATATGCTCCCTTAAGGGAGCATATAACTCTGCACTAGGGGTCTGGGGCCTGCGGCCCCAGCGGGTTCCAAGGGCGGAGGCCCTTGGTCGGGAGCTTGAGGGTGAAACCCTCAATACAGTAACGGAGAATGCGACTGAGCATGAGGCTTTCTGTATTAAGCCGTCGGGGCGCTGTTTCGGCGGTGTTGTTGGTGATTTCGGTTTTGTGCGGCCCGGCTGTAGGCGCGGGTGCGGATGCCGGGCGCGTTATAGATGTGCCCCGAGTGAAGTCGGCTCTTCCGGCACAGCCATGCGTGAATGCAGCTTGTGCCGTGTTAATGGATCCTCAGACGGGTGTTGTCCTGTATGAAAGAAACGCCCATCTGCATAGGCCGATGGCCAGCACCACAAAGATCATGACTGCCATTCTGCTGATTGAAAACTGTGGGATGAACGACATCGTTACCGCGTCCAAAAACGCCAGTGAGACTCAGTTTACGTCGATCCATCTAAAACCTGGCGAGAAGATAACCGTCCGCGATCTGCTCTATGGCATGATGATCCGTTCCGCAAATGACGCCGCGGTTGCCGCCGCTGAGCATATAGCGGGAAGCACGGCCAAATTCGCTGCGATGATGAACAAAAAGGCAAAAGAGATCGGCTGCAGGGACACGCATTTTGTTACTCCGAACGGACTTTACGCCAAGGGGCATTACTCGTCGGCCTACGATCTGTGCCTGATGGCCAGATACGCCTCGAAGTATGAGATATTTAACGAAGTGGTCAATACGCGTAGATATACGCTCTCGTCCAGGACTAAAAACAAGGAAGACATGATCGTTTTCTGTCGATCCAGGTTTATGAGGGACTACTATGGCGCTGACGGAATCAAATCGGGATATATAAAGCAGGCGGGCTATTGCTATGTGGGCAGCGCGACCAGGAACGGCTGGCGGCTGATCTCGGCTGTTTTGAGAAGCGACAACGCGGGACGCGACACCGCCGCTATGATGGACTACGCTTTTGCGGGGTTTATACCTGTGGAAGTCGCAAAGAAGGACGATGTATGCGGGCGTCTTGAGGTTCGCGGCGGAGCCCAAGACAATATCGCGCTTACGCCCATTCGCGATTTCAGAGTAATCGTGCCCAAGACCGGCGGAAAAATCGTGACAAAAATCGAAGCCGAGCCTGTTGAAGCCCCGATTGTTCGAGGCACAAAGATGGGCGTTATGACTGCTTATGTAAACGGTCGCGATGCTGGAAGCGTGGAGCTTCGCGCGGCACAAAATATGGAAATCAGCGCTACGCGCAAGTTTTTAAGGTTTGCCGGAATGAGTGGGCTAATCCTTGCGTGCCTGGTGGTGGGAGGAAAATGTGGAGCAGCGATTGCAGAAAATTCTCGCCGCCGCCGGCGTAGGTTCACGACGTCACTGCGAGGGATTGATCGCTACAGGTAGAGTTTCGGTCAATGGGCGTGTGATCGGTCAACTTGGGGCGAAAGCCGATCCCGATAGAGACGAAATCAGCCTGGACGGCAAACCAATCGACCCAATGCAGGACAAACTTTATATTCTCCTCAACAAACCCGTCGGTTATACGAGCACCCGGTTCGACCGGTTCGCGAAAAATACCGTGGTCGAACTTGTGAGTGCGATAGACGCATATCTCTACCCGGTGGGCCGGTTGGATGTCGATACGTCGGGTCTGATGATCCTCACAAACGACGGCGATTTCGCGCATCTTATGACTCATCCTTCGCATGAGATCGACAAGGTTTACGTTGCCGAAGTTGTCGGCAGAGTCATTGACGAAAAGCTGGCCCGGCTCGAGAATGGTGTCGAACTTGACGATGGAATGACCTCTCCTGCGAAGGCTCGCCTCATATCGTATTCCCTAGATACAAACACGAGTACGGTCGAGCTCACAATTCACGAGGGTCGCAAGCGACAGGTGCGCCGGATGCTTTTGACAGTGGGCCACAGAGTCAAAAAGCTCGCCCGCGTGCGGCTGGGTTCTCTTGATCTTAAAGGCCTGCCCGAGGGGCAGTATCGGTTTTTGACTGCAAAAGAAGTGTCTTGCTTGCGCAGGCTTGCTCAGCCGAAACAAGATTCCTGATTTTATATTTAGTATTTTATATTTAATATTTACCATTACAGAGGGTGCATTGTTGAAAAAATGGGTTTTGCCGATTGGACTGGTGTGCATGTTCGCGCTGTCGGTTGCGGCGCACGCCGGTTATCCAATGAAAGTGAAAGACGCCAGAGGTAAGGCCGTCACAATCAAGGCCAAGCCCGTGCGCATTGTATCGCTTACTCCCAGCAATACCGAGATACTATTTGCTCTGGGGTTGGATCAGAGAATAGTGGGAGTGACGAAATACTGCAACTACCCTGCCCGAGCGATGAAGAAAGCCAAAATCGGCGATATGGCCATCAGCGTCGAGGCTGTCGTGGCGTTGAAGCCGGATTTAGTGGTTGCGCATGCGCTGGTTAACGATTCAGTTATTTCGGCGCTTGAAAAGCTGGGGCTTACGGTGTTTGCAGTGGATCCCAAGACAATAAGTCAACTGACCTGCGACATTCGCACTCTGGGTAAGATCACCGCGCGAACGAAAACCGCGGAATCGGTTGTAAAGAAAATGCAGCGCAAAATTGCTGCCGTAAAATCGAGCCGCGCGAAGAAGAAGCAGAAAAACGTGCTTGTAGTGATTCAAGCCGATCCGCTGTGGGCTGCAGGGCCTCATACGTTTATAGACGAGATGATCGGCCTTGCGCATGCAAAGAACGTGGCGCGCGATGCCCGACCTGGATTCGTGACGTTTTCCAGAGAACTGGCCGTCTCACGCAATCCCGATGTTATCGTGGTTGGCTCAAAAGGTGACGAGCGTTTCTTCCTGACAAGTCCCGCCTGGAAAACAACGCCTGCAGCGAAGAACAAGCGCGTCTATGTCATCAACAACGATTTTCTGGTCCGCCCAGGTCCAAGGCTTGCAGACGGACTGAACGCGTTGGCGAAAGCTCTGGATCGCTAATCTTCATCGTCGTCGGGCTCAAAGCCGTCCATATCGGCCGGAGCGTAACTGAACGAGCTGATCTCCTCCGCACGAAAGACCGTCACAAGCAGGTCTTCTCTATCGAAACTTGGAAGATAACTTGAAACGATGTCTTCGTCTATTGCTTCCAGCAGATCCTCTTCCTCGGTGACGGTCAGATCGACTTCCAGCAGCAGCGAGGCATGGATGGTGTCGTGGGCATAATGCAGATGAACCTGCCCGACTCGCGTTTCGCCTTCCCATACAACGTAAATCTCCGAAGCAGCCGTGCGCACCAGGCGCGAGAGCTTAAACTGCGTCTTGCCGTTTTCTTCCAAGAGACGCCTCCTCGAGGGTTAATGCTGCGCCTAGTATGCCACGTTTGGAGGATAAGGTCAATACTTGCACGTGCGGAGTGCAAAATGTTGGCCAATGCAAACAAACACATGGTATTTTGCAGTATTGGCTTACGCCTAATTTAACGCACTAGCGGCCACATTTACGATTTCCTTTACCATATCAGCCGACAATATAACCTATGAACCTGTTGCTGAGCGATTCTCTGCACCTGCTTGTAACAAAGCTTCAAACCAAATCTGCGGGCCAGGGAGTTTTCACTGGCCTCAACATGATTGCGGCTCGCCTCCTTCTTTTGCTTTCACAAATGAATTTGGCGTGGACCACCTAATATCATGCCAGCAGCATTCTATTTTCAGAAAGTTTCCGTATATCTGACAAGCACCCTGTTTCGGCGGCAAGCGTACGGGGTACAAAGGAATCAGTCGTACTATGACTTATCGAGGTATACGGATATGATCTCGACAAATAGACCAGGCGCCGACGTAATCGAGCTGAGAGTGCCGTGCAAACCCGAATATGTTCGGACGATCAGGCGGGTTATCGCAGACTTCGCGGAATCGTCCGATATGCCTAAAGCAACTATCGAAGAGATAGAAATAGCCGCGTCGGAGGCTGCTACCAATATAGTCCGGCACGCATACGTAGACTGCTCAAGAATGCCGCGAATGCATATCAGATGCGCGCGTCGTAAACACGGCCTGCTGGTTGAAGTCACGGATAGAGGTCGAGGGTTTTGCGCGCCCGCCGATGGCGTGATTCCAAACGCCGATATAGATTTCGACAGAGAAGGCGGCTATGGTATAGTTTTGATAAAGTGTCTTATGGATACGGTTAACTACATCTCCAAACCCGATGAGGGCACCAAGATCAAGATGACCAAGTCCGTGCACGGCATACCGGCCATCGGTGTGCATTCAACAAATCATCATATATAAAACACGATTCATTCGCCTCCTGCGCAGGAATAATATTACTGAGAAAGCATTCGTGCTTTTCAAGAATCCCCAGTGGGGGACGTTCACTGGCTTCTCAGGAGGCATGAAGATGAAATACGCAAGATGGACGCTGGTGATGTTGATGTTCATACTTGCCGCGTCGGTTGTCTGGGCTCAGTGCCCAACATGCGTGCGAACTGCACCTGTTCAAGTTCAGACGCAGTGTCCGCAGCCTTGTCAGGTCTGTCCTAAGCCGTGCGCAGAGCCTTGTCAGGTCTGCCCGCAGCCTTGCGGATGTCCATGCCCGGCTGCAGTCCCCGCGGCGACCGGAGCCGGACCAGCGGCAGGCTTGGAGTGTCTTGAATGCCCTAACTTCGATCCTGCTTACGCGAGCAGAATGTATGAGCAAAACAGCGTGATTATCGCTGTTACCGAATACGGAATGCAGCGAACTACCAATGGCAACCTGCGCAACATTTCTGGTGAGATCAATGGTTATCTCACCAGCGCAAACGCCAAGCTGCAGAGGTGGTACGGAAACATGGCGTGCGCTCAGGTTTCGCCAGATTGTGGCAGAGCGCAAGCTATAATAGCCGATCTCGAGAGTCAGCCCTGCGACTGCTTTGATGCGGTTTACGCAAGCACACTCTCTCAGCTGCTTCAACAGTCCCGCGCGGCCGACACACTCGGCGCGACTCGGGCAGCCACACCGGCAATGAGACAACAGGCTCAGTTCCTGGCTTCGAAAGATGCGAACTGGGTATTCCGCCTGGATAGGTGGGTCGGCGATCACCGCTGATGCGACAAACGGGTGTCGGGGATGAGACTCTCCGACACCCGTCGTCTAAAGGTGGGTTTTGAATGTGAGCTTCTAGTGGTTTGCCACCTTATATTGGCGCGAAATCTGCGGCGGAACGGATTCTTGCCGAGCGTATGACTAAGTTCATCGGCGAGCTTTTTTCTTTGTGGGCAATCCTGAGATCCCTCTGAGAATAATGCCACAGAGAGTTGTAGACCGGCGGTTGTTGTGAGAGAGATTAGTGGGGGAAGTCAGTCATTCAAAGGTCTTAAAACTTGCAGCGTGCTCAGGACGCTATTTGAAGCGTGGAATCTGCAGGGACGAAATGCCATTGATGCCTGCCAACAGATGATCGCGTCAGCAAATATATACTTTTCCCTCAAAAACAGGCTAATAGCGCATGTCCTTGACACTGCACCTCTTGGTTCATATAATTAAGCCGGTGATATTTAACGCAGTAGGGGCAAT
Source organism: bacterium (assembly GCA_021372295.1). Classification (GTDB taxonomy): domain Bacteria; phylum Armatimonadota; class UBA5829; order UBA5829; family UBA5829; genus UBA5829. Next base: position 22,429 of record JAJFUS010000011.1, on the reverse strand, counting down.
ATGAACCATATTCTCATTGATCTGGCGCTTGAACTGGGCAAGCTGATAGCGATTGCGGTTGTCGTACTTGTATTTATGCTAGTGGCGGTTCTGTACCTGGTTCTCAAGCTCAGATGGGTCATCGGGCGAATACAGTCGCGGCTGGGCCCCAACCGCACCGGCCCCTGGGGCGTGTTTCAGACTGTGGCCGACGCCCTAAAACTCTTTCAAAAAGAAGACGTAATCCCCCGCGCAGCCGACAGATGGCTGTTTACAATCGCTCCGGCGCTCGTGTTTATCCCCGCTTATCTGGTATATGTGGTGATACCGTTCGGCGAGGGGCTTACGGCACGCAGCATGAATGTCGGGATTATGTATATTACCGCGATCTCATCGGTGAGTATAATCGGCATAGTGGTTGCAGGATGGGCGTCCAACAACAAGTGGTCACTCCTGGGCGCGTTTCGAGGAGCGGCTCAGTTGGTCGCTTACGAAGTTCCGATCATACTGGCGGTGATTGTGCCGGTGCTGATATGCGGTTCGCTCGATTTGGACAAGATAGTGGTGAGCCAGGCCGGTGGGTTCTGGCATTGGAACCTGTTCACCGGCTGGTTTATGGCTCCGATCGCGTTTCTAATGCTTGTTATAGCCGGGCTTGCCGAGATCAACACAACTCCATTCGATATCATGGAAGCCGAATCGGAACTTGTGGCGGGGTTCAACACAGAATTTTCGGGGATGAAGTTCGCTCTGTTTTTCCTGGCGGAGTTTGCCGAGGCATTTACTCTATCGGCGATTATCGTGACTCTCTTCCTGGGCGGATATCAACCGCCGCTTCATATACTGGGTGGTCAGCTCTCGGGACTCGCGTTCTCGGCGGTATCGCTCGTGTGGTTTATGATTAAGTGCTGGCTGCTGGTTGTGTTTATAATGTGGGTTCGCTCGACCCTGCCCCGCGTGAGGATCGACCAACTGATGAACCTGTCATGGAAAGCTCTTATCCCGACGGGGCTGGCCAACTTGCTGGTGACCGGCGCGTACGTAGTTTTTTGGATGCCTAAGTAATGTCCACTATTTTGAAAGATATACAAAACTCGTTTGTGAGTATCATAAAGGGCTTGAGAATTACGGCAATCAACTGGAGTTTCACCAGGCCGTGCGTGACCGAGCTCTACCCCGAGCAGAAGCCCGTTTTGCCTGAGGCTTACCGCGGGATGCCGGCGCTGCCGGTGGATTTCGAAACTCATCGTTCCGAGTGCATAGCGTGTGGCGCGTGCGCTCGGATGTGCCCGGAGCAGGTAATCACGGTCGTGCTCGACAAAACTGATCCCAAAGATCGCAAACCCTCGGAGTTTTCGATAGATATTTCCCGGTGCATGTTTTGCGGGCTGTGCATGGAGGTCTGTCCGAAGAATTGTCTGAAGCCCGCGCGCACATTCGAGCTTGCCTGCTATAGTCGCGAGCAGATGGTCTATAATATGAATAAGTTGAACGAGCTGGGCGGCGAATTGCCCAAAGAACCTGAAGCGCAGGAGTCGGAAAGCCAACCTTAAATACAATTATGCACATCTATGGATTTTTCATAACAGGATATCAGCTCGCGTTTATTGCCGTGGCCGGTATAACGGTACTTGCCGCGTTGGGCGTGGTGCTTGTGCCGAATATATTGCGCGCGGCGCTGTGCCTAGGGCTGATGCTCTTCGGCGTGGCTGGGATATACGCCCTGATGAACGCGCCGTTTCTGGCGGCCGTGCAGGTGATGATTTACGTCGGCGCAATTACCACTATGATAATCCTGGCGATATTCCTGTCGAGCAGGGTTATGAAGATCGGGTTCTCGCAGGCCATTTATAACCCTCTTCTAGCTGCGGCCGCCGCGGGTGTGACGTTTTTGTTCCTGCTGGTGACTGTCGCGAACTCAGTTTGGGTGCAACGGATCGTTGCGAAAGGGCCTGCAAACTCGGACGTCGGAACAGACGCCATTGCCAGAGCTCTGCTGCAGCCTTATGTGTTTCCGTTCGAGCTTGCTTCCGTGATATTGCTGGCGGTGCTGGTCGGAGCGGTGGTAATCGCCAAGGAGGACGCGGAAGATGCATAGCGCGTATGGAATCCCGATCAGCTGGTTTTTGACGCTTGGCGCGATGCTCTTTTGCATCGGATTGTTTGGGATGATGGTCAGGCGCAGCGCGATTGGTATGCTGCTTTCGATAGAGCTTATGCTCAACGCCGCGAATATCAACCTGGTGGCGTTTGGTTCGTATCTGAAACTGCCGGTAATAGCTGGTCAGGTTTTTGCCGTGTTTGTGATAACGCTTGCCGCCGCCGAGGCTGCAGTCGGGCTTGCGATAGTAATCAATATCTATCGAAACGAACAGCACATCGACGCAGACAAAATCAGCGTGATGAAGCTCTAGATTGGGGAAGAGATGCGAAGTTTTTTTGTTTGCGCAATGGCGCTTTTGCTTGCGTGCGGCGTGTGCTGTGCCGAGCCGGAAGCTTATCAGATAACTACGACATCCTGGCATGGTCTTTCGGGGCTGTATGTGGTTCCCACCGCTAGGACGATTGGCCAGGGCAACCTGGCGATGGGTTACAACGAGTCCAGGCATGCCGAGTTTATCGGTGATGGAAGATTTTTGGATCGACAGGTCAGAGCGACCCTCACTTATGGAGTTACGGATCGAATCGAGGTTTCGGGCAATTATGTGAGGGATCTAGCTACGTCCGGCGATCATTTTACGCCAGTGCTGTCTAACCACAGCTTTAATACGTGGGCTGTCAAGTGGCGATTTGTGGATGAGACTGCTAAAAAGCCGTCGGTTGCGCTGGCTGTCAGAGACATTTTTGCCGATCTGCAGGATATCGATCCGCTGACGGATGTCAACAACGGCAGGATGTTTTATCTTCTTGCGACCAAGCGGCTGGTCTATCGCGAGGATACCGGACGGTTTGTAGACGGCACGCTTGGAATTACACATAACTATCAGCAGACGGCGGCGCTCTTTGGCATGGAAATGGCGCTTGCGCCCAACATCAGTTTTATTGCCGAGGGAATGTGGAACTCGCCTTATATGAACTTTCGAGACATATACCTGCATTCGGCTAACGTCGGCACCGACGATCATCCGGGGCGGTTCGTGTTCGACACGGGGTTTCGTATATACCCGGACGTGCTGCCGGGGATGGTGATCGATCTGGGTATGGTTGCGGACAGCCAGCCCGAGTATTCTTGGGGATTCAGTTACGTGACGGGGTTTTGATGAACAACTCAGAGTTTAAAACTCAAAATGTGAAATTAACTGACGTGCGCGAGGTGTGGCAGTGATTGATTACACCTGGCTGATCCCGCTGCTGCCGGTGGTCGCGTTCGTACTCATTATTGCGTTCGGGCGAAAGCTGCCGGGGCAGGGCGCTTACGTGGCAATATTCGGGATGCTCTCGTCGCTGGTGATGTCGGCGATTGTCGCGGCGCAGTGGTTTTTGGGCGCGCATGAGGGACCGTTTAGCGTCGTAGTGCCGTGGATGCCTGTCGGTAATGTTATTGTCGACATGGGCTTCAGCGTGGACGCGCTCACGTGCGTGATGCTGCTGGTGGTGACGATTGTTGCGTCGATGGTGATGATCTACTCCACGGGCTATATGCACGGCGACAAGCGCTACCCGAGGTATTTCGCGTATCTGTCGCTGTTTTCGGCGGCGATGCTTGCGCTGGTGATCGCAAACAACATTTTGCTCATGTTTATGGCGTGGGAACTGGTCGGGCTGACGAGTTATCTTTTGATCGGGTTCTGGTTCGAGAAGCCCTCGGCAATGAAGGCGGCTAAGAAGGCGTTCTTGGTCACCAGAGTGGGCGACGTCGGATTTATGGCGGGCATGATGCTGCTGTTTATCAAGACCGGCTCGTTCAATCTTTTCGGCAGCCACGGGGTCTTCGAGAATCTGGACAAGCTGCAGGCTCTGGTGCACGTCGGGCCGTGGATGATTCCTCTGGCGGGATTGGCGGCGCTGCTGCTCTTTTGCGGAGCAGTTGGCAAGTCGGCTCAGTTCCCGCTGCATGTCTGGCTGCCGGACGCTATGGAAGGCCCGACACCCGTCTCTGCCTTAATTCACGCAGCAACGATGGTCGCGGCGGGCGTGTATCTGGTGGCGAGGATGTATCCGGTGTATCTTGCCGACGCAAGCGGAGTCGCGCTGCACGTGGTGGCTTATACAGGCGCGTTTACCGCGCTGTTCGCCGCGTCGATCGGCATCGCTCAAAACGACATCAAGAAAGTCCTCGCATACTCCACAGTGAGCCAGCTCGGATATATGATTATGGCGTTGGGCGTGTTCGGATACGTCGCGGCCATATTCCACCTGATGACTCACGCGTTCTTCAAGGCGCAGCTCTTCCTGAGCTCGGGCAGCGTGATCCATGGGACGGGCACACAGGACATCCGCGAGATGGGCGGGCTGAAGCGCAAGATGCCCTGGACATACTGGACAATGCTCATCGCGACGCTCTCGCTTTGTGGTATTCCGTTCATCACGGCGGGCGGCTGGAGCAAGGAAGAGATTCTCACTGTCGCGTTCCATACGAACAAGATCGTTTTCTGGGCGGGAGTGCTCGGCGCTTTCACTACGAGTTTCTACATGTTCCGCCTGATATACAAAACATTCCACGGCGAGCCGCAAAATCACGAGATCCACGCGCACGAAAGTCCGAAAGTGATGCTCGTGCCGCTGGTGATCCTTGCGATCCTGGCGATATGCGCGGGTTGGGTCGGCACACCGTTCAAGAATGCTTTCGAGCACAGCATGATGCCCGTGCTGGGTCATCACTACGAGTCGATCCTCGAACGAACGCTGGAAGAAGCGCGTATGTCGGCTGGGTTCAACGTGCCTGTGTTTGCGATTGGGACGCTGGCCGCCCTTCTTGGAATACTCTTCGCCACTCTGATATGGAAATGGCATCTCATCAAGATCGAAAAGCTGGAGCCCGCGTTCGGATGGCTGGCGAAGATTGTCGAGAACAAGTATTACATCGACGAGATATACCAGGTGACCATTATCCGCGGGATTATGCTCGCGGCGGCGATGCTGTTCTGGTTCGACAAATGGGTGATCGACTACCTGATCGTAAACGGCTTCGGGTATATGTGCCTGGTCGTCTCGCGAGTATGGGGCTGGTGCGACAGAAATATCGTAGACGGCCTGGTGAACCTCACCGGCTGGGTCACCGGCTCAATGGGCAAAGCGCTACGTCACCTGCAGACGGGTGTGGCGCAGCAGTATGTGTTTTTATTGGTTGTCTCAATTGCACTGATTAGTATAGTTGCTCTTACAGCGGCCGTGCTCGGCCATTCGGAGGTATCATGGATTCCACCAATAACTGGATTCTTCCGGTAATAACATTCCTGCCTCTTCTTGGGGCGGTAATTATAATGCTCATCCCCAAGGAGAAGCCCAGCGCGATTAAGGGCGCGTCGATTCTCATCAGCTTTGTTCCGCTGATAATGTCGATCTGGATGTGGTTCGCCTACAAGCACGGCGGCGCGCAGTTCCCCAGTGGCACTCAGTTCGGCGTGAACGTGCCGTGGATTCCGAATCTGGGCGTGAGCTTTGCGATGGGAGTTGACGGCCTCAGCGTGCCGCTCATCTTCCTGACGACGTTGCTGACGACCCTTAGCCTGATCTACTCGCACTTCATCGAGGTCCGGCCTAAAGAGTATTTCTGGATGTTCCTGCTGCTGGAGACGGGCATGCTGGGCGTGTTCACGGCGATGGACTTCGTATTATTCTTCGTTTTCTGGGAAGTGTCGCTGGTGCCGATGTATTTCCTGATCGGTATCTGGGGCGGTCCGCGCAGGGAATACGCCGCGATCAAGTTCTTCCTGTACACGATGGTCGGAAGTATGGCGATGCTGCTTTCGATCCTTGCGATGTATTTCCACACGACCGCCGCTGGCGGAGGCCACACATTCAGCATGCTCGCGATGGCGCAGCAGGCAATGGCCAACGGCGATGCAGTTCCGGCGGGGATGGCCGCGCTGGTGTTCTGGGGATTGTTCCTTGGGTTCGCAGTCAAAGTGCCTATGTTTCCGTTCCACACATGGCTGCCTGACGCGCACGTTGAAGCGCCCACTGCCGGCTCGGTGATTCTGGCCGGCGTGCTGCTGAAGATGGGCAGTTACGGCTTTATGCGAGTGCTTATGCCGATGATGCCGGGGCAGTTTTCCAGGTTCTGGTGGATTATCGCGATTGTGTCGCTTGTAGCGATCATATACGGCGCGTTCGTTGCGATGGCTCAGAAAGACCTCAAGAAGCTGATCGCGTATTCGTCGGTCAATCACATGGGTTATGTGACCCTGGGCTGCGCGGTTTCGGCTGCGACTATCGCCGGGATGACCGATGCTTCGCGCGCGGCTGCCCTAAACGGCGCTCAGATGCAAAACTTCAGCCATGGCCTGATTACGGGCGCGTTGTTCCTTTTGGTGGGTGTGGTCTACGAGCGCGCTCACACGAGAGATTTGGGAGAGTTCGGCGGTCTTGGAGCGAAAGTGCCCGTATATGCCGGGATGCTTTCGTTCTGCAGCTTTGCGTCGTTGGGGTTGCCTGGAATGACGGGGTTTATCGCCGAACTGTCAGTCTTGACCGGCACATATAACGCCAGCCCATGGCTTGCCGGGCTTGCGCTCATAGGAATTGTGGTGACGGCGGCTTATATGCTGTGGATGCTCCAGAGAGTGCTTCTTGGCCCGCTCAATCCCAAGTGGGAAAAGATGCCCGACGCGGACGCCAGAGAGGTCGTAAGCGTGGTTCCGCTAATGGCTCTTACGCTGTTCTTCGGTGTGATTCCCGGCCCAGTGATGGCATTTTTCAACAATGCGTCACGCGCGATAATCAGCGCATTGCGATAGTTCGGAATGTTTGTGGCCTCAGCTCCATAGGAGTCGAGGCCACTCAATATAAAGCCGGCTAAACGCTCATGAGTCTGGATTTTCAGCCATTCAGTCGAGAGTTTCCAGGAAGCCGTTGACTTCGCGGAACAAATAGTCGTAGGCGGCATCCATTCGCGATTCGACAACGGACAAGGCGTTAAAAGGTGTCGGGTGCTGCACGTCGAGTTCCACATATAGCTGAGACAAATCGCTGAAGAACGGCTCGATCTTGAGTTCATGCACACCGTCCTGATGCAGTATGACGCGCACTCCCACCCCCTGCCTGCCTGGGCCGAGAAGGTCGAGATTGTCTTTGATAGAAGACAATGCTGTGCTTTCCAGAAGTTCGGCCGCGTTTCGGCCATCCTCTACCGGCAGAAACGCCGTCAGTTTGATGCCGAAAGTCACGAACTGAGGCACTTTCAGCCTCTCCTGAGCCATTCTGAACAGATCGAGCGCTCTTTCCTTGGACGACTGGAAATAGTCCACATTGTCGTTGACCTGCATGCGCGTAGCCTGAATGAAGAAATCTCCGCTCGGGTTAGCCATGCGTGCGCCGTCGGGCAAGTGTTGAAGTGTCTGGAACGGATAGCGCTCGGTTATGTCCGCGTAGATGTGGTTGACTTGCTGCGGCTGCAGCTTATATGGCGGGTATACGACCCCGGTGGTCATTCGTCGACAAGTGAGAAGTTGAGTTTTCATAGCTCTCCACATGAATTGAATTCGTCTGATTGTACACCACGAGCGGCCTCTCGTCAAGGCCATTGAGCTTGCTCGCAAAATTACCAGGAAATTTCTTAATAAACTGGGCAATTGGCACGTTTCTTGCTAGTAATACTACTGAGAAAATTTCATCTTTTTCTCCTTCCTTAAAGTGTTGTGGTTTATATCCGCGATGAGAGCGCTTTGCTCTCCTAACGGCCCGTCTGTGAAATGCACAGGCGGGATTTCTTTTTGTACGTTTCGCATTCTTTTAAACTCTGCCGAAAATGGGTAAAAGCTTAAGCAGCGTTGCACTTTTAATTACTGACCGCTGATTTCAATATTCAGGGGAGAACAATATGGAACTTCGCGATGTCATTCAAAAACGAGCCAGTGTCCGGCATTTTAACAGCGACGCAGTGCCGGAAGAGCATTTGCGCGAGATGGTTCGGCTTGCGGGGCTTGCGCCAAGCGTAAACAATTCCCAGCCGTGGAAGTTTATCGTTATTACAAATCGCGAGTTGCTCAGGAAAATGGCGGACACAGTGCATAGCGCCGTCGAGACACGCATTCCGATTTGTGACAATGAAGCCGAAAAACATGCCAGAGCGCAGGTAGAGTGGTTTTCAACGTTTTTCGGCGAGGCTCCAGCGGTGATTGCAGTGGCCCAGTGCCCCTACACGGCAATTGTCGACAGCGCTCTGGAACACTCGAACATGACCCATGAGGACATTAACGCGCTTCGCGGTCATCCCGATATCGAGAGCGTAGGTGCGGCCGTCGAGCACATTATTCTGGCTGCGGTGGACATGGGTTACGGAGCGTGCTGGCTCAGCGGGCCTCTGATTGCGCGTGAGAGTCTGGAAGAGCAGCTCGGCTTATGCGACTCATGGTGTTTGGCGGCTATGGTGGCTGTCGGTAAGCCCGAGCACGATGTCCTGCAAAAAGAGAAGAAGCCCATTGAGGAAATTTTCGAGTTAAGATCATAAGTCCTGTGAGTTTACCAAACTCGTATTGCCCCAAATACTCTGAGTAGAGTATAATTCAGATTGTTTGGGGCGGTTTCGGCCCCAACTGAATTGAAGATGCTCAATATACAGTTGGCTGAGTGCTTACGAGTCTGGGCTTTCCACCCTCAGCTGCTTTTCAAGGAGATCCGCTATTATGATTCGTCTCGATGGCCGCGCGGCCGATCAACTTAGACCAGTCAAGATCACTAGAAACTTCAACAAATACGCTGAGGGAAGCTGCCTCATCGAGATGGGAGACACAAAAGTTATATGCACTGCTTCCGTCGAAGACAAAGTTCCGCCGTTCCTCAAGAACTCGGGGCAGGGTTGGGTGACCGCCGAGTACGGCATGCTGCCCAGATCGTGTGAGACTCGCACTCAGCGCGATATCATCAAGGGTCAGATCAATGGCCGCAGCCAGGAAATCCAGCGGCTGGTGGGTCGCTCGATCAGATCGGTGGCGGACATGACCGCGTTTGGCGAGCGCACAGTCTGGCTTGACTGCGACGTCATCCAGGCCGACGGCGGCACTCGCACTGCGTCAATTACGGGCGCGTTTATCGCTTTTCTGGACGCATGTGCGGTCATGAAGAAGGAAAATATCTGCAAAAAACTGCCTTATACCGACCTGATGGCCGCGATAAGCGTTGGCGTGGTGATGAACGAGGAACTCCTTGACCTCAACTACAAAGAAGACTCCAACGCTGGGGTGGATATGAACGTCGTGATGACGGCATCGGGACGGATCATAGAGGTGCAGTCGACCGCGGAAGGCATGCCGTTTACGCGCAACAGGTTCAATAATCTTCTTGATCTTGCTACAAAGGGAACCGCCGAATTGACGAAACTAATCAAGACGAAAATGGCCGATATTCTGTGAGAAAGCTCTTGATCGCCACAAAAAACGCCGGAAAGGCTAAGGAAATGGCCGAAATTTTGAGTGATCTGCCTTACGAGGTTGTCTCGCTTTCGGCTTACCCCGACGCTCCTGATGTTGAAGAGACCGGCTCCACTTTTGTGGAGAATGCCATCATTAAAGCGACGGCTTACGCTCAATATACGGGCGAGTTGACGCTTGCGGACGACTCCGGCCTTGAAGTCGATGCGTTGGGCGGTGCTCCGGGAGTCTACTCAAGCCGGTTCGCTCCGAGTGACCCCGAACGTATAGCAAAGCTCCTCGATCTTATGAAAGATGTCCCTGACAAGGATCGCACGGCAAGGTTTAAGTGCGCAGTAGCGATTGCCGAACCGACCGGCAGCGTGCGGACATGCGAGGGAAAGATCGAGGGAACCATAGCGCGTGACGCTCGCGGATCGAACGGGTTTGGTTATGACCCGGTGTTTGTGGTAACCGAGACGGGCAGGCGGATGGCCGAACTGGAATCCGGCGAAAAGAACTCGATTTCGCACAGAGGAAGGGCATTGGCAGAGGCTATAAAGATACTTAGACCTTGTCGAGTATGATTTCACTTCTTGTCGTTTGCTTGTTCTTCTTTCTTTGGCGGTTCGTACTTTGGTGTCCAGAGCATAAGCCTAACTGTGCCGTATGCCTGCTGGTAAAGTGACTGTTTGTCGACTTGAGCTTGTGCTAGCATCTGTGCTGTCGATTTGCCTGATTGGCTAGTTGCTGGCTGTCCGCTTACGCTGAGTACAATGGGCTTCGCAGGATCGTCTATGTATGCGGCCTTACTCAACAGGCTCATCTGCTGCTCACTCAATGTGTCTTGCTTCAGGCCGTCCTGTGACACCACCGCGTTTCGCTGCTTGTCATCGAGGGACGCGTAAAAGCGGAGTGTGTCGATTTGCCAATAAATGGCGCCGTGCATGGAGCCGTTGTCCAGCACCTCGTCATTCTTAATGTTTATGTTGTAACGCTCCTCTTCTCCTGCAAGTGTTGCCATTTCCGACAGGTTATCTATGTTGAGCGTGCCGGTTAGTTTGTAAAACTTGCGCCACTTTTCCAGATATTCCTCGGGGATCTGTTTGGAGCGTTTTTTGAACCAGTACCGGTCGCGAAACTCCAGAACGCTGCCGCTTTTCCACCAATTACAGTCGAACGTTTTTGCAAAGCCATCAATAAAGGTATTGAAAGTAATTGTCTTTGTACTAGAGGCATAATCAAAGCCGCTTTCCCCGAGATAATCCGATATCACGTTCATGCCAGTCATCTCAGCGATCCTGGCGATCACCTCTTCCTTGCTTTTGTAACGAATCTCATTCTTGTCATCATTGGGCCCGGCAGGAGATATTTCCTTTTCCAACTCGGCGTATTTTTCCTTGTGTTCCACCTTTTCTTCGCCAAAATCTCCAGATTCCAATTCCTTGCTGAAAATAGTAAAGGACCAGCCACTTTGGGTGGGATCAAGGTCGCCATTCAGAGCGTCCGCCAAGTAATTGCCCATACCTTTGCCTAAACTCGAATCAGGATCAAGTAACGGGAAACCATATTCCGTAGCTGATTGGCCTTCCTGAGGCCACTTCACATTCAGCGTTCCCAGCACAAATGTCTGAAGTCTTGGATCAGACGTGAGCCAACCGTCGTCACTCGGCGCCAGTCTTATGCTGATTTGATCGAGCATGTCTTCCAGGTTGTCGGGCAATAATTGCTCGGAGTCGGCGATTGAGTTTATCGCAGACATGCCCTTTACCAGATCAATTGCTGTCTGCTGAAGCGATTCGGGCAGTTGGCTTGCAGGCACATAGTAGCTGTTGCAGCTAACGAATGCATTTCGCGCTTCCGGCAACTGCTGGAAGAGCTGAGACAGTGGGTTTGCCATTCCGGTCTTTGCAAGGGTGTAAAGATACGGATTGTCGGCTCTGAGGTTTTCGAGTTGGGTGGGATTGAGACCGGAAAGCCCGCTCAGTCTGTCGGCCAGAGCCTCGCGTTTCCTCACGAGCATCTCGTTATATTTCTGTTCGGCCCTATATGCCTGGCCCTCGGCGTCCAGCAGAGTTCGTCGATCCATATAAATGCGATACGTGTAAGGTTGAGACTCGCTTCGAGTCCACTGGAACTTCATCACTCGTGCTACAGACTGCATCAGATCTTTGAGGGGCATCACTTTCGCGAAGATCAGCATTTTGCGGTCGCGCACCTGCCAATCTTTGGAGTTGTAGCCGGTATGCAAAGTGACGCCGGTCATATTTGTGAGATCGTTCATTATCGAGAGAACGGTCTTGCGGCGGGCTTCGTAGGTGACAGTTTGGGTCAGACGAGAATCGGACTGCCAGATGTCTTTCTGCTGCTTTTGCGGGAGTGTGTTGGGGTCAACAGTTGTTTTGCCGAGCGCCCACGCACCCTGACAAAAACAAGCCGGAATGATGAGTAAAGAGACGAAAATCCGCAATCCGCGCATGTAGTGTGCCTCCGCTTGCTCGATTGGCGCAAAACTGCCGTCAAAATTATTTATTCACGTTGGGCAATGGATTTACCTGCTGATTCTCGGGCAGTCGCATCAAAACGATTATACGCGCAACTCACGGTATGATATAATGTTTCGGTTGTATCTCCTGCGGAGCCGAAGCAACTTTACGCACAACTGAGCGCTGACAGATCTGGGCTCTTAGCTCTCCACTCTCAGCTCTCAGATGTTTTCGAGAGGTAAGAATCATTGACACTTAAAATCGCCCTGCCGAAGGGCAGTCTTCAGGAGGCTACTTTCGGTCTATTTAGAAAAGCCGGATGGGACTTTCGGGTCAGTTCGCGCTCATATCATCCGTCTTGCGACGATTCCGATATCGAAGCGACGCTTCTGCGCGCGCAGGAGATTGCTCGATATGTTGAAGCAGGAGTCCTTGACGTTGGCATCACGGGTTACGATAACATCCGCGAATGCGACGCGGATGTGCATGAAGTCTGCGAACTTCTCTATTCCAAGGCTACGACGAAGCCCTATCGCTGGGTGCTTGCGGCTCCTAAGGATTCAGGTATTAAAGGGCCGAAAGACCTCGAAGGCAAGCGCGTGGCGACCGAATTGGTCAATGTCACGAAGCGCTACTTTGCCGAAAATGGTGTGAACTGCCACGTAGAGTTCTCTTGGGGAGCGACTGAAGTTAAAGTGCCCGAGCTGGTGGACGCGATTGTCGAGGGCACGGAGACCGGTAGCACTCTTAAGGCTCATGGGCTCGAAATACTTGATACGCTGCTCGTCTCGACAACACGGCTTATCGCCAACAAGGACGCCTGGAACGACGAGTGGAAGCGCCGTAAGATCGAAAACATCGCGATGCTGCTTCAGGCGGCTCTGACGGCGGACGGGCTTGTCGGGTTAAAGATGAATATCCCATGCGAGAACCTCAATGCCATTCTTGCCGAGCTTCCCAGCCTTAAGAACCCGACCATTTCACCGCTTGCGGACGAGGGGTGGGTGGCGGTTGAGATTATCGTCGAGGAGAATACCGTTCGAGAGTTGATCCCGAGGCTCAAACGCGCGGGCGCATCGGGAATTGTGGAGTACGCTCTCAATAAGGTGATTTATTAGTTTGTAGTTGTCGACTGGTTGATTAAGAGGTGCTCGAATGGATAAACGACATGTAGCTGCACGAATATATGGCTATATGATTTGCCTGATTACGCTTCTTACAGTGGTATTTTCTATTCAGGGCATCGTGGAAGCGGTATTCAATCTCACCGATGCGGAGCAGGTCGCGCATTCAAAGGAATGCGACTCTTACTCTTACCGTGGCTATAATATGGCGTCATATGAGGCATTCAAACTTGATGTTATTGTGGCTATGGCAAACGGCCAGCAAAAGAATCAGAACAAGGTCAGTCTCGATGAGAATATGCTCAAAAAGGCTTATCAAGATGCCCTGACCACTGAAATTCATTCCATCAGGCGTCAATCAGAAAAGGATTTGACCGGTTACTGTATTCTCATATTTGTGTCGTTAGTCTTGTTCGTCTTCCATTGGAAGTGGCTGCGCAGGCTTGCAGATTCAAACATATAAATGTGATGGGGTGGTGTCTCCAATGCCATCCGACCAATCGTTTTTTCCAATCGTGAGCGTTCATTGAGGAACCTAACAGTTGATAGCCCACTTACACGGTGAATTAGCCAGAATAGAAGCCGACTACGTTGTCATAGACGTCAACGGAGTCGGCTATAAGGCGTTTCTGCCGCTTGCCTCTATTTCTCAACTGCCTCAAATCGGCGATGAGGTCAAGATTCTTATCTCCACTATCGTCAAGGAAGACTCAATTACGCTATATGGCTTCCTTGAGGCGGCTCAGCAGAGTCTTTTTGAGATTCTTTTGACCGTGAGCGGCGTGGGGCCGAAAGTTGCACTGAACATTTTGTCGGTTTTGCCAGTCGAACAGATAATAGGCTCAATATCCGGCGAGCGCTATGCCGAACTCAATCGTGTGCCCGGCGTGGGCACGAAAACGGCTCAGCGGATCGTATTGGAACTGAAAGAAAAGATCGCGACTCTGGTCTGGGCGCAGGCCGCTCGAAAGAATGTGCCTGCCGAGCAGAGATCGCTTGACGACGCCGTGGAGGGTCTCATCGCGCTGGGCTACAATCGCAATGACGCTCGCGCGGCGGTCGATGAGGCGCTCAAGTCTCTAAAGGATGTGCGCGATACGGGCAGCATCGTAAGAGCTGCGCTGAAACTTCTATCGAAGAGTTAGTAAGTTAGAAAGTTGGGTCTGCGTGGTAGGCAACTTTTTGACTGCGAGGAACGAGCATGGATTTTGAAGAGCGGCTGATGTCGCCCGAGATGACGGACGAGGAACAGGTTGTGGAACTCAGCCTGCGTCCGCGACGCCTGAGCGAGTTTATCGGCCGCGCCAAGATCAAGGAGAGCCTGAGTGTATTCATAAAGGCCGCCCAGATGCGGGGCGAGGCGTTGGATCACGTCCTGCTGTACGGCCCTCCGGGATTGGGCAAGACCACGCTCGCGTATATAATCGCAAATGAGATGGATGTGCCGATGCGCAGCACGTCGGGCCCCGCGATAGAACGGCCCGGCGATCTGGCGGCGATCCTCACCAACATCGAACCGGGAAGCGTCCTCTTTATAGACGAAATTCACAGGCTCAACCGCGCGGTGGAGGAAATTCTATACCCCGCGATGGAGGATTATCAGCTCGACCTGGTGATCGGCAAAGGCCCGAGCGCTCGCACGATCAAGCTCGATTTGCCTAAATTTACTTTGATAGGCGCGACCACTCGCACCGGGCTTATCACGGCGCCGCTGAGAGCGCGGTTCGGGATCGTGCACAATTTTGAGTTTTACGATGTGGACAACCTGCGCACGATTGTCTCGCGGTCGGCATCTATTCTAGGCATAGAAATTACAGACGACGGCGCGTATGAGATCGCGAGCCGTTCAAGGGGCACGCCGCGCATAGCAAACAGAGTGCTGAGGCGGGTCAGAGACTTCGCTCAGGTGAAGGCCGACGGCATAATAGACAGCGAGGTGGCCGTTGATGGCTTGGCTATGCTTGAAATAGACGAGTGCGGCCTCGACGACGCGGATCGTCGTCTCTTGAAATGCATTATAGATAAGTTCGACGGCGGCCCGGTGGGTGTCGAGACCATAGCATCGGCAACAGGCGAGGAGCGCGACACCATTGAAGACGCGCATGAGCCGTATCTGATTCAGCTGGGTTTTATCAATCGCACGCCGCGCGGCAGGGTCGCCACCCGGCTTGCTTACGAACATCTTGGTTTGACGCCTAAAAGCGCGAGCCAGTCTGGTCTATTTTGAATCCATAAAGCATAACTGAGAACTCATTTATGAAATGTCCGAAATGCGGTACGTTTAACGGAAAAACCAACAAGTTCTGCAGAGAATGCGGACTTCACATGGCTTGGGTGGTCGAGGACGACAACCAGCGCCAGGCGAGCACGGGGCCGGCTCTGGACGATGTGGCCTTGGGCGAGTCGCTGGCCGAGGTTTACGACTGTTACGAGTCCGGCGACCTGGATGCGGCGCTCAGCGGCGCTGAGAATATCGCGGGCAGAAACCCGGATTCCACGTCCGTTCATGGCATATTGGCGCTTATCTACGAGCGTAAAGGCGAGATCGAGCTGGAATCGGGCGAGACCGAGTCTGCGCACGGTTTTCTGGAAATGGCTCTGGCTCAGTACGAGAAGATCATCGACCTTAACCCGAACAGCGCCGCCGACCGCGAGAAGCTCTCGGCTCTAAGGGTCAAACTCAATGGCGGAACGGCTCACGTGTCTATTGTGCGTCGTCCGGTGGCGGGGCTTAAGCATCTGGTTAATTCTATGCCGCCGCAGGCGCTTGCGGCGGGAGTCGTGTTTATAGCAGTGCTGATGGCCGCCATTATATTGATGCCGGGCGGAGGCAGGACGAAAACGCCTGGACAGCCGAGGCCGGATGTCGAAGTTCAGCTGCAGCATGCGGCTCCAACCGACAGCGAACCTCGCGGCGTGAGGGAAGCGGCGGACGTCGCAAAACCTGCGGGTCTCAAGGTATATACTTTTTCGTCGCCGGCGGCGAAACCCCCGGCTCCGAAGCCTGTCGCGTCTGGTTCAAGCCCGCGTCCGGTAGGCGAAACGAGCGAGCATCACCCGGAGGTCAAGCCCGTGAAGCTGCCCTCCCTGGGCAACGAACTGACGATCGTGCCGGAGTCAAAGAAATCGCAAAAAGCAGGCGCTAAGACCGAGTCGGCGCAGTCCAAACCGGCGTCCGGGCAGGCAAAAGAAGACACGACCCCCAAGGTGGACGGCACAAGTCTTCTGGCCGCGGCAATTCGCATGCGAAACCAGGGTCAGACCCGAGAGGCTATAGACTCGGCTCAGCAGGCGATTACTCATTTTCAGTCCGAAATCAATGCCGGGACAAACCCGACATCTGCCATGCGCGGGATCGACAATGCCAAGAAACTTATCGGCCTGTGGCAGCAGAGTCTCTGAGTAGAGAGCGGAGGGTGGTGATGTTTATGCGCAATTATTTAATCCTGGCGCTGCTGGCGTGCGCGGTGATCCTCCGCGGCCCGGCTGTGGCCGAGGAGAAGGCGCGTCCGGTCGTGCTGCTCTTTCAGGCCGAGAAAACGCAGGATTTTGACGCCTCATTTGCGACTTCCACTACCCGCGCACTCAGAGAATACTTCCGGGAGACCCGGCGCGTGGACGCAATGATATTCGACAGCGAGTCTCCGACGGTTGAGCGCGCGATCCTCGACAAGCGTCTGAACGCCGAAAACGTGACCAGCTTCTCAACGCGCGAGCAGCGCATAGAGGCTGCGAAAGTGCTTGGGTTTCAATATGTCGCCGGAGCCGATATATCGTTTGTGACAGCAAAAGATTACACCGGGAAAGCATTCAGGCTCAAGATATGGCTCGTCGATGTGGATGCAGACCAGAAAGGTGTGTGGGAGGCGACAGGCACATCGGTTTATGCTGGTGAGGACGACTTGGCCTTGAACAACGCGATGCAGTCGGCGGCGAGCAAAGCCGTGATAGACGTGACACGCGAAGCATTCGCGAAGCTGTCCGTGGTGGAATCCGCCGAGCCGGTTTCGGACGCCGAATCCACTGCCATCGGAAGCGCAATTGTGCCCGACACGGTTATGCAGGCCGATTCGGTGGATTACGTCGCGCAGGCCGAAGAGAGTATCAGCGCCGGAAATCTGGCTGTGGCAATAATGAAATATTCTCGCGCAGTAGATGCCGATCCGACCAACACGTCGCTGCGCATCAAGCTCGCGGAGGTCTATGCCAGAAAGGGTATGTTCGGCGAAGCATTCGAGACGCTCGATCGCGCACTTCAAGCCGGAGCCGGCAAAAATGAGATAGATATTGCCAGGCAGGAGATCCAGCGCATCATAGACGGCCAAGCAGTGTCCGTCGCTGAGGCTGGGTCTGAAGATTCCAAGTCTGAGGATAGCGCGCCGGAGCCGGTTTCGGAGAGAGTCGAATACAAGGATGCCGGTTCGGCTGCGGTCGCAAAGCTCATCGAGGGAGACAAGCTGTGGAGCAAGGGTGACCCGGACGAGGCCGCCAAGATATACCTGGAGGCGATCAGGCTCAACCCGGCCGACTGGCGCGCGCACGAAAGGCTCGCGATCGTGGACGCGTCGATGTCGCTCTACAGCGAAAGCCGCAAAGTCATCGAGCAACTCAAGATCGTTCAGCCGAACCCGCCTGCCGCAACCGTGCAGAAGCGCTACGACATTTTGTGCAGGGTTTTCGACAAGTCGTTCAGTTCACTGCTGGAGCAGTACGAATCGGATACAAACAACCTCGCAGCCGGAAAGATTACTCGCGAGAGTTATTACAGCACGATCAACGGCTTGGCGCTACGCTCGGAGTCTATGGCTAAGTTTCTCGATTCTCTGACGGTTCCCGTCTCGAAACAGTCCGCAAGCCTTCATCGCAGCTTGGCCTGCGGATTGTTCGCTCAAGCTTCATCGAGCATGCTCGAATACCTGGAGACCAATTCATCTGGATCGAAGGCCAACGCTCAGACTTTTGTCAGTGAGGCTCGCAAAGAGCTTGATGCCGCGACCCGCGTGAGCTCGGCGGAGACCATCATGGCCACGGAAAAGCAGGCGCAACCCGAAGCTGAGCCTGAATATGATGAAGAACCGCAACCCGAACCCAACGCCGAGTCAGAAGACTCCGCGGACGCCGAATAGTGCATTTGTTGGAGATTGGGACATTCTGACCCAGGGTCAGGGCTGAGAGGGAGAACCCCTCAATCATCTGGCGTTATGGCATTTAGCCAGGTCTGAGCGGCTTTGGCGCAGCAGTTCCAACAGATCATTCTTTTCCGATTCGGTAAGCATTCCGGTAAGCAAAGCGACTCGCAACACATCCTTATTGGACTGCCACCGTTGCAGTCTTTCTATCACCTGAACATATTCATTCGCCGCCGCCGAGTATCGCTTTCGGGCCATATACTTCGCGCCTAGATAGGCATGGGCGTGCGCGAATGTGGTGTCCACAAGTTCCGGCGCGCCTTTGACCTGTTCATACAGGCTGTTTTCGATCTCAATAAGCCGCTTAATGGCTTGGTATTGATCCTTTTCATCGCCGAGCATGCCATAGGCAATCGACATCTTATAGATAGCATTTGTGGAATTGGGGTTGCACTTTACAGCGTTCTTGAAATAACTGACGGCCATCTTTGGATTGTCGTTTGCCAGGGCGATCATTCCGCCGACCTGATAGGTCGAGGCGTCGGTTGGGGCAAGTTTAGCAGATGTGTCCAGTTGACGCTTTGAAGCGGCCAAGTCGCCGTCAGCTGCCAGATATTTAGCCAACTCGCGGTGATACTCGGCATTCAGCGGGCATATCTTGCAGGCCATTTCATAGCCTTTGAGGGACGAACTAAACGTTTCGTCCGAACCCATTTGCACGGGCGTGAGTCGTCTCGCGAGCCCGAACGACGCACTCAAGACAGCCAGAATCAGGCATGCTGCGATTGCCATCCCTTTCAGCTTGCGCGAGTGAATGGTGATCACGGGAGACGCATGCGTCTGCGAGACCAGCACTCCAGCCATTACCCAGAACGGCAGCGCAATTCCGATGATATACCAGTCCGAGTCAACCATGTTTCTCAGCACTGAAGCCGCCAGCGCTCCGTATATCGCGCAGTTCATCACAGGGCGTCCGCTGAACGGCACTACATCCGACCACGACAGGCGCTGATTTTCAGAAGTCTGGGTTTTAGCGTCGTGCTCGGTCTGTTCGGTTTGTCGTTTCACAATGCCCTTCATCGACCGGTTCGCGATCGCCAGTATGGCAACTAAGAACGCGAGGAGCGCCGCTATTCCGCTTTCGGACGCGATCTGCAGATACGATTGATGAGCCGCTTTTGTCGGTCCGGCGATGGTGTAGCGAGGGTATGCGATACTGTATACTCCGGGGCCGACCCCCAGCCAGGGGTTGGCTTTGATCATGTCGATTGTGGCTTGCCAGGTGAACACTCTGAATGTTGTGGAGTGAACCTGCGACCCGCCGGTTTCGGCGGCTGTTATCCTGGATGTCACCGGTTTGGAGAAAATTGCAAGCAGGGGTATGAGAAAGACGGAAAGTATCAAAAGCCTGGTAAATTTGGATCGCTTGAGAGACTTTGTGCCGATTGCAAGCAAAAAGAACACTAACAGCCCCAGCACCGCAGCCATTATCCCAAACTTCGTGCCGGTGAGCATTAGTGCGATGGTTTCAAGGACAAACGCCATGCCGATGAGCACGGCAAGCACGGTTCGTTTCGTCACCAGGTAAACCCCCAGCGTCAGAGGAAGCGCCATCACGATGAACCCCGAAAAGTAGCCGGGGTTTATAAACGAGCCGAACAACCGCATGTGCTCGCCTGTGCTCAGCAGCGATTCCCAGAACATGGCCCCTCCGCCGGTGGAGATTGCGTAATTCCTGATTCCTGCGGCGCACACTGCTAGAGCCGAGAGCGCAGTTCCCGTCACTATCGCCGCCGCCTTTTTCGAGTCTTTCGCCAGCGATGCCGCAAGTATATACGCGCTTACACATGCAAAAATCAACAGGAGTTGATTGAGGCTGGGGTAAATCGCTTCGGAATAAACCGTCGAGGCGACTGCGAGAACCAGAAACACGCTCAGCGGCGCGATTCCCGGAACGCGCGCGAAGTTGGTCTGTCTGCCCTTAGGCGTCAGGAAGTGCGCGACTACCGCGCCGAAAACAAGTACTTCCAGAATTGCATAATCAAACTCCCCAAATCCGCCGCCTATCATCGGTGCCAGAATCAGGGCAGCCAGGAGCATCGCTGCGCTCACCATTATGTGTCGTCCTTTGCGTGTTGTTCCTACTGTTCTAGAATACGGCTGAAATTGTTTTGTGTCAAGGAAGAGTGTTTCGGATCAAGTTCCGATAGTGGATCCTTGGATAACTCTCGCAGAAATGTTTCCTCCATCCCCCAAAATGACTATACCTAAATGTGGTGTATTTGGGAGGAAACGAGCATGCATAGTGCGAAACGAGCCGTTTTCGGCATATTATTGTTCGTGATGGTATCCACTACGCCCTGCTTGGCGCAGAGTGGGGAGGGCAGAGGTCCGGCGACCTTTCTGCTGCCTGAGGAAAATCGCATAATTGACATTGTTAAGAACATCGGTCCGGCGGTGGTGGCGGTTACTTCTCTGGACAAAAATGGCGAGGAAGACGGCCTGGGTTCGGGTGTGATAATTTCCAAAGAAGGCGAAATCCTTACAAACAACCATGTAATAAGCGGTGCGGCCAAGCTCTCGGTGACGCTCGCCGACGGAAAAGAAGTGCAGGCTACAAGCCTGGGAGGCGATCCCGGCCTCGACCTCGCGATCATCAAGATTCCCCTGAACAATCTGCCGGTCGCGCCTCTGGGCGACTCGGATAATCTGCAGGTGGGACAAGTCGCAATTGCAATCGGAAATCCTTACGGGTTCGAGCGCACGGTGACGGTTGGAGTGGTGAGCGCCTTGAGTCGCACGATTCCCGGTGGAGGGTTGTCGCTTACGAACCTCATTCAGACCGACGCGCGAATATACCCCGGCAACAGCGGCGGCCCGCTTGTGGACAGTTCGGGCAAGGTGATAGGGATCAACACGGTGGTTGTCGGAGGAAAAGCTGGGACGCTGGGCTTCGCCATCCCGATAAATACGGCTCGCAGTGTGCTCGAAGAAGTCAAACAGAAAGGACGCGTGGTGGTTGGATGGATCGGAATATCTTTTGGCGATATCACGCCCGAGGTGGCCGAGGAGTTCGATCTGCCGATCAAAGAAGGGGTAATTGTTGCCCAAGTTGAAAAAGGCGGCCCCGCGGCACTTGCCGGAATTCGTAGAGGCGATATAATTATTGAGGTGGATGGCCAGAAAGTTACCGACGGTGGGTCGCTGCAGAAGATCATTCGCCAAAAGAAGATCGGGGACAAAGTGGATGTTACGGCTCTACGAGACAACAAGCCGAGAAATTTCGTGATTACCATCCGCGAAATGCCGATCTCCGCAAGATAGTCTACGGAGAATAAATATTGCATTCTAAACCATCGCAGGCCGGTGTGCCGGTCGTGCTGTTGTATCATCGCATCGGGTTTCCGAAGTTATCGTCACTCGTGGCAGGCCAGTATGTGGCTCCGCCGCTTTTCAGGTCGCAGATGGGTTATCTTACGGCGCGCGGCTGGACGGTTGCCTCTCTCGATTCTGTAATATCCGACCGTCAGCCGGCATCCAACATGTTCGCTGTGACTTTCGATGACGGCTATCTCAGCGTATATGAGCACGCTTTCCCGATTATGGTCGAGCGAGGCATCAAGGCGACCATTTACGTGGTGGCCGACGCGGTCGGCGGGCTGAATGACTGGGATCGCAAGGCCGGAGATCAGGCCGAACCGATGATGAGCGCCGCGCAAATCAGAGAGATGGCCGACGCGGGTTTCGAGATCGGCTCGCATACGCTCACTCATCCGCACCTGACCGAGTGCGACGACGACGAACTCAGACGCGAGATTGTAGATTCCAAGCGCAAGCTGGAAGATATAATCGGCAGGCAGGTGAGTTCGTTCTCATACCCTTATGGCGACTGCGATCAACGGGTCATCGCTGCCGCAAAGGACGCAGGCTATTGCAACGCAGTGAGCACGAAGTTGGGAGTGGTGCGCGACTGCGGCGTATTTGAGATTCCCCGGGTGAATGTGCGCTGGAATGCATTCGGCCCATTGCTCGCCAGGAAGATTGAGCGCGCCAAACGGGCGTCCGGTTTGTGACAGCAAAGCGTCTTGAGGGTTTCACCCTCAAACTCCTGACCAAGGGCCTCCGCCCTTGGAACCCGCTGGGGCCGCGGGCCCCAGACCCCTAATGCAGAGTTATATGCTCCCATGTGGGAGCATATAACT
>JAJFUS010000007.1 GCA_021372295.1 bacterium | reverse complement strand
CTCGTCCATTATGCGCAGCACGTCGCCGGACTCATCAACAAACACCCCGACCGTCTTCGCCCTGCCGCCTAACGCTCGCATGATCTCACTGACGGTGCGAGTATCTACGCGCCTGGGGCTTTCGGCGAAGACAAACCCGATATAATCCGCGCCGAAATCGGCCGCTGCGAGCGCATCGTCGATATTCGTGATTCCACAGATTTTCGTGAGAGTCATCCGATAAGTTCCCTGAGCTTGACTTCAATATCGTCCTCGCGCATCAGAGCCTCACCGATGAGCACCGCATCCACCCCCATCGCGCCCAGATTGACCAGGTCGCCGTGCGTAAAGATCCCGCTTTCACTTACGAGCTTAGGCCGTCCAGCCACGCCCTGGTATATTCCCGGACGCGCCGACACGCCAACGCTCAGACTGGTTGACGCAAGGAGCCGCTGTGTCGTATCAAGGCTGACCTCAAACGTCTGCAAATTCCGATTGTTGATGCCGATCAGCGGCGCGCCGACATCAACTGCAATCTCCATCTCGCGCTCGTCGTGGACTTCCACCAACGCATGCATTCCAAGTTCGCTCGTCCGATTCATAAGCTCGACCAGAACGTTCTTTTCAAGCGCGGCCACGATGAGCAGGATTGCATCGGCTCCGGCGGTTCGCGCCTCGAAGACCTGATACTCGTCAATAATAAAGTCCTTGCGCAAGACAGGCAGCGACACCGCGCGCTTCACCAGCCTGAGGTAATCGAGCGCCCCCTGGAAGAACTTTTCGTCGGTCAACACAGATATCGCCGATGCGCCGGCCGCTTCATAAGCCGTCGCGATGGCTGTAGGATCGAAATCCGGGCGAATCAACCCTTTCGACGGTGATGCCTTTTTTACTTCCGCAATAACCGCAGGCACTCCGGCCTCGTTTCGCATGAGTTTCCTGGCAAAATCGAGAGGCAGCGGGGCGTCCGACACCCGGGATTTCAGCTCGCGCAGTGGCGTTGTTGCCTTGCGCTGTTCAAGTTCTCTGTGCTTTTCTTGTATAATCTTGTCCAGTATCAATTTCCCGCCGACTCCTTCCTACGCTCAAATTATACTGTATTGAGCGACTCGCGGCAATGCTGCGCAAGAAGTTCAGTTCTTAGAACATTATCTGAGGGTTTCACCCTCAGACTCCCGACCAAGGGCAGCGCCCTTGGATCCCGCCAGGAGCCAAGTGGCCCCTGGACCCCCGTTCCGAAGTTTGGCTGTCCCTTAAGGGGCAGCCAAACTTCGAGTCAGAAGGTCAAGGAAACCTGGTTTCCTTGTGGAGTCCAGAGGCAAAGCCTCTGGCGGGGCTTGGGGCAGAGCCCCAAGAAAATCCTGTGAGAATGCTGCCTTTACAATGCCCCCGCCGAGGGTTATAATATGCCCTGGAGGACGGGCGAATGACTCAGCATAGCAACATACCTGTCGCAATCGGTTCCGACCACGCGGGCTTTCCTCTTAAGGAAAGTCTGGTCGAGGATTTGAGAGCCGAGGGCTATCATATAGAAGATTTTGGAGTGTTTTCCACTGAATCCATGGACTATCCCGACATCGCGCGTGAAGTGGCCGAGGCGGTGGCGTCGGGTCGATTCCAAAAGGCTATTATTGTGTGCGGAACGGGCATAGGCGTATGCATTACCGCAAACAAAGTGAAGGGCGTCAGGGCAGCGGTATGCTCGGAGGCTTTCTCTGCAAGAATGGCTCGTCAGCACAACAACGCAAATGTAATATGCGTAGGCGCGCGCGTCGTAGGCGCGGGACTTGCGCTGGATATAGTCAAGACATTTATCGAAACTGAATTCGAAGCAGGATCACGCCACGAAAGGCGTGTGGACAAGATTAACGCATTGGACAATTGTTAATTGATCCCTGGCTTCGACCCTATGAGGAATTGAAGCAACAAACAGGGATAAAACTGAGCGGTGACAGGTCTGGGCTCTCAGCTCTCCACTCTCCGCTCTCGGCTATTTGAAGGAGGCTATTTGTGGGAGCGAGCAGCAAACTGATGAGTGAGATCAATGCACCGCTGGAGTGTGTTGACCCCGAAGTGGCGCAGGCCATAGATCGGGAAGTAAAGAGACAGAATGAGAAGATTCTCCTCATAGCGTCGGAAAATTATGCCAGCAGAGCAGTGCTGGAGGCTCAAGGGTCGGTGCTTACAAACAAGTACGCCGAAGGCTATCCCGGCAAGCGCTACTATGGCGGCTGTGAAAACGTGGATTACGTGGAGAATCTGGCAATTGAACGAGCAAAAGAACTCTTTGGAGCCGGTCATGCCAACGTTCAGCCTCACTCGGGCTCCCAGGCCAACCAGGCTGCGTATTTTGCGTTCATGAAGCCCGGCGACAATTATCTCTCGATGGAACTCTCGCATGGCGGCCACCTTACTCACGGCAGTCACGTCAATTTTTCGGGAATATTATACAATCCGTGCTATTATGGGGTCGATCCTAAAACCGAGACGCTCAACTATGACACTATCCGCAAGCTCGCAGAGGAGTGCCGCCCGAAGATGATCGTCACCGGAGCCACGGTATACCCTCGATTCTGGGATTGGGTGGAGTTCAGGAAGATCGCGGACAGCGTCGGCGCTATTCTGATGGCCGATATCGCGCACATTGCAGGCCTTGTGGCTGCCGGAGAGCATCCGTCGCCAGTGCCTTACTGCGATGTGGTCACATTTACGACCCACAAGACTCTTCGAGGGCCAAGAGCGGGTATGATCCTGTGTAAAGAGGAGCATGCCAAGGCTATTAACAAAGCCGTCTTCCCCGGTCTGCAGGGCGGGCCGCTGGAACATGTGGTTGCAGCCAAGGCAGTGTGTCTGCATGAAGCGCTGCAATCGTCATTTAAGGATTATCAGAAGCAGATTCGCCTGAATGCGGCGGCTCTGGCCAAGACGCTCGAATCTAAGGGGCTTCGACTGGTGAGCGGGGGAACCGATAACCACCTCATGCTCGTAGACCTTACGGGCCTCGGACTTACCGGCAAGGCCGCCCAGGAGACTCTGGACAAGGTCGGCATCGTATGCAATAAGAATATGATTCCGTTCGACACGCAGAAACCGATGGTCACCAGCGGCATTCGTATAGGAACGCCATGCGTCACCACTCGCGGTATGAAAGAGCCTGAGATGGAGAAGATCGCGGATCTGATAGTGCGCTGTCTCAATCACATGAGCGATTCAGCCGAAGATGTCGCGATGCGCAGCCGGATCGAATCCGAAGTCAGAACTCTAACGGTCGACTTCCCGATCTACGATTATCTTTTATGCAAATAAATTCTACGCTAATGGCCGCGGTGATTAGTCTCATCGCGGCTCTGATATTGACCCCGCTGGTTCGCAGACTGGCGATTCGTCTGGATGTGGTAGCGCACCCAGGCGGCAGGCGCGTGCATACGCGCACAACGCCGCTTATGGGCGGCATTGCGATGTACGTCGGTTTCATTCTGGCTGTTGTGATAACGGTGGTCGTCAGCCGGCGGCTGGTCTTCGACATGCAGACCATCGGAATTCTGGTCGGCGCAACGTATGTTGCCATCGTTGGCGTGATCGATGACCGTTACGAACTTCCGGGATGGTTTCAGGCGGCGAGCATAGTCATTAGTGGCGTCATCCTGGTAATGTTCGGGGTCAGAGTGCAGCATATTACTAACCCGTTCCAGGGCGGCCAGCTGATGTGGCTCGGCTGGCTTGGCATTCCGTTGACACTGGTTTGGGTGCTGATGGTCACGAAGGCCGTGGACTGTATGGATGGCTTGGACGGCCTGGCTGCGGGAATTGCGACAATTGCGTCGGCCACTCTGATGTTGATGGCTATAAGATCGGGGCAGAGATTCGAGATGTCCGCCGTGATGGCTGCCGCGCTGCTTGGCGGAACGTTGGGGTTCCTGCGCTACAATTATCCGCCTGCAAAGATTTTTATGGGAACCGTGGGCGCTCAGTTTCTGGGGTTTATGCTGGCGGGTATTTCAATTGCGGGAGCGTTTAAGATCGCCGCGTTTGTAGCGGTGGTTGCTCCAGTAATGGTGCTCGGCGTTCCGCTTTTCGATACAGCGTTTGTTGTTCTGCGCAGGATCGCTACAGGCAAAAAGATTCATGAGGCAGACACCAGTCATTTGCACCACAGACTTGTCGACAAAGGATTCTCTCACCGGCAGGTCGTATGGTTCATATATGCGCTGACGATGATCCTGTGCGCGGCTGCGTATTTGCTTTTCACCTATTCACTCTCTCGGGGGTAGCATGAAAATTCTGGCGGTATGCGGCACAAGGCCGGACACGGTAAAAATGGCTCCGGTGGTTTTGGAAATCAAGCGTCACCCGAATGACGCCCAGTTAATTCTGGCGGTTACAGGACAGCACCGCGAAATGCTGGAACAAGTGCTGCGGGCATTTCACCTCACGCCTGATTATGATCTCAATATCATGACCGCTCGCCAGACCCTTGCGCAGATAACCACTCGCGCCCTCGAAGGACTGGACGAAGTCATCCAAAAGACATCGCCCGATCTGGTGCTGGCTCAGGGTGACACGACCACCACTTTTGTCGCGAGCCTTGCTGCGTTTTACAATAAGATTCCGTTTGGGCATATCGAGGCGGGTCTTCGCACGGACAACAAGTACGACCCATTTCCCGAAGAAATAAACCGACGGCTTGCAGGTGTGATTACCGACCTTCACTTCGCTCCGACGGACGTCGCCAGAGACAATCTACTTCGCGAAGGTGTGCGAGCCGAAGACATTTTCGTCACAGGCAATACCGTAATCGACGCTCTACTGAACATCGCCGCGCAGCCGCATGAGTTTGATGATGCAAAAATCCGCGCCGCAGCCCAGTCCGGCAGGATGATCCTTCTCACCGCCCACCGCCGCGAAAACTGGGGCGAGCCGATGAAGCATATCTGCGAAGCCGTAAGGCGCATAATCGCCGAAAACCCCGACGTCACAGTCGTGTTTCCCGTACACAAAAACCCGATTGTCCGCGATGTCGTCTTCCCGGAGCTTGGATCGACCGATAGAGTATTACTCATTGAACCGCCGGACTACGTCCCGTTCGTTCACCTGATGAAATCGGCGCATATCGTTCTCACCGACTCAGGCGGCGTGCAGGAAGAGGCTCCGTCTCTGGGCAAGCCAGTTCTTGTGCTGAGAAAGACCACGGAGCGCCCCGAGGGCGTATATGCGGGAAGCGCGAAGCTGGTGGGAACCGATATTCAAACCATAGTCGGCGAAACCCAGCGTCTGCTGCAAAATCAGTCGACTTATGATATGATGGCTCAAATAAAAAACCCTTACGGCGATGGACGCGCCGCGGAAAGGATATGGGAGATCATTCGCTCCCGATTTAGCGACTAAATGGCCAGTGGCGTTGAAAATGCAATCAGAGTAATATGGGGGCTGCTTGTCCGGCTGGTCGTCGTTATTGCGACGGCTTACATATTGTATCGCGTCCGCACCATACTCATATCAGTGCTTATTTCCATTCTGCTCACATATATGCTCCTGCCTGTCGTTGACTGGATGTGCGGCAAACGCATTTTCGGGCTGCATACAAAGACACAAAGGCTTATCGCAACAGTTATCGTGTTCGTCGCGTTCATCGGCCTTACCGTGGGAGTTATCGCAATCATCGTTACGCCGTTTAATGAGGAACTTTCGCGGTTCACCGACAGTTTCCAGGAATACAGCAACCAGATCAAGTCGATCCTGAGCAGCATCAGCAAATGGTATGCCAAGGTTGTGCCTAACGATGTCAAAGGTTTTATCGGTAACCTGGACTACTCCAGCCTCGCAAAGACCGTAAGCGACTACATGCAGCAGCTTTTGACATTTACAAAATCATGGATCGGGTTTGCGCTAGAGATCGTGCTGATCCCTGTGCTGGCGTTTTATTTCGTTCTGGACCACCGAACTCTCACCCGCGAGATATACGGCCTGGTTCCAAAAAGACGTATTCGGGAAGCCGTAAAGATCGGGCATGAAGTCGGCATGATTATGCAGAGCTACGTGGTAGGTCAGATAATCCTATGCGCGCTGGCCGGGCTGTTGACAGGACTCTTCCTGTGGGGACTTGGTGTGCCGTATATTGTCGTGCTCGCATTATTTGCGGCCATCACCCGTGCGATTCCTGTGGTGGGGCCGGTCGTGAGTGGCATACCGATAGTGTTGGTGGGCGTATTAAATTCCCATGGCCTCGCGATTCCGATGTATTTGCTGACATTCGTCATCGTCATGCACTTTGCCGAAAGCAAGTTTATCATGCCCAAATTAATTGGCGACAGGCTGCGATTGCATCCTGCAGTGGTTATCATTGTGCTGCTCGTCGGGGCTGAATTCTTCGGGCTGATCGGCATGTTCCTGGCCGCGCCTGTGGCCGCCATACTTAGAGAACTGATTCGACTTTACTATATAACTCCTCGCGCCAAAGCGCGCGACTTGATAATCAAAGAAGATACTGACGATCTAGTACCGATGCAGGAAATGGAGTAAAACGCATTGTTGTCCGCTTGGCAAGCCATCATATTGGGGGCCATACAGGGTCTCACTGAATTTATCCCCGTAAGCAGCTCGGGTCATCTCATAGCCATTCCTTATTTGCTGCACTGGAATTACCAGGGCAAAGCCTTTGACGTAGCCGTGCACATGGGCACGCTGGTTGCATTGGTAGTATATTACTGGCGTGACTGGGTATCGATCATCTCCAGTTTTGCAAGTCATATCATAAAAAAACAGCCCTACGATAAGGATACCACCACAACTGCAAGCGGACGGTTGCTCGTTCCAATAATTGTGGCGTGCATTCCAGCCGCGATAGTGGGAAAACTCTGGGACGACTTTATAGAGAGCAAGCTCAGCGTGTGGTATTTTGTTGCGCCGGCGCTTGTGATTTTCGGCTTGTTGATGCTTGTCGCCGACCGTCTCGGCAAGAGGCAGCGCGATATATCTCAGATGACATATACGGACTACATCATAATCGGCCTCGCGCAGGCTCTGGCGCTGTTTCCGGGTGTGTCGAGGTCGGGTATCACCATCACGGCAGGACTCTTTCGCAATCTTGACCGTGCGGCGGCAGCGAGATTCAGCTTTCTGTTATCGACTCCCATTATATTCGGAGCCGGACTGTTAGCTCTTAAGAAATTGATGGAAGAAGGCATTCCGGCACGTGAATGGGCAGTATTCGGATGGGGTTTCGCGAGCGCCGCAATATTCGGCTATATCGCCATTCATTTCCTGATAAACTTCCTGCGCAAGAACTCAATGACCGCGTTTGTGGTGTATCGTATCCTGCTCGCGATATTTATGGTCGGCGTGTTCGTTTTGAAAGTCTAGGATATTTCCGTCAGAGTCACAGCCCGGCGTATATCCATAATGCACTCCTTTGAGCAAAAACCCGCGCCAAACGTGGTGGCGTTTGCCGCTCCCGCAGCCGTTCCCGAAACCAATGCGTCCTGAATGCTCTCGCCGTTTATCATTGAAGCTATGAACATCGCCAGAAATGCGTCGCCCGACCCAACCGCACTCGCAAACTGAATTTCCGGAGGAACTGCTTTCCATACACGCTCGCCGTCTGTGACTATCGCGCCACTGCGGCCCATCGTGACGGCGGTGATGTTCACCTCATAGTGCCCTTTCAAGCTCTTGGCCGCCCGCACAATTTCTTCGAGAGTCAGCAGTTCGCGCCCGACAAGCTGCGAAAGTTCGGTAACATTCGGCTTCACCATATACGGAGCCGCCTTGACCGATTCTCTGAGGTGATCGTTGCTAGTATCGAGGACTGTCTTCAGACCGGCGCACTTCGCCATTCGTATGATATCGCCGTAAAAGCTGGTCGGCACGCCTGGCGGGCAGCTTCCACACAATACCATATATTCGCGCCCCGCCATCAGACTTCCGGCTTTCCCCAACATCATTTCCAGCTCATCTGGAGAAATCTCCGGGCCATTTTCGTTTATCTCGGTCTGAGTGCCATTTTGCGGATCGACCACGGCAATGCAGAGTCGCGACTCATCTCGAACCCGCACGAAATCGTGAGGCAGCCCCTCCTCGTAAATAAGCCGCAGGACTGCGTCCCCAATGGCGCCGCCGACAAAACCGGTCGCCAGGCCGTCAATACCGAGCGTCTTCAAGACTCGTACAACGTTAATACCTTTTCCGCCCGCCACTGTGCGACTGGCGCTCGGGCGATGGACATGATCCAGCCCAAAACCCTCAACTGTGTAAGTTTTGTCGATTGCAGTATTCGGCGTGACGGTAATAACCAAGAGAAATCTCCCTAAAGATAGCTGAGAGCCGAAAGCGAAGAGCTAAGAGCCCGAACTCATACGGGGATTCTACATCTTGGAAGCGCCGACTGTCAATCGTCCTCGACGAACACCTTGCGACGCACTTCGTCTATAGTTGTGAGTCCCGCGAGTATCTTCTGGACCGCGTGCTGCTGCATAGACTTCATACCGGCCGCCAGAGCCACATCTTTAACTTGGTCGGCAGTCGGGTTCTTCAACGCCAGTCGTCGCATCTCTTCGTTCACCGGCATCAGCTCGAATATCGCCATACGACCCGAATACCCGCGCATGTTACACTGCGGGCAGCCAACCGGCTTGTAAAACTCCGCTTGGCCGTCCATTTCGCACATGTCGAGCAACGCAAGTTCGTCCGTGGTCGGCTTATAAGGCGCTTTACACCTGGGGCAAAGTGTGCGCACCAGCCTCTGAGCCAGCACGCCGATCACTGACGACCCAATTAGGAACGGCTCAACACCCATATCCACAAGACGAGTGATGGCACTAGGGGCGGTGTTGCAGTGCAGCGTCGAGAAGACCAGGTGACCCGTCATTGCGGCCTGGAACGCAATTTCGGCTGTCTCGGCATCACGAATTTCACCTACCAGCACCACGTCCGGGTCTTGCCGCAGGATCGCCCTGAGCTGCGCCGCAAATGTCAGCCCGGCCTTGACGTTCACCGCCGACTGATTGATCCCGTCGAGCTCGTATTCGATGGGATCCTCGCAAGTCATAATGTTGGTCTCGACCGATTTGATATGCGTGAGCGCCGCGTAAAGCGTGGTGGATTTGCCGCTGCCGGTCGGGCCGGTCACCAGAATGATCCCGTGCGGCTTTCGGATCAGGCTCTCGAAGATAGCTTGCTCTTCCTGCGCGAACCCGAGCTTTTCCACCGAAAACTGCTGTGTCGATTTATCGAGAATACGCAATACGACCCGCTCGCCGTACTGAGTTGGCAAAGTGGATATGCGCAAATCGACGTTCTTATTGTGAATCTTAAGCGCGATCCTGCCATCCTGCGGGCGTCGCTTCTCTGCGATGTCGAGTTCGGACATTATCTTAATGCGGCTGATGACCGCAGGTTGTATGGCTTTGGGCAGATTTCTGACGTGCTGCAGCGCGCCGTCAATTCTATAGCGAATCTCGAGGTGATTTGCTCTCGGCTCAAGATGGATATCACTGGCATGCTGCTTGATCGCTTCCTGAAGAATCAGGTTTACGGTCTTAATCACGGGAGCCTGGCCGCTCTGGCGGCGTTCCTCAGCGATGTCGTTCGACAGGTCTTGGTCACAAACCTGCACTTCTACTCCGCCTACAGCTTCCTCCACGCATGCAGTTATATCAGCGCAGGCCGAACCGCCGTAGACCTGATCCAGAGTCGCCATTATGCGCGCCTCACTGGCAAGAAGCGGCTCGACTCGCTTCCTGCTGGCGCGTTGAACGGCGTCGATCGCCTCTACGTCCATGGGGTTGGACATAGCCACGGCCAGCTTGTCCTTCGACGCGCTCACAGGCACCAGGCCATAAGTTCTCGCTATGGACTCCGACACCAGCCGTGCGACTTCAGCCGCAATGGGATATTCGCCAAGCTGTATGTGAGGCATCTCCAACTGAAGCGCTCGCGCCTCGGCTATGTCGTCTTCCGATACCAAATTCGCCTCAAGTAAGATCTGTCCAAGGCGTTTATAGCTTTGTTTTTGCTTATTCAGCGCCCATTCCAGCTGATCCACGGTAAGAACGCCGGCGTCAACCAGCATATCTCCAAGTCGCGTCTTAGGCAGCGATTGCATCGGCGTCCTCCTTTGCAAGTGCGGCGATACGATCCGCAATGCTCCACAACGGCAGCGTCTCGTGGACAATGCCCGCCTCGATTGCGCACAATGGAAGATCGAACACCACGCTCGACGCGGAATCCTGCGCGATTGTCACGCCTCCCGCCGAGTGAATAGCTCGCATGCCTTCGCGGCCGTCGGTTCCCACGCCTGTCAGAAGCACTCCGACAGTCCGTTTGCCGAATGCCCCAGCAACCGATGTCATAATATAATCGATGCGCGAATGGCGCAGCTCAGGCGAGTCGGCGACGTCCTCAACAAGAATTTGCCGGCCCGGTTCGCCAAAGTCACACGACGTCAGCACAAGCCTGCAGTTGCTGGGAGTCATTAATATGCGCGAGGGCTGTAGAATTTGTCCGTCCACCGGCTCGTGTACAGGCAGGTTGCATGTCTGGTTGAGCATATCCGCCAAAACTCGCGTGAAGCCGTTTCTCATCTCCTGCGCGACTATTATCGTGCCGGAAAAGCTGGATGTAAAGCGCGGAAGAAGCTGCGCGAGAGCCTGCGGTCCCCCCGTGCTCGCAGCTATAACCACCACCAGTGGATCAGCAGGTTGCATTATATCACCCCGTAGATGCTATTACTCACAACACATATTGTTCCATCTTTCCGGGTGTGATGGAGATTGGCAATCGAAGTATCTACCTTGTAACAACCAGCACAATGTCACATTCCGACTTGGAACCATTGGGAACGATCTCCGTACGCCCGCCATCATCTTTCATATCATCTCCCACGCTGTAAAGCATATAGCCTGCATTTTGAATCTTATACACAAGCTGTTGACCTGTAAATGGGTCATCTGGCGTTTTTTGGCCAAGTTTCGATTGCAGTTCGTCGATGGATTGCGGATATATCCCGAATTTGTTCTTGTACGAAGCAAGCGCCAGCGCCATCCTGCTAATGGCGATCATTGCCACGCCTATATCCCGGCTGGCCATCACTCTAGAATATACCGGATGCAGCATATTTGTGACCGGCGCGTAAAATAGCACGCGGTTGCCGCTGTATTTGAATTTGAGATCGCGATATGCTCTGGAGCAGTTGCTTATGGATTCATTCATGAGGCGCATATAGGTCAGTTCATCCAGATAAAGCATGGGCCTCATCGGATAAGAGCCTATCCATCGTGTCCAAAATGGCGTTCCGTACAGTCCGCCAGCCGCTATGTCCTTGTGAATTTGAGTTTTTGGATCAACAACATCAGAAAAAAAGCGCAAGTGTGGAGCGCGTTCTCCGCGCATTCCGGCGGCAATTGCACTGACAAGATCAGTGCGCGAAAGCGTCATATCCAGAAGGCTTATGCTCTGAGAATCAAGATCGCAGTGATCCAATATATAGCCCAACTGGCTGAATGCAATCCTTATGGAGGAAACCCTCACAAGCGGAGAGATGAGCGTCGGTTCCTCACCTATTGCATTGTTGATTTGAAACGCAAGGTTCAAATATCTTGCTGCATCCCGGCCATTGCCTGTGCTTGCCTCCAAACCCGCCTTCGCTGCCGCAAACCGCACTATTTGCCTTAAATGCGAGAAATGCTCGAAACTGGCCCCTGCACCCATCTCCCAGTGGACGGAAAACTGGCACTTCGGGTATGCGACCGCTTTTTCAGCCAAATCCAGCACGCCTCCAACAGTCACCGACGCCTGCTGGGCTTTTGACCAAAGTGTGGGGTCTTTTTCCCGCTGAGCCGGGTCGAGATAATTCGCGAGAACATTACCTGCGTCAGCATATTCCTGCCGTGTGCGCATGTGGCCTGCAGAATCCATATACTGCATCATCTGAAATGCCTTGGCAAATACCAGCGCGCCGTTCTGGCTGTCGGGAACAGGCTTGGGAATCAAATCGGTGCATGTGACCGGCTGCCCATTGGCTTTGAGCTTCGCGATTTCCGATCTCACTCGCCAGCCGAGGAAAGCCGTAGCCGCTCCATGCAAGACAACAATAGCAGCCAGCGCTATTCCGATGGCATTCCGACGACGCCAAACGCCAGCCCAGACAACCTCTGCCGCCGATTTAATGCGATTCAGTATTGAGTCCATAATAATCTCCTCCAGAGTAATAGACGCATGTTATGGCAGGTTTTTGTATATGAAACGCTCGCAAATGCAGGAGTTTTGCACCTCGCGGCTTAAGAACTAATCGATACTCAAAACACTTGGAGCTGAGATGCCGATACTTGGTGTGGGAACCGACATTGTAGAGACCGACCGCATACGTGACGTAATGGAGCGCGAGGAAAGTTTTGCCAAGCGTATTTTCACGCAGGCCGAGCTTGATTATTCGCTGGGCAAACAATCAAAGTACCTGCATCTGGCCGCCAGATTTGCCGCCAAAGAAGCTGTGGCGAAGGCTTTGGGCAGATCGTTTTCGTGGCATGATGTCGAAGTGATTAACAATGCGCTCGGCAAACCAGAGATTAAGCTTTACGGCCAGGCGAAGGGCATGGCGGGAAACGCTAAAGTTCACCTGAGCGTGTCTCATACAAAGCACTATGCGAGCGCGGTCGCAATTGTGGAGGAATAAAGTTGACCGGATTTGGCACACGAGCCGTAACAGCACAGCAAATGCGCGACCTGGACAGGCGCGCCACCGAAGAGTTCGGCATACCAAGCATTCTTTTGATGGAGAATGCTGGTCGAGCCATATTCGATACTGCGGTGGGCATGCTTGGCGATATATACTTGAAGAGGGTTGTCGTGGTGGCAGGGCCGGGCAATAATGGCGGCGACGGCTTCGTTGCTGCCAGGTTTCTGCACAATGCCGGGGCTGACGTCGTGGTAGCGTATTATGGAGATCGCGCAAAAGCCAAAGGCGACGCGCTCACAAATATCGAGATTGCCGAGAAGATCGGGCTGGAAATAGATTATTCTCAGGACACCGACGCGCTGCGCCAGGCCGTAAGATATGCCGACCTCGTGATAGATGCCCTCCTGGGAACCGGCGTAAAGGGCGAATTGAGACCAGACGCCGCGAAAGTGGTCGGAATAATGAACCGCAGGAATTGTCCCCTACTGGCTGTCGATATACCGTCTGGCATCGACGCGGATACGGGAGAATCTTTGGGCCCCGCTCTCAGCCACGAGCATGTGATGGAAAAATCAGTGATGGCGGATACGACCGTTACATTCGCGCTTCCCAAGCTGGGACTGGTCACGGAAAGCGACGGCGCGTGGCATACGGGCGACCTTGTCATCGCCGAAATAGGAATCCCAAACGAAGCCATTCTCACTGCGGACGGCCCCATCACTTATCTCTTGGATCGAGATTACCCGGATTGCCTACCGCCGCGCGGCATGTTCGCTCACAAAGGCGAACTTGGTCACCTCGCGATAATCGCCGGTTCGGCCGGAATGACCGGCGCGGCCACTCTCGCCGCCGAAGGAGCGCTCAGAATCGGCACGGGGCTGGTGACAGTCGCTGTCCCCGAATCGCTTAACGACATTATGGAAGTCAAGCTCACCGAGGCGATGACAATCCCCGTTCCCGAGGGCAACTCGCGCGCGTTCGGGATGGCGTCGCTCGACAAAGTTTTGGAGATAATTGATAAGCGCGACGCTGCGGTGATCGGGCCGGGATTCGGTCGAAATGACGATACAATTGCGTTCACTTTGGAGCTGATTAGACGTCTAAACAAGCCTGTTTTGATTGATGCCGACGGTT
Source organism: bacterium (assembly GCA_021372295.1). Classification (GTDB taxonomy): domain Bacteria; phylum Armatimonadota; class UBA5829; order UBA5829; family UBA5829; genus UBA5829. The sequence continues at coordinate 9,150 of JAJFUS010000007.1, read as the reverse complement.
TGTTTGCGATTTCGCGCGATTTGAGCGTCTTAAAGATGTGTAAGCAGCCAATTGTAATCACGCCGCATCCCGGCGAGATGGCAATGCTCTTAGGAACCGACGTGGCCCAAGTGCAGTCAAATCGAATAGAGACCGCAAGATCGTTCGCGAAGGAATACGGCGTGACGGTCGTCCTCAAAGGCGCTCGAACTGTAATCGCCGAACCGGATGGCATGGCGTTTATCAATATGTCGGGCACTCCGGGCATGGCGACAGGCGGCACGGGCGATGTTCTTTCTGGAATGATAGGCGGGCTACTCGCGCGCGAGCCTTATCTGGGGGGTATCTGCAAGGCAGTATATCTGCACGGCCGCGCGGGTGAACTTGCGGCGGAAGAACTTGGGGTCGACTCAATGCTGGCAACCGACCTGGCAAACCACATCGGCGCCGCCATAATAGAAGATGAATCGGACGAATCTGAAAGGGAGTGACGGGTCATTAACATCGTGAAAAAAGTCCTTATATGTGTTGTCATACTGGCTATAGCAGCAAGCGCCGCTTGCGCCGCAACGAAGATCAACGTAGAGAAAAAGGGCAGTTACGTATACTGGCTCACCTGCAAAAATGCGCTCGGTGAGGTTGTAACGACTCTCCCCGAAGCGTTTAAGGGCAAGGGCACGGAAATAGACACCAAGACTCTGCCGGTCAAGTTTACGGGCGGCAAGCTCTTCGTGATGAACAAAAAGACGGGCAACATGGCAATAATCGATTACGCCGCGCCCAAGGACGAAAAGTCGGCCAAACCAATCGAACTCACGAACGATGACTTTCAGTACGTGCGCAATGTGCGTCTAAAAGTCGTGTCGGAAGACGGCGCGCCGGTGGAACGCGTAATCGTGCGCATCACTGACGGCATGGGCACAGAAATGAACACGGTCGTGACGCCTGCCGATGGTGGGATTGCGTCGTTCAACGATGTCGCGACAGGCGAGATCACGGTAAAGGTCGATGCCGAGGGTCTGCGCAAAACCGTCGACTCCGACATAACACTTCCTGAAAAGCGCAAGGCCCCTGGTTTCGAGCGCGAGATCGAGGTGTCTGGAGATGTAGATACCCTGCCCGTCGAAGCCTCCGCAAAGACAAATCACACTGCAGCTAAACCCGAGTCGAAGCCTGGAGTGGGCGCGTATATACTACCGAGTATAGTCGGGATAATGTTTTTGGCGATCATAATCGGCATATTCTATGCTATTTTCAAGTCCAGGGGAATCACCGCCGGTGGGGCGCTGAAAAAGATCGGGGTCGACCTGCCGTCGGATCAACCTGTGGCACAACCCGCCGCCGAAACGCAGCCCGCGGCCGATCCGAATGTATGCCAGTTCTGCGGCCAGCACAAGGACGCAAACGGCAATTGCGCCTGCACAATCGCGCCGGGCGCATCGCCATTCAGCACGTCCAGCCAGTCCGCAGGCCCGAGGCTCATCGGCACTCAAGGCGTGTACGCAGGTCAGATCCTGGATATTCCGCAGGGAACGGCAATCATAGGCCGCGAAGCGACAAACCATGTCGCCCTGACCAATGACTCCACGACATCGCGGCGCCACGCTGTGATTACATCGGCGGGCGGCGAATTTATGATCCGCGATGAGGGCAGTTCCAATGGAACGTTCGTCAATGGCGCTCGTATAACAGAGCAGAAACTCACCTCAGGCGACGAAATCCAAATCGGCGGCTCTAAGTTTAGAATAGAATTCTGAATTCTGAGTGACGCATCGCGTTGATGTGCAGACACGTTGACGCAAAGACTCGCAGACGAATTATGATACGAATACTAAGATATACGATAGCAGGGATGCTGGGCGCGATATTCGCGTGGGGCATGATGGAATGGACACCGCTCATGCCCGATGACGGTTCGTCGATCAGCTACGGCGCGATTGTCGCGATTGGTCTTGTTGCAGGGCTGATGATCGGGCTGATGCTGGGGGTCGCCGAGGGACTGTCGGGATTGTCACCGAGAGACGCCGCAAAAAGCATCGGGCTTGGCGCGATTGTAGGAGCGGCGGGGGGCATGGTCGGCCTCGCGATGGGCAACGCATTCTATAACGCAATGTGCCGGATGGCGTACCTCGGAGAGACGGTAAACTCCGCGTCCGGGTTACCGCCGGGGCCGATGTCGTTCGTGCTGCTTCTGATCGGGCGAGGGTTCGGATGGGCGCTGATCGGGCTGTTTATCGGGTTGTCACAGGGAATCGCGACGTTTTCGACCAAAAAGATGGTTAACGGTGCAGTCGGCGGCTTTATTGGAGGCGGGCTTGGCGGGTCTGTTTTCGAGATTCTCGCGTGGATGAACCAGGGCGGATCGGCCAATTTTCCACCGGAAATGATCCGTTTCATCAGCTTTTCGATTACTGGCGGCGCAATTGGGCTGTTTATTGGGTTCATTGAAGAGGTCGCAAAGCAGGCGTGGCTGGTTCGGCTTGTGGGTCGCAACGAAGGCAAGGAGTATACTCTTTACAAACAGATCACCACAATCGGCCGCAGTGAGATGGTGGATATCCCTGTTTTCACCGACCCAGACGTCTCCGAACGCCACGCCGCAATCAGCGTGCAAGGCAAACGTTACAGCGTCGAGGATTTGGGGTCGGCTTACGGGACGAAGGTCGATGGCCGAGCCGTCACGAAAGAAGCATTAAGGGACGGCGATATAATCGAGATCGGCAAGACGCGATTCTTATTCAAAGACAAGGCTTCCGCGCCGAGATACGTGCAGCCCGCTGCACCGGTATATGACGGCAGCGTGCAGATTCCAAGCTCACAGCATATATGCCCGTTCTGCGGGTCGATCAAGGACGTAAACGGCAACTGCGAGTGCAGCGTGGGTTCAAAGCCGCCGACTCAAAATCAGCAGACTGTTCAGCAGCCCGTGCAGCCGCCAGTTCAGCATCAACCCGTATTTTTCGGCGAGCCGGATCATACCCAGCCTGTCGCGCCGCAGCCCGCGCCTCCGGCACAGGGCGCACGGCTGACTGCCATGTCCGGGCCATACGCGGGACGAGTGTTTACGCTGGGGTCGGGTCAGACAGATATTGGCCGCGACGCAGCAAAACTCATCGGTCTGCCGGATGACAACACGGTCTCGCGCAATCATGCGCGCATCGCACAAGAAGTGACCTGCTACGTAATATACGACGCCGGAAGCACGAACGGCACATTCGTAAACGGCAATCGGATCCAGCGCCAGGAGCTTAAGCTAGGCGATATGGTGCAGATTGGGAATACTAAGTTCAGGTTTGAAGCGTGAGCGGACAAAAGATCAGCCGGATAGGCTCTGTCGCAATTGCGCTGATCTATCTGATTGTTGTGTGGTGTCGCACAGGCATATCAGGCGCTGAGGCTGTATTGCTGCTGGTCGCCGCGCCGCTGTTTATGATATGGTGCTCTGACACGATTGGCAGCTTTACACTGCCCGCGGAGTATCACAGCATAGACAAGCCCACACCTGGCTGGCTGATAGCAGGTTTCGGCTGGTTATTCCTGCTGTTTCCTGCCGTTTGGTGGTTTTTCATAAGATAGAGGACAAACATGAATGACAGCACACAAATGATTTTTCCCGACGACCCTAACAGGACGCGCATCGGGGGCGTCGATCCGAACGCCACGCAGATGTCTGGCGGCGCGTGGGACACAAATCGCACTGCTATGGCCGGCAATATGGCGGCGGTGACCGTGGAGTGTATTGCAGGCAATAATTACGCCCTCGCCACAGCCGATTCGCGCGAGCACATACTAGCAAAGATCACGGCGAGCGGCGTCTCGATGGGTGCGAGAATGCCCGTAAACGTCTGTCTGATCCTCGACCGCAGCGGCTCTATGGAAGGCCCGCCTATGGATTATATGAAGCGGGCGTGCGGTTATGTGGTTGATCTGCTGGAGCCTAACGACGTGCTGTCCGTCGTGACGTTCGCAGAAACCGCGCAGGTGCTGATGCCCGCAAGGCGAGTGGTCAACAAGGCTCTCATCAAGGAACATATCAATCGCATTGATGTCGGCAACACAACAAATCTTTTTGACGGCATCGCTCTGGGCTGCAGCCAGATTGCGTCGATTCCGGCTCAGGGCTATGTGAATCGGGCACTGCTGTTTACCGACGGCGAGCCTACCGAGGGCAACAAAGATTTTCAGTCGATTGTGGGCCAGGTAGCCGAGCAAAAAAGCCGTGGGATTACCGTGACGGCGCTGGGGCTGGGCAATGAGTATAACGAAGAGCTGCTGGCTTCAATCGCAAAGAGAAGCGGCGGCAATTATTACTACATAACCCGGCCGGAGCTAATTCCAGAGGTCTTCCGCAAGGAACTTGAGACCCTGATGATGATCGTCGCGCGAAACGTCAGGATGAGGGTGCAGATGTCGCGATGGGTTCGAGTGAGACAGGTTTACAACAGACTCCCGACATTTGGCCAGCGATCAGCCGAAGTCACTCTGGCCGACCTGGAACGCGGCGACACCGTAAGCGCGATCGTCGAACTGGAACTCGGGCCAAGGCCGGGCGGCAAATATAGGGTCGCGAAGATCGAGGTCATATATGACGATTCCATTACGGGTCGAACCGAAATGGTCTCCTGCGATGCTGTGCTGGAGTTCACCGCCGATCAGAATTTGATAGCGTCGAACGTTAATCCTCTGGTTCAGCGCGAAATAGAAGTGGCTGAAGCGTCAAGGAATCTCGAAAAGACAGTTATGGGCATGCGCACTCAACAGCTTGCGCCCGGTGAGGCTGTCCGCGAACTCGAGAAGACGCAGATGCTCCTGGCGCAGCAGGGTCGCACTCTTCAGGCGCAGGAGATTCAACAGGCCATCGACAGCATCAAGCAGGGCTCGGGAGCTGAAAAGACGCTTGTCGGCACGATCATCAACCTGGATCGGGGAAAAACCAAATGAACGAAACCACAAACTTCGACCAGAACAAGACGCAGATGGCAGATACCACTCAGATGGTGATGCAGCCGCAGTCTAATGCGACTCAGTTCGCAGTGAACGTGAATTGCCCGGTCTGCGAAACGCCTAACCCGCCCTCTGAAACATATTGCATCGACTGCGGATTTCTGCTCAATGCCGCGCCTGTTGCGCTGGAAGACTTGCCTAGGCCGGTTGATGCAGGCAAGCTGGTGACAACTGACGGCACGCGCGAGTTTATCTTAAAGCCGGGCGAGAACACCGTGGGGCGCGAGAACACCGATATATTGCTTGCGCACAACACGGTGTCGCGGCGGCACGCGAAGATTATCGTTACGGATGGTCACGCAAGCGTGGAAGACCTCGGCAGCACTAACGGAACGTTTATAGACGGCGGCAAAATCGAGCGCGGCGATTTGACCGATGGAGCCGATGTAACATTCGGCAGTATGACTTTGAAATATGTCGCTCCTCTCGCGCCGATTGAAGAGGCCGGTAAGCAGGCATCAGAAGAAGTAATCGAAGAATCGACTGCCGAATTTGTCGAAGAAGAGGCAGTTGAGTGCGTATCCGAGTCAATCGAACAGCCCGAAACGGTCGAATTGGAGCCCGCACCGGCGGCTTTTCTCGTCGCAAAGGACGGATCACTCAAGTTTTCGATTCAGCCGGGCGTCAATACTATAGGGCGCAGAGATGGCGCGAACACTATTTTGATTGCCGATGCCTTTATATCGGGCCGCCACGCCGATCTCAGCTTCGATGACGGCGTCTTCACGATAACGGATGTCGGCAGCACGAACGGCACCCTGGTGAACGGCGTCAAGCTCGAACCGAACGCGCCGAAAGAAGTTCGCGACGGTGATGAGATTACAATCGGGCAGAAGGTCTTCAGAATCGAGGCCGCGTGATGGAACATGAGATAACGGCAAAAATCAATACAGCCGAACTCGTAAAAGAGTGGGAAGAGCGTGCCGAGCGAGCGCGTGAGCTGCAAGTCTTCACTCTTTTGGGAGCGAAGACCGACCTTGGCCGCGTGCGAGAGAACAACGAAGACAAGTTCGAATTCTTTCAGCCCGACGACCCGGATGTGCTGGCACGAAAAGGTTCGTTTTATGCAGTCGCCGACGGCATGGGCGGCCACTCTGCGGGGCAAATAGCAAGTGAACTTGCGCTCAAAACCGCCATCAAAGCATATTACTCCGACTCATCGCCGATTGTGGAAGAGTCTCTGAGGGCGTCGCTCCAGCAGGCAAATGCGCTCATATTCGATACGGCACGGGCAGTCGTCGAGCGCGCAGGCATGGGCACGACAATGACCGCTCTCATAATTCGCGGCGAGGAGGCGTTCATAGCACAGGTCGGAGACAGCCGATGTTATCGTCTTCGCGACGGCAAGATCAGCCAGCTCACCCAGGACCATTCATGGGTCAACGAACAGGTCAAACGAGGCGGATTGAGCCAGGAAGAGGCTGAAACGTCGCCGTTTCGCAACGTAATCACTCGCAGTTTGGGCAACGCGCCGAATGTGGAGGTCGATATTTATCGCGAGGAGCTTGAAGTCAGCGACAAGTTCCTGCTGTGCTCGGACGGATTGTCGGGAGAGGTCAAACCCGGCGACATGGCCGACGCGATGAAGAACAATTCTCCATCTCAAGCGGCGCAGGATCTGGTCGAACTCGCACTGGAACGAGGCGGCCGCGACAACGTTACGGTGCTCATTTTGTCCATTATCGACATCATCAAAAGCGACGCCAAAGAAAAGCGCAGGAGGCTTGGTTCTCTGCTTTCTCGTGGCAAGTAAACTAAATAGTTCGAGGTAATCGATGTTAGAAAGATATTCCCTTCCAAAAATGAAATCCATCTGGAGCGAGGAAAACAAGTTCCAGAGTTGGCTGGACGTCGAGACAGCCGTCTGCGAAGCGCAGGAGCGCTCCGGCAATATACCCGAGGGCACAACCCAAAAGATTAAGGCCGGTGCGAAGTTCTGCGTGGAACGGATCGAGGAGATTGAAAAAGAAACAGCCCACGACCTCATCGCGTTCGTGAAATGCGTCACTGAAAATCTTGGCGAGGAAGGGAGATATGTCCACTATGGCGTGACCAGCTACGATATCGAAGACACCGCAACCGCCCTGCGCATGCGCCAGGCGGCTGACCTAATTATCGAAGACCTGGAGAAGCTGCTCGAAGCAATCGCAAAAAAGGCCAAGGCGCACAAAATGACGCCCATGATCGGGCGCACGCACGGCGTTCAGGCTGAACCAATTACGTTCGGGTTCAAAATGGCGGTGTGGTATTCTGAGGTTCAGCGTGACCTCGAACGTATGAAGTCCGCGTGCGAGGCCATCAGCTACGGCAAGATTTCGGGGGCGGTCGGCATATTCGGCAACATCGGCCCGGATCAGGAGGAGCACGTCTGCAATCTGCTCGGACTCAAGCCCGCGCCGGTATCGACCCAAATCATCCAGCGCGACAGGCACGCGCAGTTCCTTACAACCCTTGCGATGATCGCATCAAGTTGTGAAAATTTCGCCACCGAGGCGCGCAATCTCCAGCGCACGGAGATCCTCGAAGTCCAGGAGATGTTCCTGCCCGGTCAGAGGGGGTCGTCCGCAATGCCGCATAAGCGCAATCCGTGGCGGTTTGAGACTATTTGCAGCCTGGCGAGAGTGGTGCGGTCGAACTCCATTCCGGCGATGGAAAACATCGTTTCGTGGCACGAGCGCGATCTCACGAACTCCGCCGCAGAGCGGATCATACTGCCGGACTCGTGTATGGCAGTCGATTTCATGATCCAATCGCTTACTCGCCTGATCGACCGTCTGGAAGTGAACGCGGACAATATGAAGCGCAACCTCGAAATGATGGGGCAGCTTGTGTTCAGCGAGCACGTGCTCCTGGCTCTGATTCAGAAGGGCATGACCCGCGAGGAAGGCTATAAGATCGCGCAGCGCAACGCCGCAAAGTGTTGGGACGAAGGCATTTCGTTCCGTCAGGCACTCGAGCGCGACCCCGATGTGCAGCAGCGGCTCTCGGCGTCCGATTTGGACGAGTGCTTTAATTTGGAGCATCATCTCAGGAATGTGGATCGGATTTTTGAGAGGCTGGGGCTAAAATAGGTCTTGTACGATGAACAGCCCCGACAGGTCTGAGGATAGCGCTCTGCCGGGGCCGTTTCTAGTGTTGTGGCATATACCGCCCTTTGGAGTGAGCTGCCCGCTAGAACGGGCTGGATTTGCGAAACACCGGAGCAGGCATCTCGCAAACAAACTTGCGCAGGAAATCCTCGCACTCCAAACCAACTTCACCGCAACACGACATACTAATATGTCACATACTAACTCTGCAACAATCGTGCCATTCCGCAAGTTCGCTGGTATTTTTGTGAACAAATAGCCTTTTACGCGGCAACTTCTATGCCGGAACCAAGCAGTTTAGGCAAACGCTGAGACAACGATATGAGCGCTCCACGCGCCAGACCGTATTTGGGGTCGAGTTCGAGGGCTTTCTTATATTCAAACCATGCCTCTCGCGGCACTCCAGCCGCTTCATAGGCCTGGCCGAGATTGTAGTGGATTCGCGGGGAATCGGGCTTGATCTCGGACGCCCGTTTGAGCGCACCTATGGCGGCGTTATGTCGGCCTTGCTGAGCGTAGGCGGCACCGAGGTACACGAAGGCTTCATAACTCCCCGGAAATTGTCGGGAAGCGTCCTCCAAAATACCGACCGCCTGTTCAAAGTTGCCTTCCTTAAACAGGACGATCCCCTGCTCTACACTTGTGGTGTGCTCAGACATAGGATCCCCGTCCACTTTATTCCCTACTTTGGTGATTCGCCGTTAATACTTCACGCTCCTCCCATAGTTTTTTTTCAATTTATATTTATTATTGCTTTTGAAAGCCCATGTTGTGAGGTATAATCTCACATGGCTTCTGCTGTTCGGCGGCGATGGTCGATTTAGCCGCGAACCGGACTAAAAGAATCGGCAAAAGGTAAAGTAAGCCCTTGGGTGCAAGTTCAAACCCCCATTCAACGGTCCATATTATTTTCAGAAGTGCAATTCAAAAGTTCCAAGGGGGGTAAACAAATGGCCCAGGACAAAGAACTGATCTGCAAAGACTGTGGACAGACATTCGTGTTCACCGCAGGAGAGCAAGAGTTCTTCCAGTCGCGAGGATTCAGCGAGCCGATTCGATGCAAGACCTGCCGCGACGC
>JAJFUS010000050.1 GCA_021372295.1 bacterium | reverse complement strand
ACGAAGTACACCGGCCAGGTGGCCATCTACGCTCTCTTTTATACTCTGCTTATGATGATGCTGGCGGTGATTATCTTCGAGAAAAAGGAAGTCTGATTATGGGCGAAGGCAAGCGAAAACTTCTCATCGTCCTGGCGGTGGCCGTCTTCATCGCTATAGGGGTTATGCAGAGCATCATCGACCCCATGCAGATGACGATCAAAAAGAACGAGACCACTATCTCCGGCGGCAACAGCAACGAGCTTATGGTTCAGCTTCCGGGACAGTTTATCATTGCGTCGGCGTTGGGCTTCAAGGAAGTCATCGCGGGAACGCTGTGGGTCAGGGCAGACACGTTTTTCCACATGGGCCAGTATCAGGCGATTATTCCGATAGTGCGCCTGGTCACCTGGCTCGACCCGCATAACATCGACGTCTTCACGACGGGCGCGTGGCACCTGGACTACAACTTCGTCGATCAAGACCAGATGTCGGATAAGCGCTATATACCGGCGTCGATCGCTCTGCTCAAAGAGGGCATCGCTAACAACCCGAACATCTGGGACTTGTATTTCGAGCTTGGCTGGACTCACTATTGCAAAAAGCTCAACGATCAGCAAAAGGCTCTCTACTATATGCAGGAGGCCTGCAAGCACGAGGGGTTCGATGTCAACACCGGCATAAAGACCAAGCGCCCCGAGTTCGTTGACAGAATGCTCGCCCACCAGTACGAGAAGGTCGGGCAGTTCGACGAAGCCATTGACGAGTGGCACAAATCCAAAAAGCGCGTCGAAGACATGATCAAGGACCCGACGCTCAAGAATTCCTACGTGGATCATACATCGCTTGAGATATGTGACCGCAATCTTTCGCTTATGCTGATGCGAATGGGGTGGCGTTACGGCGACCTGGAAAAATACAAGCAGGGTCTGGATATTGCGCTGAGCTTGGACACAAACAGCAAAACGCCGACCAGTTGGAGAAAAGCCTCACTGAGCGCAAAGAAAGACTATGACCGGCGGCTCGCTTCAGGCCAGCCGTTCGGTGATGCCTTGAAACCCCTCGACACAGGTTTCCAGGTGAACTTCAAAAAACTTGCGCCGAAGATGTTTGTCATATCTGGAAAGCTAAATCTAGCCAACTCATCTGAATATAAGGGAATGGCGAGCGAGCCGTTCACGCACTGGTACGAAGAGAACGAGCAAAAGTCGGCTGACAGAAAAGAACTTTGGCGCGATGGTTCCCGTGTATCATGGATGCTTACGGACTACGATTACGTAATGCCGGAGCTTGACACATTCAACTGGAAGCTCAATCCCGAAGAAACGGTCGTCTGGGACTCAATCTATGTGACCGGCGGAGCGTTTTCTTCCAAGATCGACCTGAGCAGGAACAGCGAGTTCTATCCGTTTGTTGCAAAGAAATACAAGTTAACAGTCTGGTTCTCGCCGCAGCAGCCGAATTGTCCCGATTATATTCAAGATCGTGTCGGCTGGAAGGGTGAGGCCTTCAGAGACAAACTGCTGGACACCAAAACTAACCCCGGCTTCCGATGCCTTAAATGGGAAACCGTGCTCACACGAGATCAGCTCGTGGGCAAACCTGGTTAGGGATATATGTCATACTGACCCGAAATTGGTTACCTCCGTAAGGGGGTAACCATTTTTATATATGGGCCTGGTGCCTTCGGGCGAAACCATCGGAGCACTCTCGCAAGACTAAACGCTTTCTTTTATTTGTCGGGCGGAGTTGTATACCTGCTCATAACGCGAGACAAGATCAATCCGATAATAAACGGTGAGAGCAGGCTTGCGCTGCGCATTGCAACGACGTAAAGAAAATACGTAAACTCCCAGTATTCGCCTGAGATCCAGCGCAAAGTTGGAGCCACGAGGATCGTTGCCGCAAGAATCAGCAGCGTGCATATTCGAGCGCGGGGGCTGTAGTTGGAGTCTCGCCAGCCTATCCCCGCAAAGAGCGCCGCAGTGGCGAACAGCAGATAAGTGCCTCCGATTACGATCCATGAAGAATAGTCCGGCAGTGCAAGCGCGAGCACAGCCGTCGGCACTGCAAAAACGACTAAAATGGCCAGCACCTGAACGCCCAGCACGATAGTTCTGTCATCGCCGGATTTCGAGTCTTGAGACATACCGGGTTCTCCGAAATTAAGAAATTGGAGGCCAAACGTGTGATTTCATTATACGGATAATGCGCCTATTGTCAAATGAACTGTCCAAACCGCCAGAAACGCCGGTTTTCCGGCAGAGTTCCAAAAGTGTTTATAGAATAGTAATGCCAGTGGCGGTAAGAACATGATATGTAAGTCCCGAGACTGAGTTCTGTTCGAGACCGATGACTCCATTTATCGCAGCAAACGCGCCGGAAATCGGCGTCGATCCATCGGGCAGCGCAACCTGCACATTCGGCAAGTCGTCAGAGCATTCGGATGAGGAGTAAAGAGTCCACACGCCGTCATCGGACTTAGTAAGTGATCCCCACACACGAATTAGCAATCCCCAACACAGGCCATTGGACAATGCGGTAGGCAGATTGACGCCCAGTGGCGATGGAGCCTTCGCGCCACTGCATACGACATCCGCTGAAATTGCCTTCAGAAACGGCTCGCCGGCGGATGAATCGCACATTGTGCCGGTCAGCGTCACTCTGTCGCCGACCTTCACGCTTGCAGACGCATTCACTCGCAGCCCCGAAGCGCGATTGTCTTCCTCGATGTAGAAATCGCCGCCGCTCACCACAGCGGTGACGATTTTATCCGCCACACATACAATCGATCCCTCGGCGCTCTTTTTTGCCGATCCGATGGAAACGGTAGTGTCGGGCAAAACGCACACATCCACCTCGCAGACGGGCGATAGGTTGCCGACCGTATTACGCGCCCGCACCTCGATTGTGTGCTGCCTGCACTCGCTAACGGCCGAGTCAAACGTGAACGACTCCATCGGTGAATCGAACTTGCCGTCGGAGGCCTCGGCGGCAGTCCATGCTCCGCTGTCGATCTTGAATTCCACGGCTTCGATATGGTTGATGGTGACAGGCGTAAAAAACAGAGTGTAAGCCGGAATGTCGCATGCCGAGCCGATAAACGAGAGCATTCGGCTTGATGTGGAAACGCCTTCGAGACATTCGGCGGCGCATGTGACGTCCGTATCGACCGGATCCCAAATGCCATCGCCGTCGGTGTCCTGCCAACCGATCTGGCCGCGAGTATATACGCACAAACTGTCGCAATATGACTTCATAATGCACGGAACGCTGTCAGAATTGTATGCCACGCAGTTGCCGTTCTTGACATAGAGATACCCGCAGCACATGCTGGCCGAGCAATACTCGTCCGCCGCCCCGAACACGTGCCCCATCTCATGGCGAACCACCAGATCGAAGCGGTCGTGACCCCAGCCTCCGCAGTCGTAAGTGATGACCATTGTCGAATCGGCCTGCGACCCGTACGCGTAGTTGCCGTCCGGGAAGCAGCCGTCGGCATCTTTTAAGCTGTCCACCGCGAATATGCAACAGGCCCAGTCCGTGCCGAATTTCGTCCTGACGTCGTTGATATAGGCTTTTGTAAACGCCGTGCCGCTTACATCCGGCTTGTAGTATCCCAGCGACGACATCGTCTCCCTTATCCATGACTCGCCGAATGCTGTGCTTAGATTTATCGGTTCGAGCGAACAAGCCGCGCCGATGTTGCAATCCGGAATATCGTAGAAGAACTTGAGCCGCGCGTATTCACTAGACTGCGATATCCACCAGTCCAATCCCTGCACTATCTTGCATATCACCGATGCAACGCGGTCGTCAGACCAGTTTTCGGAATCTCCGGCGCTCTCCGGTAGGACGACTCCCACGGACACGCTGCCTATCATAAAAGAACTGGTTTCGTAATACCCAGGGGAATGGTCGGCTTCGCTGTATGTCGTATCCGGCGAAAGCGTGGATGTGGTGGAACCCGTAGAATCGTTTGACGCGGCGGGCATCTGCCAATGCTGGGCGCACAACAGGTTCCATGTCTGGAGGCCGCGGAGTGAGGTTGCATCAAAGCCGGTAAATGCTCCGGTTTCGGACGAGCCCGTAAGGACGGCTCTCACCCCTTGAAGACCGGCAATATCGGCCTGGATGGACGCGGATAAGTCGCAGATCAGCGTCTGCGGCGGAAAAACATGTCTGACCTGCCCGCCGGCCGATTCTATGCTCTCTATTGCGGCAATACATTCATTCTGGCTCTGCGCGTTCAACACCACGCAGACCTGATCGCATATCGCGGCGGAACCCAGCAGTACACAAATAAAAGCCAGGCAAATATACCAGGCTCCGCGTCGCAGAAAATTACCCACCCATTCCGACCTCCAAGAGTAGTAATAACACACAAGCATGGAGTTGTCAAGAACGAGTTCTGTTCTGCCAAGGAAACCTGGTTCCCTCGCAGAATCCAGAGACAGAGTCTCTAGCGGAGTCCCAAATAGCTCAGCCCTTTATTCCAATTGAAGAGTATTCGCCAGGCGTCTCAAGGTCAAGTTCGCTGTCCGGGTCTATATGCGCCAGTTGGGCGAATTTCTCCACTGGATAAGGAAACGGTCCGCTTGCAGGAATCTTGTCGATCCACATTGTTCTGAAATCGGGATCTTGCATGCGACAGCTGTCCTTGTGGCGGCAATAGCCTTCGTGGGTTATCATCCGGTTCCACATGTCCTCCACGCTTTCGTCTTTCGCGCTGCCGAACGCCAGAGGCGTGAAGTCGCACGGGGTCATCTCGCCATAGGCCGTCATATAAAACTGGCACCACCCCGCGTAACAGCCAACGCCGGTCGGGCCGTTCACATGCGCCTGCGTAATGACCTGCGGACGCGGATGCCCTTCATTATACTCGTTTTCGATCCTGCACAACTCCGCTTTATCTTCGTCGGAAAGCAAATGCTGCCGATCCTCGCGCAGAAGCCTGCCCGTCGGGACGACATCAAAGATAGTAATTTCGTCGAACCCGTATTTTTTCGTCATTTCGATCAACTCGATCACTTGTCCGTTACGCAGCCTTTCCGGCGTCGCGTAAGTGGATATACCCGTCAGAATTCCAGCGTCTTTAGCGCGAGCAAGCCCTTCGACGGCTTTGTCGAAACACCCCGGCACGTGACGCATTTCATCATGCTGACACGGGTCCGGCGAGTCTATCGAGACATGGATAAACCACAATCCCGCGTCCACCAGCTTCTTCACGTTTTCGCCGTTAAGCAGCAGCCCGTTGGAAAACATACCCACAACGGCCTCGTCTTTATCGACCCAATTAATCAGTTCAAAGATGTCCGGCCTCAGAAGCGGCTCTCCGCCGGTGAAGATGACCGTCACGGCCCCCAACTGCTCGGACTGGCGGATCACGCGCTTCCATTCCTGGGTGGTAAGCTCAGTCTCGTGCTGTCTCTTATGACGCGCGGCGCTGCAGTGCACACAGTTGGCCTGACATCGGGTTGTGACCTGAAGCGTGCAGACTGTCGGCTGCGGATGCCCGTCGAGTTCCAGCGAAAGCCGGCTGCCCAACAATTTCATCGAGGCGTTGGTAGGCACCGGCGGCTGATATGACGTATATACCAAAGCGCCGTCCCCGCGCAAAATGAGCGGTTTCCCTCTATTTCTGATGGCTTTCTGGACGCCTTCCACGGCCTTTTTCGCATCCGGTAGTTTGCCCAGAGGACCTGTAGGCCAGGCGGAGAACGTCTCGTCGTCGCCGATTTCGGTTTTCATACCCAGAAGTTCTATCTCTCCGCCGCCTTTAAGCAATCCAGCAGACGCAATGGCCTTAATCATCTTGTTGTCTTTCAGACGCGGCTCCATCACCCGAGCTATAGGCCCTGAAAAGCGCAGCGGATTGCCCGGCCTTACTCTAAGCAGTGAGAAATGTCGGTTGTGCAAAGGTTCCCTCCGTCCAGAATTACTAATGAGTGCAGCCATCCCGGCAATCTTACCCTGGTCAAGGCTCACCTAAACGGCCAGAACATAATCAATAGTTCATTAATCATACACGACAGATATTCCTCCTCCAGTTTATATTGGCACCTCAAAAATTATTATTTAATGATTACGCCTAATTATGATAATGACGAGTATTATCAAGTCTTGCCGATGGCTTCCTTGTCCTACATCTTGCCCGACGCCGGGTGCATGTCAGATTTGGGGCTCTATGTCTTGACACTGCCATGAAACCCGATTTCCAGGATCTTCTGACTCAGATTGATTACCCCACATTTAACATGTCCCCCCGATGCCCCGGCTATTGATTTTCCGCGCAATAGCGATTATCATTGGCTTGTCCATAGAGGTGTTTATGTCCGAGATTAAAGTCAACCTGGGCGAGCATTCATACGTTATTACCATTGGAGCCGGCGTGTTGTCGCGCGTCGGTGACATTGTCGCGTCATCATGCAAGCACACTGCGGCGGCGATTGTCACCAATCCCACCGTGGCCAGGCATTATGCGGCAAAGGTAACTGCAAGCATCAACGCCGCTGGTATCCGCAGCGAGACCATAATCGTCCCGGCGGGCGAACGGTTCAAAACTCTGCGGACCATCGCCAAAATTTACGACGCGCTCGTGGACATGAAAATGGATCGCTGCGGGGTAATTGTCGCGCTGGGCGGCGGAGTAATCGGAGACATGTCGGGCTTTGCCGCCGCCACATACATGCGCGGCATAGATTTTGTTCAGGTCCCCACCACCCTGCTGGCTCAAGTGGACGCAAGCGTGGGCGGTAAGACCGGAGTCGATCTTCCGCAGGGCAAGAACCTCGTCGGAGCGTTCCACCAGCCCAGGGCGGTCGTGATGGACACATTAACGCTCGATACGCTTCCCTCTCGCGAACTGCGATGCGGTTTGGCCGAGGTGGTCAAGCATGGTATAATTTATGATCGGGAGTTTCTCGAATTTCTCGATGACAACGCATCCGGCCTGCTTGCCGGACAACACGACCTGCTGGAGCGCGCGGTGTACCGGTCGGTGGAGATAAAGCGGGATGTGGTGGAAATCGATGAGCGCGAATCGGGGCTCAGAGCTATACTGAACTACGGTCACACGGTGGGCCACGCGATAGAAGCGCTCAGCGGATATGGCAAGTTCAGGCACGGCGAAGCGTTATCCGTCGGTATGGTAACGGAAGCGCTGATTGCCGAAGATATAGGCGTTGCCCAATCGCAGACGGCTTCAAAGATCGCTAACGTCTTGGCTAAAATGCGGTTGCCGGTGAATTTAGACGATGTATTCAACGCGCAGGATATAGTACGAGCAATTGAAGTGGACAAAAAGACGCTGGGCAGCAGTATCAGAATGGCGCTGCCGGTGGCGCTCGGCGAGTGCAAGGTCGTCCCGGACATAGACCGGCAGACCATTGCGAGCGCAGTCGAAAGACACAAATCTCTGAGATATCAGGGCTAATAATATGTGCTTGCAAACCTTTTGGGACTCCGTCCCAAACCCTGCCAGAGACCCTGTCTCTGGACTCTGCCAGGAAACCAGGTTTCCTGGACCTTCTGACTCATAGTTGAATGATCCCTTAAGGGATCATTCAACTATGGAACGGGGGTCCAGGGGCCACTCGGCTCCTGGCGGGATCCAAGGGCAGAGCCCTTGGCAAAGCAAATTGTTTACACAATTATATGCATCTAGATGAGTAAACAATTTGCTTTGGTCAGGAGTTTGAGGGTGAAACCCTCAATAATGTTGCTGCCACAAATAATTTCACTGTTGCCAAGACATAATTGCAGGAGATTCTGAGACTTGATAGGACAAATTATAAATCACAGATACGAAGTGCTGGAAAAGATCGGCGACGGCCCGATTTTCTCCGTATACAAGTCTCGCGACAAGGTGCTCAATCGCCTGGTGGCGCTGAAAGTCCTCTCAAAAGAAGTCGCGGGCGGCAGTGAGTGCGTGGATGCCATCCTCGGCGGGTATCGCAACGTAGCCGGGCTCTCGCATCCCAATATCGCCCGCATTTTGGATGCCGACTACGTCCAGAACGAATGCTTCGTGGCATGCGAGTTCGCGCGCGGGATCAACGTCAAGGACAGAGTGCGCAGGGCAGGCCCCATTGCAGCCCTCAACGCCCTGGATATCATAACCCCTGTACTTACTGCATTGGAGTATGCGCATGCCAATCGGATCGTGCATGGAGACATCGCGCCGCAGGACATCATCGTCAGCCCGGACGGCGAAGTCAAACTCACCGATTTCGGACTTTTCCCAGCCGTGAGTGGCTGCACAGCGGTCTCCGACAAGTGCGCAATGCGCTCGGTTCATTATCAGGCTCCCGAGATCGCCGAGGGGGCCGCGCCGTCACCGAGTTCGGACGTCTATTCCATCGGTGTCATTATCTACGAGATGCTTACCGGCCAGCTTCCCTTCGCGGGAGCAACCGCCATTTCAGTGGCGCTAAAGAAAGCCAAGGAGATTCCCACGCCTCCGCGTTCGGTCAACACCGCCATTCCCAAGTCCCTGAGCGACATCGTGATGCGCGCGATGGAAACCGCTCCACAGGATCGCTACCAGAGTATCTCGGCGCTGCTGGCCGACATCAAGGCCGTCAGCGAAGCTTTGAGAACGGGGCGTCCGGTAATAGTAGGCGGACCGCATGCGGCGGTGGCCAAAGAGCCCGCAGATGTGCCGGATCAAACGATGAAATCGCGGTTTATCTGGCTGGTGGTGGTTTTTGTAGCCGTGGTGCTCGTCTCTCTCGGTTTGACTATGTTCCTTTCAGGCGGAAAAGCCCAGGTAAGGGTTCCTCCGCTTCTGGGAAAGACCTGGGAAGAGGCGCAATTCATCGCGCAGGAAAACAACATCAAGCTGGTGGACGACGGCAGAGCCTTCAGCGAGACCTACGCGGCAGGCCAGATTTGCGCGGTCAGCCCGGCGGCGGGCGCGATGGTGCCGGCAGACAGCCCTGAGGTGAAAGTCAAGATCAGCACGGGCCCCAGCACCGTCGAAATACCCGACCTTACGGGTCTTCCCGAAGCTCGAGCCAACGAGACGGCCGTGCACGCCGGTTTCACCATCGGCAACGTCAAGCAGGAATACAGCGACAAATCGCCCATGAACACGGTCATCTCTCAAGACCCACCCGCAGGCATCAGGCGCGCTCCCGGCGCGGCTATAGACCTGGTGATAAGCAATGGCCCGAAACCCGAGTCCGAAAGCGATTCGTCGTCGGAGTCTGCTTCCTCCGAGAGCCGGTCTCACCGATATAAGGTGAACGTGGAAGTCCCTGCGGACGCGGACGGCGATCAGGAAGTGCAGATTGTGGTCGTAGACGATCACGGCGAGACCACGGCTTATCAGGAGACTCGCCAGCCGGGTGACAAGTTCTCTGAGATAGTCACGGCTTACGGCAGCTCGCCCACAATCAAGATATACGTGGGCGGCGAGCTTGTGAAAGACATTACAATGTCGGAAAGTGACAGCAGATATTGAGCACGAAACGCATTATTATCGCGCCATCTCTGTTGGCGGCGGATTTCAGCAACCTGCAAAAGGACGTTTCCGCGGCGCAGGAATGTGGAGCCGACGCGCTTCACTGCGACGTAATGGACGGCCATTTCGTCCCGAACATTACATTCGGCCCGATGATAATCAAGGCTGTGCGCAAGCTCACGAACCTGCCTCTGCTCGTGCATCTAATGATCGAAAAACCCGAGCTGTATATTGAGAACTTCGTTAAAGCGGGTGCCAGCGAGATAACGGTTCACGCCGAGGCCTGCACGCATCTGCACCGCACTCTGCAATCCATCAAGGCGCTGGGCGTTCCGGCGGGGGTCGCATTGAACCCTCATACCCCGCTGTGCATGCTGGAGAATGTCATTACCGACCTCGATGTGGCGCTCATTATGACCGTAAACCCCGGTTTCGGAGGGCAGAGCTTCATCGAGAGCATGCTTCCCAAAATCGCCGCTCTGCGGGCTATGGCCGAGGAGGCTGGAGTAAGCATCGACATTTCGGTGGACGGTGGCATTGACGCCAAAACGGCTCCCAAAGTCGTTCGAGCAGGCGCAAACGTCCTGGTCGCTGGATCATCGGTTTACAGCAACGGCGACGGCAAGTCGGTGCGCGAGGCCTGTGACGAACTTAAACTCCTCGCCAATACGGCTCTGCTGGCCGGGGAAACAGAGAAATGTCTCTAGTTTTCGGCCAGTGGGTCGCGATTGCCGGGATAATCGCCGTGACGGCCGTGTTCATAACCGAGGTGCGCAGGTGGCGCGCGCCGGGCTGCGTGATCGGGCGTCGACGGCGCATCATCCGCGTCGCGCTGACCGTGCTGGTAGAATCTCTCTTTGCGATGATGCTCATCGGCCCGTGGGTCAACTTTCACAGCAACCTCGTTATCGAGCTGATTTACTGGACTCTCTGCGTGTTTCTGGGCGTAGCGGTTATGATACTCGCGCTGTACGATCTGAAAGCGGTCGCGACGGACTATTCGTCTCTGAACCGCCGGGCGCTGCGCAATTTGAGAGAGGACAAGCCCAAGTGACACACACCGGCTACATGTTGCGCGCTCTGAAGCTTGCCAAGCGCGGCAGAACCAGCCCGAATCCGATGGTAGGCGCGGTAATCGTAAAAGACGACAACATCGTCGGCGAGGGCTATCACCCAAAAGCAGGCGAGCCTCACGCCGAGGTTTTCGCCCTGCGTGACGCCGGAGACCGCGCAAAAGGCGCGACTATGTATGTCACGCTGGAGCCATGCTGCCACCAGGGACGCACTCCTCCGTGCACCCGCGCGATCATCGAGGCAGGCATAGCCGAAGTATATGTCGCGATGGTCGATCCCGATCCAAAAGTCGCCTCAAAAGGCATCGACGAACTGAGGTCGGCAGGCATAACCGTTCACGTCGGGCTATGCGAAGAAAAGTCTCGCGCTCTCAACGAAGCATATATCAAGCACCGCACCACCGGGATGCCGCTTGTGACGCTCAAGTCCGCGATGAGCTTGGACGGCAAGATAGCCACCCGCACCGGCGATTCCAAATGGATCACCAACGAGCGCTCGCGCAAATACGCTCATACCATCAGGAGCGGCGCCGACGCCATAATTGTCGGCGGCAACACCGCTCGTACCGATAACCCATCTCTAACGGCACGCCTCGGCAGGAAAACGTATTATCCCGCGAGGGTCGTCATTACAGCCACAGGCAACTTGCCCGCTGATTTGAAGCTGTTCGATCAGCCGGGAGACTCCATTGTGGCCGCAGGGCCGGATGCCGATGCGACATCGCTCAGAAAACTCGAAGAGGCTGGAGCGCGAATCATACGACTTGAGACGCAAAAGGGCAGGGTGTCGCTTGCCGGACTGATACGCGAGCTGGGCAAAATGGGTTATCTCAGCGTGTTGATTGAGGGCGGAGGAGAGACCGCCGCATCCGCCATAGAAGAGCGCGTGGTCGATAAAGTGCTGTGCTTCCACGCTCCGATTATAATCGGCGGGCGCGATTCGGTGGATTCGGTCGGAGGAATAGGCGCAGAAACCATATCTTCAGCGGTCGAGCTCGATCATATCCGTCTGAGACGGTTCGGTGATGACATCGCCGTCGAAGGATATATCAGGAAATAGTGGAAAGCAGAGAGCAGCTCATTCCGAACTTTCCGCTCTCAGTTTTCGACTTTCAGCCATTTAGGAACCATTGAATGCGCGTATTAGAGGCCATAACCCCATCTAGAATCGGCGGCGCCGAAGTATATGTCGCCGAGCTGTGCGAGCAGCTTCCGAAGCTCGGCATTGAAGTCGAGCTGTTCGTGCCGTCGGGCAGGCCGTTTGTCGATTACGCCGCGAGCCGGGGAATCGAAAGCGTCAACTGGAAAACTCACGGCAAAATCGACCCCATTACGATCTTCCGGCTCGCAAAACTCATTAAATCCCACAAAATAGACATTGTTCACACGCATCTGTCCACCGCCAGCCTGCTGGGCGCGATGGCCGCTAAAATCGCCGGAGTGGGGTCGGTCGCACATGTACATGGGATGAACAGCGCCACTTGTTTTAAGCGCTCGACGGCCGTAATTGCCGTTTCTGAGGCTGTAAAAACGCACCTTTGCGAGCAGGGTTTGGACCCAAACAGGGTGCATGTCGTCCATAATGGGGTCGATTTGGGACGATTTCGACCCGTAAATTTGGCCGATTCCAAGCGAAAACTCGGCTATGACCCCGGCACGCACATCTTCGGAGTGTTCGGAAGGCTGTCGGAAGAGAAGGGGCAGCAAGTCGCGATCGAGGCGATGTCCATCCTGCTGAAGAATCATCCGAACGCTCGACTTGTGCTTGGGGGTGACGGCAAAAACCGCGGCGAACTCGCTCACGCGGCGGAGTCTCTGGGAATTGTAGAGAGCGTCGAGTTCAAGGGGTTTATATCCGACGTGCGCACCCTTATGTCGGCGTGCGACGGCGTGATCGTGCCGTCAATCAGGGAAGGGTTCGGGCTGGCGGCGGTCGAAGCGATGGCTCTCGGGCGTCCCGTGATCGCAAGTCGTGTCGGGGGGCTGCCGGAGATTGTCGTGCCGGATGAGACGGGGTTTCTGATATCACCTGCTGATCCGAATGAGCTTGCTTGTGCGATGGAAAGCCTGATTGCGAATGAGTCGTCTGCCGCGCATATGGGCAAGATGGGTCGAGATCGCGCGCAGAATTTCTTCGACTTGAAAAAGCAGATTCAGGCGGTGGCGCACATTCTGCAGTGCCAGAGTCCGAAAACAGAGTAAACCCTCTATCAAAAACTTTTAATCACGTGTTTGCTCTAGTGGCAAGAGTCTGCCCGACCGGGGGGCTTGGGCCCGGTCGGGTATGACTGAGTCCGGCGCGAGGTGCACCAGACTCGCGGGAGGGTGCCGGTATGCATCCGTGCGGCAGCACTACCTCCCCTTGCCCCTCTTCGGTCAGAAGAGGAACTCGGTTCGGTGGCCAGGTCAAGCGGAATTCAACTTGAGTTCCGCACTTTGCACCCCAACAAACAGATGGTCGGTTTCAGGTGCTTGACCCGGATCAAAAATCACCCGAGCAGCCTGAACACATTATGATTGGCAGATATATATATTATTCCGTTTGGGTGCAACCAACCTTACCGGCACAAATGCAGGAAATCCGCACTATTCTTTCGTGGCCGCGCGGACAATGTTGAAACATGCCGACCTGAACTCCTTGCCCACACTCAGCATCAGTTCTTTTGCGGCAGCCCGGCGAGATATTGGAGCCACAGGACAGCCGGTTTGGACTACGGGGAATTCGCAGACCTTGGCGAAGCGTATGATGTCGCGTTCCCTGACGTATGCCAAGGGTCTTATGACGCCGAACCTGCCGCCGAAATAGTCGCGCCTGAACGCCATAGTCTCAAGCCGACCATGTAAGAACAGATTCATCAGCGCCGTATGAGCGAAGTCTTCGAGGTTGTGACCCAGCGCGACTTTGTTGCACCCGAGTTTTTCGGCCATCTCAAAGAGAGTGCGGCGGCGATTGTGTCCGCAGCGTTCGCAGTTCATGGGAAGGGGTTCGCCTTCGGGGAGTATGATATCCACGACGTGAAACGGCACGCCTTCGCTTTTCAGCCAGTCGATAAACGATTCGGGCACTTCAATCTCGCTGCCGCGCGCATCGCCTCGCACATGCACCGCGACCATTTCATAATGAACCGGCGAGCATCTCTGCCTGCACGCGAGAAGGCGCAGAAGAGACATGCTGTCTTTTCCGCCGGATATTCCGACCAGGATTCTGTCGCCCTCGGCGATCATATTGTGTTCCCGAACCGCTTTGTCCACGCTCTTGCCGAGGTAAAAAGCGTGACGCTCGGCCTGTGTCCGCCATTTCTTGCCCATGTAAATCAGGATAGCAGGAATCGAGCGCCCGAGCAACTATTAGTTTATCTGAGGATTTCAACCTCGGACTCCCACCCGCCGGCATAGTCCAAAGGCAAAGCCCAAGAAAATCCTCGTTTGAGCATTTCTCCGACAGGGTAAACGAGAGCCAAACAGGCTATACTACGGAGGTGCTCAATGGGAGCTTTTGCCGACCCGTTTTACGGAAATGTGCCCGACAGAAAAATGACCGTCAGTGAGCTTATACGCGCGCTCAGGCTCAACATCGCTGCCGAGGAAGAGGCTACAGCGCTGTATGAGGCTCACGCGGATGCCACCGACAACCCCATCGCAAAAAAAGTCCTGCTGGACGTGGCCAACGAGGAGCGCGTTCACGTAGGCGAATTTATCGAACTCATCAACATACTGACCCGATGCGAGGAAGAAGCCTGGATCGCAAATGGAGCAGTTGAAGTCAGGGAGATGGCCGAAGAAGTGGCAAGAGGCGATCTCAACCCTGCAAACCCGTTTGAAAAGGCTGAAAAAGAATCCCCTGAATGCATTAACGAACTTACTGTAGGCTCTTTGAAGCCATAATTGCCTCGACATTTCAGAAAGCAAATTCGTGTTTATGGCTATGTGCGACGCGAAAGGATATTGATTATGGCGAACAAATATCATGGACGCGACGATTTCGTCGGCGGCGAGCAAATCTGGTCAAAGCTGGACGAGATAGTGATTTCATCGGCAAAGAGCCAATTGTCAGGCAGAAGGATCCTCGACATCGAGGGGCCCTACGGGCTTGGCTTGAAAAGCATTCCTCTTTGTGACAAGCCCATCAAGGACACGGCTCCGAGCGTGACGGCGAGCGGCGCGCTGAGCGTTCCCCTCATTGAGACGACGTTCTCATTGGGCGCGCGCGACCTTGCGGCGTTCGAGTCTGATGGTTTCTCACTCGACACTGAGGCTGTCGCACACGCCGCGATGTCTATAGCGTCCGCTGAAGATAGTCTTATCTTCCAGGGCAACAATGGCCTGGGGATCGACGGCCTGCTGAATGCGAAGGGGTCTCAGTCGATAAAACTCGGGAACTGGGAAGAAGTCGGTACGGCTGCCGCTGATATTATCAAGGCCGTCAGTTTATTGGACAAGGCCGGGTTCCATGGGCCGTACGTGCTGGCGCTCGCTACCGACCTGTATAACTTGCTGTACAGGCTGTATCCCCAGGGCTACCAGGTCGAGCTGCAGCATGTGGAGAACATTGTGGGCAGCAGCGTCATCAAGGCTCCGGGCATTTTAAAAGGCGGAGTGCTGCTTGCCTCTGGCAGGCAGTTCGCGTCTATTGTGGTCGGCCAGGACATGATTACGGGCTTCGTCGGCCCGGAGAACGATCACTTCGTCTTCAAAATCAGTGAAAGTCTGGTGCCATGGATTCGCGTTCCGGCGTCAGTGTGCGTGCTTGGGTGAGGAGTTTCACTTTTTGCTTGCCAATGGCTCCGCCCTTGAAACCATGCAATTGTGTAAACAATTTGCTTTGAGTGGGGTTTGGGGCGGAGCCCAACTAATGACTATTGCCGTTGCGCCTGACCGGATCGACGATCACGCCATCGAAAACCGCCGCGCTGGACTTCACGCTGCACTTCTCGCCGACAACGCATCGTTCCAGCATGGTCTTTCGCATGACAGTAGCGCCGGGCCACAAAACGCTTTGCTTCACGACAGAGCCTTCTTCAAGAATGCAATTGTCGCCCAAAATAGAGTATTCGAGGAGTTTCGCACCTTTTTCGATCCGGCAGTTATTGCCGATCACCACGGGATAGCCGATCTCGGCGCTCGGATCAATCTGCACGTTCTCGCCTATCCACACATACTTTTTGACCTCGGTGTAAGGTAGTTTCACCTCAACACGGCCGCTCAACGCATCGCGGTGAGCTTCCTGATACTGCTTGAGGCTGCCGACGTCCTTCCAATAGCTGCGAGTGAGGTAGCCGTAAACGCGGGTCTTTTGCTGCAGCAGCACTGGGAACAGATTGTTGCCGAAGCCGTAAGGTGTGCCTTTTGGGATAAGCTCCAATACGTGCTTGTTAAATATGTAGACGCCCGTGTTGGCTGAGTTGCTGAAGATGACTTCGCCCTTGGGCTTCTCGAGAAACCGCGTGATCCGGCCTCGGTCGTTCAAAAGAGCGATGCCGTATTCGGACGGGTCGTCCACCAGCGAAAGCGCGATTGTCGCGAGCGCATTCTTCTCCTCATGAAATCTGACGAGGCGCTTGATGTCTATATCGGCCAGATCGTCGCCGCCTACGACCACAAAGGTCTCTTCGTCAAAAAAGCTCTCGCAGCGCTTCACGCTTCCGGCGTCGCCCCAGAGCTGATCCTCGGGAGAATAGTGAATCTTCACGCCCCAGTTTTTTCCGGTGCCGAAGTAATCTTTTATCTGATCGCCGAGATAATGCAGGTTTACCATTATCTCTTTGAAGCCGTTTCTAGCCAAAAGCTCGACTATATGCTCCATAACCGGCTTGTTTACGATGGGAACCATCGGTTTGGGCACGTTTCTGGTCAATGGATCGAGCCGGGAACCTACGCCGGCGGCGAGAATCATGGCTTTCATAACGGATACCCCTTTGCGCAAATCAACTCAAAATTCAAAATTTATGTCAGTTCCGCTACTGATGTCTTCACAGCCTCGGTGACAGTGTTTCGATCTTCTTCGGTCAGCTCCGGGAAGACCGGCAGGCTCAGGCACTCGCGCGCGACCTGTTCGGATTCTGGGAAGTCTCCCGGCTTGTATCCGAGGTTCAGATAAGCCTTCTGCAGGTGCAGCGGGCTCGGATAAAAGACCGCCGAGCCGACGCCTCTTTCGGCAAGCTTGGCTTTGAGCTGATCGCGTTTGGCGAAGCGGATCGTGAACTGATGGTATATATGATAATTCTCGGGTGCGGGAACCGGCAACTGAAGCGGCAGCCCGCTCAGAGCCTCGATATAATACGCGGCGTTGGCCGCTCGGGCGGCATTCCACTGCTCGATATACTTGACCTTCACCCGCAGGATGGCGGCCTGGATTTCGTCCAGCCTGCTGCAGTAGCCTACGTACTGATACGAGTAAGTGGCGTCCATCCCGTGGAAACGGATTGATTTCGCTCTGGCGGCGAGTTCTTCGTCTCGCACGAGCACCATTCCGCCGTCACCGCAACCGCCGAGGTTTTTGGTTGGGTAAAAGCTTAAAGTTGCGGCCTCGCCATACATTCCGATCCCTTTGCCGTTGTGCTTTGAGCCAATCGCCTGCGCTCCATCGTAAATCAGTTTCAGATTGTGCTTCTCGGCGATTTTAGCGAATTCGTCCACATCCGCGCACTGGCCGTAGAGATGAACCGGCAATATAGCCTTTGTTTTGTCCGTTATCTTTTCTTCGACCTTCGCCGGGTCGAGATTGAATGTTTTTGGGTCGATGTCGGCATATACGGGTTTCGCGCCGACTATAACGATAGCCTCGGTGGTAGCGACGAATGTGAACGGTGTGGTAATGACCTCGTCGCCCGGTCCGATGCCGCATGCCGCCAGCGCCACAACAATTGCGTCCGTCCCCGAGTTTACGGCAATGCCGTAACCGGCATCGCACACCTTGGGCACTTCGGTTTCCAAAGCGGATACGCTGGGCCCCAGGATAAACTGTCCAGAGTCCATCACTTGCATAAGAGCCGCCGAGATTTCTTCCCTAATCGCTGTGTTTTGTGCCTTTGGGTTCGCTACCGGTATCAACTTCGTTTCTCCTCGAGATTAAATGTAAGAGGTTGGAAGTTTGCGCATTATAGCACAAGCCTCATTAGTATTATGTCGGTTTGCGCTCGAGCTGTCAAATTAATTTGAGTCGAGAGTGGGTAAATTTACAACAAAAGAACTTCCAACGTTCGATTATGGGGGATACTCGCGATGAATCAACATCAGCGCAAGATACTTACGGTGGTGCTTACCCTGGTGGTCGTGGCGGCGGCCGTTGGAGGAGGCATACTGGCGATACAGGGCTCAAGGCAGGATCAACGGACTGAAGCGCGCCAGGCGAAAGCGCCGGAATGCCCGGCTCCGACTATGCCTCACAAGACAATTCTGCCTCCAATGATGCCGCAGTCGGGAGCGGGACCTGCAGCTTCGGAATCGGCCGCAACAGCGGCGGAAACGCAATCCGAAACTCAGACCACCGCGCCTTCGCAGACTCAGGAATCATCCGAACCCAAGGAAAAACCCGCGGAGGTTGCGCCGGCCAAGATCAAATTCATCGAACTTTTTGCCGAGTGGTGCGGGCCGTGCAAGAGCATGAAGCCGATCATAGAAGAACTGAAAAAAGAATATAAGGACAAGGTCGAATTCGAGACAATCGACATCGACAAAAACAAAGACGCAGCGAAAAAATACAGCGTGAGCGCGATCCCTGTTCAGTTGATCTTCCAAGGCGACAAGCAGGTGTTCAAGCACGTCGGTTCAATACCCAAGGCCGATATTGTGGCGGAGTTCAAGAAGCTGGGACTGTAACACAAGTAAACAATTTGTGTTTGCAAACACTTTTGGGGCTCCGCCCCAATATTAATGCGCAATTCTTCGCTCCCATTCGATGCTCACTGCTTCCAGGAAAGCAGCGACATCGGTTATCTGCGCCGGGTCGAGCTTGAGTTTGAACGCTATCGAGCTTGAAAGCCTTTTTGCCAAGTCCAGCGCAACAGCCGGTTCCAGCTCAAGTTTTCTGTTCAGATAGTGTCTAATCGCGCGATAGTCCTCTTTGGGTATCGTGCCCAGGTAAGGCATCGCTTCCGGCGGCAGCAGCGTCTGTATGCGGGAATCGGCCATGCCGGCTTTGATGATTGTCTCAGATGATATGGCAGCCATCTCTGGCCGGCCGACCTTCACCACTAGAGTTCCTGCCACGTAATCGCCCAACCTTCGGTACTGAGGGCTGAAAAACACGGATATGATCCCGATGCCGTACGCGCCCGGCAGGCTGTCGACAATGCGCATTATATTCCTGAGCAGAGCCGCGCGAAAATCTATGGGGTGGCCGGTATCGCGGATAACCCGGATTCCTACCGACTTCTTTCCGGGGGTCTGGCCGTTTCTTGTCGCCTCGAAGAAGAGGAAATATCCACCGGTAATGACGAATACTAATATTATTATGACTGCATATATCCAGGAAGAAGCCGAACCCAACGCGTCAAGCCACACTGCGCCGCCCATTCCAAGCGTTAACGTCAATATGATGATAATCATGACCAAAGCCTGCAGCAGCGTGTCCAGCATCACGGCGATGAATCTTGAACCGATTCCGGCCAGTTCGAAGCGCACTTCGACCTGTTCCGGCGTCATTATTACGGTTTCTCGAGCCATAAAGGCAACCTCCGTTCAATTTTGCGAGAATTATCTGAGGGTTTCACCCTCAAGACTCCCACCAAGGGCCTCCGCCCCTGGACCCCCGTTCCAGAGTTGAATGATCCCTTAAGGGATCATTCAACTCTGAGTCAGAAGGTCAAGGAAACCTGGTTTCCTTGCAGAGTCCAGAGACAGAGTCTCTGGCCGGGTTTGGGGCAGAGCCCCAAGAAAATCCCGTAAGACTGAACCATTATCGAAAAAGTGGAGAGCGAATGATGGAAAACGATAGCATAAAAAGACTCGACGCCGTCCTCGGGCAAATCGAGGCGGGCGGGCTGCGCAGCCTCAAGAGCGAGGACATTCTCGCGTTCGGGTCATTATATCGACGCGCCGCGTCCGCGCTTTCTACTGCCCGGAGCCAGGGAATCGACGACGCCCGAATCGAGTATTTGAACGCGCTGGTCTCAAGAGCTTACGGGCATCTTTATGTCACACAACCCAAAGGCTGGCCTTCCGTCGCGGCCTTCTTTAAAAGAGATTTTCCTCAAACGTTTCGTAAAAACCTGCATTTTGTTGCGATTGCTTTTGCGATTTCCATGGTGGCGGCACTGTTCGCCTACGGGGTAGTAAGCAGGGACGAGGGATTGGCCGACGTCGTAATGGGGCCGGGAGCGGCCGAGAGCATTGAAAACGTCACCCAGCGCCATGAGGGTCATAAGAACTGGATGCCTGCCGAAGAGCGCCCTGTTACGTCCAGTTTCATCATTACAAACAATGTGAAAGTCGCCATGATTGCGTTTGCCTTGGGCATCGGCGCGGGAATCGGCACGTTTGCGATACTGTTTTCTAACGGCCTGATGCTGGGCGTAATCGGAGCGGCCGCCGCCGCCAGAGGGCCTCATGTCATGTGGGGATTCTGGAGTTTTGTGGCACCGCATGGGGTAATAGAACTCACAGCCATATTCATTGCGGGCGGCGCGGGGCTGATGCTGGGCTGGAGCGTACTCAATCCCGGCGATCATACCCGATCCGACGCGCTCAAACTCGTGGGGCGAGAGGCATTCAAACTGCTTTTGGGCGTGGGAGCGATGCTCTTGGTGGCGGGGATAATCGAGGGGTTTTTCTCACCATCTATGCTTCCCAATCAGGTCAAGCTGGCCGGGGCGTCGGCGCTTGGTATCGCGCTTTACAGTTATCTGTTTCTGGCAGGCAAATAAGAAATGAGCATTTTTGAGATCGGCATGTTGATTTGCTTCGGGGCCAGTTGGCCTTTTTCTTTGTATAAGACTTGGAAAACGAAATGCAGCCAAAGCAAGAGCTTCATATTTCTGTGGCTGATCATAATAGGCTACTTCTGCGGGGTAATGCACAAGATACTTTACCATTACGACCCGGTCATCTGGCTTTACGTGCTTAACATGCTGCTGGTATCGAGCGACCTCGCACTGAGCTATCGTTATCGGAACTGTGATTAAGACTTATTGAGGGTTTCACCCTCAAACTCCCGACCAAGGGCCGCGGGCCCCAGACCCCTAGTGCAGATTTATATGATCCCATCTGGGATCATATAAATCTGAGTCAGAAGGTCCAGGAAACCGGGTTTCCTGGTGGAATCCAGAGGCAAAGCCTCTGGCGGGGATTGGGGCGGAGCCCCAACATCATATCCTGGCTTCCCGCTTGAGTTGCAGATACTTGTTGACCGCCGCTATCGATAGATCCGCCGGAGTCGCATCAACCGTCACAACTCCGAGCCTGGAAAGCTGCGAAAGCGCTTTTTTGCGGTCTCGAATTATGCTTGCGGCGGCGGTTTGAACGTAAATGTCCGTCGCATTCTCGGGTTTTGCTGCGATAATAGACGGCAGTTCGTAGTCCGCCAAAGCCACGCACACCACCAGATGCTTGCGTACGAGCATGCTCACGCTCGATATAAGCGCCCGCGACGACTCCGGGTCCACCAGATCGGTAAATAAAAACACCAGCGAGCGCTTCCTCTGTCTGTGACTAAGCAGGGCGAGGTTCTCGAAGTAGTCCGACTCCTCGGCTCTGGGCTGGAGCGCGTAAAGAGCTTCCATAAGCGCCGACGCCTGGCTCGCGCCTTTTCCCGGCGGCAAAAAAGCTATCGGCGACTTCGCAAAACAAAACAGCCCGATGCGGTCGTCCGAGCCCGCTCCCACATGAGCCAGCAGCACCGATGCGTTTATTGCGTAATCGGCCTTGCTCATTCCGGAGTTGCCGTCGGCGTCCAGAGTCCTGCTTGCCATAGTCCGGCCCATATCCAGCAGGATCATGATGTTCTGGCTCTGCTCCACATCATATTCGCGGACTATCAGATTGCCCCTGCGGGCGGTGGCCTTCCAATCTACATGCCTGAGAGGGTCGTCAGGAACATAGTCGCGCAGCCGCTCGAACTCCTGTCCCTGACCCAGCATCTTGGATTTTCTCAAACCCATCATATTGATCCGGTTTTCCCTCGCCAGTATCAGGTGCTTCTTAGTCTGAAAAACGTCCGGGTAAACCTTTACCATTACGCTCTGCGGGATCGTCTGCTGGCGCGTCACAAACCCCAATCGCGTGAAGAACCTCACGTTCAAATCGCCGAAAGAGTAATCGCCGCGTTCCAGGGGTTCCACTTTATAGTTGACCCGCACGCGCTGCTGGGGCAATATGTCGAAGCTCAATGTTGAAGACTCGCCGACAAACTCCACCGGCGGCTCGTCTCGCACGACCACGCGACATATTCGCCGGCCGATATGCGCCGCATTGATCCACACGACATTCTTCTCTCCCAGAGACATCACCGTCTCACACTCTCTCGACACGCAGCATTCCCGCGAATCCATCACCTGGAAGTAGTCCATAATGGCCAATATGATGACTGCCGCCAGGTATCCCGCGCCGAACCAGTACATAGCCGACCCAAGCCACGGCACGGCAAAAAACCACGCCGAACCGGCAGCCACGACCGCCGCCAGCCGCCTGGTGGGATAAACGCGAGGATTTGCGCGGCGCGGCTCTCTCATCTGGGCACCGGCACCGCCGCCAAAACGCCCGCGATCACTTCGTCAACTTTTACGCCCTCAATCGCGCACTCCGGGGAGAGTATCAGCCTGTGGCGAAGAATGGGCATCGCCAGGCTTTTAATGTCGTCTGGAGTGACATAATCCCTGCCCCTCAGCGCCGCCAGAGCCTTGCCGCACTTCAGCAGCGCCACCGACGCCCTCGGACTGGCCCCGAGCACCACTCTGAACGCGCCTCTCGTCTGCCGCGCGATAGTGGCCGCGTATCGAATGACGTCTTCGTCGGCCTTCACTTTCTGCACTTCGGCGAATGCGTCAGCAAACGCCTGCATGTCGCGCAGAGGTTCGAGCCCCGCCGACGCCACATTATGCGGGTCGAACCCCTCATGAGAGCGCTTGACGACTTCCATCTCGTCACTCTCGCCCGGATAATCCACGATGAGCTTCATCAGGAACCTGTCCAACTGAGCTTCGGGGAGCGGATAAGTGCCTTCGTATTCGATGGGGTTTTGAGTCGCCGCCACGAAGAACACGCCGTCAAGTATATGCTCGATGCCGTCGATGGTCACGCGCTTTTCTTCCATAGCCTCCAGCATCGCCGATTGCGTGCGCGGCGGCGTGCGATTGATCTCGTCGGCCAGCAGCACGTTTGTAAAGACTGGCCCCTTCTTAAGCCGGAACTCCGACGCCTTGGAGTCGTACACATAAGTGCCGGTGACATCCGTGGGCATCAGATCCGGCGTAAACTGGATGCGCTTGAAATCGCAGCCGAGAGTATACGCCAGAGTCTTCGCGGTAAGCGTTTTTGCTATGCCGGGGACTCCTTCGAGGAGCACGTGCCCTCCCGACAACAAGCAGACCAACATCTGCTCGATCACTTCTTCCTGACCGGAGATCGCCTTCCGCATCTGCGATTTGATATATTCACCGAGTTCGCAAACCGTCATTTCGTCAATTACCTCTCATAGTTTATTTGGGGCTCCGCCCCAAACCCTACCAGAGACTCTGTCTCTGGACTCTGCAAGGAAACCAGGTTTCCTTGACCTTCTGACTCAGAGTTGAATGATCCCATAATGGGATCATTCAACTCTGGAATGGGGATCCAGGGGCCACTCGGCTCCTGGCGGGATCCAAGGGCAGCGCCCTTGGTCAGGAGCCTGAGGATGAAACCCTCAGACTGAACTCTTGCCTCATTTTGTGCCATCGTCTGGCCATGGCAAAGATCGCCGCCTCACCTTTAATGTTCTCTCCTGAAACAGCCGCCTCGCACAATTCGGTAAGCTCGTTCATCTTTTCGGGATATCGCTTCTGCGCCGCCGAAAGTATTATGTCAACGTGAGACCCCGGCGCAACTCCGACCGCTGTCGCAATATCCGCCAGAAATCGCCTGCCCAGTTCATCGCGAACGATATCGGTCGCCTGAGCCTTTCGCAGCAGCGACGCCATCGAAGATAGATATTCGCCTCGCTGCCGCGTCTGCTCAATAAGTGGAACCGGCCTGCCGAACCGCCGCGAGGCCGCAAACACCAGCAGCAGGAATGCAAGCAATATCAGCGCCAATCCGAGCCTGGCGGGAGTGTCGATAAGCGACATTATCCCTTTACGTTCTGCATAACCGTGGTGAAATTCGTCGAAGGTGACCGTCATTTTTCGATCCGGCTCTCGATGATTGAGAGCATTTAATACCATCAGGAAATTGTTGCCCCGCTCAATCCCCTGATTGGACACCGGCCAGCCGTCGGACAGCATAATCACCGACCCTCTGCCCCAACTGCTCATCGCGACAACCGTCCCGGCCTTGTCCCTGTAGAGCGGCACAACGGATCGAGTCGCTGCCGCCGTGGTTTCGACGGATGTCGTAAGAGCCCCCAGGTCATCTAAGGCTATCTCGGAGCTGTCAATGCGCTCATCACCGGCCATGCGCACGGATTGCACTCCCGGCGAGATAAACGACGGCAACACCGGCCTAGCGGAAGTCGATTTTGGCTCCTCACCCAGTTTTCTGGGCTCGGGCGGCTTATTGGCGGCAATTACCAGAAGATTTCCGCGTTCGATCCACCTGCGCACGGCGTCCCACTCGTCATGCGAGACAGGTGTCTCGGGCGATACAATGAATAACACACCGTCGTCGATGCCGTCAGTCAGCTTGGCGTTATTTCGCCTGACCGGGTAGTCCAGCGCGCGAAGAGTCTCATAAAGCGCTTTGACCCCGCCCGGCCGGGCGGAATACGTTGTGCGCTTGGGAAAGATCTCGATGTCAGATGAAGCCTCCTGCTGCCCTTTTGAGAAGATAGCCGCGACTATGAGAAACGCAAGCAAGCCGATCAGCACCCACACATCCTTGGAAAAAGAACGCATTACAGCGCGCCCTCCAGCATTCTGTAACGCTCCGCGCATTCGCCGAAGTCGCGTTCGGACACCTGCCGCTTGCCGTATATCAGTTTATCGAAGGACATAGTCATAGGCTTAAACACTTTCACCGCGTCCTGATTCTGCCCTGCGTTAAGCGCCGAAAGATACTCCCAGTTGGTTGCTCCGTCGACATATTTGACCAGCTTTGCGCGGTCCAACGCGAGTATCGCCGCCAGATATATGCCTCGAAACGCCTCATTGTACCGTCCCTCGTCTGCGGCGCGCTCGGCCATCTCTAAAATCTCACTCTGCGAAATAACGCCCGGCGCGACCACCGCCTGACCGCGGCGTGCTTCGTCGGAATCGCCCATGTTCGCGACATATACAATCCTCCACACGATCCATACAAGCGCGATAACAAGCGCGACTGCTATAATGGCAAGCAGCACCCACGAGAACGCGTTTGTTACCTTGTCAGGGACATGAAGATTTTCCAGATGACGATAAAGGAACCCGATGATCTTCTGCCATAACTGTTCTTTGGTGGACGTCTGGTACTCGCGGCGGGAAAGCACGTCGCGCAGCGCATTCTTCGACCTATCGGCCACAGACGCCGATATACCCGGCATCAAGCGCGCTGCCTGCTGATACGTATGTGCGCGGTCGGCCAAACTCTCCAGCTTTTGAACTCTGGACTTGCCGGTAAGCGCGGCGGCATCGTAAAGCCCGTCGCGAACCCATCGCAAATCGACGTGCATCGGTTTCTGCCCGCGCACGGACACGCTAGTTTCGGTCGGGATGCTTACTGACAATCGCTTGATCGCCCGCGTGCTCGATCCGGGCTGCTTGCGCTCCTGCCCAATAAGCGCGGCAATATCGCCTCGCATTGACGAGAGCAGACGATTGTAACCCGACATATCTCCAGCCGAACCTGGCGCGCAGAAAAGCGCCCAGAGCCCAATTACCATCAGGCTCCGAACGACGAGGCGCAAATGCATTCGACTAATTGCAGCTTGACTCAACTGAAACCCCCGGCAAATGATTGTCAGTATTACGGAAATTATCTGAGGGTTTCACCCTCAGACTCCCGACCAAGGGCCTCCGCCCTTGGATCCCGCGGGGGGCGCGGGCCCCAGACCCCTAGTGCAGAGTTATATGCTCCCTTAAGGGAACATATAACTCTGAGTCAGAAGGTCAAGGAAACCTGGTTTCCTTGCAGAGTCCAGAGACAGAGTCTCTGGCAAAGCAAATTGTTTACTCCTTAAGATGCTTATAATTGTGTAAACAATTTGCTTTGGCGGGGATTGGGGCGGAGCCCCAAGAAAATCCCTTGATACTGTTACTCTTTGTTGTTTTCGACCGCGCTGGAGGCCGGTTCCTGCATACCCAGGTTGCTCGCCAGCATCTGTATGTCGAAACCCTCTTTGCGCACCCGGACATCGT
Organism: bacterium; assembly: GCA_021372295.1. Lineage (GTDB taxonomy): Bacteria > Armatimonadota > UBA5829 > UBA5829 > UBA5829 > UBA5829. Next base: position 43,164 of record JAJFUS010000050.1, on the reverse strand, counting down.
AATATAAAAGGACGAACGCCATCACTTGGAGCGGAGTCGTCAACGCGCTGGCTATACCAGCCATAACTCCATAGATCAGCCCGACCGGTCCGCCGACAGTCTGCGCATTGCCCGCAAAAATCGCAGCAAGCAACTGCGTCGGAATGGTGAGAATCATACTGACTACAATCGCAAGTATAGTTGCCAGCAGACCTATTACAAATATGCGGCCATAGTTGTCTTTTGTCAACTGCGCGCTTCGCCCCATCGCGTCTTTGAGCGTTTTGCCTTCAAGGATAAAGACTTCGGAAACAAAAGCAAACCGGAATGCGAGTATTATGCCCGGTATCACCAGCAGCAGGAATCCGGCGAATATGCACAATCCCACCACAATCATCGTAACAAAGAAAGGCACGAGTCTGTGGCCTATCGCCTTGTACGAGTCGGCAATGGAAGTTTCATTGCCCAGGTAACACTGGGAAACCGCCCAAGTCGTGGCTGCCATTACCACATACGCAATAACTCCGCTCAACACACTGACGGCCACTGAAGCGCCTTTGCCTCCGATTGCGTAAAGAATCGCATAGATCGGCACTTCCACCACCGCCGAAATACCTACGAACAAGACAAAATGCTTCTTGTACAGATCAAACAGTTCGTCGAATAGGTCCCCGTATGAAAGCGGGCGCAAAATACGTTGAGCCATATACTTCCTCCCCAACTGCGAATATACAATTATTCGCGAACTTTAGGCAAATGTCCTCTTAATGCATGCGTCAAAGGACTTTGGGACACGCGCCTTTGTGCGATAGCTGTGTACGGGTTTTTCATTTTTAGAAAAATAATTGCTCAAAAACTTGTTCGAGAGTGGAATTATGAAGTGATGGAATCCAACTTCTAAATTCCCAAGGATGGAAAAATGGCAAAACGATGGCTTCGGCTTATTGGGATCGTTCTTGTGCTGGCATTCATGACTTCATCTCTCTCCGGCTGTGGAGGTGCAGTAGCAGCCACCGTACTGAGGATCGCTGCCGTCAGAGCGTTGATTTCGGACGGCAACCTGGTCAAGATTATCGCCGACATTATCACGGGGAAAGCTCTGGCCAGTACTGTAGCCGAGATCATATCCCCCAGCGGCGGTGTCACGAGGGTCACTCTGGCGCTCAACGAAGAATCGGGCGCATATGAGTGCACATATACCGATGAGGCCGCGACTGAAGACTACTCCGTGGAAGTCACCGCCACCGACACCACGGGTAAGACAGCCACATCCGATCCCATTCCACTGGAAGCGGAATAGTCAGGCGACAGCAATTAAACATACGGCGTCAACCCCACGGAATTTTCTTGGGGCTTTGCCACAAACCCTGCGCTTTTAGGGCGTGGGGTTTACCGGATCGTGTTCATGCGAACTCGACTTTGCTTTGGAACCCATCTTTTTGGACTGCCATGGCGCGGCAAATTGCGCGAGCATTGAGTTCAGTTCGGTGTTCTGCTGATCGTTTAGCAGTGCGCGCAGCGCTCTGAGAGTTTTAATCTTCTCTGCAACAATCACCGATTCCGCTTTCATTGCTTCGTCGGCTGCGGCCAGAAGAGCTGGCTCGGGCGTGTCGTTTTTGAGCAGCAGATCAGCGTATTTCTGACCTGCCTTTTTTTGTATGTCGATCTTCGGCTTCAGCGCAAGATCGGCTTGCTTGAGCATGTCGCCGGCGCTTGTCTTTTGGTCGTCCGTCAGATGAAGTCGCGACGACAGCATAGCGACGGCTCCCTGGTTGATAATATGCAGCGACGACATCAGGCACGGAGCAGGAAACACCATATCGGCGTTTCCGGGTGTGCGGGGCTGAACTGGGGCCGGCTGCGAATCCGCTGGAGGGGCAGGCGGCGCGTCTTGCGCCACAAGCGCGGTCGCAGGTATCACGATCATACAGACTAAAGCAAGAAACAATGCGGTTTTCTTCATATCAAACCTCCTGTTAGAACAGCGTCGGTTTCGGTTCTTTCTTGGCTTCGATCACTTTTTTGCGGGCAGACTCGATGTCGGAAATGAGAAGCGATTTTCCGCCGTCATAGCTCTGACCGGCCTGGCGCAATATATAGGCCGGGTGCAGCGCGGCTATCGCGTATCTGGCGTACCTGGTCGGATAAAAGATGCCGCGCTCCTGGGTCATCTTGAAATCTTTTTTGATAACGAATTTCGCCGAAGGCGCTCCCAGGCACAGGATCACCAGCGGTTGGATGACTTGAATCTGCCTCTCGAGCCACTGCGTGCAGACTTCTATCTCCGCGGGAGCGGGAGGACGATTGCGCGTCCTGCCGTTTTCGGTGATGCACGCGCGACACTTGAGCACGTTGCAGATAAAGACATGCTGGCGGCCGATCCTGCATGCAGCGAGGGCCTCGTCGAGAAGCGCCCCAGCTCTTCCCACGAACGGTCGTCCGGTGGCGTCTTCGTTCATGCCCGGCCCTTCGCCTATTATCATCAAAGGCGACTCGGGGTTTCCTTCTCCGAACACGACGTTGCGGCGTGTTCCCGCCAGTTCGCATTTTGCGCAACCAAGGCACTGCGCGCGCAGGTCTTCTATCTGTTGGACAACCGATTCTTCCATATCACTCCGCCAATCGATCAAATTCAGCTTTCAGTTTAATATATGTGGTCTCCAGGGCTTCGGGTATGACCTTCACATCCGCGAAAACGGGCATAAAATTGATATCGCCCGCCCATCTGGGGACAATGTGCAGATGCAAATGATCCGCGATTCCCGCTCCGGCCGCGGTTCCCAGGTTCATGCCGATGTTGAAGCCGTCGGGCCTGCAGACTTCATTCAGCGCCTTGCAGCACAATTGCGTCAGCTGCATAATCTCGAGGTTCTCTTCGTCGCTGAGTTGTGAGATGTCAGCAATGTGCCTGTACGGCGGGATTAGCAGGTGGCCGTTGGAGTATGGGAATGCGTTCATAATGACGAATGAATGCTTGCCGCGATACAGTATGCGGTTTTTCTGGTCACAGTCCTGCTGAGGAAAAACGCAAAACACGCAGCCTTCCACTTTTTCCGCCGTTATATATTCGAGCCGCCATGGCGCCCACAAACGTTCCATATAAGTCCCCTTGCCGGTAAAGTCAGTGATAATCTACACCAAATCGGGTCAGCTCGTCAACCCGGCACAAGCTTTGAGGTGTATGTCAAATGTGGGGAAAGTGATCTGAGGGTTTCACCCTCAGACTCCTGACCAAGGGCTCTGCCCTTGGATCCCGCCAGGAGCCGAGTGGCCCCTGGACCCCCGTATCGAACTTGATTATCCCCTTAAGGGGATAATCAAGTTCGGGTCAGAAAGTCAAGGAAACCTGGTTTCCTTGTGGAGTCCAGAGGCAAAGCCTTTGGCGGGGTTTGGGGCGGAGCCCCAATCTCCCCATTTTTGACACGCACCCCAAGCTTTGCTGCCTCATTTGCCTTTCGCAATATTAGTGAATAGAGTGTGCCCACAAACGGGAAATATATCAATAAATGACAAGTCAGGCGGTATCGAGTGCCATGAATACGGTCAGTATATTAACGATTGTCACAATAACGTTCCTGTGTTTGCTGGGCGCGACGGCGACAACAGGTCCCGTCTCGGCTCAACCGGGTGATATAATAACAATCAACGCCTCATGTTCCTATATCCTTAAAACCGGCACGCAGAACGCTTCGGCAGAGTGCACAATGATAGTCGGTTCGACTTTGAGAATATCGAAGCCGGTTTATGTCACTAACGGATGGAGGCGTGTAGTTTCGTCGCTGGGAGAGATTACTTACTTATTTTCCAACCCCATGACCGACGGCGTGCTGGTGCGCGGATTTGTTTTGTGCGATGGCGCCATTAAACTGGTGGATGGAATTCAGACCTCTGATGGAAAAATACTGGTAGACGGCACGGCATATAGCCGCGTGCAAGGTCCGGGCGGGTAATACCGAAATAGAGGAGTCGTGCACCGGGTTTGCGTAATATATATTAGAACAGATCCATTCGAGAAGAAAGGTGGGTGTCCCAAAATGCCGAAATACATCGAGGAACTGGTTAGTCGACAGGTGCGAATGTCCGAGCTGGCCCGCGAAAGAAGAACCGAGTTGGGAAAGCCGTGCGTTAATCCCGTGATAACCATTTCACGCAGAATGGGCAGCGGAGCCAGAATAGTGGCGGGCAAACTTGCGAAGGAATTAGGCTGGAGTCTGTGGGACAAGGAACTTCTCGATGCGATGGCCGAGGATGCATCGGTCTCGCGCAGAATCGTCGAGGAGTTTGACGAACACACCAAATCGGAAATAGAGCTTTTCGCCCGGTCGGCGCTGGGCGAACATGAGATCGGCGGGTTCATCTATGTCAAACATCTCGCTCACGCGGTGGCGGCTATTGCAAAGCTGGGAAATGCCATTATTTTGGGCCGCGGGTCGAACTTCCTTCTGCCCAGAGCGTTGAACATTCGTATTGACGCATCGGACGACCGCCGTATCGCGAACATGATGAACTACGAAGATCTGACTCGCGAGCAGGCGGAAAATAAGATCATAGAATCCGACAGAGACCGCGAGCACTTTCTGGAACGGGCATTCGGCAGGCAGCGGGTGGCCGACGCGCGCTACGATCTCACCATCTGGATGGACGAGTTCACGAACGACGACGCAGTGGAAATAATCAAGGCAGCGATAAAGGCAAAATGCTCACATAATGGGGCGTGAATTATGAACTCTGAATCGGTTGTGCCGAAGTGGATGTTGATAGCGGCGTTGGCCGGGTTTGCGATAGCCGGAGGGTTTATCCTGTGGGCAATCTCCGCATCCAAAGACCCCGGCGCAGCAACTCCCAACCCGATCAGTCCAGCGGACACATCCGTGATGGGAACCCATGCCCGTGAGGAAATTGCTCCACCGAGCGGGATCGTCCCGTCAATACCTCTTAGCTTGCCGGATTTGAGAAAGCGGTCTGCGACCGCGAAGGTGACAGTAACGCCGCTGCCGCCTGATCCGCAGGGAAAATCCGCCGGTAATGCCGGACATCGCGCTGGACCGGGCGCGATGCGCGACATGTTTCCGTTCGGCAAAGCAGTGTCGGATTTCGCCGAGCCGGCCGGTTCGGTCAAACGCGCTCCTGCAGCTCCCGTGGAGCTTTTCCCCGAATTCTCGTATGCGGGCAAGCAATGGTGGTATACCGGAAAGACTGTTTCAGGAAATAGACTCGAGATGACTCCCGCAGGCTTTAGCCTGGACGAACGGCGGGTGTTTGCGCTGGCTGGGTCGGACGAGGCCGCAAGCGTGTTGTTCGTTCAAAGCGCAACGAACCCCTATAGATATGCCGTATACAGAACTAACGGCACGAACGGATGATTGTGGCATTAATGAAATGCTTGTTTATAACCGTGTTTGCATTGCTTTTGCCATGGTGCGCAGTATGTGCTTCCAACAACACCGGCAGCTTTGAATTTGTACAGATTGCCGACCCTCAGATTGGATTCTCAACAAACAACGTCGATCTGACGCCCGATATACAAAACTTCGAGAAAGCCGTCGAGTATATCAATCGAACGAAACCGGCGTTTGTGATTATCTCAGGCGATATGGTGAACATTCCGCACGACATCAAGCAGATTCGCGCGTTCTGGCGTATCGCGAAACAAATCAAAGCGGATATTCCACTTCACCTTGTGCCCGGAAATCACGATATGCTGGACGCCACCAAAGAGGACATCTGCTCGTACAATAAGCTCTTTGGCAAAGATTACTACTCATTTTCTTACAGCGGCTCGGAATTCATCGTGCTGAATACCCCGGTGCTCTGCTCAGCCGACGGCGATCCTCAAACTCGAACCGCTCAACTGGCCTGGTTTGAGCAGCAGTTGAAATCCGCCAAATCCGCCGGTGCAAAACACATTTTCGCACTCACACATCAGCCGTGGTTTTTGTTTGACCCGGCAGAAGCGGATCTATATCGCAACGTGCCGTATCTTCAGCGTAAAGACTATCTGAGCTTAATGGGGAAATACGGCGTCGATTACTCGCTTGCCGGCCACCTGCATTTCGATACTCTTGCACAATCGGGAGCGCTCTCACTCATAACGACATCCGCCATCAGCAGCCCACTTGGGTTGGGGTTAGTCGGCTTTCGGGTGTTTAAGGTCTATGACGATCGCGTCGAGCACAGATTTATTACGATGGATCAACTCACATCGAATATCGGGCTTCCAAGCAACGCGAAGTAGACGATCCGCTCATGCGGAAGGACTCTCATGATCCGGGCGGCTATGCTCAGCCCACCCAAACCTGAGTCGAAAACGCCTATCAATTTTTCAGCATGGTAGAGTCCGCTTCAAACGGATTGGTCAGCTCGAAATGTCCACCCAGCGTCTCCAACTTATTTCCTTCCACCAGTATTTGTACTTTTTGTACTTTCCCACCACTGTTATCAACGAGCGTATGAGCCAAAGAGTTTAGCACAAGCGCTTCCTGGGTCGAGCCGCCGGAGAAATTGCGCTCGAAATCTTCGCTCAGATCGACCGTCGCGATCCCATCGGTTACTTTCACCGGGTTAAGCAGCTTGGTTCCCTGCGGAATCAGTTTTCCGGCCTCGCCGCCTTCGTTGTTGGTGGCAATCAGCACTTTCACGGCCACACTAAGTATGTCGCCTTTCAGGCTGGTGGTTCTAGTCTCAGAGGTCAGGTAGAGCCTGTCGTTTTCACTGACGGGCAGGTAGACCACTATTTTGTGTGTGGGAATGTTGGGGGCGGTGGCTGCCGGCTTGATGGGGACAGGTTTTGTTTCAGGCTGCTTGATTTTGGGCTTCGCGCTGCCAGACACATAGTACGTAACCCCCAAAGCTGCTCCGAACGCAAACAGCACCAGTATGAAAATCCAGCCTATGCCGAACGTGGTTTTTTTTCGTTTAGCCATTTATTAACGCCTCATTTACCTTCAACATACGCTTTAAGTCCTGATACGATTCCCGCCGCAAGTTTTTTTCTGTAGTTTGCGTCCAAGAGCTTAGCCCGATCCGATGAATGGTTCATGTAGCCGCATTCCAGCAGTATCCCCGGTGTGTTTGAGTTTTCCAACCGGCTCAGGACTGCCAACCCTGATTCGTAAAGCGATTTGTCCGACCGGGGCTTGCGGTCGCACATGCCTGTCGCGGTGCAAACTCCGGCATGAACCGCGTAGGCAAGTGCCATCGGGCTGGGTTCATAAAAATGATAATAAGTCTCTATTCCACTGGCGGAGTTGGGCGTGCCGTTGGAGTTACAGTGAATGCTTATAAAGAAGTCCGCTCCGGCTGCAAGCGCCACTTCCGGCCTGGCGGCAAGCCCCATCGCTACATCACTCGTGCGAGTAAGAGCCGTTCTAGCCCCTTGCGCCTTCAATTGCGCGGCAAGCTCGTTGGCGATCCTCAAGTTGATGTCTTTCTCTCTCACGTCCCCGCAGCATGCGCCCGCCTGGTTGCCTCCATGACCGGGATCGATCACAATGAGCTTGTCGGCCAGCTTGCCGCCGGAGTTGCCCGGCTGCTGCACCGAGACCGTGATGGACGAGTCGTCTATGTGCAATCCGTAGACCATCACTCGATTAAGCTCCAGTTTCACCTTGGCCGGTTCAATAACTTTAATGCTCTTGAGCAGAGGATGCGAGCCGACGCCTTTCGACGCCGTATCCTCCAGTGATCCGCCGGGCATGCTCACTACAATCTCGGGCGGAGCGACGCCGTAGGCAATTGACGCCGAGCCTTTCCCTTTTGTGGAAATCACTAAGTTGAAACTGGTATCGTCCACTGCGTCGACTCGGACGCCGGACACTTCAAAGGGCGCTTTGTTCCCGGCTTTCGATTCCATTGATTTTTTCGCCTTGGATTTGGGGATGCTGTCGGAGACTTTTATCTGAATTTGGGCCGCAATCGGATCGCTAATGACTTTATACGTCAGATTTTTGTCCATATCCAGCACGACGCGAGCGTTGGCTCCATCGCTGCCCAGACGCGCGCGCTGCACATGTCCGGCTCCGACATAGACTTCCCTTGCGTCGGACTCAATTTTGACCGACGGTATATCCACGATCAGCTTGTTGCCGCTCGTCCAGGGTTTTACGGTATAGGCCACAGGGAAGCTGCAGTTGACTATCAGGGTCTCGTTTACGAACTCGACCGACCGCAGACACGCAGCCAGGCTGAGGGTTTTCGCATCGGCGTCCCACGTCGAGTCGCCACCGATAAGGTCGAGCAGTTTGTCCATAGGCAGCATCCTAACGCCGCCCGCGTTGATGGTCTCAATATCCGCCGATTGGCCGTCTGCGGATATGACCGCCATCTTTTTATCGTCTTTAGATACGATGTAACCGGCTTCCAGCAAGTCCAGAATGTCTATGGGGGCGAGAACGCGCTTGCCGTCCCAAACCGCCGACTGTGTGAGGGTGGCCTCCTTACCGCCGACAAATATCCTAGCCCCAACAAGTTCCGCGCAGGCGCTTGGAACAATGCTGCAAGCGATAATAAAGAATATTGCCGAAGCTATTGCAGCTTGCTTCATACCTTGACTCCAAAGAAACCAGACTCGGTTTCAAGTCGAAACAGGGTGCTCCTGTCTTATCCATAGACGTGAATATAGCTGCAATTTTACCGCCTTGTGTTTCATATTGCAAGTGGAATGAGCGCTTCTCCAGGATGCCGGCAAGAAAAGCAGGCGGTAAGCTGTGGCAGTGGAAGCGATAAAGGCATTGACCGCTCGATTGTGTAGTTCATGGCGAGTTACTTGTCCACTCTCCCACCCCAAGTCTGAATGTGCATATTCAGTCGTTTCTTTCTTAAGTGCTCACCGATGGTCTTGAGTATTGCCGGATATCTTTTCGACATTGGTTTTTGAGATCGGCACACAGCCTTGCAAAATAGCAACAAAACCACAAGGAAACCTGGTTTCCTTGCAGAGTTCGGAGACAGAGTTCTGGCTGGGTTTGGGAAATCAGACTAAGACCACTACCCGAAAAGCTCCTCCTCGATCATCAGACACAGCACGTGATATATCGGCAGATGATATTCCTGCACGCGGAATGTCTCGGCGACGGGGGCTTTTATCATCACGTCGCAAAAGTCGTCCATCCTGCCGACCCGGCTGCCGGTGAACCCGATGGTTACTATCCCGAACGCCTTCGCCACTTTCAGGGCATTGATCACATTCGCGGCGTTACCTGATGTGCTTATTCCGATCAGCACATCTGCCGGCTGGCCAAGAACATATACTTGCTGGGCGTAAATCATGCTGGCGTCGGTGTCGTTGGCGATAGCCGATGAAAGCGCCGGGTGTTGAGTGAGCGCAATAGCCGGAACGCCCCTCTGCAGGCGATTTGCTATTGTCTGCCAGTCGTCAGCGTCGGTATTTTGGATTTTTTCAATGTCCTCCGGCAGCAATTCGCGCTTGAGCACAAAGCCTTTCATCAATTCGCCGACTATATGATCACTGTCAGCGGCGGAGCCTCCATTTCCGCACACGAGCACCTTCCCGCCGCCGATATATGATCCGCAAATATGCTCCGCCGCCCAATGAATGTCATCCCTCAGATATTCAAGCTCGGGACACCGCGCCAGCAATGCGGTCAAATGGCCGATAGTAGATTGTTTTAACGACAACACACACCCCCTACTGAAGCACCACTGGCACAAACTTGCGCGGGTCGACCTGACCTGCCAAGCCGCCGCCCCACTCTGTCTGTGTGACGGCTCCGCCGTCCGAGTCGTTCACGAGGATGGACATCGCAAACTTGGCACCCTTGGCCGGCTTAAATGGCTTCGCCTCGCTCCACGGAATCGCGATTTCGTAGCGGCTCTTGTCGCCCTCGCGGCTGAATGCAAACGGAATGTCTGTTTGGATGTCTTGAGGCTTGCCTGCCGACCAGGTGAGAAGCGCGGTCGAACCGGCCTCGGCGCCGCGCAGAGTGATCTCGTAGTCGTCGTCATTGTAGCCGCCGCCGGCAGCCTTTGCGCCGTTGATATTCGGATCGAAACCTATCACGATGGTGTCAGTGGAGCATTGATTGTCGTCACTCACTTCTATTGCCAGATAAAGATTGGTTTTGTCCCACGCGAAATGCGCTTTGCCGATCTTTTCCCATTTGGAACCATCTATCAACCGGGCAATCGCGACCGCCGCTGCGCCCTTCCAATCGCCGAGCTTGCCATCCACTACGATGCTTTCGGCGGGCTTATTCGCAAACACCGGCGCATCAATAGCTATCCAGTCTTTCAACTTCCCCGCAACGTCGATATACACCGCGTAGTGTCCCGGAACGAGAGCGCCTTCAGGCTTTACGCTGAACAGAAACGCCTCAAGTCCGTAAGGATCGACCCTTATATTGTCTGCGGTAGAACTTACTTTAAGGCCGGGCGATGCGTTAAGAGTGATCTTGCCTGAAAACATGCTGTCCAGATGATTGATCACACTTACTCCGACGCGGTTTTCCTCTTTCGACGACTTCAGAATCATACGGGTCGGAAGCATCGTAAGCTCGATACTTGGAGTGACTAAAACCTGCAGTTCGCCCTTTACATCGCCGCCGATCGAACACTTTGCAGATCCAGTAAAAACAACCACTTTATTTCCCACCGTTTCAGGGAATGTAAGAGTGTAGCTTGCAACTGCTTCCTGTCCGGCGGCAACCGACTTCGGGGCATCGCCGACCGGCTTGATGTCGATTGCGACATCTTTATTATCGCTTCGCCCGACTATTTCAAGCTCCTCCAGAGCGATTTCATCGCCGGTCGGATTCGTAAGGCGCAGATTAAGACTGTACGGCTTACCGGTAATATAACTTAAAAGCGGACTATCCGAAAACAGCTCAACGCTCAACTTGCATCCACCGGTGTCACACTGTCCCGGCATGGGCAACCCGCACAACAGGGTCAACATAATCGCCGCAGCAACAAATTTCATTAGTGGCACAGCCTCCCGATAGTGTATACTGCGATTATTGTATCATGGCAATCCGTCGCTGTCACGAAACTGAAGGGCTTGCGCGTAAGTAAACAATTTGTGCCTAAAAGCAATCTTGGGCTCTGCCTAATTCCGGTGAATACACTCATTTTCAGTATGGTGGTGAATAATGATTCGACCAGGCTCGAGGTAGTTCAAATGCTGGCGCCGCGAGGCGAATTGTGTGTTTGCCGAATAGTGGAAACTCTTGGAATGAACCAACCTGCAATACCTCAGCGCATGGCAAAACTGAAGCAAGCCGGTCTGTTGTCACAAAACCTTTTACTCATGCATCCAGCCACTTAATCATGCGGACGCGATTACCGGGACAGTTAGTGCTGAAGTCCACCACGTCCATCGCCTGCCGCATCAGGTATATTCCCATGCCATGATCGCGAAGTTCACCGGGGTCTGGATCGGAAACAGCATTGGGGTCAAACGGTTCACCTTCATCTTCGATCTCTACGACCACCGCGTTGGCGCAGGTCATGCAGCGCAGTTTGATCTTGCTGACGCCTTTTTCCGGCGAACCATGCCGGTAGGCGTTGGTGAGCGCTTCGCCGACAGCGATCTGGATGTCGCAGATGGCGTCGCTCTTGGCGCCCGCGGCGGTCGCAGCCTCGATTACACGGCTTCTGAGAACCGCTATCATCGAGGGATCACTCACGGACTGGTATTCGACCACATTCCACGCTTCGGACTCCGGGCAGATGAAGTCGCTCACCTCACGCTGCGAAACGCCATGATCAATCGAAGGAAAACCGAAGACAGTCGCAAAACCGCTCATCGCGAGCACGCGCTCAACGCTGGTGGATACGCTCAGCAATCCGAAATCCACATTGGTCTGCTCGCAGAGTTTGCGACTGCGCAGAAGCGCGCGAAGGCCGCTGCTGTCGATCATATCCACTTTGCTCATATCGAGCATTATCCCGCGCGGATGGCTCATCAGCGAGGAACTTATGGCATCGACAACCTCAGATGCGTTATCGTAACACAAATCACGCGTGATGCGCAGCGTGACCGGCAAGTGTCTGTTCACTTCTACCTCCGATTATCTCTTCGCGCTCATTCGCAGCATCCACGTGCGCGATCGCGAGCATGGCAATATCATCTTTAGCGGCGTAACCATCTGCGCCACACAGCCGGCTGCAAATGCGATCAATCATTTCCGATGGCGAGCAATCTCCGGCATCGAACACTATCTTTTGGACGCCATCCACACCTAAAGGTTCCCCGGCAACGGTCGCGTCCGTCACGCCGTCAGTATAAAGTAAAAGCATGTCGGATGGTTCGAAATTCACACGAACCATATCATAATCGCATTGCTGTCCCGAACCCACAGGCACTCCCATGCTCGCCAGGAGGCGTTGTATTTTGCCCTCCTGAGAGATCAAGAGCGCAGGCGGATGTCCCGCATTGGCGTAGACCATTGTTTGTTGCTTTGGGTCTATGATTCCACAGAATACTGTCACGAAAAAGCTCAAGTCAAAGAAATGATTGATCGCGCTGTTTAGTCGACTCAAGGCGCGCGCCGGATCGTTAGGGTGTGCGAACATCATCGCTCTGAGCATGTGCTTGCATGCGGCCAGGTGGATCGCAGCCTTCAAACCCTTTCCCGACACATCCCCGATCACGACCCCCACCGTGCCGTCCGGCAAAACCGATACATCATAGAAATCTCCTCCGATCCGGGCTTCATCGAGCGCGGGTATGTAGCGACCGGCAAATCTCAATCCTTTGCATGACTCGGGAGCTTCGGAAATCAACGAATTTTGCAACCTCTCGGCAATCGAAGACTCGCGTGTATACATTCCGGCATTGCGGATTATTATAGCCGCGTGCAAGGCTATCGATGTCAGCAGCCGGATTTCGCGAGGCGAAAAGTTGTGTGGATCCTTATTGTAAACACTGATCGTGCCCAGTGCCTGATTCTCCACAATAAGCGGGGCGCTCAGGATCGCATGAAACCCGTGAGACTCAGCCATCATTCTGATCATCATATCGAAACTCTTCGAGGTATCGTTGCATGCGGCATACCGTCTCTCGGCAAACGCCCTGCCCGAAACTGATTCGCCTATCCGTATATTGAGTGCTGACAATACGGTATTCTGTTTGCAGCAGCTCCTTATCCGCAAGACACCGTCGCGATCGGGAATGTATATGGCGCATTCGTCCGTTCCCATCACCACCGAGGTCGCTTTCGCTAATGCGTTTAAGGCCTCGTCAATGTTTAGTGAAGGCGATATGGCGTTTGTCACTTCCATCACTGACGACAGATGCTCCACCCAGTCTTCCAAAACCTCGGAATACTTCTCGGTCTGCGAGTAAACCTCCGCATTGGCTATTGCCGCAGCCGCGTGTATTCCGAATGTAATAAGCAAATCCGCCCTTATGCTGCCCACTTTCAGATCGTCCCTGCCATTCCCGCCCTCAAACCTCGCGACTATAGCCCCAATAGTTCCCGACCCCGAGATGAGTGGCACGCCAGCTAAAACCGCCGCCCCTCCGTCGGGAGCTTGCTCGGTCATAACAAGATACCCGCCCGATTCCGCCGCATGACTTGCCAGACGCTTCCATGTCGACCCAGGGCGCTGACCATGCAAACCGATGATTTTCAGGCCGCCGTCAACATTGTTTTTCTTGAAGACCACTGCGTCCGCCGCCTCCAAATGCACACAGACGGCTTTCGCGATTGCTTTTCCGCATTTCTTTACGTCAAGCGACGATGAAGCCACGCGCGCGGCTTCCACCATTCCGGTCAGCATCAGAGTCTGCCGCTTAAGAGTCATCTCGCGCAGTGTCAGGCTCATACCCAGCGAGTTAAACGCTGTTCCCAGACTCTCCAATTCGTCTCCGGTCGACACCTTGACGCGCTTTCGAAAATCACCCGCCGCCATAGCGGTCGCCGCATGCGCGAGTCTAGCCACCGGTCGCGCAAGACGGTTGCCCATCAGAAAGACTATCAACAGCCCCATAATCGAAGCCAGCGTCGAGCCGACAAGCCATATCCTTTCTGAGAAAAGCGGTTCGACCGGCATGTCGGCCGCCTTCGTCAACGCAATTTTCCAGTCTGTGCCCAGTATCGCTGCGGTCGCACCGGCACTGTGCGTGCCGTATTCCCGGATACCACACAAACGCCACTTGCAGGCGGATCGAGCGTTCGGGCAATGACCTGCCAGAACGTTATGGCCAATTGCGGTAACGACCTTGCCTGATTTGCCGTCTCGGAATTTGACTTGCGTATGCAACTTGAGAGACTTCCCATCGGTGCAGGTGAGCGTTTTGCCTGTTTTTCCCGGCATAAGCATCTGATCGGCATTGTCGGTCGGGACAACCCACATGCAAGTTCCGTCAGCCAAAGCGCTGCTGATCTTTTCGACATATCTAGCGCCGCCGCCGGAATCCTCCAGCGCAATTTGCCTGCAAATTCTCTCGTGCCGGTTTTCAAGCTGAGATATATGGGCCGATACGGCATTTGCAATCGCGCGCGCCATATCAGCTCGATGACGCGCCGACAAATTCTCCGCTCGAAGATATGCGTCAACCTTCTCGCACACCTGAATGCAGAGTGCCGGGCATATTGCTATCAGGAAAACCAATATGAGCTTTCCTCTTATGCTTCTGGGCTGAATGGCTGTGCCCACTCTTCTCGCCTCCGCCGCAAATGTGGGAAATGCCTGTCCTGCTTGAGCTTTTTTTACCCCTTTTTGCAAAAGCTGAACCATAAAATATCATCAAATTTTGCGGATTGACATGTGAAATGTGTCGTGATAATATTCGTACCACCTATGAGAGATTCATGCGAGAGAACAGGTCTGGTTCACGTCTATACGGGCAGTGGCAAAGGCAAGACCACTGCCGCTCTGGGAACCGCTCTGCGGGCTGCGGGGTGGAACATGAGGGTCTGTGTGATCCAGTTCATTAAGGGATATTCCGATACAGGCGAAGCTCGGTTCGCGCGAGAGCATCCCAACATTCTAGCACTGAAGCAATTCGCAATTGATTTGTCACGTGATATTGATGCGCAGAAGATCGAGCGGAGGCAGTCTGAAGTCGAGGCGGCAATGACCTACGCCGAAGAAGCCGTATCAAGTGGCGATTACGATCTGGTAATACTCGACGAGATCAACAACGCAATCCACCGCGGGCTTGTCGATGTGTCACGGGTTCTTTCCCTCATCCAGGCTAAACCGAGCGAGCTTGAATTCATTCTCACCGGCCGCGACGCTGATCAAAAAATCATCGATGCGGCCGATTACGTTACGGACATGAGGCTGGTCAAACACCCTTACCAGCATGGAGCACAGGCGAGGCGGGGAGTTGACTACTGAGTATATTTGGGGCTCCGCCCCAATCCCCACCCAAAGCAAATTGTTTACACAATCATATACATCTAGATGAGTAAACAATTTGCTTTGCAAAGGCTTTGCCTCTGGACTCCACAAGGAAACCAGGTTTCCTGGCGGGATCCAAGAGCAGCGCCCTTGGTCAGGGGCCTGAGGGTGAAACCCTCAGATAAACTTTGCAGATCTATCTCTCTGTCTTATGCCCGTTGCTTTTCGATTTGCCGTTGGTGGCGGTCGAGTCGTCATCGGTTTCACGCGGGCGATCCGTTCGAGTCACGGCTATCGTGTGCAGCCTGCCGCCTTCGACCTTCTGCACGGTAAAGTCGATCTCCTGATAGCTGATCAGCTCACCCTCGACCGGTTGCCTGCCGAAGAGGTCGAACACGAACCCGCCGATGGTCTCATATTCCTCGCTTTCGGGAATTTCGAGGTTCATTTCGTGGTTGAGTTCGTCAATATTCATTCGGGCGCTCACGTTGGCGTGGTCGTCGTCGATGATTTGAATGAGCGGCTCCTCGATATCGTATTCATCCCTGATCTCTCCGACTATTTCCTCCAGCAGATCCTCCACGGTCACCAGACCCGCGGTTCCGCCGTATTCGTCGCGCACAATCGCCATCTGGATGTTTCCGAGCTTGAACTCGGCCAAAAGCTCATCGACATCCTTTGTTTCAGGGATATAGTATGCCTCACGCATTACGGTCTTGATGTCGAAAAGGCGCTTGCTCTGCCGAAGCACAGGGAGCAAATCTTTAGCATGGACAACACCGACGATGTTGTCGATATTCTCTTCGTAGATCGGTATGCGCGAGTGGCCGGTGGTCGTGATTACGTCCAGCAGTTCGTCCAGTGTGACGGTGATGGGCGCGGCATGGATGTCGGTTCTGGGTTTCATAACCTGGCGCGCAACGGTGTCTGTGAAGTCGAAGATCGAGTGGATCATCTCCTTTTCCTCGATTTCGATCACACCTTCCTCTTCGCCTGCCTCTACAAGCATTTTCAGCTCTTCTTCGGTCAACACCGGCGCGGAAAAGGTGGCATGCAAGCCGAACGGACGCACCGCAAGGTCGGCAAAGAACCCGATGACCTTAACAGCGGGCAGCATGATGAACGAAAGCAGTCTTATTGGGCCTGCGCAGGCAAGCGCGAATTTTTCCGCGCGCTGCATCGCCAGATTCTTGGGAGCAATCTCACCCAGGACAAGCGTGAAGAAACCTATTACCATCGTGATGACAAACACCGAGGCGGCTTTTGCTGTCGATGCCGGGACGTGCAGCAAACTCAGCCATTGGGCCGGGTAATAAGCGAGGTTTACGGCCGCAAAGGCAGACGCCAAGAACCCTACCAATGTCACCCCGATCTGGATCGTGGCCATGAAGTTGGTCGGTTTGTCCAGTAGATCCTGAACTATTGCGGCTCTGGAGTCGCCCTCGTCGGCGAGTTGTTTTATGCGCGTTCGTCTCACGGAGACCAGAGCAATTTCGGCCGCCGCGAAAAACGCGTTCAGCAATACTAATACCCCGATCAGTATCAACTGCGGAAAAATACGGTTTGGATCGTCGTCCACTGTTGTGTTACCCTCTAACTAGAGCGGGAAGACAGGCGATAGCACCAAATATACCACACACGCGATGCTTGTGGCCAAAAGCGCTCCTGCTATTACTTCCCTAAGGGTATGTATACCTCCTTCTACTCGAGATTGCGCAATAAGAACCGCCATCAGAAAAGCCATTATGGCCACGGCAATTTTCTGCGTCATGAACATTATGGTCGTTGCCAGGAAAAACCCTATAGCAGAATGTCCGCTGACGACCCCGCCTTTAAGCAGTTTTCCCTTTCCACCCGCCACTTTCCACATGGTTATCATAACAGAAAGCAAAATCAGCGTCACGATCATGATTGTCGCCCAGTCGGGCGCGCGAAGCCCAACCTCGCTGCCCATGATTTGCAGCCTGTCGCCACCGGGAAACAGCAGGAACCCTATTGCCAGAGCGTTGATTGTGGTGATGAGCACAGCGCCTGCCGCTATATCCTTGGCGAATTTCGCCAGCGGGTGATAGGTCTGCGTCACCAGATCCACTACGGCCTCGATTGCCGTATTGAACATCTCGGCGGTGAGCACCAGGCTGACGGTGAACATCAATATGATGACTTCCTCGCGGCTCAGCCTGAATACCAGACTGACCACCAACACCAGCACCAGCGTAAGGAAATGGAACCGCATATGACGCTGCGTGCGAAATACGTGCACCACGCCTTCCAAAGCGTATTTGAACCCGTTTGCGGGATTTTTGAATAAGCTCATCTACAACCCTATATATTAAATATTAAATCCGAAGTATCTCCGCCTGCCGCGCAAACATGATCTTTTCGTCTTCAGGCTCGGCATGATCGTAGCCAAGCAAATGTAATATGCCGTGCGCCAGAAGCATGTCAATCTCTTCGTCCAGAGAATTGCCCTGCGTTTCGGCTTGCCGCTTCGCCGTCTCCACAGAGATCACTACGTCTCCAAGCAGCCAGTCATCTTCTTCGCCTGCGGGCTCGTCTTCACCTTCAAGCAGAGAGAATGAAAGCACGTCGGTAGGGCCATCGACCTCGCGATACTTCCTGTTGAGTTCAGCGATCTGCATGTCATCGGTAAGCAGAATGCTCACTTCCGTGTTTTCGTCGCGATTTTCAGCCTGCAGCAATCGTTGAGCCAGGCTCCGCATCCTGTCCTGGTTCACCGGTATATGCTGCGAGTTCTGGATCAGAATCTGCATCAGCAACCAACTTTCTGTCCTCGGCCGCGGCGGCTTCCGCGTAATCGATCCTTGCATGCATGATACTTGTAAGCGCGCGCACAAAGCAACCGGATATTGTGCTCAGGTTCTTAAATGTCAGTTCACACTCGTCGAGCTGGCCGTCGCGCAGCTTGTCGGCGATTATTTGATTTACCAGCAACTCGATTTTGGCCGGAGTCGGTTTCGCCAGCCCTCTGGAGGCGGCTTCCACCGCGTCCGCAAGCATCACCACCGCCGCCTCTTTGGTCTGAGGCTTGGGGCCGGGATACCGAAACTGCTGTTCGACCGCCGTCGACGGCTCCTGTTCGCCCGAATACTGATTGTAAAAATACTGCACCAGCGACGTTCCGTGGTGCTGACTTATTATATCCAGCACGACCTTCGGAATTTTGAACTCCAGCGCGGTATCGACGCCATCCTTGATGTGCGACGTAATTACCAGCGCCGATAGAGTCGGGTTCATTCGATCATGCACGTTTTCGACGCTCTGGTTCTCAATAAAAAAGTGCGGTCGGCGAATCTTGCCTATATCATGATAATACGAAGCCACCCGCGCCACCAGTGGGTCGGCCTCGATCTTTTCCGCTGCGGCTTCAGCCAGATGTCCTACCGTCATGGAGTGCGCATAAGTTCCCGGCGCTTCCATGACCAGCCTGCGCAGCAGCGGCTTGTTTGTGTCGGCAAGCTCCAACAGAGACATGTGCGTCGTCCTGCCGAACGGCCTCTCCAGAGGCGCGGTTCCAAAGAAGAAGAGCGACGTCGCGACCATCGGCACGACCACTCCCGCCCACAAAGTTCCCTCAATCAAAATTTGCAGTGGTTCGTTCGCGATCCCGCCAGTGATCCAGACCAGCATGATTCCCGTCGCAGAAATGGCTCCACCCGCGCGCATAATGTCGCTGCGATCACGAATATTTGCCACGCTGTAGATCCCGACAAGAGCGGTCACCAGCGCGCTCGTGGCGTACTTGAGCTCGTTATTGAGCAGCAGCGAGAGCACTATCGAGAGCATCGCCACCACCACCACCGACACCTGGGGGTTGATGAGCACCGCCATGAACATTCCCGCCGCAACGACCCACAAAATCCCAAGATAACCGGCCTGGGTCTGGCTGAGATTGAGCCCCAGCGTGCTCCCGCCCAGCCGCAAGGCCAAAGTGGAAAACATTACAATCAGCGCCAGCAGCCACATCGCCTTAGTGTTGGAGTAAACGTCGTTATGATACCGCCACAGATATGCAACCACGATCCACACCATCAACGTCATCAGCAGCGTATATGAGAGCACTGAAACATAGTCCAGCTTGGGGTGACGCAAGCCCAGCGCGTCGAACTTGTCCAGGTGTTCCTGGGAAACCGGCTCGCCTTTTTCTATTACGGGTTCGCCGCGCGTAATTACTTTGTTAGCCGGCACGACGTTCAACTGCGCCTGTTTTTGCGAAGTCAGCGTGCGATCCATATTGTAAATGCGATTGGGTGTGAGCGACATTGCCGCTATTTCGCCTGCGACTCTTGCTTTGTTTGTATTTCCGAGCATTCTTTTTGCGGTTTGCGACACGTCCTCGCGAGCTTTATGCATCGCCTGCGTGTCGTCCCGCAATTCGCGCTCCATTGCCAAACGCACAAGGCGGGCGGACGTATCTTCGACATCTTTGGCCGATTTGGAGTCCATTTCCAGCAGTGACTTCAGCGCATCGTCCGAAATACGCGTCCCCATGGATTCTCCCAGCCTCTGGCGCACTTTTGCGATCGACTCGTCCCCGCTGTTTTTGATGATATCAGCTGCTCGGAAAACACTCCTGACCGACTTTACTGCCTGCCCAATGGCACCAGGCACGGGATCGTACACTTTCCCGATGCTTTCAGTGGCTTGTTTGATGCGCGCGGCGGTCTCGGCGCTGTCTTCATAGCGGACTGTGCGGTGGGAATATATGGTCTCCGGGGCAATATCCCCGAGCCTCAGCGACACCCTGTTGGGTAAAAGATGTATGGAAAGCAGAAACGACAGCACGACCACCGTAGCCAGTGCCAGGGCCGGCCTTTGCAGATCCATTCGAGGGCGATCCGCCTCGTGATTTTTCTTTGCGCCCAATTTAATGCGGGGCAAGTGTGGTTTCATAATGAAGAGGGTTTACCCTCGAAGCACCTTTTCGACAACCGCGTTCACGATCTTTCCGTCAGCCAAACCGCGAACCTTTTGCATAACCGGCCCCATGATCTTGCCGCGATCTTTGATATCGACCGCGCCGACTTCAGCGACGATTTGCCTGACGACGGTCTCTATCTCGGCTTCATCGAGCTGTCTGGGCAGGTATGTCTGTAGAATGTCGAGCTCGGCCTTTTCGCGATCCGCGATATCCGCGCGGCCTCCGTTTATAGCCGACTCTATCGTTTCCCGGCGCTGCTTAGCCTCGCGGGAGATGACGCCCACAATTTCATCATCGGTGAGCATGTCGCCCTTTGCGATCCGGGCATAGCTCACCGATGACAGAATGAGCCGGACGGTTGAAAGTTTCAACTCGTCCCGATTTTTGAGTGCCTGCTTCATATCCGTTTGAAGCGTGTCAATTAGCGACATAGTTCAGCTGCTTCTTGGATATTCGAGCATATTGCCCTTAGCCCCGGCGACTCATCTTGCGTCGCCTTGCGGCCTCTGCCTTGCGACGCTTGTCGCTCGGCTTCTCGTAGTGCTCATGCTCTCTGGCCTCCTTGAGGACACCTGTCTGCTGCAGCACTTTCTTGAACCGCTTTAGAGCGCTATCCAGACTTTCATTGGGTTTTACCTGAACCTGTGCCAACCATAATCCCTCCATCCATCGACAGCATTCGGCTGGAATTGCACGTCACTGCATGTCAGGGCGGGAAAGGTTTGGCAACGCTGCTACACATTGCTAGCTACATAGCCAAATCCGCTAAACCCACTTACTGTTAGCCGTTCATGATTGTATCTATGTAGAGATTATACCCTTTTTGGGCTTTAAGTGTCAATAATAAAGGATCACTGGTAGCGTCGAGTGTTGTGTATAAGAATGCGTTGTGTAATGCAGCTTGTACTGTGGAAGGCCGCAGCAAGTGGCCTGTCTGCGCTGGAAACTGCTACTTATGCGCCGGTCATCTCGCTCCAGTTCCTGCCGGACTTCACATCTACCCGCAGTGGCACTCGCATATCACAGGCATGCTCCATGCCGTCGCGAACCAGATCGCAGACGGCATCATGTTCAGCCGGAGGCACTTCGAGAAGAAGCTCGTCGTGAACCTGCAGCAGCATCCTGCTGGATAACCCGGCATCATGCAGGGCGTCGTGCACTCGGATCATCGCGACTTTCATGATGTCGGCGGCAGTGCCCTGAATCGGCATATTTACAGCTGCGCGCTCGGCAAACTGCCTGATGTTGCGGTTGGCAGCGTTGATGTCCTGCATGTATCGGCGGCGGCCCATGAGCGTCGTCACATAACCGCGCTCTCGCGCAAGCTCGATCGTCTGGTCGGTAAACGCACGCACGCCGGGAAACTTCGCGAAGTATGTCTCAATGAAATCATGAGCCTCCTGGAACGGCACGCCCAGAGCCTTGGACAAAGTGAAGTCGGCCATGCCGTATATCACGGCGAAGTTTACGGTTTTTGCGCGCCTGCGCATCTCGGGGGTCACGTCCGCAAGCTCGACATTAAACAGCGTGCAGGCCGTAGCCGAGTGAATATCTTCGTTATTGGCGAATGCGCGGCAAAGACCCTCGTCACCCGTGACATGCGCGAGGATTCGCAGCTCGATCTGGGAATAGTCGGCGGAAACCAGCATATTGTCGCCCGACGCAATAAACGCCTTTCGTATCTCCCTGCCAAGCTCCGTGCGAACTGGGATGTTCTGCAGGTTCGGGTCGCTCGAGGACAGCCGGCCTGTAGCTGTCACCGCCTGATTAAGAGATGTATGGATGCGTCCCGTTCTTGGGTTAATGAGTTTGGGCAACGAGTCGGTGTAGGTCGATTTTATCTTGGTCAGCTCGCGGTATCGCAGGATGTCGGCCACTATCGGGTAGTCCGCCGCAAGCTCCTCAAGAGCCGACGCGCTGGTGGAATAGCCCGTCTTTGTCTTTTTGCCAGCCTGCAGCCCGAGTTTGTCGAAGAGAATCGCTTGAAGTTGTTTAGGCGAGCCGATGTTAAACTCCTCGCCCGCCTGCTCGTATATGTTTTTTGCGATGTCGCGGATGTCCACATCCAGCTTGATCGACAGATTTCCGAGCTGCTCTACGTCTATCTTAACGCCTGTCAGCTCCATCTCGGCCAAAATCGGAGCCAGGGGCATTTCCACTTTAGTATAGAGTTCAGTGAGGCCACTTTCTTTGAGCCGCGCTTCCATTATGGGTCGAACGCGGAAAATCGCCTCGGCCTCACCGCAAACGTTTGTTGCGTCATCGACTTGGGTATTCTGCTTCTTTGCCGTAACCCCCGGCAGTTCAAGCGAGACCTGCTCAAACGCGACATCGCCTATATCGAACGACCCACGCGAGGAGTCCAGCAGATACGCGGCGAGCATGGAGTCGAACGTGACGCCGCTGAGATCAACGGCGCGCAGCGCGAGCGCTGCGTGATTGAGCTTGTAGTCGTGACAATACTTTTTGACCTCGTTATTGCTCAAAATCTCCTTAAATGACGCCAAATCGGCCTCAAACGGGCCGTCAAAGACGAATTCAAACGACTCGCCATGCTTCTTCGCCGGATCGACCACATGCACGTACGCCGTGTCGCCAACGCCCATGCAAAAGCTCATCCCGATGATCTCAGCCTCGATGGATTTACCGTTTGCAGTGTGGCACTGAAGTGCGAACCCCTCACTTTTCTTAAGCGAATCTATAAGGCTTTTGAGCTCGCCTGCCGACTCTATCCTGCGGCATGCTCCCAGCGCGATCTTTTCCTCAGGCGCAGCCTTGCCTTCGGCCATTCCGACCTCCGGCAGACGTTTGAGCATAGTCTTGAACTCGAGACTCACGAACATGTCGCGCAGAGCGTCGTAATCTGGCTCGCGCCACTCGTAATCGTCCAAATCGAGCTTTTCAGGCAGGTCGGTGACGATAGTCGCCAGATGCTTCGAGAGCTTGGCCATATCCTCGTTTTCCTGAAGAGTCCTCTTGACCTTGCCCTCGGGCAGATCGGCAACGTGATCCAGCAGATTTTCGAGCGTTCCGTACTCCTTTAGAAGGGTCACGGCAGTCTTGTCGCCGATTCCTTTGACGCCGGGTATGTTGTCCGACGGATCGCCTTTGAGCGCTTTATAGTCGATCATCTGATCGGGAGTAAGACCGAAGCGCTCTATGACCGCATTTTTGTCGTATTCCACGGTGTCACTGACGCCTTTCACGGTGGTCATGACTTTGACGTGGTCGTCGACGAGCTGCAGCGCGTCCAGATCTCCGGTGACGATGGTGGTCTCGATGCCTTGCCCGGTAGCTATCTTAGACATTGCGCCGATAATGTCGTCCGCCTCAAAGCCGGGCATTTCTATCACGGGCACGTTAAAAGCTCGAATGAGGTCGCGGGCGAGCGATCCCTGCGCGATCAGATCATCTGGAGTCGGCTTACGGTGCGCTTTATATTGATCGTAATCGATATGCCTGAATGTCGGTGTGGGAGTATCGAACGCGGCGGCTATGTAGTCCGGTTTCTCCTCAAGCAGTTTCAAAAGCATGACCGTGAGGCCGTATATAGCGTTGGTGGGCTGGCCGCTTGCGGTGGACAGATACCGCATTGCGAAGAAAGCGCGATAAAGCAGGCTGTTGCCGTCGATTAAGACCAGCCGTTTTTTGTCGGTCAAGATTTTCCTCTGTAAAGTCGTTGGTTGCGTCTGTATTCGAGGGTTTCACCCTCGAGCACCTGACCAAGGGCCTCCGCCCTTGGATTCCGCTGGGGCCGCGGGCCCCAGACCCCTAGTGCAGATTTATATGATCCCAAATGGGATCATATAAATCTGAGTCAGAAGTCCAGGAAACCGGGTTTCCTGGCGGGTTTGGGGGCAGAGCCCAAACCTACGCAATAATAACGGCTATTTGCTGGAAAATCAACTAGGCAAGAGCACCGGCGATGGTGTTTATCATGGATTCAAGCGTGGTTGGCTCGAAGTTGAACTCGTTGTAGACCCTGAACCGGTCTGCGTCCACGGGTATATTCGGTAGAAGCCTGTACATTGAGACAAGAGCGTCTACGGCAGCGGCGGACATGCCTTTTTGACGAAAAGCTTCACGCGCATCCTCGTCGGTCATCTGCACGTAACTCACCTGCCTACCGATACTGCTGCTGACTATTTCGGCGACTTCATTCATGCTGTAATCCCTGCCGCCGAGTATGTCGTATTCTTCGCGGTCGCCATTGGCGCCTCGCTTGAGCGACTGAACGGCCGCATAAGCGATATCCTCGGTGGAAACCATGGGAATCGGCGCGTCGGGCGGCATCGGCAGGGAGATAAACCCCTGGCTGCGGATTGTGTCCGTCTGGCAGTAGAGGTTGTCCATAAAGAATGCCGGACGCAGAAACGTGCAATCTACTCCCGACGCGAATATGGTGTCTTCAATTGTCGCTTTGGAGTCGATATGAGGAATTCCCATCTTTGCATACGCGCCGATAGACGACATATACACCACATGGTTTATAGTAGAATCTTCCAGCGCGGAGGCATAGTTTCTGCCGATTTCGATTTCCTCGCCCGGATAGTCGGCGTAATCGACCGGAGTCATCAAAAATGCGGCGTCGCAGCGATACATAGCGTTCTTCACGTCCATGACGTTGAGCATGGATCCTTCCAATATCTCCGCGCCCCGGTTCGCAAGCGGCTCGGCTTTCCTGGGCGAACGCACCAGCGCGCGCACCGCTATGCCCGATTCCAGAAGCATCGCCGCGACTCTGCCGCCTACGTTGCCTGTCGATCCGAATACGCTAATCATATTACTTGCCTCCCAAATAGGCGCTTTCCATTATTTACCCTCTCAGCTCAGGTAATTCCCATTCTCGGTATCTTGTCAAACCGGGTCTCCAGAAAGAAATTCGACAAAAAATTGTTTTCGCGGGGTAATAACCTTGGCAACAAGCCGTCTTAGCGTATTGACACGGTATTTAGGTTGTGTTAAGATGCCGTGGCGAAGCTGGCTATCACACTATTAACAGCGCAGGCGGGAAAGGAGGTGCTTTCCTTGAGAAGTCTGTGAGTGCTGAAAGTGATGGCATAGACAGCGAGGGGTTATCTCAAAAACGGAATATAGCGGCAGCCAGGTAACATGGATACTGGTTCACCGATGCAACCCGTCGAGAAAAATCCTCCTGTCATCTCTTGTTAACCATTCAAGGAGGAACATCATGAAGAAAATGACATTCGTGCTGGTGGCTTTGGTTCTCGTGTGCGCGGCTCCGGTCTTCGCGCAGGGACCATTCACCGATGTACCGACGGATCACTGGGCGTATGACGCAGTGAACCAGCTTCAGGAAGATGGGATTCTTATCGGCTATCCGGACGGAACGTTCGGCGGCAAGAAGACCATTACCCGCTACGAGTTCGCAGTGGCTTTGGCCAGACTCGTGGACTACATCCCCGGCCTTATCCCTCCGGGATCCGTGGGTGGAGTAAGCCAGGCTGATCTGGACAAGGCTCTTGCTGGCTATGCCAAGAAGAGCGAAATCCCCACAGTGCCGACGTTGAGCAATTTGGCGACCAAGGCCGATGTGGATGCGATCCGCAAACTCGTGGACGAGTTCCGCGATGAACTGGCTGCTTTGGGCGTTGACGTAGACGCTTTGAAGAGAGACGTGGCTGCTCTTGCTTGCCGCGTTGACATCCTCGAAGCCGAAGTCAAGCGCGTCAAGGTTACCGGTAATGCCAACGTGTTTGCTATCACGGACATGAACAACAGCTTCGGAAACGTACCTGCAGTCGATCTGGACAACAGATTGATCCCGCAGGATGCAAACCTGGGCAACTCTGTAGCCGTGGTCCGCGACCTCGACCTCAACATCGTTGGCCGTGTAAGCGATGCCACGACCGTGAACGCCACGATCAACTATGGCAACTACCTGAACTATGTTCGTTACGTTGACGACTTCGTCGGCGCTGGTGGCACCGTTGCCAGACCGACCACGAAGACCGATGGGCAGGGCGGTAAGGATTTCGTAGACGGGTTCTTCCCGTATTACGCTTACATCAGTGCCGCCACGGGCAAGGGCAACCTCAGCGTTGGCCGATTCCCGCTGGCATTCACTCCTTACACCCTGAAGATGATCGACGTTGATTCTTATACGACGATCCTCAAGACCGATGACGGCTACTACCCGATGGACGGTGTGAGCCTCGTCAACAACTTCGGCGGCGTGGACGTTATGCTGTTCGCAGCCAAGAACGATGAGAACGACTACCTGATCAACGGCCTTACCGGCCAGCCCAATAATGACATGGGCACATTCAACCAGGTCGGCGGCCATGCGGTTGGTGGTCTGAACGCGATCATCACCCAGACCGCTGGCGCTCGCGCCACAATGGGTATTCCGTGGAGCGGCAAGCTGGGCTTGACTTACTACCAGGGTTGGTCCGAGAATGCAACTTCGGTCACAACTGAGGGCGGCCTTGAAACCGGCGTCTTTGATCAGGCCAGAGTATATGGCGCTGACGTGAACGTGCCGATCGGCATGTTCGACTTCAACGGCAGCTACACCAAGAGCGATACGCTCGCAGCGGGCGATGCTCCTGCCGGCGTTGACGACATCACTGATGACGGTGTTGCTTGGGACGGTGCTTTCGGCACCACAATCGGCAAGCTGTATGCCAGCGCCGGTTACAAGTCCATCGGCAGCAACTTTGCCGCTGCCGGCGCATGGGACAAGATCGGTCACTGGACAAATCCTGTGAACGTTAAGGGTCCTTACGCTGACTTCACCTATCCGATTCTGTGCAACTTGAACCTCGTCCTGAACGGCGAACTGATGA
Source organism: bacterium (assembly GCA_021372295.1). Taxonomy (GTDB): domain Bacteria; phylum Armatimonadota; class UBA5829; order UBA5829; family UBA5829; genus UBA5829. The sequence goes on along the minus strand of JAJFUS010000050.1, from coordinate 16,125 downwards.
CAGTTATCGACCCGACTTCTTGGACAGGCAATACCAAGCTGACCACAGACGATCAGATCCTCAAAGCCGAGGGCGGACTGCAGTGGGGTATCTCCAAGTCCAACTCCCTGGCTCTGGGTTATCAGTATGTGAAGTTCACCCCGGACAATGATGCTCTGGATAACGGAGTAGAGTCCTACCTGACCATCGGTTGGGCGCATCAGGTGAACCCGGATGCCGCTCTTAAGATCGGCTACCAGTTCATCAACTGGGACGGCGGCGATAACAGCGTCGTCTACGGACCCGACTATCGCGCAGGCGTAGGCGTTGTCCAGTTCGGCGTGAGCTTCTAAGCTCTAGTCAAATAAGCAAGAAGCCCTCGGAGCAATCCGGGGGCTTTTTTGTTTGCGTGCAGGAAATGTCTGGCTCTTTCGGGAATGAATATGCGAAATACTATCTCGGAGGTCGTTATGAAAACAAGTGTAATAATCGCCATTACCATATTGATTGCGGCAAGCGCCTGTTTCGCGGCGCCCACCAGTACCGAGGGAGGGCTGATTCCACCTCCCGCTATCAACATACCCTACGGTGGAACTGTCGTCACTGAAATCAACATCAGCGACAACGACGTACTGGGAATTATCAAGCAGGCGTTGCCTGTAATCGCCAACGTGATGCAAAGCCAGCCCGCTCAGACCCAGGATGGCCAGCCGACCGCAGTGTTTGCAGCAAAATCGCTTGACCTGCAGGCATTTGGGCAGGCTATTGGAGGCATTACCGGGATCAGATTTATCATCGCTAAGTATGAAAAACAGATAAGCCCTTCCGACATGGTAAAACAGTTTGGAGACGGGGTCGCCAAGATCGGCAAGTTCTCAAAAATCGCCAGTGACTTCGCCTTCGTTCCGGGTGTGGCGGGAATCTACGCGCAGGAAAACAACTCAGGCTACATGGGCTTTATGTACGATTATAACGGCAAAGTGCTCTACGCACTGCGAATTGTGGGATCGGTGGACATACCCAAACTGATTGATTTGGCGACCAAATGCGGTTCTTTCCCAAAGCAAGTAATTGAATGCCCACAGGAACAACCGGGCGAAGAAACTGCTCCATCTATGAGCGAGTAGCGTAACTTTACAGGCAAGAGCAGCGTTATAATTATAGGACAAGGTGCGCGCCGGAAGATTTTTTCGGCAGAGGGGGCGAACCAATGGCCGGTTCCAGCAATTGTGTGAAAGGATTAATCAAGTGTGCGGAATAGTAGGTTATATTGGTGAGCAAAACGCATGCCCCATCCTGGTGGACGGGCTTAAGCGACTGGAGTACAGAGGATACGACTCCGCAGGGGTCGCCGTCTTAAATGGGAATGGCATTGATGTAAGAAAGAGTGTCGGAAAGCTTAAGGCGCTGGAGACGGCGTTGGAAAACTGTTGGCCAAAAGGCGGCCTTGGAGTCGGCCACACGCGCTGGGCCACTCATGGACGCCCGTCGGATGAAAATGCGCATCCACACTCCGATTGCACGGGCAAGATTACAGTCGTCCACAACGGGATAATCGAAAATTACGTCCAGCTCAAAGCTCGCCTGATCGAAGAAGGGCATCAGTTTAAGTCCGAAACCGACACCGAAGTCGCCGCGCACCTGATCGAAAGCCATTATAAAGGCGATCTGGCCGAAGCCATCCGAACGGCTGCCAAGGAAATTGAAGGCTCGTTCGCGCTGGTCGTCATCGCTCAGGAGGAACCGGACAAGATCGTCGCCGCTCGCCGTCACAGTCCGCTGGTGATCGGCGTGGGTGAGGGCGAAAACTTCCTCGCCTCAGACGTTTCGGCGTTTCTCAAGTATACGCGCGACGTGATCTATGCCGACGACGACAATGTGGTTACGATCACCCGCAACAATATTAAGATCACCGACCTGGACGGCAATCCTTTGGATAAGAAGCCGCGTCAGGTCGATTGGGACGCCGCAATGGCCGAACGCGGCGGCTACGAGCATTTTATGCTCAAGGAAATCCACGAGCAGCCCCGCGCCCTTAGAGAGACCATGCGCGGCAGGCTTTCCCTTGAAAAGGATTGCGTTGAACTGCCCGGAATAAACCTTACCGACGACGAAATACGCGGTATCGACCGGATCATAATGATCGCCTGCGGCACGGCATATCATGCGTCCATGGCAGGTAAATACGCAATCGAACACCTATGCCGGATACCTGTAGAGGTCGACGTCGCATCGGAATTGCGTTATCGCGACCCGATCATCGACGAGCATACGCTTGGGATCGTAATAAGCCAGTCGGGCGAGACGCTGGACACCATCGTCGGCCTGCACGAGGCAAAAAGCAAGGGCGCAAAAGTTATTGCCATCACCAATGTGGTCGGCAGCATGGCTGCGCGTGACTCGGACGGCGTTCTTTACACTTATGCCGGCCCGGAAATCGCGGTTGCAAGCACCAAGGCCTACACCACGCAGCTTATGACGCTCTATCTCATCGCGCTGTACTTCGCGCAGGTGCGCGGCACTCTCGAGCCTGAGCGGGCAAGGCAGCTCAGGGAAGCGTTGTGGGAACTGCCCCGTCGGGCTGAGATAATTCTGGACGACTACCGCGACGTAATCGCCGCCGCCGAGCGCTACTACTGCTTCAACGGCTTTTTGTATATGGCTCGGGGGATCAACCTCGCAAGCGCTCTGGAAGGTGCCCTGAAGGTCAAGGAAATCTCCTATATGCACGCTGAAGGTTACGCCGCCGGAGAAATGAAGCATGGGCCTATCGCAATGATCGACCCCACTTTCGCAACGATTGCGGTTACGGTTAAATCGGCGACCTACGACAAGATGCTCAGCAACATCAGGGAGGTCAAAGCGCGTTCGGGCGAGGTGATAGCGATAGCCAACCCTCACGATGAGACAATCAAAGACTATGCCGACCGCATCATCACCATTCCTGAAACCGAAGAGATTTTTTCGCCGGTATTGGTGGCACTTCCGCTGCAGCTGATGGCGTACTTTGTGGCTCACAGCCGCGGCCCGGCTATCGACCAGCCGAGGAATTTGGCAAAGACCGTGACGGTGGAGTAAATTGAGGGTTTCACCCTCAGAGCCCCTTAATCCCGCTAGGAGCCGAGTGGCCCCTGGACCCCGTTCTTGAGTTGAATAATCCCTTAAGGGATTATTCAACTCTGAGTCAGAAGATCAAGGAAACCGGGTTTCCTTGTGGAAAAGCCTCTGGAGTTACATCCTCAGATAATCTACTGATGCTCCGCAATCGGGATGAGCAGCCTTCTTGCGATCTCGATATCGCCGGTGGACTTATTATTGCCATCGACGTTTCTGCATGCCAGACTTATGGCCTGTTCGTAGTCCACCATCTCCTCCGAACTCTGCATGTTTTCCGAGGCGATCATAGCCAGTTCGTAGTCCTGAATAGACTCGCGAAGCTGTTCCCACCGCAGGCTCGATACTGGGCCGTTGGCGCCGGGATATACCAGGAACATGTCGCCGGTGGGAAATTCGCCCCACTCAGGATGTTCGTAGGGATTTTCCGGCCAGTCATTGTATGCCCATCTCAGGAAGCCGTCATATCCGCCCTGCATCGCCATGAACCCCAGCATGCGCGACTCGATCAGCGGCGAGTGCACAAATGTATTCGGATGATCCGGCTCGCAGCAGACATAGTACGTGGTGAGAGTCTTCTCGGGACAGTCTTTTGTAATGGAGCAGGTATTGTTAGGATCGAGAAGTTCCGCAACGCCAAGCGCGCTTCGTTCCGCTGGAGCCATCTCCGCAACGCCGCGTTCGTCGAACGGAACCGATAGCGATAGGTCATCCAAACCGCTGAAAATAGCGCTGCGCATATTCGCGGCAAGCGATGTCTTAAAGCCCACGGCGTAATCTTCCAGGAAATCCATCAGCTTAACCATCAACTCTTCGGGTTTTTCGTCAAAGCCGATGTAGATCTTATTCATCCATCCGCGGCTTATCAAATGCTCGCGGAACGCCCGGAAAAACGCGCCCCACGCTTTGGTATACTCGACGTTGCCCACCGACACTTTGAGCTCTTTTTCCTGGCCTGTTTCGGCGTCGAAATAGGTTATCAGGCTCTCGTCCGACTCGCCTGGCCCTTGCACGATGGAATAGCAATGGATCGCCCGTTCTATTCCACACTCTTTGTGCAGTTCGACGTACCGGTCGAAAATGGAAAAGTCGAACTCGTAATCGCTGCCGCGCCTGATCCACTTCACCGTGCCCGGGTAAGGCGTGCAAGTCTGGTCGGCCCACGGTTTTGCCACAATCGGTGCTACAACTGACTTTTGTCCATGAGAGGCCAGGTCTTCAATGTATGGACGCAGGTATTCAAAGTGTTCGTCTGACCACGGTTCCACGCCATGATAGTGGGCTACGGCTCCGGGATTCATCCAGACGTTAAGAAAAAACTTCCAATCGTGCACATCCGGCAGCGTCACGTCCGCTACTTCTATCTGGATCGACCGGTTCGCCACCTGTTTGCCGTCCACCTGCAGCATCACCAACCCCAGATACGTGCCCTTGCGTATACCTTTGGGAATCTTGATGGTCATATACACCGCCGCGGACTTGTCGATCTTGAATGTATCGAGGGCATAAAGCGGGTCGCTGACTATGCCTGCCTCGCGAGTCGGGACGCCCCCGACCAGGTATGCCGAGATTGCGTCGGCCGGAATGCTGCCCTCAGGACATGACAGATCGCTGAAGACGACCTTTGCGTCGTAGACAGGCTCACTGGACGTGACGAGCGCTATAAGAGACGTAATACCGTTGCGGCAGGCAAGCGCCTTCAACGGGACGTTGGGTACGGCAGGCGGAACCTCGCCGGATATTGGAGGCCTGCGAAGTGTCTGCCAGGCTAAGATATCGAATTTAGTCAATTTTCATCCCTCGTATGAATTGTTCCACGAGTATTTTGACCTAACCGCGCCATATTGTCAATGGCATTCAGCCTTACGGGAATATTCTGAGGGTTCCAACCTCAAATTCCCATAAGGGGCTCTGCCCTTGGATCCCGCCAGGAGCTGAGTGGCCTCTGGACCCCCGTATCGAACTTAATTATCCCCTTAAGGGGATAATTAAGTTCGGGTCAGAAGGTCAAGGAAACATGGTTTCCTTGCAGAGTCCAGAGACAGGGTCTCTGGCGGGGTTTGGGGCAGAGCCCCAAATAACTCCGCATTTCTGAGTTGACATATCCTCGCAGGTCTAGTATCGTACAGTCGACTTGAGTTGCGGGGGTATGATGAAAGGCGTATATGATTGTGAGGTAATTGCGCACAGCGAGGCGTCGCCTGGGGTGACGCGCACGCTGCTGCGAGGTTGTGAGATAGCGCGTGAAGCCAAACCGGGACAGTTCGTGAACGCGCAGGTATCCGCTACGACCACCGATCCACTGCTGAGACGTCCGTTTTCAGTGCACGCGACCTACCCTGACGAAGGCGTGTTTTCTCTGTTATACGCGCTGGTTGGCAGGGGAACGGCTCTAATGGATAAGATTGCGCCCGGCGAAAAGATCAGTGTGGTCGGGCCGCTGGGGCGCGGGTTCGACCTGGGCGATAATCCCAATGCGCGCCACATACTGGTCGCCGGCGGATGCGGAGCGGCTCCGTTGCACTTTTTGTGTGACGCGTTGTGTGCGAAATGGGACTGCGCCAATATAATGGTCATAACCGGCGCTCGAACCAAAAACTCGGTGCTTTGCGGCGCCGAGTTCAAATCGCACGGGGTCGAGGTGGAAATATCCACGGACGACGGCTCATTCGGCCATCACGGCCTGGTCACCGAAGTCCTGCAGAGCCACCTGAGCTCTTCGCAATCTCCGCTGAGGGTCTACTCCTGCGGGCCGCACGCCATGATGCGCGAGGTCGCAAGGATCGCTCTTGAGGCTGGAGTGTCGAGTTGCCAGGTCTCGCTGGAAAACAACATGGCCTGTGGAATAGGCGTGTGCATGGGATGCGTGCAAAAAATCAAGGGGCCGATGCCGGGCGACAAATCCGGCAATAACTGGCATCGCGAGCGAGTTTGCAAAGACGGCCCGGTGTTTAACGCGGAGGACATAATATGGGACTGATGAAACCTGACCTCAGCGTGCAGATCGGTTCGATCAAGATGAAAAACCCGGTAACGGTGGCCTCGGGCACGTTCGGGTTCGGTCAGGAAATGGCCGATTTTTACGACCTCGGCAGGCTCGGCGCGATCACCGTCAAGGGAACTTCGCTCGACCCCTGGCCGGGAAACGATTACCCGAGAACAGTCGAGACGCCGTCGGGAATGCTTAACGCAATAGGCCTGCAAAACGACGGCCTGGACGCATTCATGAACGAAAAGCTGCCGTTTCTGAGGCAGTTCGATGTGCCTGTGATCGTAAATGTGGTCGGCCAGAGTCTGGAAGAATACATCCGAGTCTCCGAAGCGCTTGGCAAAACCGAGGGAATCCACGGCTTGGAACTCAACGTCTCCTGCCCGAATGTCAAGAAAGGCTGCATGGCCTTCGGCAACACCTGTGAAGGCATCGCGGAGGTCGTTTCGGCTGTAAAGTCTGTAACCGATCTCACCCTGATAACCAAGCTCTCGCCGAATGTGACGGACGTCGTTTCCATTGCGAAGGCGGCGGTCGAGGCGGGCAGCGACGCTCTATCGCTCATCAATACTCTTCTGGGCACTGCAATCGACCCATGGAAGCGTAAGTTCAGGCTCGCCAACGTCACCGGAGGTCTTTCCGGCCCAGCGGTTAAGCCTGTTGCGCTCAGGATGGTGTGGCAGGTGGCGCAGGCGGTGGATGTCCCGATTATCGGGATGGGCGGAATTATGAACGCGATGGACGCTGTCGAATTTATGCTTGCGGGCGCGGACGCAGTGGCTGTCGGTACGGGAAACTTCGTGAACCCGATGGCCGCGTTGGAGATAGTCGACGGCATCGAGGAATACCTCAGATCGACTAACGTTAGTGATGTTAAGAGCATTGTGGGAGCGGTGAATTCTTAATCTCTGTAACCTGTTACCTATAACCTGTTTTTTTGAAGGAGTAAGTTTTGTCGCAATTATTAGCGAGGTTTAAGGCGCTGGGTCGCGACCTGCGGCTATTGTGGGTGGCGATATTCTGCCTAAATTTCGGCTTCGGTATATACAGCGCGGTGTTCTACAATTTCGCAACCGAATCGCTGAGAATCAGACCCGAACAACTGGGATATGTGGAAGCTGTCAGAGAGCTGCCGGGGTTTTTGTGCGTCGGAGTGGCTGCAATCGCTGCGCAGATAGCCGAGCCGCTCCTCGGGTCAATCGCGCTGTTTCTGATGGGCGTGGGAATGGCCGCTTATGCAATCGTCCACGGAATTCCGACACTGTTGGTATTCTCATTTGTGTGGAGCATAGGGTTTCATTCATGGATGCCGCTGCAATCGTCATTGGTGCTGAACCTCGCCCGTAAGAACATCAAGGGCAAAAGGCTCGGTCAGACGCTTGGCGTCTCCAGCATAGGCGCGGTCGCCGGGATGCTGGTCGTGAGGATTGTGGGGCATGGATTAGCTTACCCACAGTGGTTCGTATTCGGAAGTATTTCGATAATCCTGGCGGCACTGACAATGCTGCCGATCCGGCGCGATATATGCCACCCCGCCAAACCCAATCTCGTTTTGAAACCGCGTTATAAGCTCTATTACGGCCTCACGTTTCTGGAAGGATGCCGCAAGCAGGTATTTATGACTTTTGCGATCTATGCCCTCACAAAAGTCTATCACACACACCTGCGCACAGTAGCGCTGCTGATGATTATCAACAACATAGTTAACATATTCGGCGGCCCCATTGTCGGGAAAATGATCGACAAAATCGGTGAAAAACGTATTCTCATGACAAGCTATTCGGCGCTGATACTGGTCTTTCTGGGCTACGCGACGATCCACCGCGAGCACGCGCTATTCGCGCTATATTGCCTGGACAACTTCTTTTATCTTTCAACCACATGCCTGACGACATATCTGCAAAAGATCGCCGACCCTGCCGACCTCACTCCGACGCTTTCGATGGGAGTGACATTCAACCATGCCGCGGCGGTTTTGGTTCCGCTTATAGGCGGCTTCCTGTGGGCGAAGCTGGGTTACTCGGTGACATTCTTCGGCGGTGCAGCAGTGGTTGCCGTTTCGCTGTTGCTTGCGTCCAGGGTCAGACCGGCCAAGGCTGATGCGGCAGTGTCTGGTTAGCCCTAATTGTTCACGAAAAAACCGAGCCTGCCGCGACCAGTCATTCCGAGCAGCGCGAGAACTATTTCTAGATATTATCAGTCGCGAACTGAGGTAACGTTTGAAAAATCCCAAAATTGTAGTAATTGGCGGAGGCGCAGCGGGAATGCTTGCGGCAGGGCATGCGGTCGAGTGCGGCGCGCAGGTCGTGCTGCTGGAGAAGGGGTCGAAACTGGCTCGAAAAGTGCGCATCAGCGGCAAAGGCAGGTGCAATATAACCAATACCGCCGACATGCAGGAGTTTATCGAGGCGTTCGCGCCTAACGGCAGGTTCCTTTACGGCGCATTCTCTCGATATTTCCGGGATGACATTCTCGCATTTCTGCACGAGATGGGAGTCGAGACGAAAGAAGAACGCGGCGGCCGGGTCTTTCCCGCATCGGACCGGGCGGCGGATGTGGTGGAGGCTATTGAGAAATGGCTTGAATCGTTGGGAGTCCGAATCAAATATAACGTGACCGCGAAGTCCATCGATGTTGAAGACGGCCGGGTGACTGGCGTGAAGCTCTACGGCGGCAGAATGGATGCCGACGCCGTCGTAATAGCCACGGGCGGAGCGTCGTACCCCAAAACCGGCTCGACCGGTGACGGCTATCACATGGCTCGTGAACTCGGGCATACTATAGTCGCGCCCAGACCCGCGCTGTCGGCCTTGGTCTCCTCAGACGATTGGGTAAAAGACTTGCAAGGGCTGTCGCTGAAGAATGTCGAGGCGAGCCTGCTGGTTCAGAACAAGGGGCAGGATCGTCCGGTTAAGATCGCGTCGGAGTTCGGCGAGATGCTTTTTACGCACAACGGCGTCTCCGGGCCAATCATACTCACCTTGAGCCGCAAGGCCGGAACACTTATCGGCAAAGGTCGAGTGATGGTGTATATCGACCTGAAACCGGCTCTTTCCGACGAACAACTGCACCAACGGCTTATACGGGATTTCAAACAGACCAGGCATCTGAAAAACTATCTGCACGGCCTGCTGCCAAGACTGATGGTGGATGTGTTTGTTCACATTAGTGGCCTCGACGGTGACAAACCCGTCAACAGTGTAACCGCTCAGGAGCGGGCGAAAATTGTGGAGTTGCTGAAAGACTTCAGGGTGAATGTGGCGCGTATGGGATCGTTGGACGAAGCGATAGTAACGGCGGGCGGGGTCTCGATCAAGGAGATCGACCCAAGGACTATGATGTCCAAACTGGTCAGGGGGCTGTTTTTCGCGGGCGAAGTGATGGACATCGACGCCGAGACGGGCGGTTATAACCTGCAGGCCGCTTTCTCGACCGGATACGTGGCCGGTGAAGCGGCGGCGGAGTATATTGTTGAAGGTTTCACCCGTAAGCTTCCGTAAGGAGCAGAGCCCAAAGATAATCCGCAACAAAGGGCCGGAACCCACCCCAAGCCCCGGCCCTCTTTCTGGTTCGCTGCCGACCCGTGTCCGTCACAAAATTATGCGGCAATTCTTCGCAGCCAGTACTCTACGTACGGCATTACATCCACTACATCGTCCGTAAACTCCGGGCATTCGCTGACGGCCACCTGGCTCACCGGCACAATAACCGCACCCGCCGTCAGATCCAGATACATGCCCTCCACCGGTATCAGAGCCGTCTTGCCTGACCCATGACTTGTTACTGCGGCAAAAATGATTTGCCCTGTTCCAACATCGGCCAGTAAGTCCGACACCACTCCGAACTCTTTACCGTCGGAGTCCAACACTCGCCAACCCATCGCGTCGGGCTGGCCATCCGCCAACTGGTATGTAACGCGGCTCAGTCGAACCAAGCCGCCTTCTTCTTCCTCTTCGGGAAAGTCAGGATAATACTCCATCGCCTTTGCCCCCTTGTAGATTCGCCCGACATATTTTGGTTACCCCATACCCCTCAAAACGACACCAAATGTGACAAAAAATCGGCAGCGTCATGCGAAATTATCTGAGGGTTTCACCCTCAGACTCCCATCAGGGGCTCCGCGCCCCTGAACCCGCGCTGGGGCCGCGGGCCCCAGACCCCTAGTGCAGAGTTATATACTCCCTTAAGGGAGTATATAACTCTGGGTCAGAAGGTCAAGGAAACCTGGTTCCTTGTGGAGTCCAGAGGCGAAGCCTTTGGCGGGGATTGGGGCGGAGTCCCAAATGAGCACTACCGACGTATTCGCATTGTAATGTCGCGAAACGCCGCCGTGAAGCTGCATTTATTGCCCGAAAACGATGTCAGTTCGCAGCCATCCGCGCTTAAACCAGTCACTTTTATCGACTCCGGCAGACGGATTCGACACATTTTTGCGCCCGATGCTCTTAAGGATATGCGGATGGCATCGCTCGACGCGCTCAGCTTGTAGCCGACCGCGCCGTTGGTTGTGGGGAAGCTGTCGATCTCGATATTGCAGCCCGGCGCAAGCCATTCAACCGGCACTCCCGATGCGATAATGACATCTTTGCCGGATTCCCGCACCAGCAGGTTTCGGATAAGGCAGATATAAGAAGCCGATGTCCAGCCATGAGGCATATCGCCTGCGGCCAGGGTGAAGTCTTTTACATTCATACCTTCCGGCCAGGAGTAGAACCCGGAGGTAGGGTCGTGGTCGATTGTCCAGCGCAGTATCGACGCTGCTCTTTCGGGTTGATCGAGTATGAGATAGTCCATCGCGAGGTCGAGACCCGCGTACGGCCAATACTCGCCATTGTGCTGGAAGCCGCCATTGTGCGGCTCGATCCACTTCTTCCAGTAGACCTCGAACGATGACCTGACGAACGGATCGGACGCATCCAGCGCTGCGCATGGCCACACGCCGCATGACGTCCCGCGAGCCATCGCAGAACTGGTTAGATCCTGAGGGCCGTTTGGTATATAGTCAAGAACTCCAGGCTCTCTGCTGTTTTTAATGCTTGCCCATGTGGCGTCAAGAAGAGTGTCGGACTCGCGGCGAATCCACTTGGCATCATCCTGATGACCCAGAGTATCGGCTATATACGCGGCGTCATTGAGACCTCGAATGGCCCAGAAATCGTCCCAGTAGTGCTGCTGTTTTTCGGAACCGAGGTCTTCAGCCGAGAGCGATGGCGGCAGAATTCCGTCCGCGCCGGAGAGTCGTTTCGACTTCAGATACCTCGACGCCGAGACAATAACCGGCCACGACTTGCGCAACATTTCAATATCGCCTGTACGCCGGTAATATTGCGCGAAAGTATATATCGCCTCTCCAGGGGCGTCGTACTCGCTGTCTCCGGCGCCGGTGTGCGCTCGAAAGCCGCCATTTGGAAGATGCATCGCAGCCAGGTGTTTCAGACTTTTCGCGGCCAAGTCCGAACGGCCGGCGTAATAGAGCGCGTCCGTAATGTACGCATTATCCCGCACCCAGAACGGCTCGTATATTGCGGAACCCGGCCTGGGCGCGCCGCCGTCGCTGAGTATCATAAGATATGCCAGGCTTGCGTAAAAACATTGCGTATAGCGTTTGTCCGGCAGCGACAGTTTTACATGGCCGGTCTGGTTCGTCCAAAACTTGCGGAAAAGTTTCCGCGCTTCGCGATAAGTCGGCGATTGTGTCTGACGGCCATCCGTCATCGGTGATCTGAACGCCAGTGTTCGCGCTTTGCCCGGTTCGATCCTGATTTCGTAACCTACGGCTCCTGACGTGCCGCATTCACGCGATGATTCGACCGATCCGCGCATGGGCAGCCTCCCGTTTTGTATATAGCTGGTGATGTCGGTGAGAGTGTTGTCGCTTGCGCTCTCCGATAATATCGCTCCGAAGCCCTGCGGCTTGTCGTCGCAGTAGAGAAAAACGTGATTTCCGACCGTTACCGCGCGTCTGTCGCGGTCATAGAGCAGGCTTTCGCCATCGCGAATTTTGCCGGTCACGCCGTAAGGCAGCGCCGCCAGAAACATGGTTAATCGGCGAGATCGGTTGGAGTTGTTTCTCAGCGTGATCGACGAAAAACACTTACCGGTTATCACAAACGTCGTGATTTTCGCCGATATACCGGCGTCTGTCCACTCGACTATCGGAGCGGGCAGGTGGCCGTCCATAAGCGACCTGCGAGATCGAGTCGGTTTGAGCAGGCGGCGGGAGTCGCAGTCGTAGACATACCAGTGTGCGGAATAATGCTGTTTGCCCGGCTGATATGATCCGTCTATGCCCACGTAGGCTTCAATGTCAGAGTTTGCGCTTCCGATAACTGTCCAGAGCTTGCCGTCAGATGAAGGCGAGTAGTTGTTGAACAGCGACTGCTTTGGCGGTGGGCCGTGCAGCTTTATATACAGCAGCGCGGCTACCCCGAGAAACAACAATATCGGGGAAATATACTTGATCCGGCGATGCAAAGACATAGTTTAACCCGTAAGAGTTCAGTTCTGTGAGTTCCAGAGCGTGATTGTAACTTCATCACCCGTTATGATTATCTGTTCGGTTATTTGTTCTATTATAGCGCGTTTCTCGTTTTTAGATAAACCAGTTCAACCTCAGATAGCTTGACAAGACCATGGCCGCCACCTAGAATGGCTGTGACATAATCTATTGAGGTAACGACACGCCATGAAATACTCTATAGGCATAGACTTTGGAACGCTTTCGGCGCGCGCACTGCTGGTTGAAATTGAGACCGGCAAAGAAGTCGCGGCGAGCGTATACGAATACTCCAATGCCGTCATAGACGAAGTTCTTCCATCGTCCGGCGAAAAGCTGCCGCCCGACTGGGCTCTGCAGGACCCGAATGACTATCTCATCGCTCTTCAGACCGTCGTGCCCGACGTTATCAACACATCGGGCATAAACCCGGGGGATGTGATCGGCCTTGGGGTCGACTTCACCGCATGCACCATGCTCCCAATCAACGCAAGTGGCGATCCTCTTTGCTTCGATCCGAAGTGGAAAAACAACCCGCATGCGTGGGTCAAACTCTGGAAGCACCATGCTGCCCAGCCTGAGGCCAATAAGATCAACAAGACCGCGGAAAAGCTGGGCTATGATTTTCTCAAGCGCTACGGCGGCAAGAGCAGCTCGGAGTGGTTTTTTGCCAAAGCGCTGCAGATGCTGGACGAAGCCCCCGAAGTATATGCCGCCGCGGACAGGCTCATAGAGGCGGCGGACTGGATTAACCTTAAGCTCACGGGCGTCGAGACACGCAGCGCATGCACCGCCGGTTACAAAGCGATGTGGGAAAAGGCCAGCGGGTTTCCGCCCAATGAGTTCTTTAAGGCTCTTGACCCTCGGTTCGAGCATATAATAGATGACAAAATGTGCCGGAACATCACCTCAACAGGCGAAAAAGTGGGTGAACTTACCCAAAATATGGCCGATATGATGGGCTTGAAGCCGGGCGTCGCGGTTGCGGCCGCGACTATTGACGCACATGTCGCCGTTCCTGCCGCAAGCGTTACCAAAGAAGGAATAATGACCGCCATAATGGGCACCAGCGCCTGTTACATGATTCTGGGCAGGGAGCCGAGGATTGTCGAGGGGATGAGCGGATATGTCGAAGACGGCATCCTGCCGGGGTTCTTTGGGTTCGAAGCGGGTCAGAGCTGTGTGGGAGATCACTTCGCGTGGTTCGTCGAAAACTGTGTCCCGGCATTATATACCGAAGAAGCCGGGACGAGGGGAATATCCGTCCACCAGCTTCTCACCGAGAAAGCCGATCAGCTCAAGCCCGGCCAGAGCGGGCTGGTTGCCCTGGATTGGTGGAATGGCAATCGCAGCGTGCTGGAGGATGTCGATCTGACCGGTATGATCCTCGGCATGACGCTCAATACCAAGCCCGAGGAAATATATCGTGCGCTCATCGAGGCGACTGCGTTCGGCGCCAATATCATCATAGACGCGTTCGATTCCGGCGGCGTCCCCGTAAACGAGATAGTGGCCTGCGGCGGCCTGGCGGAGAAGAACGCGATGCTGATGCAGATATACGCAGACGTTACCAACCGCGAGTGGAAAATAGCGGCATCTGCCCAGACCTGCGCGCTGGGGTCGGCAATGTGGGGCGCGGTCGCTGCAGGAGTGGAAAAAGGCGGCTACGCCTGCATCGCATGCGCCGCGGCCAAGATGGCTGGCGTTAAGGATAAAACCTACAAGCCGATTCCTGAGAACCATGCGATTTACTCGAAACTCTTCTTTGAGTATAAGAAATTGCACGACTACTTCGGCCGCGGCGAAAATGACGTTATGAAGAGGCTCAAAAGGATCAAAGAGCAACAGGCGAAGGGCTGATTGCCCGTCTGATCGAGTCACGGTAGAAATGAAACGCCTGCCTGTCGCCGTGGCGGGCCGCAATTACGGCGGCTTTTGAGTAGGTCTGGACCATGCGCGACGACGCCCAGCCGCTTGCGAAAGTCAGAGAGTACTCGCGCGCCCGGTACCACTCCAGACAATCCGACGGCCTCGGCTCCACCAGCAATGTCGCTTGTCTCGGCGGAGGATCGCATTGCTGGTCGATGAGTGTTGCTTTGAACGTGGAAGGTCTCTCCCGCAGGATTGCACTCGTCAGAATGACAATCCCGCAGACGAGCAAAGCATACGCAATAATCTTGGTGGCCGCGCCTAGAAACGGCATAAAAACGGACGATGCTTGCGGCTCTTGGACAGAAATCTCGGGCGCGGCGGTGTGCGTAGAGGCAAGATCATAACGCTGCCTGAGCATGGGATCGCTCAAAGTGTGATAGGCTTCTATGATCCGGCGGGTCGTCTCGATTGCGGCTTCGTCGAAACGGTTGAGGTCGGGATGCGCGCTTTTTACGCGAGTGCGATACGCATGTTTGACCGCCTCGCGCGAAGCATGCCGGCTTACCCCCAGCACCTGATAGTAATCGTCGGTGACCACCATGGCGTTCCCCCAGCCTGGCCGTATCAACCGTATTATATACGCACACCGATGTTACCCGTAAGCGGCAAATTCTAAAGGCTTATTGGGGCTCCACCCCAAACCCCGCAAAGGACGCTGTCCTTTGAACCTGCAAGGAAACCAGGTTTCCTTGACCTTCTGACCCGAATTTAATTATCCCCTTGAGGGGATAATTAAATTCGATACGGGGATCCAGGGGCCACTCGGCTCCTGGCGGGGTTAAGGGGCAGAGCCCCTTATGGGAGTTTGAGGGTGAAACCCTCAATATATCTTTCGGCTAGAATGACGGCCACATAGTCGTCGCAGGGACGGTCGGGGGTCTGCAGCGAGATCGGAATGAGTCTTTTGAGACCGCGGGGCGGATTGTCCTTGAAGAATCTTTTTCGCGCAAGCACTGAGGTAAACTTTTCGTCGACCATCTCGATTGGGCATAAATCGACTTCGGAGATGGTTTTTGCAGCTTGGGCTGAGGTCGTGCCGTTGCCGATTATAATAACATCGGGATCGTAACGACGGCACAACTCGATAACGGTTTCGCCAAGCCGAGCGCTCTCGATTACGGATTTGTGCAATATCTCGACATTGCGAGGTAGCTCGACCGCCGCTCGAACTACCGCCACTCCGCACTTCGATCTGCCTGGGTCAATAGCGAGGATCGTCTTCATAGACTTTACAGCTCTATGAGCTGGCCTTTTCCGACTTTACGGGCTTTGCCTGGGCATTCTTCAAAACCGTTGGACTCTTTCGCCAGGGCCAGAATGATATCCCGCCGGCTCACTATCCCCACAACCTTGCGGTCTCGAAGAACCGGCACACGGTTCACGGCATGCTCGATCATCTCTCGCGCGATGTCGCTTGCCAGCGAGTCTTCCATAAACGTGAGCACCTTGCGGGTCATTGCGTCCTCGACCAGAGTCTCGTGCGAACGTCGATACGCCTCCTGGACGCCGTCGGGATGCGGTGCGAATATGCTGTTTCGGTGCGCGTGGGCATCGGGAAGAGCGATTTGACCCTTTAGCAGCAGATCGGACTCGGTGATGATTCCCTGCAGATAAC
>JAJFUS010000045.1 GCA_021372295.1 bacterium | reverse complement strand
AGTGTCGTTGTTCAAGTCACTGGGCAAGGCGTGGACGTCGAACTTGCGGGAGGATCGTCTTGAAGAGTTGGCTTGCGAAAGCGCGCTCAGCAAAGACGTCCCGGCTAAGAAAATATCTACGCTTAGGGTTGAAGAGTGAGTAAGTGAGTAGACGGGTGAATTCGGAAGTTGTGAGGTTCTGCACTGGTTGTGTCTGAATGTGAAACAATTTATCTTGC
The DNA here is from genome assembly GCA_021372295.1 of bacterium. Taxonomy (GTDB): domain Bacteria; phylum Armatimonadota; class UBA5829; order UBA5829; family UBA5829; genus UBA5829. The sequence goes on along the minus strand of JAJFUS010000045.1, from coordinate 32,949 downwards.
AGGCTTGCCTTCTTGTCGAATTGCGCGTATACTAACTATGCGTACAATCAACGTTTAGCACCGGTGTCTTCGTCACCCCCGTGGATTGCTTTACCTTCTGCGACTGATCGAATCACGTGCTCCATGTTGAAAATCTCAGGTTGATACCTGGAAGGAAGGCAATCAATTGGCAAGTAAATCACTTTATGTAGGCAATATGTCCTACTCCACCACAGAGAGCGAGATCCGCGATCTGTTCGAGCCTTATGGCCCGATCGTTGAAGTCAGAATTATCGGCGACAAGGGCTTCGGCTTCGTCGAGATTCCCGAAGAGAATATGCAGGCTGCTATCGATGCTATAAACGGCAAGGAAGTGGGCGGCAGAACCCTCACAGTCAACGAAGCGCGACCCAAGACTGAGCGCAGTGGCGGCGGCGGTGGCCGTGGCGGCTACGGCGGCGGTCGTGGTGGATTCGGTGGCGGCGGCGGCCGACGCTGGTAATTCGCTAGAGCGAAATTAAGTGAGTCCGACGCGCAAGTGTCGGACTCGTTTTTCGAGATATTTGGGCAACTCGAGCGCAACAACATTGGCAGGTCCACTTCAGGTCGTGGTTCTTCATGATGGGTACGCTCACGCTATTATGGAGAATCGTTGTGAATGCATTACCGGCCTTAAAGATTGGCCACCTCAAGATAGATCCACCATTCATATTGGGCGGAATGGGAGTCAGAAGCAGTGATCACCAACTTGCGTCGGCTGTTGCCGAGTGCGGTATGGCAGGCACTATTGCCAGTGTGGGATTGGTGCGCAGTCGATGTAAGGGCCAGGCGTATGTCGATGAAAGCAATGCCGGACTTATCGAAGAAATTCGCAAGTCGCGCGAGCTTTCCAACGGAGTAATCGGCGTCAATATAATGGTCGCTCTGACCAATTATGACGAACTCGTTAAGACTGCCATAAGTGAAAAAGTCGATTATATCATTTCGGGCGCCGGCCTTCCTTTGGGTCTTCCAGCGCTCGCCAAGGACAGCGGGGTTTATCTGATCCCGATAGTTTCATCCGCTCGAACCGCTGAAATTCTCTGCAAACGTTGGTGGAATCGGGACAAATGTCTGCCGGATGCTATTGTTGTCGAAGGTGCGCTCGCGGGCGGCCATTTGGGGTATAGTCTGGACGAAGTCGCCGGATGGGGCGAAGGCAGCCTGGAAGCGATATGTGCCGGAGTGATTGCTGTTGCCAGGAGATACGAACAAGAAACCGGCAAGCATATACCCGTTATAGCAGCCGGGGGTATATTTGACGGCTCGGATATCGCGAGGCTGTTTAAGGTGGGCGTCGAAGGCGTGCAGATGGCAACCAGATTTCTGGCGACCCATGAATGTTCACTGCCCGACAACTGCAAACAAATCATATTGGACTCGACAAAGGACGATATGATTATTATTAAAAGCCCGGTCGGTTTGCCTGGGCGAGCCGTGAGAAACGATCTCGTCGAAAAGGTTATGAGAGGCGAGAAGCAGCCGATTTTTTGCCCTTATCACTGCCTGCGAACCTGTAACCCGTCCGAAGCTTTGTTCTGCATAGCGGCGGCGCTGGTGGGCGCGCACGATGGCGACGACAAAAACGGCCTCATTATGGCGGGCTATAATGCTTATCGCATTAACAAGATAGTTTCGGTGCGAGAGTTGGTGGACGAACTGGTCGAAGAGACTCTCACAGCCCTCCGCGGCGAGGAATCCTGTTGCGCAGCTAAACGCTGATTTCACTCGCTTCGTGCATGGATTTGGGTAACAGGTTCGGCGTAAGAAGCGTTGCGTCAGGGTTAGCCAGGACAATCGCGCGCTCGATTGTGTTTTCGAGTTCGCGCACGTTTCCCGGCCACCTGTATCGCATCATCTGCTCAAGCGTATCGGGGCTTGCCTGCTCGATGAGTTTGCCGTTGTCCTTCGCATACATCTCAATGAAGTGGTTCAGCAAGACGGGAATGTCGTCTATGCGCTCTCGCAAGGGAGGCATGTTGACCGTAATCACCTGCAGCCGGTAGAACAAGTCCTCTCTGAACTTGCCTTCTTTGACGAGCTTCTCCAACGGCTGGTTTGTCGCTGTGACCATACGCACATCGACCTTGATCGTCTCGTTTCCGCCGACCCGCTCGAACTCGCGCTCCTGCAGCACCCTGAGAAGCATCATCTGGACGGTGGGCGGTATGTCTCCGATCTCGTCGAGGAAGAGAGTGCCATGATTGGCCGTCTCGAACCGGCCCTTTTTCCGGTCGATTGCGCCTGTAAACGACCCCTTTTCGTGTCCAAAAAGTTCACTTTGGAGCAGTTGTTCGCTCAGTGCGACGCATGCCACAGGCACGAACGGTTCATTTGCGCGTACCGAACTGAAGTGAAGCGCTCGCGCCACGCCTTCCTTGCCGGTTCCGCTTTCGCCTCTGATGAGCACCGACGCGCGGCTGTCTTTCACGCGGTCGATCATTTCGAGCACTTCCTGCATAGCCGGGCTATTGCCGATAATGTTGTCGATCTCGCTGATTTTCTTTTTCGTTGGTTTATGCTTTGAACCACCTGCGCGGCCGTTTTCGTTCATACCCTTGCGCTCAAGCGCGTTTTTGACCACGAGTTTGATCTCGTCAAGGTCGAACGGCTTGGGTATATAGTCGAGCGCGCCCAGCTTCATTGCGTCGACCGCACTCTTGATCGTGCCGTGTGCGGTTATCATCAGGACGGATATGCCTGGGTTGATCTCTTTTGCGGCCGCCAGCAGTTCGACGCCGTTAATGTCGGGCATAATCAGGTCGCTGATGAGGACGTCGACGTTGGAGTTTTCCTTCAGAACCTCCATACCTTTGCGCCCGTTTTCGGCTGTGAGGATCGTGTGTCCTTCCTTGGACAGCACCGCTTCCAATACTCTTCTGATATTCGGCTCGTCATCCACGACGAGTATATTGCCAGTTTTTCTACTCATAATATAATGATACCATATCCGAGTTACAGGCTACGAGGCAGTTCACTACATACGTCTTTCCATTGTCTGATCGTAATCGGGGGTATATCTAGTGTGTGCACCGGCTCGCGGCAGCACGATCCTGAATGTCGTTCCCTTGTTCGGCTCGCTGGAGACCTCTATTCGCCCGCCGTGATTTTCGATAATTTTATGCACCACACTTAGCCCCAGGCCGGTACCCTTGGTTTTTGTGGTGAAGAACGGCTGGAATATGCGTTCCAGCTTGTCCTGCGCGATTCCAACGCCCGTATCGCTGACGGATATAAACGCTCCGCCGTACTGGATTGCGCCGGTCTCGACCGTTAACGACCCGCCGCCGGGCATCGCCTGAAGCGCGTTGATGATAATGTTCTTCACGACCTGCTGCAGTTGGCTGTCATCGGCCTGAATTTCCGGGACGGGTTCCGCCAGCTTTTCATTGACGACAACGTTGTTGTCGGTAATATGCACGCTCATTAGGTGGAGGGTTTTCTCCACGATATCGTTCACCGAGGTCGGTTTCATTTCCAACTGCATTGGGCGCGCGAAGTCCAGAAATTCGGTGGTGAGCTTGTTCAGGCCGTTGACTTCTTCGACGATGATCCCCAGAAACTCGACAATTGCTGGTTCGTCTTCATATTCGTTGCTCAGGAACTGCGCCGCGCCTTTGATCGAACTTAATGGGTTCCTGAGTTCGTGAGCGATGCTGGCCGCCAATTGCCCTACCGCTGCCAGTTCGCCCATTCGCCTGAACTCATCTTCAAGTTTGATCTCGCGAGTGATGTCTTCAAATATGATGACCAGACCGAGCTGCTCGCCTGCGCTGTTTAATAGCTGGGATATGCTGATGTTGATATACAACTCGTCCCTGTTGGTCGGATGGAACGCCAGCTTGTAACCCTGGTATGTTTCGCCGGACTCGAAAACATGTTGGATCGAACGCTGCAGGCATTCTCGTTCCGAACTGTCTATTTTGAGCCGAGACAGGCAGTTATCAGAGTGCTCGCCGACAATCTTCTCCGCATCTATCCCGATGATTTTCTCCGCCGCAACATTCCAGGTGAGGATCACGCCGTCAGGGTCAAGCGTAATTACGCCCGCCGCGATGCTGCTCAGTATGTTGTCCGTGTAGCTGGTCAGCGCGCTGAGGGCTTCGAGCTCTTTGTAGATGGCAGCTCCCTGGCTCGCGATAATCGAAAGCACTCTCACGTCTTCGTCCGAATATTGATTAGGACTATGATTTTGCACGCTCAATACGCCCACGACTTCGTCCTGCAAAATCAATGGAATCGCCATCAGCGAGCGGGTCTTGTGCAGCCGTTTTTCGGACTCGTTGAAACGCAGGTCTTTGCCTATATCGGGCGAGACGAGCGCCTTTTGCTCACTCACTGCCCAACTGATTACGCTCGAATTGTCCAGCGATTCGTCGGGCGGCATCATTACCAGGCCGCTACGAGACCTTGCAACCTTTGCCGACGCAATTCCCGCCTCGTGATCGACGGCATAGATATACGATTCGTCATAATCGGTCAGGTCGGCGACTATCGCCAGGATAGAATCGAGCGCTTCTTCAAGGTTGGCCGCCGAGCTGATCTTCTTGGAAAATTCGTAAAGGGCGCTGAGTTCAAGCACTCTCTGCCGCATCTTTTGCTCGTAGGCCATTGCGTTTCTTAGCACGATGGCGGCATGTGAGGTCATAATCGAGACCAACTTTAGTTCCGCGCCTTGAAATTCTTCTCCACTGCTGCGATAAATCGCGATTATTCCGATGGTTGCATCTTCGACGACAAGCGGGGCCAGCATGAGCACTGATTTGTCCGGCGCAAGCGCGTTCAGCAGCTTTGCATGATCGCCGACAGTGCGCCTTGGGTTGTCATGTGAGATGAGCATAGGGGTCCTGAGCCCACGCACGAAATCTACAGATGTCTGATCACTTATTACGGACGCGATGTCGGATGTCCATACTGTTAACCCGCCGGATGACGACTGCAGGGTCAATCGGCCGCGCCGGGTATCTAGCAGAAGCAGACCTGCGCCGTCGCCATTCACGGCCTTTGCAGCGGTTTTCACGAGCATATCCGCGGCATTGTCGAGCCCGTAGGCTGTGCTGATATTTCGGCTGTGGTCGTAAAGAACGTTAAGTTCGGCGTATTTTTCTTCCATCGCCTCGTAGAGCCTGGCGTTTTCGACAGCAATCCCCGCCTGGCTCACGAAAGTTGCCAGAATATCGACGTTTTCAAGTTCCATCGGCCTGTTTCGCAGACTATTGTCGACCACCACCACGCCGATTGTCGAGCCTCGCACCACAATCGGAGCCACCAGATATTCTCCCGCGCAGCCCGATTCGATGGGGGAACTCTGCGAGAAGATAGGGATTTGCTCTTTGGCCGCCAGGCCGATCACGCCGTCGTCGATCTTAACGCGGGGGGCAATGTTATCCTGATCGTTATATCCTTTTCTTGCGCCGGCCAGAAATTCGTTAGTCCTCGCGTCCAGCAGATACACGCAGCACCTGTCGAACCCGACCACTTCCGTAATGCTCTCGACGATCTGGCTCAGCACATCATCAATGTCGAGTGTGGAATTGATTGCGCGAAGGACGTCCGAGATTCGCGACATTTCCTCGATTTTGCGATTGAGCCGCGAGTAAAGATGCGCGTTGGATATCGCCAACGACGCATGCGTCGCGAATACACAGAAAAGTTTGAGGTCGTCGTCGTCGAACGCAGGCTTGGGCAGGTGTCGCCTGATGCTCAGCACACCAGTCACGCCGCCGTTTTCGTCCCTTAACGGCACGCACATCGATCCGCTGACTCCGGCTCTGGGCGTCACGGCGTTGTCAAATCTGGGATCGACTGCAACGTCCGAAATGAGCATCGGTTCGCCCGTCTGAGCCACTTTTCCCGCGATTCCTTCACCAAAAGCGATATGAGTGCCGTGGACTATGTCGTCGGTAAGCCCGAAGCTGGCCTTTATAACGAGCGCGTCCTGGTCGGGGTCCATCAGCATCAGCGAGCAGGTTTGGGCGTCCATCAGGGCAGCGGCCTTGGCGACCACCATATCCAGGAGTTGCCCAACATTATTCGCGTCTACAGCCTGGCCGATTTCATAGAGCGTGGCGATTTCTTCCAGTCGCCTGTGAGTCAGATGCCGGTGAGATTCGCCGCCGGGATGTTCAGCTTTGCGCGAGGGTTGTCTTGCCGGGGAATGGTCGTCAGAGACGACAGCCAGTGTTTCGGTCTTTAGCGCTTCTTGCGCAAGATCGAGCACCTGTTTCATTCTGTTTTCCGCCGGTCCTATCGCACCGGCCAACTCCGCTATCCTGCGCAAGGCAGAGTTATTTGAGGGCTGAAGCGGCATAATCTGACTGACCTCAAGCATCTAACACAGCACGACCATTATAACACGAAACTGACGTGACGTCTTTCATATGACCTGTGGCGACATTGTGCCTATCAGTGGCTGACTGAACATTATGTTACCCAAAAAAACTGAGCTATAAACGGTTGTTCCACAGTTTAGCAGGAATAGTTTTGACTTCCGCCTAATCCTTACCTGATTATGGATAAACTAGCTGATCTTCACACCCACACTACGGCTTCCGATGGCTGCCTCACACCCTCGCAGGTGGTTGAGGCGGCTTCGCGCGCGGGTCTGGCGGCCGTCGCGATAACCGATCATGACACCGTTGACGGCATTGATGAAGCCCTTGCGGCTGGTGAACGGTTTGGAATAGAAGTAATTGCCGGTGTGGAGATCAGCGCTATGTACGGTGAGAAGCTAGAGGTGCACGTGCTCGGCTATTTCGTCGACCATAAGCAGCCTTCACTGCTGAAACGTTTGGCGACTCTCAAGACTGCTCGGTGGAATCGAGCCCGTGAGATGGTTGATAATCTTAATGCGGCCGGTGTGCATGTGAGTTTCGAACGAGTCGTGGAGCTTGCGCAGGGTGGGGCGATAGGCAGGCCACATGTGGCGAAAGCTATTGTCGAGGCCGGTGCGGCGTCATCCATTGGTTCTGCATTCGGTAATTACCTTCTCGAAGGCTGTCCGGGATATGTGCCCAGATATAAAGTTACACCATTTGAAGCTATGGATATGATTGCTACGGCAGGCGGCATCGCCTGCTGCGCGCATGTGGCTAAACTCAAAAATGACGAACTGCTTGTGAAGTTGATAGACAATGGCCTTCGCGCCATTGAGGTCTGGCATCCCGACCACAACTCGGCGGCACGCAGGTTCTACAAGAGGTTTGCGCGGAGTCGGGGTTTGATAGCAACGGGAGGCTCTGACTCTCATTGTTTCGCCAGTGACTTGCGTCCGGGTGTGGGTGATGTAACCGTCCCTTATGATGCGGTGATCGAGCTTCGGCTTGCATCTCGTCTTAGAAACAATAGTCGATATACATAAGAGAAATGAATCCATTGGCCTTGTAGTTTCGTCAGCAAATCCGGCGGGGTATTTTCCGTCTAGGGGCGACGAGAGATTATGTCCACATGTCAGGATTCGAGCATATATGTAATCGGAATCGAGGAGACACCCGTCGCGGATAATCTTACCGGACTGGGGTTTCGCACTACCCGCGGTGACTTCAATGCTCTGTTTCACGCGCGTGCCGGGCTGCATAAGGGTGTGATTATGCTCGGCGGTTATGAAGGTGGATTTGACGGGCCGGGGGTTGTGTTCCCAGATTTATCTCAGAGGCTTTTCGGTGCCGGGATTGCCACCATGCGAGTAGACTATCGTTTTCCCGGCGATAGTGTCCAGTGCGCAATAGACGCTCTTCTTGCGCTTCAGTATCTGGACGATGATGCCATCCACGACGTGATTTTACTGGGTTGGTCTTTTGGAGGGTCGGTAGCTATTGCCGCCGCGTCCATGGCAAAAACTGTTCGCGGAGTCGCCGCGATTTCCACCATTGAGATAGCAGACTGCTGCGCCCGTCGACTTCGCGCAAAACCGCTTCTACTTATCCACGGTGATGCGGATATGACCGCTCCTGTAGTCTGGCCGCGCCGCGTATATTGCCTGACAGAAGGCCCGCGCGACTTCATTTTGTATTCAGGCGTCGGCCATGAGATGCATGACGTGAGCGAGCGCCTGGTGAAAGATCTCGCCGATTGGATTCTTCGCACGTTTCAATAGTTTCAGATGAGCCTTCTTGAGATTGACATTCTAGCGTTCTGGGTAATAATGCCGAGGCTTGATGGAGGATCGACCATGTTCATGCGGACACTCTTCATACTCTCGATTGTGGCGTGGGCCGCAGTGTGTGTCGACGCCGAGCCTCAGGCCATAAATGCAACCAACGGAGGAACTGTAATGAAGCACGAATTGCCGTCACTGCCTTACGCTTATAATGCTTTGGAACCGTATATCAGTGAAGATATTATGCGCCTGCATCACGACAAACATCAGGCGGCTTACGTGGCCGGTCTGAATAAAGCGGAGTATGAGCTTCAAAAGGCTCGTGACGAGGGCGATTATGCTGCAATATCATATTGGGAGCGTCAGTTGGCGTTTAATGGCTCCGGCGATCTTTTGCATACGCTTTTCTTCAGAGACATGGCTTCCAGCGCAGGCGGAGAGCCTTCTGGCGATCTTGCCGATCAGATCAAGAAAGACTTCGGCAGTTTCGACGCATTCAAAAAGCAGTTTTCTGCAGCAGCGGCGGGCGTTGAGGGCAGTGGTTGGGTAGCGCTGGTTTGGCAGCCCGAGTTCGATAAACTGTATATTACCCAGATTCTCAATCACCAGAATGGTGCACTTTCAGGGTCGCAGCCGATAATGGTTTTGGACGTATGGGAACACGCATATTACCTACAATATCAAAACCGCCGCGCCGAGTGGATAGAGAGTTGGTGGAACGTCGTGAACTGGCCGAGTGTGGCAAAGAATCTTTCGTCGGCGCGGTCGTACGTGCCCGAAAGAGTCAGTGCGAGCATGTAGTTTCCCTTTCTAGTTTTCAAAATTTCTTGACATATCACGGCACAGGTCGTATTATGACCACAATGCACACCTTTTGAAAGGGGAAGATTTACATGCGCATTGTGAGTCAGATATTGGGGCTCTTGGTGCTTGTGGCGGTTGTGGCCGGGCCTGCATCGGCGGAGAAGTCGAAGATTTCTTTCGCGCTTGGCTATGGAACGTTCATGCCCACCGATTCGGTGACCAAGGATCAGTTCGATGACAATTGGACGCGAATCAGCTTCACAACATTCGAGCCTGAGAAACCTGCGTCGTGGCGTTTTATTTTTGAGGGCGGCGCCTATAATCTCGACAGCGCCACCGATGTAAGCCTTTATCCGATCACTTTCGGTTTCGAGCGGGGATTTGGGGAGTCTTCTAATTCGGTGCGTCCGTATGTGGTTCTGCGTGCGGGACCGTACTATGGGCAGATTGAAAATGCGGCCTTGGGTCTCGACGAAGATCACGTGGGTTTGAACAGCAATCTCTCATTAGGGCTTGTGTTCAACCGAAAATACTACCTTGAGGCCAGGTATGATTATTTCAGCGAACTGGCGGACTACGATTTCAGCGGGTTCTCGATAAATGCGGGGATGAAGCTGTTTTCGTTGGATTTGTAGTAGACAACTATAATCTTGAATGTTATGCTTAGGGCGTCGGTTTTACACCGACGCCCTATTTGTTTATTTGCGTCGTCGAATCATTGAGGAATAGAATATTGCGCCCGTCGTTCCCATTATCAAGGTCACAAGGCTTGCAGGCTCGGGAACTTCGGGTATGTTGTTATTGTCGGTTTTTACTACCACGCCACCAAACAACATGGGCAGCGCGCCCAGCGCCATAAACGCCGGCGATATGGCGAAGCCTCCGCCTATTGCTGGAACCGCATTTTCCACAGCCAGCACGGGAGTTGCCGCGATTGGCATTGCTGCTGGCAGCGCTTCAGCAGCCGCTGCAGCCACTTCGGTAACAGGCGCAGGAGCAACAGCCCACTCGGCATTATTGGAACTGGATGTCTCGATCACCGGCTTCGGCAGTTTGTTGCCCAGAGGATTTCCGCAGCGCCATTCCAACAGAGGCAGGCCGTCCGGTCCCACGAAAACGCGGCTTCCAGCTCTTAATACTCTCTGTTTATGCTTGGCGACATTGCCCCTGGATATGAAATAGACAGTTGTCCGGTAGGGTTTGTCCAGTGTCTTTATTTGAAGATTATCGCGAAAATACTCAATCAGCTTTTCTGGAGACATGCCATAGTGCCTGGCATATCGGCCGGCGACGATCTTATTAGCCTGGAGTTGGTCGACAAACGCGTCGACACTGTCGGCTTTGTACACAAGGTACGACCCAGGATCAGCCCTTTTTGCGGCAAAAGAAGCGCTGCTTATCGCGGCGAGTCCCAGTGCTACAAGGACAACTACAAACACCATGGAAATTATACTCTTGTTTTGCAATACTCTACCCTATCCCTATCCATAATATGCGAATCCACCCAATGGTATAGCTTGCAAGAAGTGTGCCAAAGTGGCGTTTTAACATGCATACATTATTAGAACCTCTTAACCCCGGCGTCGTAATCTGGTAAGATATACATGGCTGAAAATTAATTCAAGAAGTCGCGGCGTTCTACGCTGTTTTTTAAGGAGAAATGGATGGCAGTTGACATCGCCCGTCCGCTGGCGGGACAGGTTTCTGTCTGGATGCAGGACCGGGTACGAGAAGCCGGCGCGAAAGGGCTGGTGTTGGGTATGAGCGGCGGGATTGACTCGTCGGTGGTTGCGGTGCTGGCCAAAATGGCCTGTGGAGACAATGTGCTCGGGATGATTATGCCGTGCCACTCAAATCCCGCGTCTGCCGAGGATGCAAAGCTGGTTGCGCGCAAATTCGGCATCAAGACCCATTTCGCCGATCTGACGGCTACTTATGACGTGCTTGTTCCCAGGATTCCGCATGTGGAGGGGTTCGAGCTCACTAATGTGCGTCCGCGACTCAGAATGACCGCGCTCTACTGCGCTGCTCAGGCGCTCGGATATCTTGTGGCAGGTACGAGCAACAAGACCGAACTTGCGATCGGCTACTATACCAAGTGGGGCGACGGCGGCAGCGACATCCTTCCGTTGGGCAATTTCTTCAAGCATCAAGTCTACCAACTTGCGCGCGAGATAGACATGCCTCAGGAAGTTATGGACAAAGCTCCTACCGCCGACCTGTGGGAAGGCCAGACCGACGAGAACGAGATCGGTATGACCTATAGTGAGATCGACGCTATACTCGCGGCACTGGAATCGGGCGAACTCTCGGGGTTCGATCCGGCGTCGGTTAAACGGGTTCGCACTCTGATTGCCGAATCCGAGCACAAGCGATGTCCTATTCCCAGATTTCAGCCTTAATCCGGGAACCCCAGACGGTTGTTCGAGAGTCTCATTAACGGGGAAGTGGCAGATTGACTTGCCAGGGGTATCTGTAGTACCATTTCGAGGCGGAGGGACTGACCTCCACCCCTGATTTCTAGCCTCTAAATCATTGGAGATTAAAGATGACTCGTTGTTTCCAGAAAAAATCGGCTCTTTGGGCTGTTTCGGCAGCGGTATTTGTGGTGTCGTTGGGCGCTCCAGGCTATGCTTTGAACCTATACTGGCCGAAACAAGACCAAGTCGTTCGAGAAAACGTGAAAATTTCTATTCCAGGTTCTGTTGTGCCTGAGGATTGCTTTATCTCGGTTGCGGTCGGCGAAGCAGGGCATGAGAACTTTGTTCTTGCTGTCAACTCGGAGTCGGTGCGCGCTAAAAATGGCACTATCAATGTTTTCTGGAACAGCAAGGCTCCCTACCGCACTATTTCCGACCCGAAGAATGACCATTATTTCAAAGACGGGAAGTACGTTGTTAAGGTCGATATACATCAGCAGAACCAGAATTCCGCAAAAATTTTGGATTCGGCCAGCGTTCCCATTATTCTGAGAAACAAGATTGCGCGGCCAAATCCAGCACCGGGTGTGGCCCTCGTAAACAAGCTGAGTTTTGGTCAGATGAATACATTCGATGTTAGTTCCAGTGTGCAGGTGTTCGAAGTTGTTGCGGGCGTCGATCTGCCGATTGTCGGTGGGCTGGGAATGTCGGGCGATTTCAAGGTCATCCAGAGCGTTGAGGATGTGCGTGCTGACGGTGAGTTCCTGCTGCGGTATCGCCTTGGAGAAAAACCCAGTGTGATTTCGTTTGGGCAAAAGACCATCCTCTATGAAACCGAATCAATCAAGCCGCAGCTCTATCGGTTGATGACCAAATACGGCAATGTAACCGACCGTAATATGTTCAGCAAACAAGCAAAGTTTCAGATCACGGATATTTTGCCGGTGCTGCCTAAGAAGTCAGTCAAGGAAGGCGATTCCTGGCCGGATAAGATGAGCTTGAAACTTGAGGGATTGACTGATCTCATCGAATTCAAGGGAACCTGCATGCTGGACTCGTTTGAGTGGCAAAGCGGCCATGAATGTGTCAAGTTGATCTCGCAGATGGCTGGCGCTTCGGGCATTTTGCTCGACGATGGCAGGATTCGCAGTTCCAGTAATTCGGTCAAGGCGGAAGTGATCACATATTTCGATTACAAGGCTGGCAAGACCATTCGTCGAGAAGTAACCCTGGAATTCCCAGCGATTATCGAACCTGGGGCTGGCGAGGCCGGCGCATCCGCGATGACGACTGCCACTGCCGGTTCAACTGCCTCAAGCGGAAATTATGCCTCATCACCGTTTGGTGGAGACGACGAGGATTCTCCTGCTCCTCAAAGGAGGGTTGCGACTGTGGCTTCCATGCCCGCTCGCGGCGGATCGAGTGGTTCGACGGAGAACTCGAGCGTGAAAAGAGGCAAGGTGCAGATCAGGGCTGCCATAGCGATCGAGAAATAGGCGGTTTTTTGCATACCTTATACGAAATGCAATGATGGGCTGGCGCGTCTGGCCTGTCGGAACGGTAATAAATATCCGTATTCGACAGGCTCAGCCGCTAAAAAACCACTAAATTCTTACGCAAGTCATTTGTTAACCTCGATGCTGCGTGAGAAAGACAAGCTGGACCTCTCCAATTTACGTACGTGTTCTGACCCGTTCGAGCGCCAAATATACTGCAGGCAGCACCAGCAATGTGAACAGAGTCGACGTCACCAGCCCACCGATCATAACAATTGCAAGCGGCTTTTCTATCTCCGCACCGACTCCTCTGCTGAGCAGAATTGGCAGAAGTCCCAACGCCGCGCAGGAGGCGGTCATCAATTTTGGACGAAGTCTCTGCACGCTTGCCAGTCGAATAGCCTTTTCCTTGGTATGGCCCTCGACGATGAAGTCGCTGGTTTGGGTTAGAAGCACCAAAGAGTTTTGCACGGCGATCCCGAATAGCGCGATAAAACCGACTGCCGATGACACGTTTAAAGTCTCGCCCGTAATGAGCAGTGACGCCACACCGCCAATGAATGCGCTGGGGACGGTTGCGAGGATTATCGTCGCATGAGAGGCCGACCGCAGCGCCAAAAACAGCAGCATAAACACAATTGCAATTGCAACGCCTGTCGCGAGCATCAACGATTTCATTGCCCTCTGCTGATTCTGATACTGACCGCCGAAGACCACATAGTAATCGGGCGGCAGATCGACTTTTTTCAGCCCAGTCTTGATGTCCGCGACCACGCTGCCCAAGTCTCTACCCTGTAGACTGGCATCGATGCTCACGCGTCGGTTCATTGCCTCTCGCCAAATAACATTAGGGCCTTCGGATAACGACACATCAGCTATCTGGGAAAGCGGCACCTGAGCGCCTGTTGGAGTATCAACCAGTATGTTCTTTATAGACTCCACGTCGCCGCGCATAGAGTCTGGAAATCGAACAAACACGCCATAACTGCGTTGATTTTTCCAGACTTGAGTGAGCTCTTCTCCGCCAATGGCAAGTCGCACTATCTCCGATATCGCACCGACAGACACTCCATAACGTGCCGCAGCCTCTCTGTTTATCTGAACCTGCAACTGCGGAATGCCCGATGCCTGATCCATCTTCACATCCGCTACGCCGCGAGTCTCCCTTACAATTTTTTCAATCTGACCACCTTTCTCGGCCAGCACCTGTATGTCCGGGCCGAACAGTTTGACCTGCAGTGGAGCCGGAGTGCCCTCCATGCTTTCATCTATCTTATTTTGGAGCGGCTGTGTAAACGAGACCGCCACTCCGGGAATTTTTTCAATCTGAGCGCGAACATCGGCCATGATTTCATCGGCGGGCTTGGTTAACTGATCTTTCGGCTTGAGGTTTACGAGCATCTCGCCGGAGTTCACAGGCAGCACGCAGCCAATTGCGCGTTCCGAGCGGCCATTTCGCCGCACAACGCTGGTGATATTCGGGTTACTGGCAAGCAGCCGCTCGATCTGGCTAGTGATGCGGTTATTTTCTTCGAGAGATGTTTCGGGAGGAGTTACGGTGGATATAAACCAGGCTCCTTCATCGAGTTTAGGCATGAAGTCCTTGCCGACTGCCATCAAACCGAACGCGGTTGGTATGAGCAGCCCGAATGCTGTCGCGATCACCAGCCACCTGTGATTCAAAGCATATTCCAGCGCGGGTATATAGCCTTGCTTGATCCACTTTACAAATTTCACCTCGCCTTCGGAATCCTCCCCGTCTTTGGGATGCAGGAACCGGGTGGCAAGCACGGGTGTGAATGTAAGCGAAAGAGCCAGCGCTACAAGCATAGCTGCCGCAACAGTGACCGCAAGCGGCCTGAACAAAAGTCCCTCAATGCCGCCCATCAGATATAGCGGCAGAAACACCGCAATTATAATCAGTGTGGCGAACGCAATCGGTCTGCCGACTTCTATCGCCGCCTTGTGCGCAATGCTTTCCTTGACGTGATGGTCGTTGAGATTTGCTCGATTCTTATGGAAGCGATGATAGATGTTCTCGACCATAATAATCGAGGCGTCCACCATTATTCCGACCGCAATCGCAAGTCCACCGAGTGACATCGTATTGAGCCCGACGCCGAGCTGCTTCATAAGAATTCCTGCAATCATCACCGAGAGCGGCAGCGACGCCGCGACTATAAGCGTGCTCCTGAAGTGTCCGAGAAAGACCAGCAACACGATTATAACGAGCACAGCCCCAACCAGAATCGCCCGCGTGACGCTCGAAAGTGAGTGCTGGATGAGATGCGTCTGGTCGTAATACGGCGTCAGGCGGACGCTTTTTGGAAGTGTGGCACGCATATCGTTGACTGCCTTTTCCACTCCTTCGACAACCGCCACCGTGTCCGCGTTCGGCTGCTTGATAACCAGCGCGACCACCGTTTCCCTGCCGTTCTTACTCGCTATTCCCCTGCGTATGGCCGTTCCATCGGTGATCTCAGAGATATCTTTGAGATACAGTGGAACCCCATCTCGCTCGGATACGACTGTATTGCCTATATCCTCGACGCTATTGAGCCTGCCGATCCCGCGGACGGTATACTCGGTCGGGCCTGTGCTGATAAATCCTCCCGAAGCGTTTTCATTGCCGCTCTGCACGGCCTCTTCGACTTCCGATAACTTTACGCCGTAGGAGCGCAGTTTGTTCGGATCGACCGTGACACGATACTGTCGCATCTTCCCGCCGGTGTTGAGCACTTCGGCGACACCAGGCACGGTCAGCAGGTTGTATCGAACCTGCCATTCGGCGATTTCGCGCAATTCAGTCGAAGGTAGATCACCCTCAATTGCGAGTTCATATACTTCGGCCAGACGTGTGGTCGCGCTGCTTAGAGTCGGAGGCTCCGTTCCCGCGGGAAGCTGCGAAGCCACCTGACTCATCCGCTCCGTCACGAATTGCCTCGCGCGCCAGAACTCCGTTTCAATGTCGAACTCTACCACCACCGACGATAGTCCCTGCGTGGTCTGAGATCGAATCCTTCGCACGCCGGGAAGGCCGTTCATGGCAGATTCCATAGGCCGTGTTATCATCATCTCAATTTCTTCGGGGGCCATTGCTTCGTTTTCGGTCACGATGGTGAATACCGGGATTGTGATGTCGGGATAGACGTTTCGCGGCATCCGCTGATAGGCCGACATACCGAAGACCAGCGCCAGAGCGACCAGCATCATTACCAGCGCTTTCTGCTTGAACGACGAATGTATTATTTTATCTATAAGACTTCCGTGAGAAGTGTCCATTGAGTTCTCCTAATGATCTGTGCAACCGGCTTCGAGCTTGCCGGAGCCGAGGGCTGTTTTGAGCTGATACGCACCGGTCGTTACTACAAGCGTTCCAGGCTCGATTCCATTCAGAACTTCAATGTTCCTGCCTCGCACGTGGCCGGTCGTGACGTGGAGTTTGTCATAAGCCCCACAGGCATTGGTTCCGGCTTTCTTATCCTCAGGGCACTCCATACATGGCGTGAATGCAATCTTTTCTCCGGCATCGTCGAGTATTGCATCCTTCGCGATGAGCACGCTTCGACCGTTCCTTTCCGTAAGCAGCGAGACTTTCGCGAACATTTCCCCTCGCAGCAGACCATCGGGGTTTGCGACAACAATTCTCACCTTTGCCGTTCTTGACTCGGGGCTGAGAATGTCGCCGATGGAGTCGATTTTGCCGGTGAAGACCTTGTCAGGGTATGCATCGACACGAATTTCTGAGGGTTGTCCCTTGCGCACCTGTGACAAGTCCTTTTCATAGACATCCGCCTCGATCCAGACTCGAGAGAGATCGGCCACGGTGAATATGGCATCCGATGAAGTCGCCATTTCGCCAATATTGGATTGACGCGAGACTATCCGCCCGCTAATCGGCGATCTGACGGAAAGCGTATCGCCTGAACCGGACGGGTCAGCTCCGAGCACGCGGATTCTATCCGCTGCGGATTGCACATCAACTTGCGCCGCATCGATATCCGCTCTGGCGCTTTGCAGGGTCTTCGCGTCGAGAGCCTTGCTTTTGTAGACTTTTTCCTCACGAGACAGATACTGCTTTGAGATATCGAGCTTGGATTTGGCCTTATCGACATTTGACTCGGCCTGCGCGACCTTGGACTTTGCCGTATCTACCGACGCGGTGTCACGCTTGTATTCGGCCTCGGCTGATTCCATATCATGCCTGGAGATTATCTTTTCCACATATAGTTCCTTCGCCCTATCCAGCCTAGCTTTGCATTGAACAAGCTCGCTTTCTTCTTTTATGAGTTCGCTTTTGGCCTGTGCAAGCCCACTTTTTGCATCCGACAGATCTCCTTGAGAGACAAAACTCTCAGTTCGAGCTTCTTCGAGCGGGCGAGCGCTTACGGCTCCGAGTTTCACTATTTGAACTTCCCGATCATAATTCTTGCGGGCCGTGTTAAGCCGTCCAAGAGCCTGGCGATAATCGGCTCGCGCTTCCGCCAGTTCCACACTGGAAATAACTGCAAGCTCCTGCCCGCGATGGACGTAATCGCCGACTGTTCCATGCGCCGCAACGATCTTGCCGTCAATCCTGGGGCTGATTTTAACAAGCCGGTCAGGCGGAACGGCTACTTTGCCCGTGACCTCGATGGCATTCCAGCCGTCGCCAGATATAGCAGGGGCAACTTGCAGCCCGGCTATCTTTATCGGCTCAGATGTGTGTTCTTCCTCGACATGTTCTGCCGAAACAGGCGATTTTTTTACCAGACTGTATGTAATTCCTGCTGAAGCCAGCGCGACAACCAGCAGTAGCGCGATAATCTTAACTTTCATTTAATCACCTCCGTATTTATGGAGCAGCCGATAGCCCATTCGAGCTGAACTAGCGCTTTTGCGTGCTCGGCGAGCGCGGTATAGTAGGATGAGCGTGTGCTTCTGAGGGTTCTCTGCGCCTCAAGTAGTTCCAGATAACTGCTCGCGCCCTTCTCATAGCCTTTTTTTGCCATTTGCGCAAGCTGCTCAGACTTTTCCAATATACCGCTTTGATATTCGCGCACTATCTGGGATGTCGTTTCGACCTGATTGATCGCCTGTTGGACATCGGTGATTACACCAACCCTGACAGTTTCTAGTTGCTTTTCGCGGCTTCGGGCTGCCGTCAGCGCACTCTGTTTTCCCGATTTTGCCGATCCCCAGTCAATCAGCGGCAGAGTGATCGCCAAAGCAAGCCCACCATCACTTCCCGCATCGAAAGATTCCTTTCGAGCTTGAATTGCCAAATCTGGAATTCTCAAAGCGCGAGCGGCAGATATTCGACTTTTCGCTGCGTTAAATTGGGATTCAGCTGCCGCGATTTCCGGTCTTTTCGATATCGCTAATGCCACAAGCGACTGCCTGTCTGCGCAAACATTCTTGAATATCAAAGGATCGGACGTGACAAATTCAACCTCACACGGCCGGTTTAGCAGGGCATTCAGTGAAGTTTTGTCTTGCGCAAGCTTAAGTTTAGCCTGCACGAGTTCCTGCCGCGCTCTTGCAAGCTCGACTTCCATTTTCATTGGCTGAGAGCCAGGCGCCGCGCCGACATCGTATTGCTTTTGCACCGCGGCTCGTACTGTCTCAAGATAGTCCACATTGTCTTGATTTAGACTAACCAACTCCTGGGCCTTTGCCACATCCCAGTAAGCATTGCCGACGCGAAGCGCAATATCTTTTCTAAGCGCATCGGCGTCGAAACGTGCTGCAACGGCTTCAAAGGCCGCAATGTCTCCACGAGCTTTTCTGCTACCGTTCAGTTCGAGCGGCTGGGAAAACAATATTGCTGAATCCGATCCCGCCTCGCCCATCACTGACGGCGCGACTATGACCTCGGGATTCGCCAGGGCACGTGCCCCTTTAGCCGATTGCAAGGCCGACTGGGCCGACAATTGACCGGCGGCGATAGTTGGGTTGTATTTGGTCGCTATGCCAAGCGCCTGCTGAAGTGACAAATCCTCCGCAAACGTCACGGACGCGACGAATATCATCGCAAAGCAGGCGAACGCTGCCCTGCGTGCGTTATAATACACAAGCATATTCAATTCCTCGAATTCGTTGGGTTGAGTTTATTGTGAAACGCGAGATATTACGGGAGGGTTATTGGAGGACGAAAAATGCTGCCAACAGTGATACTTGGGGTTGTCACTGTGTGGTCAAACACAAATGTGGTGCAAGTATTGTCGAGACTGATTGCACAATTATGCAGAAGTCGGCACTGGCAGACGTGCGCACACATCCCGCAGCAGTCGCAGTCGTCACAGCACTCGCCGTGACAATCTGCGAAGGCCATGCCACAGGATATGACAAGAACCACCATCGCTAATAGTTTGAATGTCCAACCAGTTTTCATCAAATGCATTATAGCACAGTTCACAAATTTCTAAACAGTTCAGTCGCTACCGAAAGATTCAAAGATATCCGATATCCACGACCCACGGCGTTTGGAGTGACTTGTTCTTGAGTCAAAATTACGATCACGCTCATTATAGCGGTCTGATTGAGGGTTGCAATGATCTTCGCCATATCGCTTTCGGTCAATTTCAGGATCATGCGACTGCGCGGGCCCTCCAGCGTTGGCCATTTCGATTATCTTTTCCAACTCGCCTCTGTCGAGCCAGACCCCCTTGCATTCAGGGCAGATATCCACTTCAACTCCATGCTTTTCGACCGCTCTCAGGCGTCCATCACAAACGGGACAGTTCACAGTTTCCTCCTAGGTTTTGCCGATGGCAGGCCGGCAAATTACTTATACTCAATACGCAGCAGAATGGGTTGCAGTTCCCTGCAAAACCTAGTGCTGCGTTATTTACATAAAACGGAGATGGATATTCCTCCCACATTAATCTAAGTGCGGAATTTGCTAAATCCGCCGGAAGAATTCATTGACAAGCACTTTTTAGTGTGTAATACTATCTGTGGTGACACGTGTCTATTGTGCTGTTTGAGGCTGTTGGGAGAATCGTGTCGCGTAGGTCTAATATGAATGAGCGAGGCAGTCGGTTGTCGTCGCCATGCGCTGATATCTCTTATGTAGACTTGGAGTTTATATGAAAATAAACATCGTAGCTTTCATTGTAGTAGCTGTTGTTGGACAGATTCTATGCCAGAATACCACGGTATATGCTGGGACTGATTACGCAGCCATTGTCGATCCATTTCTGGGTTCGGAGGCCAGCGCGCTTCCTGAGCGAAAAGGTTTTGCAAAACGCTGGTCATGGATAAAGCCCGATGTCGGTAATACCCACCCCGGCGCATGTCGTCCGTTCGGAATGGTCTCCGTCACTCCCTACTCGGGCGCATATGTTTCCGGTTATGGAATCAATGGCCCGAGCAGCTGTCCGGGAAAGCCGCCGCGTGCGTTCGACAAATATACGGCTACCGGCTTTACCCACTTTCAGCAGAGTGGGACAGGTATGATCAATATATATTACAATTACCTCCGTGTTATCCCTCTTACAGGCGGTGTTGATCAGATCGGAACCAGGTGGGATCTGCGAAATGAGACCGCACACCCAGGCTATTATTCCGCCGACCTTGCAGAGACGAACGTCAAGGTTGAATTGACTGTAGGCCGCAAGTGCGCTGTTCACAGATATACGTTCGATCCAGATTCCGACGCAGCGGTTGCGGTCGATCTCACTGCTGGCGGGCTGGCCTGCGCGCCTGGTAATCCCTCGGCAGCTGAACTACAAGTGATATCCGACACTCAGACTCAGGGACATGTTGTCTGCGCTGGGCTGCCGATATACTTCTACATAAGCTCCGATGCCGGTAAATGGCATGCTTCGATATTTCAGAATGGAAAGCTCACATCCGGGAAATCTCTGAGTGTCGAGCATTGTGATGCCAATACCGCTCCATTTGGCCTTCTGCTTACCAGTCATGGTCGCTTTCACCAGAGCATTACACTCAAAATTGGCTTTTCGCTTCGGAGCGTGCAACAAGCTAAGAGCAATCTTGAACACTCCGCTTCGAGATCTTTCGATAAGGTCGTTGCTGACGCGTACGACGAATGGAACCGCTACCTGGGCCGTTTTGATGTGCGAGGCGGCACTGCGGATCAACGCCAGATATTCTATACTGCTTTATACCATAGCCTCATCAAGCCTTGTGATTTCACGGGAGAGAACCCCAAGACCACGACTGATGATCCGTTCTTCCTCGACTTTGTCACGCTCTGGGATACGTTCAAGACCCAGGTGCCCCTTGTCAATGCCATCTACCCCGATCAAGGCTGCGGTTCTGTAAACTCCCTGCTGGGAATGGCTCAGGCTAATGGCGCTTATCCTGGAGTTGCGGTGGTAATGAACAGACAGTTTAATCAGCCAGGTTTTGACGAGGTAGGCAGCATGCTCTCGCAAATTGTTGTTGGCGATGCATTTTCAAAGGAGGTAGAAGGTGTCGACTGGAGCCAGGCATTGAAACTGATGTATGCGAGCTTCAGGACCGGCAAAGCCGGTGAGTTCGCGAAGACCGGTCATGCGGATTACTCGATATATGCGCTTGATTATTCCTATGCAGCCTACTGTGCATCTGAGATTGCAAAAGGCATTGGAGATCTGCAAAAATGGCACGAGCTGATGACCATCGCCGACAAGTGGAAGACGGTTTACGATCCAGCCAGCGGCCTGCTGCAAAAGGGGACTTACTACGAGGGCGGGCCGTGGAACTACTCGTTCCGTTTACTGCAGGACATGGCTTCGCGCATTGCCATGTGCGGCGGCGAAGAAGCGTTCTGTAACAAGCTCGATGCGTACTTCGGATTCAGAGATCCAAAGGACGAGCCGGATTACACTTCCTGGGAAGCTCTTAACAACGAGGCCGATCTGGAAACGCCATATAATTATATATATGCTGGGCGTCACGATAAAACCGCCGAGGTGGTTAGTGCAACCATGAAATATCAGTTTTCTATCGGTAGAGGAGGGCTCCCTGGAGACGATGACAGCGGTGGCACGTCATCATGGTATGTCTGGAGTTCGATAGGAATATTTCCGGTGGTGGGTCAGGACATATTCTTGATAGGCAGCCCGATATTTGCACAGACCACGATAAGTTTAGGCAACAAGAAGTTCGTCATTGAAGCTAAGAACGTCTCGGATGAGAACATCTACGTGCAAAGTGCTCTGCTCAACGGTAAACCACTGGATCGAGCATATTTGCACTTTTCGGAGATAAAAACTGGCGGCAGACTGACTTTGATTATGGACTCATCTCCATCGACCTGGGCTAATGGCAGCCGTCCACCTTCTTATCGGGTTGTCGACTGACCAATATCACAGGGGAATTCCATTATGCAAAACCACACTGTAAAGATAACAAGTCGGGATGTGGCAAATAAGGCGGGGGTGTCTCGGACGACAGTTTCTTACGTCCTTACCGGAGGCGTGTACTCAGACAAAATTCCTGAGGAGACCCGGCAACGCGTCATAGACGCGGCACGAAGACTGGGCTATGCCGGCAACAGTTCCGCCACGGCTTTGCGCAGGGGTTATTCGGACAACATAGTCATTCTTGTGGTGACATGGGATCTTGCTTCCACTTATTCTCAGCTTGCGATACAAATCAGTGAAAGGGCTGGCGCGCGAGGTTTGCCGGCAATCGTCCATGTTGCTCAGGACGACAAGCAGGCGCTTCAGTATATCGATGAACTGGCGAGCGTGCACCCATACGGTCTTATCATGATGTGGGATTCGCAGACCGTGCCCGCAGATCAGATTACTCATGGTATCTGTCCTATGGTCGACCTTTTTCCTTCACACTCCGGCAGTATAGCGGTTACTTCAAACAGAGAGCAGGGTGTATGCATTCTTGCTCGTTATTTGTTGGAGTTTGGTCACAGACGAATCGGAATGATGCTGGACACAAAAACTCGCTGGCGATCAACGCGTTATAAGCTCGCTGGTTACGTCAGGGCGCTGGAGTCATACGGGATTGATTTCGACGAGTCGCTTCTCGAAGAGTGTACTTCATATGGTTTTGAAGCAGGTTACGAGGCGGCCAAAGTTCTTATAAATCGACACCCTAACATGACCGCTATGATCGGGATTAATGACGAAATGGCCCTGGGCGCAATGGTTTCCGCTCAGGACATGGGGCTAAAAGTGCCTGGTGATGTTTCCGTTGCCGGCTATGGCGGTTCGCCAGACTGCGAACGTTATCGCCCTACGCTGACGAGTGTCTCTACAGATGCCAAATCTATCGCTGGGGAGGCGATTGATATGTTGATTCAAATGCGGAGCAATCCAGGTGAGGCTGTTAAATCCAAGCTCTTCGATATGAAGCTGGTAGCGCGCAACTCCACGGGGCCTGCCAGGCAATCATCACTAAACATTTGACGCCCGGCAACCAACTGCCCAGATCAACCGAGCATATTGGCTTCGCGATCCATTATTTCCCATGCCTTATCAATATAGAACCTATAGTTCTCAATGGGTGTGCCGTTGGGTATGCGGTGATCCAGTCCAATGAGGCATCCTCCAGTTTTGACCATTGGAGGTATCTTATACTCAAGCTCGGCTTCTATCTCTTTTTTACTTCTTCTCAGAACGTGCTTGTCAATCCCGCCGCTCATGGCCAGTTTTGTGCCATAGGTTTCCCTGACCGTTACGATGTCCATTCCGGCCGCAGGCTCCATGGGATACATTACATTCACACCGGCGTCCAAAAATGCCGGTATGACATGGGTCATGTTCCCGTCGGAATCCTGGCTGAACAGCCTGACCCCGTGAGACTCAAGCATGTCCCATATCTTTCGATAATAGGGCTTGATGAACTCTTCTACTTGCCTTGGCCCGACTAATGGGCCGCTTTTTCCTGCCAAGTCTTCATGCACTGATATTTCGTCCACAACAACCAACGATGATACTCTATCCAGAACTTTGAATGCGGTATCTCCTATTGTCTGAAGGATGTCGTGGATCAATTCGGGTTGTTCATAGCAAGCCACGCATACTCCTTCTTCACCCATGAGCTGCCTGGGTTCATCAAAGCCGCCGGGTATACTGACGCATACTACCTGTCCCAATTCGCGGATGTCTTCGGCGATCTTCTTCCAGTTGTCTCCGAATCTTTCTTCCGAAAACTCATAATGGTGCTTAATTTTCAGCCAGTCATTGAAATCCTTGACTGGATAATCAAGAGGCAAGGGCAGTGTCGCATACCCCTTTGCCAACTTCATATGCCTTCCTATATGATCCTGGATGATCATGTGTTCATCCGTTTCCTCAAGAATGACTTCGGGAAAACCGCCTATCCAGCCGGTATTTACAGGAACGTATTCCTTCATTGGAGTGCGATATTTGAACACCGAGAGGTTCAGTTCCGATTGAGTTGCTCCCTGCTCGACCCACTCTTCTTTCAAGCCGATCAATGGGCCAAACAGCTCAGTAAAAAGTGGTCGAATGTTGGACTTAAACGTCATGTGATCCAGATACTCTTCACGCCGGACATTACAGTTTATTTGAATCGCCAGAGATGCATGGTTAGTTACATCAGCGCCTATCATCCGAACCCCCAGAATTCAACACAGGTGAAACGTATCACTATGAGATAATTTAGCATGCTATGTTGGCTTTGTCAAGGCTGTTTCCTAGGACTTTTTCATGCGCATCGTTTGTATGCAATGGATCATTGATTGGTGTGCGATGCTTGACTCCCAGTGCATTTTCTGCGAAACTAGTTATACTAATTATAGTAGTATATCCACAGCTCTGTGCTGACTTCCAAACTTGCTAAAGAATTGCCGGCAGCAATCATGTAGGACTTGGAGCGACTGCGTAATTGTTTGCTTCACCATAAGAGGCTTTCTATGATCCGAAAACATAAACCTACAATTGATGATGTAGCTCGTGAAGCCGGTATTTCACAAACAACTGCCTCGTATATATTATCGGGGAGCAAACACGCAGATCGTATCAGCTTTTCCACAAAGCAGAGAATACTCGCAGCGGCAAAAAGACTCGGCTACAGCCGCAACTCCATAGGTGCGGCTCTTCAGCGCGGATATTCCGACAACATAATCCTGCTGGCCGTTAACTGGGAGCTTGCTTCGGCTCATTCAAAAACAATGGTATCTGCAAGCCGCGCAGCGGCGCTCAGCGGACTTTCAACGATCGTCCATGTCGCTGGAGACGACGAAGAAGCTGCACTTTTTTTGCAAAATATCTCATCATTGAATCCTTATGGACTGCTGTTGCTCTGGGATTCCGCCGCCGAACCGGATCTCAAAATATTGGAGTTGCGAGAATCCGGGTTACCGGTCGTGGAACTGATACCTTGCAGCACAAAAGGGGGGATTTGTGTAACCGAGGATCGCAAGCAGGGCATGTTTGCTGCAACCAGTCATCTAATCGAACTTGGACACCGGCGGATTGGTTTCCTACTGGATCTGACGTCCAGATGGCGGACAAGCAGTCATAAGCTGGCCGGCTACAAGAAGGCGCTGTATACGGCGGGAATAGACTTCGATGAAAGCCTGCTCCAGGAAACATGGGGACCATACTTCGAGTCAGGCAAGCTCGGGTTCCGCAATCTGATATCACGGCATAACGACATAACCGCCGTAATGTGCATAAATGACCCAATGGCTTTGGGCGCGATAGCCTCTGCGCAGGAGATAGGAATGCGCGTTCCAAAAGATTTGTCAGTGGTTGGGTACGGTAATCACGACGACAGCGAGTATTTTTACCCCAAGCTCACGACACTATCGGTTTCCGCGAAAGATTTGGCCATTCACGCAGTGCAACTTCTACAGAAGATAAGAACCGATGTTGACTGCAAACCCCGCTCCAAGTATCTGCCGATGGAAATAGAATTAAGAGAGTCTACATCTCCACCCAGCGGTGAGTATCCGATATCGAACAGTAAGAGATAATCATCTCACGTGCGGCAATCCTCGCGTCTTCTGGGCACGGCCCCCAATCTTTCAGTTGCCTTAAACATCCTCTCAGGTGGATAATATCATCAAGGAGAATATCCTCTCCGTGCAACAGCACGTTGGTCTAGTCAACCGAAAGGATACTCCATTTTTTAGTTTACATACTCACATACTACGCAACCCACCTGGTTCGACGGGTTGACCACTGAACTTTTCCCGTGATATAATATATTATCGAAATGGGGCTGTGGCTCAGTTGGGAGAGCGCTTCCCTCGCACGGAAGAGGCCGCGAGTTCGAATCTCGCCAGCTCCACCATTAACCAAAATTTGAATACTCTCACTGCGAGATTTGACCCTGCCGGGCTTCCGGTGGGGTTTTCGCGTAATTGTACGTACAGATTGGGCGTTTGGCCGGGGTTTGGGCCGAAAGCCGACATTTTCGGACATTTTTCTCTGTTTGGCGGGAATCTTCTAAATCACGTGACCGGGAGGAGGCCCGGTCACAAGATTAGTTACTGCACCCTCGTATGTGCGGCAAATGTGTGTCTTTCACTGCGAGGCGGATTGTGGTACAATTGATGCTGAAATCTGTAGCTACCAAGGAAGGGCATTCGTGATTCCTCTTGCTGATGACAATCCGACTCGAACCAAGCCGTACGTGGTTTATATTCTGATACTGCTGAACGTATTGGTGTATCTTTACGACCGAATGGGCGCTTTAGGTTCGATAGGCCGGTTGTGGGACTGGTCGATGATACCCAGCTTTGTGATAAATGGCCATCCCATCACCAAAACTATTCCTGTGCTGGTGAATGGCGCGCAGCGGGCCGCCGAGATCACATATACCGGATTGCATCCTCGCTGGCTTACTATCTTTTCCTCAATGTTTATGCATGGCAGTCTTCTCCACATTGGTGGTAATATGCTCTACCTGTGGATATTCGGCAACAACATCGAAGACAGCCTTGGGCATGCCAAATTTGTCGCGTTCTATTTGTTGTGCGGAGTAATTGCGGCGTTGGCGCACATGGCGGTTAATATTCATTCTCAAGTCCCGACCGTCGGCGCGAGCGGAGCCATTGCGGGGGTATTGGGCGCTTATTTGATGCTTTATCCAAAACAGGACATAAGAACGCTTGTCTTTTTGGGGTTCTTCTGGACGTTTATAGAAGTCCCAGCGTTGATTGTGTTGGGAGTCTGGTTTGTGACGCAGTTGCTTGGCCTTGCCGGGAGCGGTGGAATGATGGGCGGCGGTGTGGCGTATGGGGCGCATGTCGGAGGATTTGTTGCGGGTATCGCGCTGATATTGCTTTTCGGAGGACGAAAACTGGTAAGCGGCACGCGCTACTATCGACGCAGTCCCAGATACGATGACGCGCCAGACAAATGGAGGTCGTTGTAGGGTAATGAGCAGAAAAATCATCGCGATTCTACTGTTGATTGTTGGGCTGGGGTCGTCATGCTTTGTGGCATGGCAGAGGCTTCGGGCCGAATCAAGAAATCGCGCGGTCGAAATAGTATTGGACTACAGCGAAATCCAGGATCTGGCTGCAGCTTCGGGTATGAGCGTGAAACAGATCGCGCGCAAGTTTAAGGAAGCAGGCGCCACAAGCGTTGCCATAAGCGAACAGACTATGGGCGTGGCCATTGACAATCGACTGATCACACCCTACGGCGCTCAGAGATATGCCGTGGTTGGAAATAACGCCGAGCGAATAGCTGCGCATCTGCGAATGGCGCTTCCTAAACTGAGTAATCGCATCATCAGCACACCACTCAATGCGCGTGACGGCGTATCCTTCAGCTATCTGACTCTGGATGCATCTATTCCGATGGAATATATCGAGCAGGTTCCAGTGGGCTTGCCGCAGGATGCCATAAAGACGGTTTGTGATGCGGGACTGATTCCCGTGGCGAGGTTGGTGAACTATTCAGGCGCGTCACCCAGGTCGATAAACGCCATTCTCAACGATGTCAGAGCCAACGGCATTCAGACGGTCATATTTTCCGGCGACCAGGTTCTAGGGTTCAAAGGGGCTGTGAAGAACACCGCGAGGTCGCTGCACATGAACGACTTGAACTTCGGGCGAGTGGAATTCTCCAAACAGAAAGGCGAGTTGACCTTTGCCGATACCGCTCCGGGCAATGTCATTACCGTTCACAGTATCACTCAAAGCGAAATGCCCACGCTCGACATGCCCAGTATTATCGAGCGTTTTCAGAAGGCTGTTCGCGAGCGCGGGGTGCGGATGGTCTATGTGCGGATGTACGATACGGCTTCGGCCGACCTTGTGACGATGAACGCCGAGTATGTCAACGCCATTGCCCGCGCGATTCGTCGAGGCGGATATGCACTCAAGCCCGCGCATCCGATGGATGAACTTGCCGTTCCACGGTATTTTCGGATGATCGCGGGAGTCGGAGTGGCCGCCGGAGCGATGCTGTTGATCTTTACTTTGGTTGACCTATCGGCTGGCGCGGCCGCCGCATGGTCGATTCTGCTTATTGCGATATGCGCCGGGCTGCCCGCCATTGGCGCGATGGGTCAAAAAGCGGTGGCTTTGCTCTCGGCGCTGGTGTTTCCGGTGTTGGCTGTCGTCAATGCGACTAAAGGTGCGCCCGATTCTCCTAAAACTATGCCTATGCCTTACATGAGAGCGCTGGGGCGTTTTGCGGTTGCGGTTATTACAGTCGCCGCCGGTGGGATGCTGATTGTGGGGCTGCTCAGCGCCCGCGACTTTATGCTGAGGGTCGATCAATTTGCTGGAGTAAAACTTGCGCATCTATTGCCGGTGCTTGTGGTCGCGATTTTGTATGGCTGCCGTGTGGCCTGGACAAAAGGAACATGGCAGGCTCAAAAAGAAAAGTTTTTGGGGACATTGAAGGAGATCGCGGCGAACCCGATGCTGATCTGGCAGGTTGCTCTGATGGCGGTGATGCTGGTGCTGGTGGGGATTATGGTTACGCGTTCCGGCAACGATTCAGGGGTGGGGGTCAGCTCGATCGAACTTAAGTTTAGAGCGATTTTGGACAAAGTCCTCTATGTGCGGCCTCGGACGAAAGAGTTTCTGATAGGTTACCCGGCATTGATCGTCGGAATTGCGTTTGCGCTCAAAGGACGCCGGTCGGTGGCCGCGCCGCTTGTGGTGATCGGCTCGATCGGTCTTATATCCGCCCTCAATACGTTCTGTCATATCCATACACCGATCGCTCTGAGCCTTATAAGAGTAGCGAACGGCGCGATTGTGGGTGGGTTGATCGGTCTGATCGTATGCCGGATTGTGCGCGGTCGGGCTGATGCGTAAGAAGATTGTTATTTCGGGCTATTATGGTTTCGGCAATACGGGCGACGAAGCCGTTCTTGCCGGTATTCTTGCGACTCTTCGCCAGCTCGACATTGATGCGGATGTGATCGTCCTCTCATCCGACCCCAAGCGTACTGAGATCGAGCACCTGGGTGCACGCTCTGCGCATCGGTATAAACTCGGCGCAATCCGAGCCATACATAGCGCCGATCTGGTCATCAGCGGAGGTGGAAGCCTGCTTCAGGACGTTACCAGCGTGAGATCGGCTCAATACTACCTTTCCGTTCTCAAGCTGGCGCAGCATTTCAAACGCCCGACAATGATCTACGCTCAGGGAATCGGGCCGCTTAATACGCCAAGCATTCGCCGCAGCGCCGCAAAAATCCTTAACAGGGTCAAGGTTATTACGGTCCGGGACGAAGACTCACGCGTACTGCTCAAGTCGATTGGCGTGACCACGCCGGAGGTGCGTGTAACGGCTGACCCGTCGTTTATGGTCGAACCCGATCTTGCGGGCGCAGGCGCTGTTCTTGACGAGTTGGGTTTGTCCGGTCAAGAGCTGATCGGTGTGTCGCTGCGTTCCTGGATGGGAAATAAGTGGCTGCCTGCTGCTATTGATGCCATATCCGCTGCATGTGACGAACTCGGTGTCACGCCCGTTGTGATCCCCATGCAGGAAAGCGAGGACGCAGAGGTTGGTGACGCGCTGAAATGCGGCGTCCAAATGCGCGGTGTTCGCAATGTAAGCGTCATTAAGGGTATAGTTGCGTCGTGTGGAGTGGTTGTCGGGATGCGTCTGCACTCGCTGATATTTGCGGCGGACGTAGGAGTGCCGGTCGTCCCTATTGCTTACGATCCTAAGGTGACGGCGTTTGCTCGTGCGATAAGCAGTGAGATAGGGATGGACGTAACTTCGCTGGATAAGGGGCATCTTAAGGATTCGATTATACGCGCCTGGCGTGATCGCGAAGAGCTTGGCGCGCGCATCGGGAAGCATGCCGGTCGGCTGCGTGGGATGGCGTTGGAATCGGGTGAGTTGGCAAGGCAATTGTTAGGAACATTGTGAGCGCAAACTCGGTCATAGACAAATAGGCTTGTCTTGCTTTGCAATGTCGAGTATAATTACGCAGGCCTATAAGGAACTTCTATTTTTAATAGGGAGTTGATAATGAGCAGATTTTTCACATTGATTTTAATTCTTGGAGTTGTCGCAGCGCTTGCGCTTACCGGCTGCGGTGGCGGCGGAGGAGGAAGCAGTTCTTCATCCAACTCTGGCGGCGATGGTTCCAGAACCATAACTGGCAAGGTTGTCAGTTCTGAGACGGGGTCTGGCATTTCGGGTGTGCTCGTAACTCTCGGCAGCGGCTTTGCCGCGGACACCACCGATTCAACTGGCAAGTTTGAGTTTGAGCTGACTGCGACTAAAGCGGATGAGATTCCGGCTTATATTCAAGTTGACGCATCCAATGCAAGTGATGACTTTTCAAGTGATCCCGTGACTTATGGTGGCCAAACTTTCAATTATGATAATATAACAGTCCCTGTGGAGATTCGCAATGGAGAATCTGACAGCTTTGGAACGTTTACACTAGCCTATGTTGGCGGTGAGGATCCTCCTCCCGTACCGATTGTATCCCATGACACCGTACTTACCGGTAGGATTATCCGATCCGACACATCAGTGGGCATTCCCCTTGTGACAGTCACTTTTGGGACAAAAGAAGTCACCACCGGCGCTTACGGATATTTTGAGATAGATCTTGGCCTTGATGAGGCAGTCCCCGACTCGTATACGAGTCTCTCAATCGATACCAGCGGAGCGGGGAGTGCGTATCCGACTACTCTGTCCGTATCATATAACGGCAGTCAATACGACCAGGATGCCATTGCGGTTCCTGAGGAAATATATGGCGAGGATGAGTCGGTAACCGACTTTGGCGACATCACTGTGATGATGAGCTCTTCGGGCGGCAGCGACGATGACGATGATGACGATCCGCCGATTCCTCCGTCGCTCTAGAATGAGATTTTACATATTCAAATTGAATTGATAATATATCGACTCTCCTTTGCACTTGAATCCGGCGCTGAGGAGAGTTCTTGCTTATGGGACATAAACTGCATATACGAATAGTTGTGATGATTTTGGCGGTGTTGTCGCTGATAGCGCTGGGGCTTCGTAATTACTCGCCTTACGCTGCGCGCGGCGCAAGGCCTAAGCAGGCCCCGACAGTGGTTCTGGCTATGGAAGATGTATATCTTGTTGGGCTGGGGCACAACGGCAAACTGTGGAGCGCCAAAGCCGATAAGGTCGAGATAGGCCGTGATCGATCCATCACAGAGCTTGATAAGATACATGACGCCAGGATATACGACTCGGGCAAGGTCGCACTTAAGGCTAAGGCCGGCAAAGCGATCTATAACACGCGCCGCAAGAACCTGTCGCTGGGCGGCGGTGTGGAGATTGTCGGGTCGAACGGGCAAAAAGTCACCGGTGAGGGTGCTGTATGGAGTTCGTCGAACGCCATGCTTCGCAGCGTTGGGCCGGTGAAATTCGACGGCAAGATGGGCAATGTCGTTGCGGATCGGCTGGTCGTCGATCTCAAGAGTCAGGAACTTGGGATGTGGAATGTCAGTATGAAGATACGGCTAGATGCGTTGAATGATGATGCTATGGAGGCGCGTTAGATTTGAGCAATAGAGTATTGGCGGTATTTTTGGCATTGCTAACAGTGGCGGCGGTCTCAATATCTCATCTGTTCGCCCAGGTGGATGCACAGGCGGCAAAGGCTTCCCCGCCTAAGTCTGAAACCACTTGGAAGACGGTCGATCTGCAGCATGCTGATGTGTCCAAGAGCAAATGGGGAGACAGGATGACTACCCTGCTGCAGGGCAATGTGAAGTTAGTTCATGGTGATACCGCTCTGACATCCGACAAGATCGAATACGACGGCAACGCAAAGACCGCTCAGTCTCCGGGCGCTGTCAAGATCACCGACCCGGAATGCGATATCACGGGCGACAAGGGTTTTGCCGACTTCAAGAAGAAGCTGGGGACGGTCGAGGGCAGCGTTATCATGCGCCTTAAGCCGAAACGCACTCCTGAGGAAGAAAAGGCTCGCCAGGATAAAGACAACGAGAACATAAACGCCAAACTCAAAGAACCGACAACCATCACCTGTAAGAAACTCGAGTACCAGTATAAGAATAAGATTGCTACGGCCACCGGCGGCGTGGTTTTTAAGCAGGAAAAGAGAACCGCCAGCGCCGACAAGGCTGTTTACGACCGCAAGACAGAGGTCCTTATCCTAACTGGCAATGTTAAGGCCATTTACGAAGATGGCCAGACGTTTTCTTCCCCCGACTGGATTAAGATATCACTCAAAAAAGGCGATGAGTGGATGGACGCGCCTAACGCAAG
Source organism: bacterium (assembly GCA_021372295.1). Taxonomy (GTDB): domain Bacteria; phylum Armatimonadota; class UBA5829; order UBA5829; family UBA5829; genus UBA5829. The sequence goes on along the minus strand of JAJFUS010000045.1, from coordinate 485 downwards.
CGGTTCATTCAAGACCGACCTGGAGGACTAGCGCACGCTACCGCCGCCTCGCAAATTTGACAGATCAGCTATCGGCGTGTTAACATATACCGTTCTCGCGACAGTTGCATGGAGCGTCTGGATGTTTAATGGACGTCTTCGGTAGGGTAATTGGCGCGGGAAAGGAGGCGATTATTTGCGAAGACGAGAGTTTCGGCTCGCAAGAACCGCACTGCTGGCAGTGATTATGCTGCCTATGCTGGTAGCGGTTGGAGCCAACCGAGATGACGTCGTGCAAGCCCAGCGCCTGGAGACGGTTGTTGTTTCAATAAGGTCTGATGGGGCCGAGCGACATGTGCGAACCGCCCAGACGTCTGTCGGCGCGACCCTCAAAGAAGAAGGGGTCGTGGTGGGTCCGCTTGATGCGGTCACACCTGCGACGAATGAGCGAATCCGTGATGGAATGAAGATTACGGTCGTTCGCGTTTCGGAGTCGATCGAAGAGC
>JAJFUS010000024.1 GCA_021372295.1 bacterium | reverse complement strand
GATGAGTAAAAAAGGCGATCCGTGGGATAATGCGGTCGCTGAGAGCTTTTTCAAATCACTGAAGTCCGAACTGGTCGATTGGCAGCATTACAGAACTCGAGATGAAGCGAGGAGGGATATCTTCCAATATATCGAAGTGTTCTATAACAGGCAGCGGTTGCATTCCAAGCTGGGGTATATCTCACCATCTCAGTTTGAACTGGCGGCGCTGGCTGCGGCGGCCTGAGTTACCTGTCCGAAATACAAGGCACTCCAGGAGTAACTGCGTGGGCTGCGAGCTCTAGGCTTGCAGCCCATCAATAACAGATGTGTTATATGTGGCAAATAATGAGACAGATAGCCGATGACTTCCTTGAAATGATCACAAACCCTGCCGGTGCCCAGGCAGCACTCACCAAATGAAACTTCGCTCCCGCAAAACTAAACTCTCTCAGCATTCACTCCTACCTTGCTAGATATTTTGCATAAATGCTATAATAATCAGGGAATCGGGGCGTAGCGCAGCTTGGTTAGCGCGCTAGTTTTGGGAACTAGAGGTCGCGAGTTCGAATCTCGCCGCCCCGACCATTGACTAAAACTGAAAAGCTCTCATTGCGAATTTGACCCTGCCGGGGTGGACTGGCCCATTAAAAACGGACAGTTAGTTAGGTAGCCTTAGCGACACATTTCTCCTCAAAGTCGTGCGGACTCATGTATCCCAGATACGAATGCATCCGCCGCCGATTATAGAAACATTCGACAAACTCGAAGATTTCCCTTCTGGCCTGGTCCCTCGTTTCGAACCGAGTGTGGTAGACCAGCTCTTTCTTGAGCGTCGAAAAGAAGCTCTCGGCGACCGAATTGTCCCAGCAATCCCCTTTGCGACTCATCGACGGAAGCATTTTTGCCTGCTTGATAACATCCTGATATTTCCCACAGGCATACTGAACGCCTCTGTCCGAGTGATGAATCAGACCCGGAGACGGCCGCCTTGCAGCAATCGCCATCTTCAGAGCGTCGACGGCAATCGTTGCTTTAAGAGTCTTGCTCATTGACCAGCCGACCACTTTTCTCGAATAAAGATTAATCACCGATGCCAGAAACAGCCATCCCTCATCGGTCCAGATGTATGTGATATCGCTGACCCAAACTTGATTCGGCTGCTCGACTGTGAAATTACGCCCAAGCAGGTCCGGATATGTCTCAAAACCGTGCTTGGAGTCCGTCGTAATCCTGAACCGACGCCTGCGCTTCGGAATCAGACCCAGCTTTCGCATCAATCGAGCGATCCGAACGCGACTGCAGCAGATGCGTCGCTTCTTGAGTTCCCGACTAATTCGCCTAGCGCCATAACTCTTGCGATTATCATCAAATATCTCAGTAATGACTTCACCGAGCAGGTGATCTTCACGTCTGCGGACTCCGCCGGGGGTCTTTCAACCAATTGTAGAATCCGCTCGATGAAACCTTTAGCACGCTGCACATCACCGACACGTGGAACTGGCGCATATTGGTCTTTATGAATGAGTATCTCACGGCAGTTCCTTCGAGAAGATACTCAGGACTTTTTTTTAGAATTTCACACTCCTCTTGGGTGCATTTGAGCTCGCGACGAAGACGGATCAGCTCGCTGTGCTCGTCGGGCGTGACACTTTTTGAGCCATCGGATTTTGCACCGAATTGGCGCAACCACTTATGCAGCAGGCTGGGGTTTATTCCAAGTTCATTTGCTACTTGTGAAACTGATACATCACCTTTTTGAGCCAGCCTCACCGCATTCTCTTTAAACTCATTACTGTGTAACCGTCGTTCCATTGAACACCTCGTTTAGATTATACTATGCAATCTAACTTTGTGTCCGTTTTAGGGGGGACAGTCCACTCTGAGACTGAACACGCCCAGTGGAGATCTTCTCGACTGCTGCGATGAGATCAGAAATTTGAACCGGTTTGGAGATATAACTATCCATCCCCGAGCGAAGACACAACTCGCGATCATCCTTCATAGCATGAGCTGTCATCGCGATTATCGGAATGTGCTCGCCCGTCGATTTCTCATTTTCACGAATTCTTGCGGTCGTTTCGAGGCCGTCCAGCTCCGGCATCTGGATATCCATCAAAATCAGGTCAAACTTGCTCTTTTCGAGCACCTCAAGCGCCTCTTTGCCATTTACTGCCATGGTGACATCGTGGCCACGCTTTGCTAGAATGCTCAGCACCAATTTGCGATTGACAATGTTATCCTCCGCAACGAGAATTCGCAGCTCGCATGAGGTCTTTTTAGCATCGGATGCCGACACAATTTTGTCATCAGTATGTGCTTTTTCGGAGATGCGGTTCCCGAACACTGTGAGCATCGCGTTGAAAAGCTCCGACTGCTTCACAGGTTTTACGAGTTGCATGTCGATACCGATTTCACGACATCGATTCGCGTCGCCGTAAACTCCGCCCGATGTGAGCATCATCACGGTTGATTGAACAAACTTAGGATTGCGTTGAATCCGCTCGCCGACCTCATAGCCGTCCATTTCCGGCATGTGAGCGTCCAGAAGCACGATCGCAAATGGACGGTTCTCACGCTCAGCTTCCTCCATAGCTTTAAGACCGGCAGCCCCACAATCGGCTAAAGTCGGGCACATGTGCCAGTTTGTAAGCACGTTTTCGAGAATTCGCCGATTAGTCGCGTTGTCGTCAATTACGAGCACACGCAGACCGTCCAAGCGCATCGGATCCATCGCCTGTGATGCGTTGTCATCCAGACCAAGCTTCAGGGTAAAGTGGAAAGTACTGCCTTGCCCGACTTTGCTCTCCACCCATATCCGGCCGCCCATCAGCTCAACGAGCTGCGACGATATCGTCAAACCCAGTCCAGTTCCACCATGTTTTCGTGTCGTCGAGCCGTCTGCCTGCGAGAAAGCCTCGAAGATCCTAGTGAGCTTATTCTGAGGTATGCCGCAGCCGGTGTCAGAGACGGCAAAATGCAAAACGACCGATTCATCCAAGATCGAATCTACATCTACACGAACGACGATCTCGCCTTCCTTGGTAAACTTGATCGCATTACCGACCAGATTTACTATCACCTGACGGAGCCGGAGGACATCTCCTATGATATCATCGGGGACATCGGTGGAAATATCGCAGATCAGCTCGAGCCCCTGCCCGGCAGCTCGAACCGCCAGTGTCTGGATCATCTCGACCAGGCTGTCTCGCAGATGGAAACAAATGGGGTCGATCTCGAGCTTGCGTGCCTCGATCTTAGAGAAGTCGAGAATATCGTTGATGACGTTCAGCAGCGCGTCCGCCGACACCCTAATTGCTTCAAGATACTCGGTTTGTTCCTTGGTGAGATCGGTATCCAGAGTAAGTTCTGTCATACCGATTATGCCATTCATCGGAGTGCGGATCTCGTGGCTCATGTTCGCGAGGAACTCGCTCTTTGCGCGGTTGGCGTCCTCAGCGGCAGCGCGCGCCTTTATGCCCTGAAGGGCATGAGATGCAAGAGGCAGAAATCTTTTCATCAAACTGATATGCCGGCCGCTAAAAAACGCCTTCTGTGAGTGAACACAGACAAGTACCACCGGTCGGCCATCACTGATGAGAACCGCATGCAAAGCCGATTTTACCGAGTCGCGGACAGGCGCAGGTTGTGCCTGCCACTCGACTGTTTTTGAGATATCAAAAACCGCGACCACCTCTCCACGCAAGACTCGTTTCAGAAGGCTGCCGGGATGCCACAAGGTATCGGAGAATTGAGGCGACGTAAAGGCCATCGGAATCAGGTTTTCATTTTTGTCCGAGACAAGCATGAACGCGTCCTCGAACTCAACAACATCCCGCAGAACATTTATCATCTCAGAGAACATTTGCTCCATGCCTATTGGCTGTGTGAGCACTCGCAGAGCCTCCAGGAGGCGGTCCGATTCCATACGACGCTGACGCTCCTGATCTCTAGCCCTCTCCAGATTGACCAGTGCCTCACGCAAAGGTTCTTCTCTAGTCACCACTCAGCCCCCTGTTCTCTCCGAATACAAGCGCCGATACCATCAAATTACCATGCCGATTCTCACCACTCACAAATGGCCCCTGCTCACCATAGGAAAAAGCGCTCAAAAACGGTTTTCCGCCGACCGCCGCTCGAATAGTCTGCGCCGCAGCATTCATTTCGTCTTGCGGCAGGAGATATCCCGCACAGCACATAAGTAGGACTCCGCAAACATCCTGCGGACTCATATCTGCACTGTTCATAGCAGCCTGTACTACTCGGCCCGCCTTGGAGATCAGACCAGATCTCGGCTCGGACATTAATATGATTTCATCGCCTGTCTCTATCTGCGTAAAGAGTAAAAGCGAGCCGTCCGGCATTGCAGTGTGAGGTTGCGAGATCAGATAATACGGCACGTTTTCGACTGTCCCTATAATCCGACCAAAAGCATGAGGATAATGCTTAACGTTTTTGAAGATGTATCCCTCTTTGGGTAAAGTTTTGGCAACCGATTCCCCGAGCCACTCGTAATAGACCGAAACGGCTGGCCGGCCATCAATTTCATAGATTGTGCGATCATTCGCGCGGGTAACGCGCCCGGTTTTTGCCGATGGTGAAAATCCGCTGTGGAATGAGTATCCGAACTCGACCGATGGAAATACTGTCGTCACCTCGATGGCTTCCGAATATACGCCCGACGATGTGAACTGCTTCCAGTGGCAGTCGAGCATGTTGTCCGCCGATGTTCCGCCGATAATCGGCACGCCAGGCCCAATCACATCCTGAATCCCATGAATGATGGCCTCTTCATTGTTAGGCGAACATGCCAACAGCACGAATCCTGGTATTTCTCCGGGCCTATCGGCGTCGGTAAGAGCTACCTCGATCGCCTTACTAGCCGCTGCCTGTGCGTCATCGTCGATTGCGACAGCTCCGACTCCATAGCTTCCGTCGGGATCATATATTCCAAGGAACCCGATGCTCTGACTGTCTTTGCTGTGGAAGCCATCTTCGGTCATAACACCTACGCTGGATGTGCTTCCGTGTATACGCGTATTGGGTGCAAACGCGCCCAGCAATGAGATCATCAGATTGAAATCATACTGTTCTGTTGATTGAATAACAATGATGTTGGGCATATTTCCGAGCCGCTCAAGGAGCATATCGAACGCTTCCCGAACCGCACAGGCCGTATCGGGCAATTCTGACCAAGACGTAGCAATCCTCATACACCACACTCCCGGTATAAGTGTTATCGGAATATTTCATGAAGATTATCGGTCGAAACCGCTTGAGATTACAGTCTTAGCCAATTATGCTCTGTCAGGACTGACGACCAAAACGGCAAGTTGATGTGTCTATGCGTCTCGCACTCTCAGATAGTGTTTTTCCGCTCGACAGATGACCCCGTAGAACTGAACAGTCTCCAAGCATTGTCTTTTATCGAGAAGAAATTGCTCCACGATTAAAAAAAACTGCCGACCCCAATAGCGAGGCCGGCAGTTCAAACTCAGCAGCATTATAACGTCTTCACGCCTATTTTCTGCGTCTGGCGATAACGGCGGCGCATCCCGCTAATAGCGCAAGCAGACTTGCAGGTTCGGGAGTCTCGGCGGTTTCGCTGCCGCTGGGCACAGCCAGTGAGCCTATCATCACCCAGGTTCCTCCGCTGGTCTGTGCGTCATAGCCCCAATTGCCCACCGGGAAATCTTCCAGTACGTAGTCATAGACGGTCGTCGTGGTCGATGCGGCAGTTATGCTTACCGTAAGCATATTGCCGTCACTGATCCCGTAAGTCTCGGCGTCGTCTGTATACCAGCAGATGTCTGACGCGCCCGTTGGGTCAGATTCTATGCCGAACTCCCACCCGGTATCAGCATCCCAGTTGGTAATTAGCGATGCATCAACGGGAGCATAGACGTGGAATCCGGTGATATAATCTGCGGATTCCTCAGTGTTAGTGTAAGAATAGACGTAAGTGGTGCTGGTGCCGTTGTTAACGACCTGCCATGTGGCCGAAGCATATACTCCGGACGCAAAGAGAATCAACAGCAGGGGTACTACGAAAGCAGTGCAAATTTTCATGAATATCAAACCTCCTGTTTTCGTGTGGCCCCCCAGCCAGAAAACTCATGTGCATAAATCGTGCCAATTGCAGAGATATGATATTCTAATATTAATGATTTATGTCAATATGGCTGAGGTTAATCATATCTCAGCACTTCAAAACGGTAGAGTTTAATTTGATCCGCATGATTAATGTATGCTTTGCGACGGGCTATGTCTATTTGTTGATCGACTGAATCCACACCATCAAGATCCGGCAGCAGAAGACCTCGTCTCTGGCCGCTTTCTACAATAACGCCGTACCTCTTGGGATCGAGGTCACGAATATCGTGCACTTCCTCGGACGGGCTCAACACATCTACCGAACACACGATCCCATCAAGTTCCCGCATCTGAACTGGCATAAAGCGAGGGTCTCTTGTCGCCGCGCTAACAGCGTTCTCCATAATCTCCAGCGCGAGATTGTCCATAACGGGCTCGATAGTACCAATGCAGCCGCGAAGTTGGCCGTCCCGCTTCAGACAGACAAACGCTCCCGCCCGAGTCTCAAGCAACTCGCCGGGCACATCATTCGGCAGGCCGGGCAGATTGCCGACCTGCAAATATTCACTTATAGCCATCATAGCCAGTTCGACATGAGGACTGCTCATAATGACTGCTCCTCTTTCTTTTTGGTGATGTCTACTCTCTCGCCAATTTTGGCCTCAGTGCCGCTCAGGAGCCTCTTCACATTCGATGTATGTTTGACCACAATCGCCAGCGCCGCAACTACCGCAAGCGCTTGAAACGCAACAGGTACATGCTGCGATTTCCAAAAGAACATCATTGACGGCACTGATATCGTAGCGATGATCGAGGCGAGCGATATATAGCGAGTGATACCTACCAGTATCACCCAAAGAGCGAACGCAATTAGCGCAATAAGCCAGTTCAGACCAAAAATCACGCCCAGACTGGTGGCAACCCCTTTGCCTCCCCTGAAGCGCAAAAACACCGAGAACGTATGCCCCAGAATCCCGCACAGCGCGCCCGCCACGACCCAGTGTGCGTCCAGGCCCAGCGCCTTACATATCATTACAGCGGCGAAACCCTTGAGCGTATCCAGCACAAGCACCAGAACGCCCGGTCCAGTGCCCAGAATCCTCAAAACATTAGATGCGCCGATATTGCCGCTGCCGTATTGACGAATATCAACTTTCCGCAGCATTCCCATAATCATGCCGAATGGCACGCTGCCCAACAAATAACACGACGCAAGCGCCAGAGCCAATCTCACCTACTACCTCTCCTTTTTCGCCCTTCTGATTATCAGCCTAAGAGGAGTCCCTTCATAAGAATACTCCCGCCTTATCCTGTTTTCAAGGTAGCGTACGTATGAAAAGTGCGCCAGATCGGGGTTATTGACAAAAATGACGATTGTCGGCGGCTTCACGTCGGACATTGTTGCGTATCGAACTCGAAAATCTTTGCCCTTGCGCGAGTACGGGTGCTCATCAACGGCGTCCTGAAGTATCCTGTTGAGTTCGCCTGTCGATATGCGCATAGCATGGTTTGCCGCCGCATCCATTGCCGTATCGACCGCGTCGGTTATACCCATACCCTCGACGGCGGACGTAAACACCACCGGGGCGTAGTCCAGGAACGGAATCTGCTTGTGGACTTTTTCGGCAAACTCTCGCATGTCTTCCTCAGAGCACAAATCCCACTTGTTGACGACAATCACGCACGCTCGACCTGCCTCATGCGCAAATCCAGCAACACGTTTGTCGCCGTCACGCAGGCCGTCGAATGCGTCGATCACGATCATCGCGACATCTGCCCGCTCCATCGCTCGAACCGCTCGAAGAACAGTATAATATTCCACCGAACCTTGAATTTTGCCCGACTTCCTGATGCCCGCAGTATCGATCAACACGATCTCGTCGTCACCCCGCCGCAGCACTGTATCGACGGCGTCGCGGGTCGTGCCAGGAATATCCGAGACAATCGCCCGCTTCTCGCCGAGAATCGCGTTTACCAGCGACGATTTTCCCACATTCGGCCGACCTATAATAGCAATCCTGATGGCGTCTTCAGGATACGCAGGCTCCTTGCCTTCCTCTGGAAGCGCCTTCACGACCTCATCAAGAAGATCGGCCACGGCGCGCCCGTTCAACGCCGACAACGGATGAATGTCGCCGACACCAAGCGCGAAAAACTCCATTGCGTCCTGCTCTCTGACGTCGTTATCGGCCTTATTGGCGACCAGCAGCACCGGCTTGGACGATGTGCGCAATTGATCGGCAATATCTTCGTCGCCGGGAGTCACGCCGGTCGTGGCATCGACCATAAACAGGATCACATCGGCTTCATCCAGCGCGACCTGAGCCTGGATCGTCACTTCATTCTTCAGCGGATCGACTTCATTGAGCAAAATTCCGCCGGTGTCGATCATCACGAACTCGCGGCCGTTCCACTCGGCCTCGGCGTATATTCGGTCGCGAGTGATGCCCGCCGTATCCTCGACTATAGCGATCCTGCGACCCACAATTCTGTTAAAAAGCGTCGATTTGCCAACATTCGGCCTGCCGACTATTGCAACTAATGGTTTATCCATGTGTTTAATTTGCCCCTTGTTTACGAATCAGATGGTAACATAGAGCGAGCCTGGAGTCAAACGTGACGTGCGCAATGCGCCTTATGCTCTGTGGAATTTTCTGTCCAGTTCCCAGTTGGAGAGGCTGATAATGATCGGACGACCATGTGGACAAACGAACGGGTTTTCAGTCTTCAGCAAGTCATCAACGAGGCGTTCCATCTCTTCCATCGTGAGCGATTCACCTGCTTTGACGGCCATCTTGCACGATGCCGTGATAAGCACCTGATCCGGCCTGATAAGAAGATGTTTCGAGATGCTGAGATCGACAAGTTCCCCAATCATGTCGCGTAGAGTGTTTTCGGCTTCATCAAGCTTTACAGTCGCTGGCGCGCCGCGCATTACATACGTATTTGTGCCAAACGACTCCAGTTCATAACCGGCCTTCTTTATTTCCGGCAGTCTCTGTGAGACTATGGCGCTTTCCCTTGCACTCAGAGACAGCGTAATCGGTACGACAAGCCCCTGAATCGCAATGCCATGTTGCTCGCGCGCTCTCATCATGCGGTCAAAGAGCACCCTCTCGTGCGCGACGTGCTGATCAATGATAAGGACGCCATCATCACACTGCGCAAGTATGTATAAGTTTCTAGCCTGACCTATTACTTTGACACCATTCAACCCGACAGTCCGAACCGCCTCAAAATCGGCTTCAGGAACAGGCGATTCTTCCATCGGAACACCTGCGCCTTTAGTCCACACAAACGGGTCGTCAATCGATGTAACTTCGGAAACGGCCATCTCCCGGCGCTCAGATAATGCTTGCTTGAACGCAGCGATGTCGGTCTCGGACGGCTGCGCAAAACTGCCTTGACGATACTGCGGCTCATCCGGTCGCAGCCTGAGATCGGACACGAGACGATGCTGCTGCACGTTAATCGAACTCGAACGGGTAATTGTCGGAGCGGCGGCCCCATGCATCAGGGCATCGTTTACAGCTCGATGGACTGCGCTGTGAATCTCGTTTTCGCTGGAAAACTTGACCTCAGTTTTAGTCGGGTGGACGTTCACATCCACAAGCTGGGGCACAAGCTCGATAAAAAGCACAGCCACGGCGAATCGACCCGGCGGCAGCAGTCCGCGATATGCCTGGTCGAGCGCGTGAGTGACGGTTCGGCTCTTGATCGGGCGACCGTTCACAAAAAATATCTGATCGCGCCGATTGACTTTCGTGAGCTGCGGGTTCGACACAAATCCCTCGACCTTCATCACGGGCGTCTCAAAACTCACCGGTGCAAGCTGCTTAGCGGTGTCTTTGCCCATAACTTGAGTGATACTATTGATGCGAACCCCAGTGCCGTGCGATGCGACGACCTCGCGGTTATTGTGCATCAGCCGGAAATGGATCGACGGATACGCCATCGCAAACCACCCGATTATATCCGTGATATGGGATAACTCTGTTGAAGAAGACTTCAAAAACTTTAACCGCGCCGGAGTGTTAAAGAAGAGCTTTCGCACGGATATTGTTGTCCCCTGCGGCGCTCCGACCGTTTCGAGATTAGTGATCGTGCCCGCCTCAACTTCCAGCCGCACGCCATCCGACTCTTCGCACTTTGTGACGATCTCGACAACCGACACAGACGCAATACTCGGCAGAGCCTCGCCTCTGAAACCCAGAGTGCTGATCGACTCCAAGTCCTCAGCGTCCCTGATTTTGGAAGTGGCGTGGCGCTGCAGCGAGAGCACGGCGTCGTCACGAGTCATGCCACAGCCGTTATCCACTATCTTGATAAGCTCCTTGCCGCCCTCTTCCAGCGTGACGAAGATTTGCGTTGCGCCCGCGTCAATCGAGTTCTCGACAAGCTCTTTTACCACCGAAGCCGGGCGTTCGACTACCTCGCCAGCCGCTATTCGATTTGCGGTGTGCTCATCGAGGAGGGATATTCGGTTGTGTGGTGATACATCTTCCATAAGTTAGTTAGAGAGCCGCCTGTACCAAAGAAAAACGAACAACCAGTGGAACAGCCACAGTGATTGCATAAAGAACAAACTCGAAAAACTGAAATTTGTAACCTTTCCTATAAGGAACATTGCCAAGTAAAAGAGGTACAGTCCGCCAAAGAGGACAACCATTCGGCCAAGCAGCAATGTCCCCATTTTTACTCCATGAACCGAGATCAGCATTTCCGTCTCTTCAACATGAGACTCTTTCTTGCTGACAACGCCGTTTGAAAAGTAAAGAACATATAACCATGAGTGAAAGATGCCAACTGTGGCCCCGACCGCGACTGCTAGCGCGACCTGAGCAAACGCGTTGCCTGAAACGGGTCGGAACAACACAGCAAATCCAGGTTTCATGAACACACCAATCAAGCTCACGGGAGCTGCGGATAGCCAAAGCCATATCATTGGTGGACGGTCGTAAAATGGAACATCCCGCTTTGTCACAACCAAAGCATTGCTTGTCATGGTTGCTTATCCCTTCTCCACCCGCTTTTGCAACTCATAAAGCTTGTTCATAGCCTCGATAGGCGACATGGTAGCTATGTCCAACTTTTCCATCTCTTCTATAACAGGATGCTTCTCGCCCTCAAAGAGAGTGAGCTGAAGAGTCTCGCGTTTTGCGTTCACTTTAGCGCCTTTTCCGACCGCTTTCGACCCGGTTCCGTTCGATTCCAGGTCTTTTAGAATGTCCTGCGCCCGCTCGATCGCGCTCATCGGCAAGCCGGCAAGCCGTGCAACCTCGATCCCGTAGCTTCGATCCGTGCCGCCGGGCATAATCTTGCGCAGCCACACGATCCGATCTTTTTCCTCACGCACGGCAATCCGATAGTTCTTGATCCCCTTGAGCTGCTTTTCGAGGTCGTTGAGGTGATGGTAATGGGTCGCGAAAAGCGTCTTTGCGCCGAGTTTGTTGATCTCCTCAGCGACCGCCCACGCAATCGACAAGCCGTCGTAGGTGGATGTCCCCCGCCCTATCTCGTCCAGGACGATCAGGCTGCGGCGAGTGGCGTTATTCAGAATATTGGCCGTCTCGTTCATCTCGACCATAAACGTCGATTGGCCGCTGGCGAGTTCGTCGTGCGCGCCAACTCGGGTGAATATGCGGTCGACCACACCGATAGTCGCCTCGTCCGCAGGCACAAAGCTGCCCATCTGAGCCAGCAGCACAATCAGCGCGACCTGGCGCAGATACGTCGATTTGCCCGCCATATTCGGGCCGGTAATGATCAGGAGCTGGTCGGAATCGCAGTTAACGAGGGTGTCGTTGGGCACAAATCGTTCTTCTATGAAGTGCTCGACCACCGGATGACGGCCGTTTTTGATCCTGAGCTCATCGCCATCGGTCACGACAGGCTTTGCGAACCCCTTTATCGACGCAATTTCAGCCAGCCCCGCCAAGACATCTATTTCCGCGACCGCGCGTGCCACTTTCGCGACCCTGAGGGCTTCGTCAGCCACACAGCTCCTGACCTCACAGAACAGATTATACTCCAGGTCAGCGGCCTTTTCGTCCGCCCCCAGCACTTTCGCTTCCATCTCCTTGAGACCGGGCGTGATAAAGCGCTCGGCGTTAGTGGTGGTCTGCTTGCGAATGTAATCCTCCGGTACGAGGTGCAAATTGGGTTTGGTGACCTCAAGATAGTAGCCGAAAACCGAGTTATACCCGACCTTGAGATTGCGTATGCCCGTGCGTTCGCGCTCATCAGATTCCAGGCTAGCGATCCAGCTCTTGCCGTCGCGAGATGCGCTGCGAAGTTCATCGAGGTCGCAGTTGTAACCCTCGATGATAATGCCGCCCTCGCGAATCAGCATCGGCGGATCGGCGACAATCGCCCGGTCGATAAGTTCGACGAGCGGGTCGAGGAACTCGATTGCTGCCGAAAGTGTCTTGAGTCTCTCAGTGGTAACATTGCGAAGCTCGGCGGCAAGCAGCGGAAGTTGCTTCAGAGACTGGGCCAGCCCGACCAGATCCCGCGCATTGGCGCTCTCGGCAACTATTCGCGACATAAGCCGCTCCAAGTCCTGCACATTGCCTAAAACCTCGCGCACTTCGCCGCGCATCAGGGCGTCGATATGAAACTCCTCAACCGAGTCCAACCGTCTATTGATCTGCCGGACATCCAGCAGAGGCTGATCGAGCCACTTGCGCAAGGTTCGGCCGCCCATCGCAGTCTTCGTCTTGTCGATGATCGAGAGGAGGCTTGCGCCCTTGGTTTCGGCTGACATCGAATGCGTCAGCTCGAGATTGCGTCGCGCCGCCGCGTCCAGCACCATAAAACCGCTGGTCGAGTATGTGGACATCGTGGAGACCGATTGTAGGGCATTGGCGTTGGTGTGCTTGAGATAGTCCAGCGCCATTGCCGCCGATTCCAGCCCGGCGGTCATATTCTCAGCGCCAAAACCGCGCAGTGAGTCCGTGTGGAACTGCTCGGTGAGCACATCATGGGCACTCTTGCGATAGATTGAGTTATCTTCGTAACGGGTGACAGTCGCGCCGGTAATTCGCCTGATCGGCTCAGACAAATCCAGTTCGATCTCTTTAATAAGCACCTCTGCGGGCGAAAGCCGGCCAAGTTCTTCGAGGAGTTTCTGGGAGCCGTGCTTGCCGTCGATTTCGGTTACCGCGAACTCGCCCGTCGAGACATCCACCACCGCCGCACCATATACATCAGGCTCGCTTGCTACCGCTACGAGATAGTTGTTTGCTTTGGCGTCGAGCATGCCGTCTTCGAGAATAGTGCCTGGCGTGACAACCCGTGTGACGCCGCGCTTCACGATTTTCTTAGTCTTTTTGGGGTCTTCGAGCTGATCGCATATAGCGACCCGATAGCCCTTGGATATGAGCCTTGCGACATATCGCTCGACGGCGTGATGCGGGAAACCGCACATAGGGACATCCGCCGCGTAGCCTTGAGATCTGCTCGTAAGCACGATCTCAAGCTCGCGACTGGCGATCTCGGCGTCTTCCCCGAACATTTCGTAGAAGTCGCCTAGGCGGAACATCAATATGACATCAGGATATTGCTCCTTGATGGCCTGATACTGCGCCACCATCGGAGTTACTTTTTTCACGTCCACTATGCGTTTTCCTCGGTATATAGTTGAGAGCGAAGAGTAGAGAGTCCAGACTCGTCGTCGCCACAATTCACTCCTGTTATGCGCTTATGTTCTAAGAAACACGGCTTTTATCGGATATAGTCTTCCAGATATATAACAAAAAGCCAATCTGCACTGCAAGTATGAAAATTGGTGCAACTACGAATGCTGTTGAGTTTAGTCTTGTGAGCAGCAATAAGCTATCTGAGAATAGCAACGGCACAACATAGAGTGAAGAACGAGATAACACTCGTTTTGATATATGCAGAGGTCGACTCTCATTTTCCACTAGTTGCCACCTGGCGTATTCTATGGCATGCCCAAAGCCAAACCCGGCGATTAAGGCAAAAACAAGCGCCATACGCCGATAGCATCCAGCAGTTGTAAACTCAAAAACCTCTAATGCAACAGCCATTGCTGCGTATAGTGCGAACATTGCACGTGGCGACAATCTTACAGCGATCATATATGCCCCCATTTACGTGTGGCATGATCCATCAAGCCATCTCCCCCACGTACCCGTACAAATGCCCTTCCGTCGTGCGAACATTCACCAGCTTTCCGATCATGCTTGCATCACCTTTGAAGTTCACAGTTTTGTTCTGGCGAGTGAGACCGGTAACCCGTGTGCGGTCTTTCGAGCTCACAGCCTCCACCAAAACTTCATATATATTGCCAACATGGCTCGCGTTAATCTCACACGTAATCCGATTCTGCACTTCTATCAGCCGCCCCAAGCGCTCATTCTTGACTTTCTTCGTGAGCTGGCCGTCCAACTTCTCGGCTGCGGTGTTGGGAATAACGTTATATGAAAACATAAACGCCGCGTCCAACCTGATTTCCTCGGCAAGCGCCAGAGTGTTTGCAAACTGCTGCTCGGTTTCCCCAGGAAAGCCTACCAGGAAATCGGTGGTAATTGCAATATCCGGCACGGCATTTCTCAAAGCCGCTACACGCTCCCTGAAGTGCGACGAAGTATATCTGCGGTTCATGCGCCGAAGAATTTCGTCGTCACCTGACTGCACAGCCAAGTGAATGTGCTCGCAGACATTAGGCAAGTCGCGCATGGCTTCGATCAGGCGGTCGGACAAATCCTTGGGGTGAGACGTGGTAAACCTGATCCGCTGGATCCCATTAACGGCGCTGACCGCACGCAACAGGTCGGCAAAGTCCACTTTCTCGTCCAAAGTCGCGCCATAAGAGTTCACATTTTGCCCGAGAAGAGTGATTTCTCTTCGACCATTTAATGCGAGTCTCTCGACTTCCCCAACCACGTCCGCAAGAGGCCGACTGCGCTCGCGTCCCCTTACATAGGGCACAACGCAGTACGCGCAGAAATTGTTGCAGCCGTACATTACGGGCACGAAACTCTTCAGCGATTCCCCTGCCCGCTCGACCCTCGGAGGCACGTTGAGCGCATCGGCACTTGTTTCGGGCAAATCGAGAGCGTACTTGAACTTGCGCGTGTCCTCAACCTGCCTGATAAGATTGGGGATTTGCCATATACTGGCCGTGCCGATTACCAGATCAAGGTACGGTCGGCCTTTCTTGAGCTTTTCGCCTTCGCGCTGCGCCATGCATCCGCAGACGCCGATAATCATGCGCGGGTTGCGCTGCTTGATCTCGCGAAGTATGCCGAGCTTGCTCTTGGCTTTCTCTTCGGGCTTTTCGCGGACGCTGCACGTCACGAGCATCGCGACATCAGCCTCTTCCTCATTCTGCGTGGACGAATAACCCATGCTCATCAGGATATTGGCGATCTGCTCTGCGTCGTCCTCGTTCATCTGGCAACCCCAGGTGAATATAATAAACTTGCGGTCGGTGGTGGTCATTTCACTCCATTATGCGGGGAATTATGGTAGGCAGATATTGCCAGCCAGGATCATGGTAGCAAAACCGGGCGGTTCTAGCAAGGACTGCAAGCCTATGCGGCAAACGCGTCGCGGATAATGTCCGTCACACAAAGCCTGCCGTCCGACGACGACACTTCAACCACATCGAACCGGCACTCACAGTCGCCTAACCCCAATTCGTCGAGATAGTGTCTGGCGGTGGTAATCAACTTTTGCTGCTTGACAGGGGTAACGGCCTCGGCAGGGGTGCCGAATTTGGTCGATCTTCTACATTTCACCTCAACAAACACTAGGCAACCGGCCTCATTGGCGATCAGATCGATCTCGCCATACCGGCAGCGATAGTTCGACGCAACTATGCGATACCCGCGCTTTCCGAGTTCCGACGCCGCGAGTATCTCCGCGCTCCGGCCTATTCTAGACCTGGGAGAAGGCAATTTGCGATCCTTTCCGAGATCGGCGAAAACGACTTTCGGTGGCACGGACACGGCCCCAGGACGTTTATCGCCTCGATGTGACTCTTGCTGCCGTAACCCTTGTGACCGGCGAACCCGTAACCCGGATATAGCCGGTCCATCTCGACCATTATCCTGTCTCTGGTGACTTTCGCGATAATCGACGCTGCGCCAATGGATACGCTCTTGCCGTCGCCCTTCACTATAGCAAGCGACGGCACGCCCAAACCATTCACCGGCAGCCCATCGACCAGCGCATAGTCGCATGGCGCATTCAAATCTTCAAGTGCCAGTCGCATAGCCAGGTGAGTGGCACGGAGGATGTTGATCCTGTCGATCTCTTCGGGTTCGACGATGCCCACTCCAATCGCCACCGCCTCCGATGATATACGGTCAAACATTTTATCGCGTCTGGCTGGGGTCAGCTTTTTGGAGTCGTCGACGCCGGTCTGGTCGAAATCATCGGGCAAAATCACTGCCGCAGCTACCACCGGCCCTGCAAGCGGCCCTCTTCCGGCTTCATCCACACCGGCGACACGCATATAGCCCTGCGAGCGCGCCTGCATTTCATACGCCCATCTGTCTAGTGAATCCATCGCACTCGGCTCAGTGGAAAGAATATGAACATCGCTTTGCCGCGCATGCGCGAGCGATCCAGCAAGCCCCAACGCCTGGCGTCGTCCGAGCGGTTGCGGTTATCGCCCATCACCAGCAGGCGGCCATTGGGTATTTTAACGACCTTGTTGCCACGCTTATCGCTGGCGACCCATTCCTTCGGAGTCAGTTCGCTGGGATACTGCACGTCAGTGTCCTCGGCGGTGTAGGCTTCATTTAATGCCTTTCCATTCACATAGACCACCCCCGGCACGACTTTCACTTTCGATCCCGGACAACGCAGAGCATCCGCGACATGGGTGTTGCTGACGGGTTTGCCATCCACCAACACTTTGTTTGGAATGAGCTTGATCGAGCAGTCTTCACCGTCGCCTGATTTGGGAGCTAGAGCCATACGCAGATCGTCATGATAGTATGGAATGCTACCCACTTGCACATAGCCCGCCGTAATGCGCACCTCATCGCCCGGAACTCCAATTACGCGCTTGATATAATCGGCTTGATAGTGACCGGCGGATTTCGGCGACCTGAAGACGACAACATCGCCAAACTTCGGCTCGCGAAAACGATAGACAAATTTGTTGACCAGGATGTGATCGTTGACGAGCAGCGTAGGGACCATCGATTCGGAGGGTATAAAGAACGCCTGTACCAGAAGAGGCCTGATTAACAGAAAGACCAGCGCCAGAGCCAATGCCAACGACTCAGCAATCTCTGCAATTGCCTTAGCGCCGGGAAACCTGAATCGCACCAGGACGAACCTGAGCGCGATAAGTATCGCCACCAGCATAATTACGCTGGGAATATCGAGATTTGCGAGTCGCTGAGTAATGCTCATATTAGGTAATAGAAAATAGGAAATAGGACTTATTAACGGGACGCCCCATTATCTACTTCCTAAATCCTATTTCCCTAAACGTCAGTGTATTATTCTAATTCGGTTCAAAGGCCAGAAGATGACCATCGCTTTGCCGAGCACTCGCTTGCGATCCAACAAACCCCAGAACCGAGCGTCGTTGGAATCGTTTCGATTGTCGCCCATCACCAGCAGCCGCCCCTTGGGTATCTTTACGGCAGGCTTGCCCTTGTAATTGACGATCCACTTCTGCGGCGTAGCCTTGTCTCCGGCAAGAATCGGATATGGCAAATCCGGGTCCTCGGCGATATACGGCTCATTAATCGCCTTGCCGTTGATATAGACTTTGCCCGGCACAACTTTGATCTTCGCGCCTGGGTCATTAGCGGCCGCTCCAATCTCCGCGCGAGTCAGACGCCGCCCGTCCACATACACATCATTGCCCTTAAGAAGCACACTCGGCCTTTCAGTGTCGGACTTGGAGTATTCACTCAGCAAGCCGCGCAGATCGACGTGATCGTACTTCATATCGCCGATCATCACATAACCCGGCGTGATCCTGACGATATCGCCCGGCACACCTATCGTGCGCTTGATGAAGTCCTTCGGCACGGTCTCTCCCGGAGTAGCTTCAAGCGGAGCCTTAAAAACCACCACATCGCCCAATTCAGGTTCACGTACAACCCGATATATGAACCTGTTGACCAGCAAATGGTCATGTTCCAGAAGCGTCGGGTGCATCGAAGCCGACGGTATAAAAAACGCCTGCACGACAAACGGCCTGATGAGCAAAAACACCAGCGCCATCGCGACCGCCAGCGATTCGGCGATCTCCGCAATAGACTTCGCGGCGGGATGCTTCAGTTTCAACAGCGCGAACCGTGCAGCCAACAATACGATCACCGTAATGATGACGGTCGGTATACTCATGTTCGCGAGCCGTTCGGTTACACTCATTTTTTGGCTGCCTGTCTTGCTCCCTGGCGCTCCTTGATCTTAGTGGCTTTTCCAATCTTCTCGCGCAGGTAATAGAGCTTGGCTCTGCGCACAGCACCCCTGCGAGTCACTTCAATAGTGGCGATGCGCGGCGAATGCAGCATAAATGTGCGCTCCACGCCTATGCCGTGCGAAATCTTGCGAACGGTAAATGCCGACCGCACGCCGCCGTCTTTCTTGCCGATTACCACGCCCTCGAAGACCTGGATGCGCTCTTTGTTACCTTCGATTACGCGGGTATGCACGCGAACCGTATCGCCGGGGCCGAACACCGGCGCATCAGTTCTAAGCTGTTCGAACTCTATTTGTTCAATAATCTGCACGTCAATATCCTCCAGAAAATGGTCAATTTAACTAGTTTCAGTCTCAAACTCGCGCAAAAGGCGTCTGTCTTCATCCGAAAGCGGCGCACTTTCAAGCAAATCTGGACGCCTCTGGAGCGTCCTCTTCAAAGCCTCCACTCGCCGCCATTTCGCAACTTCTGCGTGATTGCCCGAAAGCAAGACCTCGGGCGCTTTCAACCCGCGAAAATCCGCAGGCCGCGTATACTGCGGGTATTCGAGCAACCCGCTTGAAAACGAATCGGTCTCGGGCGAGGTCTCATCGCCAAGCACACCTGGAATGAGCCGGCTCACCGCGTCCAAAATCACCAGCGACGCCAGTTCTCCTCCGGTAAGCACGTAGTCACCGATTGAGACTTCATCGGTAGCCAAATGCTCACGTATGCGCTCGTCAACGCCCTCGTAACGCCCACATATTATTATTACGTGACTCTCACCGGAGAGTTCCTCGGCAAATTTCTGGTCGAACCGCCGCCCCTGAGGTGTCATCAATAATATTCTTGGTTTCGACCCTGCTCCTCGCGATACAAGACTCTCCACAGCCGCAAACACCGGTTCGGGCTTCATCACCATACCCGGCCCGCCGCCGAACGGAGCATCGTCCGTAGTGCGATGGCGATCACTAGTGAAATCGCGCAGGTTCACAGCGCTCACCTCGATCAGCCCTCGCTTCCTCGCCCGACCCAGTATGCTCTCGCTTGCCACAGCTTCGATCATCTGCGGGATGGTCGTGATTATCTCTATTCGCATATTATTCCGGCAAAAGCCCCGGCATAGGTCGAATTACCATCAGATTCGCGTCAGTGTCGATCTTAACAACAATCTGCTTGATGGCCGGTATAAGCAGGCCGGTATCGGTCTCATAGACATCATTGCCCCCGCCCTGCAATATCTGGACAATCTCGCCCAGCTCGCGGCCATCCTCGGTAACGACCTTCAGACCTATCAACTTGTAAAGATAAAAGCTGCCGTCAGGAAGCTGCCCAACCTCCGACTCGTCGATCACGAACTCGGCGCCCCTGAGGCTTTCCGCCGTGTTTCGGTCGTCAACCCCCTGAATTTTCAGAGTAATTCCGCCCTTATTCGGCGTGTTTCGTTCAATTCGAGACGAAAACCGGCTGCCTTCGGCCGTTTTTACAGTCACTTCGCGACCCTTGTCGAAGCGCTCCGGGAAATCCGTCCGCAACATGACTTTCAGCTCACCCTTCACACCGAAAGGCGCGACTATGTTGCCTATGACTATGTCCCTCGTGTCTTCAGGCATACCTATGGCAGTATCTTCACATATACGTTTTTGTGGCTCTTCAAGGCCGCAGCTTTAGCGACGGTCCGCAGCGCATTTGCCACGCGCCCCTGTTTCCCGATTACCTTGCCGAGGTCATCGGGGTCGACGGTCACTTCATAAGTCACTGAAGACGGCCCCTCATTGATCTCGCTCACCTCGACGCTGTCCGGGCTGTCCACGAGCGCCTTCACCAATATCTCGATCAGACTTTTCAAGTCAGTCTACTCCAAATCAAACGTTAGAAGTCATTAAGCTTCGACTACTGCTTCGGCAGCCGGTGCTTCTTCTGTCGCAGCCGCTTCCGTCTTGGCTTTCTTTGCGGCCTTGGGCTTCTTTTCGGTCAAACCGCCGAGAAACCCCTGGGTCTTCAACAACCAGCGAGCGGTGTCACTGGGCTGAGCACCCGTTCCGAGCCAATACTCGACGCGATCCTTGTTCATATTGATAGCCGGCGGGTCCAGATTTGGATCGTAAGTGCCCACCAATTCTATGAAACGCCCATTACGAGCGGTTCGGCTGTCGCAAACCACGAGCCTGTAGAAAGGTCTCTTTTTCGCGCCCATCCGCCTGAGTCTGATTTTAACCACGTGTATCCTCCGAAGTTATGCGTTATAAACTAAAACGGAAAGTTCGGCATTCGTTTGTGCCGCTTTCCGGACTCTTCCGCGCCTGTCATAGCACGAATCATCTTCTTCATTTCGTTAAACTGGTTTATTAGCCGGTTCACTTCCTGAACGCTGGTTCCGCTGCCGGCTGCTATGCGACGTCTGCGGCTTGCGTTAAGGATCGCCGGTTCATGACGCTCGTTGTTTGTCATCGAGCAGAGGATCGCTTCCACTCGATTGAACTCGTTCTCGTCGATCTTGGCATCCTTGAGCTTGTTTGCATTACCAAGCCCCGGAATCATGCCCAGAATCTGGTCCAACGGCCCCATCTTGCGCATCTGGCGGAGCTGTCCCAGGTAATCGTTCAGGTCGAACTTATTCTCACGGAACTTGCGCTCCATCGCCTTGGCCTGATCCTCGTCGAACGTCTCCTGCGCCTTTTCGATCAGGCTCAGAACGTCTCCCATACCAAGGATTCGCGAGGCCATTCGGTCTGGATAGAACGGCTCTATGCCGTCCATTTTCTCGCTGGTTCCTATAAACTTAATCGGCTTGCCGGTGACAGCCTTGATCGAAAGAGCCGCCCCACCCCGCGCGTCGCCGTCCATTTTCGTCATGATGACGCCGTCGAGAGACAAAGCCTCGTTAAACTGCTGCGCCACGTTCACGGCGTCCTGACCGGTCATCGCATCAACAACCAGCAGAACCTCGGTTACGTCAATCGCCTCTCTCAGACGCTTGAGCTCCGACATCATTTCTTCGTCGATATGAAGCCGGCCCGCAACGTCGATCAGCACAGGATCGTTGCCGCTACCGCGAGCCGAGTTCATGGCCGCTTTAGCTACCGCAACGGCGTCCTGCTTGTCGCCAATGTCGAATACATCGACCCCGATCTGCGTGCCCAGCGTCTGAAGCTGCTTGATGGCAGCTGGGCGATACACGTCACCCGCGACCAAAAGCGGCTTTTTGCCCTGCTTTTTGAACATCAGCGCGAGCTTGGCCACATTAGTGGTCTTGCCTGCGCCATGCAGACCCGAGACCATTATTACGGTCGGCGGCCGCTCGGCAATTCTTAACTTTGCTTGCTCACCGCCCAGAAGAGCGACAAGCTCCTCATTGACGATCTTAATGACCTGCTGGGCAGGGTTTAGCCCCCTAAGAATGTCCTCGCCGACCGCGCGTTCCTTGATCCTGGCGACGAAATCCTTTACTACTTTATAATTAACATCAGCTTCAAGAAGAACCAGCCTGACTTCACGCAGAGCCTCGTTGACTTCCTGCTCGGTAAGGCCGCCCCTGCTTTTCAGCTTCTGAAAGACGTTCTGAAGTTTTTCAGATAAACTCTCAAACAATATGCTGTCCTTGCAAAAGAAAGCTGAAACATGAGCCGTACAGCATCACGGGAAGCGCTGGCCAGCCAGTCGCATCAAAATAGTATAGCGATTCGAGGGGGTATTGTCAAATCATCGTCGGCATTTGCCAGTGCAAACACATGTAATTGCAAGCTTGAGTGGCGAAAGATATGCATGAAGCATCACAAGTTGAACACAGGTACATTTTCAGTGTTTCACTACGTAGTGTGTTGCTAACCTACTTTGGCTCGGAGAAACGCCTTGCCAATGCAATTGTTTGGCTGCAACAAGTATCCTACATTTCCCGGCGGTATTCCCAGCCACGATACGTTTGGTCGAGTGTTCTCGATTAAAAAGCAAAAGTCAAAGGCAAGCGTCGGAAGCAAACTCAGAAAAGCCGCCTGGGACAACTCTTATCTCGAACAAATACTCGTCAGTTAGATGCGTTCGCCCTGGGCTATTTACAACTTCGAGCACTTTCTGTATAATAATACTTAGTTGCTCCGGGCGGTTAGTTCAGTGGGAGAACGCTTCGTTGACACCGAAGAGGTCATTGGTTCAATTCCAATACCGCCCACCACTCTCAAGTATGACCACTTCGTTATTCCTAAGAAACCACAAAGCCAGCTCAACACTAGTGCTTTCAACAGAGTGAATCTTTGTTTTTGGTTGCTTGGTGTAGGAATTGTTGTCTCCCACAAATGCGTCTGAATGTTCTCCGGTCAAAAGGACGACAGGCTTAGCGAATATAGCGCAGATTACTATTGGCTAACGATCGTTATTACATATTTGCCTATGTATAAGTTTCGTGCTAAAATGCAAGAAACTCGTCCTTAAGTGTCGTGATATGAGTAAATCCAGACAAAGAAGAACGCCTGCAGTTGTGTGCCTGATAGCGTTTCTGCTTCTGAACGTAATCAGTGTATTGCACACTGACAGCTATCGTAGCCGCCACACGTATGATTCCGCCATCTGTATTTGCAGTATATCTAGATCACACCACTGCGTTGCATGTGATTTTGCTCTGAACAATACAGGCTGCTCTACTTTTACGCCGGCATTCGTACACGCCCGTAATGCGGCGCGTGCTGTAAAAGTGTCCACAACGGAATGCCCAATTCTCAACGCCACTGATGTTTCGAGTTCTCCCCGGTCTCCTCCCACAGCATAAAGCTTCCACAATTCTGCAAGATGCTTCTTGACACTAAAAGCGATTGCCGAACAAGCTCGTCAGGCTTAAGGCATCGTCGTCGTGAGTCATAATGGGAGAAAAATGGTTTCAATGAGACCAGGAAACAATCCGGCTGTCATAAACCGCGGGCAAATGGCTGCGTCAATATCGATTAAGTATGTGACTTCTTGGTGCGCGCTTGTATTTTACATGCTGCTGACCTTGATCTCGCCATATACGCACGTGTGCAACGACGATATATTTGCTTGTGCATCGAGAAATCGCGTGCATTCTATTCATGGGATGCATTCGGTGCTGAATCACGAATGCGCTTCTTGCATGTGGACTCTTAGCAGTGCAGGCGCTATTCGGACGCCTGTCATCATCGCAAAGCCGGATATCGTCATTGCCGATTCGGCCACAGTTCACCACCACCACTATAGCAATGACATATATCAAACTCCACCCAGAGCTCCGCCTATATGCTGGCTCCTCCACGACAATCCGTAATTACTAAATAACAACAAGGAGAACCAGCAAAATTGAAATACTATGTTTTGGTATTCATGTGCATTTTTGCGCTTGCTGTTCCGGCTCTGTGCCAGGATGCGCTGGATGACGATGCCTCTCAAGATACAGCAACGATATCCAAGGATGAATTCAATGCCTTAAAAGCCAAGATAGCAGATCTTGAACAGCGCCTGCAGCAGATTACAGGTCAGCAAAATCAGACGTCCGACAATGCTGAGGAGCAACCCTATGAGACCGGCAGTGAGGCATCTTCAAGCGCACAATCGGCAGGCAAAGCTCTGGCTCTGCCCGATATCAGTTTCATAGGCCAAGCAAAGTGGATGACAAGTTCAGACAAACTGGATGATAGACGAAACTCCCTGCGCCTTTCCGAAGGCGAACTTGGAATTCAGGGCTGGGTGTATCCCAACGTCAAAGCCGACGCCTATATTTCCATGAGCCCGGCAGAAGACAGTCCCGCGCAGCTTGAGGAATGTTATCTTTCCTACTTGGGATTGTACAAAGGACTGAACTTCAATGTGGGCAAAAAATATGTGCCGTTCGGACGGACGAACATGCTTCACAGCCATTCGTGGCCGTGGGTAAACAGGCCGCTTGCATTTACCAACATGGTGGCGGAAGAAAACTTGACAGGTGAAGGCCTCCAGCTCAGCTACCTGCTGCCCACCCAAAGCGGACTGTTTGTTGAAGCCGACCTGGGAACCTGGGCAGGTGGAGAGTCAGGCGAATCCACCGATCTGCCTGATATCGTCGTAGGCCCGGGAGCCGCGTTCAGCAATCGGTTCAACACAGCTCGGCTCTGGACGGGCTACCCAGTTTCTCCTAACGATGAGATTGAGCTGGGTGGATCGTATACCGAGGGCGATTCTGACGACCTGATTCTCTTAACCGGAAGAACGCGACTTACTGGAGCAGACTTTAGCTACCGTCACTTCGGAGATAACGACACCAGGTTTCTGCTTCGCGGAGAGCAGTTCTGGCGAAAAGACATGGACGACCCGACAGCCAAAACCGCAAACGGCTACTATGTCTACAGCGACTACCGCTTGAACAAATATAACAGCATCGGTACGATGTATAGCTGGTCACAGTTTCCTCAGGCGACCGATTTGCATGAGTGGGCATACTCTCTGATCTACACTCACCAGTTCTCCGAACAATATTATGTGCGGGTGCAAGGTAACCATGGTTCGCGTCCAGACTCGGACTCATACAACGAGCTTTGGCTGCAATGGGTCTGGGGCATCGGACCTCACACTCACAATCTTGAATAACTCAAAGGACATCTGAAAAATGAAAATCAATAAGCTTCTGACTTCAACGCTAATTGCAGCGATAGCTCTCGGCGCAATATCTTGTGCAAGCGCCGCGATTGATATAATCACCGCAACGCCCGAGTTGGCGGATATAGCCAGACAGGTCGGCGGCAACAAAGTATCTGTGTATTCAGTTGCAAAGCCTAATCGCGATTACCATAGAGTGGAACCCAGGCCAAGCGATGTCAGCAAAATCGCTCATGCAGATTTGGTGGTTCGTGTTGGGCTGGACCTGGATATGTGGATGGACTCGCTTATAAACGCCTCAGCCAACAGAAAAGTGAATAAGGGCGGCAAAGGATATGTCGACGCGTCAGAGAATATTCATCGACTTGAAGTGCCCAAAGAACAAGTTACCGGCGCATCCGGTGACATTCACGTCTATGGCAATCCTCACTACTTCTACGATCCGGAAAACGGCAAAGTGATTGCCAAAAACATCGTCAATGGGCTTATAAGGATCGATCCTGCCAACAAAGAGACGTTTCAAGACAACTATCAGGCGTTTGCGAAAGAGATCGACAGCCGGATTAAAAAATGGAAGAAAGAGCTGGAGCCATTTAAAGGCTACAGAGTCGTCACTTACCACCAGAGCGCCATATATTTTCTCCATCGGTTCGGCCTGAAGAGCTTCGGAACTATCGAGGACAAACCCGGAATTCCTCCGTCTGCATCGCATGTGTCCGAACTGATTCGTCGAATGAAAGATCAGAAGATAAAGGCTGTCGTGATTGAGTCGGTATATTCTAAACGCTTTCCGGACCTGATTGAGAGAGAGACCGGCACAAAGTACAAGACCGTACCTTACTCGGTGGGCTCCGACGGTGCCAAGAGCTACTTCGATCTCATAGATTCATGGGTCGATAAGTATCAAAACGCTCTGCGTTAGAAAGGCCTCAGCAGGTATCCGTATAATTCGCGAAAGTGAATTATACGGATCAAGCCTGCCGACGAAGATGATTAATATGAATAGCAATAATAAAAACAACAATCAAGATACAGTGCTCGAATTTGCTGACGTAAATCTCGGCTACGGAAAGCGAACTATAATCTCAAACGTCAACCTGACGCTATCTCACGGGGATTTCCTGGGAATTGTGGGGCCTAATGGCACTGGGAAAACCACGATTCTCAAGGCGATTTTAGGTATTCTCCAGCCACTATCCGGGCGAATTACCCGGCAGCCAAAGGCTCGGTTCGGATATGTTCCGCAGCGCCAGTTCATTGACGAAGTCTATCCGTTCACAGTAATGGACGTTGCGCTTATGGGCAGATACACACTGCTGGGAGTTTTTGGCAAACCACATCAAAGTGACAAAGAAACAGTGATGAACTGTCTGAATCATGTGGGCATCGCCGATCTGGCAAACAGGCAATACCGCGAGCTTTCAGGCGGTCAGAAGCAACGCACTCTGATTGCCCGCGCGCTTGCAATGGAGCCAGAAATCTTGATACTTGACGAACCAACAAACGATATGGACATAGGCAGCGAATATGCGATCATGGAACTTCTTGCCAAATTTAACCAGACTGACAGCCTGACCATAGTTATGGTTAGCCACCTGCTGAATGTTGTTGCCAATTACGCAAAGACTCTTGCTCTGATAGACGAAGGGATCAAAGCGATGGGAAAGATCGAGGATGTGCTTTCATCTGACAAACTGACATCCATTTATGGCATTCCTGTCGAAGTAGCGTCATGCGGATCGCAAAGAGTCGTAATTACTGGAGGTTGCGATGCTTAGTATTTTTAACGACTCATTTCTTCGCACGGCTCTTATGGCAAGCCTTGTTGTCGGAGTTGTATGTGCGTACCTGGGTGTGTATGTCGTGCTGCGCAGGATAGTATTCGTCGGAGCGGCGCTGGCGCAGGTGTCAAGCGCGGGAGTCGGGCTTGCAATGCTTCTCAACTGGAACCCGTCGGTTCTTGCGCTTGCGATGACTTTTGGCGGTGTCGCGGCATTTTCGATCAAGCCCAAAGACAAGCGCATCACTCAGGAAAGCTTCATTGGCATAGGCTATGCTCTGGCATCGGCGCTCGCGGTATTGTTTGTGGCTAAGAGCGCTCAGGGCGAGGGGCACATGCTGGACGTCCTTTCCGGCGACATATTAACCGTCACACCGGCTCAGGTCTGGCTGATGGTTTGTGTGGGAGTTGGCGCGCTCTTGACTCATATACTGTTTGCCAAGCAGCTTACGTTCTCGGCGTTCGACCCGGAAACTGCTCAAGCGTCCGGTATCAGGTCGACATTTTGGGATTTGCTTTTTTTCCTCATACTCGGTGTGGTGATTTCGCTTTCGATCAGGTTGGCAGGAACGCTGTTGAC
This sequence comes from bacterium, assembly GCA_021372295.1. Lineage (GTDB taxonomy): Bacteria > Armatimonadota > UBA5829 > UBA5829 > UBA5829 > UBA5829. Next base: position 88,194 of record JAJFUS010000024.1, on the reverse strand, counting down.
GTTCGCCTTTCTGGTGATGCCACCAGTGACGGCACTGCTTCTCACGCAAAAAATGGGGAAAGTGTTTGCGTTATCAATCCTTTCGGCATCGATAGCGACAACAATTGGCCTCATTGCTTCTGTGAGACTTGACGTTCCATCAGGACCATCCATTGCGACGACGGCGTTTATATTGCTTGCCGTATCGTGGGTGATTTCCAGGTTCAGGTGATTGTTGCGTTGGCGCTATTTGAAACTACAAACTCGACCAACTGATATGTGGAAAATGTGTGCACTTCGCTGAAAATCAGCTTGGTTTGAACTCAAAAACTGGTGGGTCGGCTGGGATTCGAACCCAGGACTCTCGCCTTAAAAGGGCGATACTCTACCACTGAGTTACCGACCCATATTCTATTGTAACTGCCAAATTATACCATTTTGGTCAGCCGTGGTCAATGGCTGTATGTTCGGAGTTTACAAAATGCCGCTTGGCCGACAATTTATGCAGGATTTTCGGCATGATTGTCGTAATTGACTGTAATGGACTTCCGAACAGCTTCAGAACAAGACCGAAATCGGTTCAATGATTTTGTCGCCCGTTTTGAGACGGGCGATTTGCTTCAGTCGTTCGAGTGGGGTGATCTCAAATCCCACAGCGGCTGGAAACCTGTACGCGTATACGCGGAATGCGGCGGAAAAATCGTCGCGGCGGCATCGCTCCTAAAGAGATCGATCCCAAAGACGGGCCGGTGCATTATGTACGCGCCCAGAGGCCCCGTGCTCGATACGCAGGACGCGGAACTTGTCAAAGAATTCACCAAGCATCTTAGACAAACCGCAACACAGCACAAAGCAATACTCCTCAAAATCGACCCGCCCGTGCCAGTCGAGGACACCGTCAGCGAAGCCAATATCCGGTCAGCCGGGTTCGTACCTATTGCGGCGCAGGGATTTGGCGGAACTCAGCCGAAATGCGTAATGCAACTCGACCTAGATAAAAGTATCGACGAGTTGATGGCATCGTTCAAAGAGAAATGGCGCTACAATATACGTCTGGCGGCTCGCAAAGGTGTGACAGTCGACATGGATTGCCCTCGGTCCGACCTGCCCAAATTTTATGAACTGCTCAAAGAAACGTGCAAGCGCGACGGCTTCCTGGTGCGGGGCTTGAGCTACTTCGAGGATATGTGGAACGCGCTCGTGCCGTCAGGCAACATGCGGCTCGTCCTCACATATTACGAGGGCAAACCTGTGGCGGGCGCGATTGCGTATATCTTCGGCGACAAGGCGATGTATACTTACGGCGCGTCGTCCAATGAACACCGAAACGTTATGCCCAATCACCTGATGCAATGGACTATGATCCAGTGGGCAAAGGAATCAGGCTGCAAGTGGTATGATTTCAGAGGGGTCAGCCCCAAAAAAGGCGCTGGCGACGACCATTTGCAGGGTCTCAACCGTTTCAAGGAAGGTTTTTCGCCGAGGTTTGTCGAGTATATAGGCGAGTATGACATGGTGCTCTCGCCTGGATTTTACTGGCTGTGGAATGTCGTTCGCCCGAGGCTTCAACAAGTCCTTAAGGCGAGACGTCGCGCCGAGGACTGATATGACGCATGACGTGTGGGTCGAGGTCGATCTGGCCGCGCTCAAGCATAATTTCGCGCAGGTAAAAAACGTTGTCGGCAACGGCGTAAAAATCACGGCCGTGGTAAAAAGCAACGGCTTCGGGCACGGTTACGTCGAACCTGCGAAGGCATTTATCGAAGCGGGAGCCGATATGCTTGCCGTAACGCGACTAGATGAAGCTATAATCCTGCGTGAGGCGGGAATCGAATCCCCTACTCTCCTCTTTGCGCCGATCCAGCCCGAAAACGCTGAGATTGCAGTCAATGCCGATCTCGAAATGACGATTTCGACAATAGAACTGGCGCACACCATCTCCGATGCCGCACAGCGACTCGGCAAGACCGCGCAAGTTCACGTAAAGATCGATACAGGGATGGGTCGGCTGGGAGTTTCGATTGATGATGCACATCAACTGATTCAACATGTCCACCAGTTGCCCAGTCTTGAAATCGCCGGGGTATATACGCACTTCGCAACTACCTCCGAGCAGGACGCATCGTCCTCCAAGCTCCAACTGGAACGATTCACGCAACTGCTTACCGATCTTCGCCGATCAGACATTGATTATGGCCTTGCGCACTGCGCAAACAGCGCCGCAATCATTCGCATGCCCGACTCGCACATGGATATGGTTCGACCGGGCACGATTCTCTACGGGCAGTATCCATCGACGCACGTTCCACATACACTCGATCTGAAGTCTACGTGGAAGCTCAAGGCCAGGATCTGCGAGGTCAAAGAACTCAAATCCGGCTCGCCGGTAGGTTATGGCGGCGAGTTTGTCACCAGGCGAATCACAAAGACGGCAATCGTCCCGATAGGCTATGCGGATGGCTTCACTCTTGCCCCCGAGGGGCCGATATACCGGCAAAGTGCCCTGAAGTTCGCGGTCAGAAAAGTCCGAAAAAGGCTGTTTTTGGACATAAATGGCCGAAAAGCACCTGTAATCGGCCGTATTGCGATGCAAATGACCGTGATTGACATCACGAATTTCGCCCATATCCGGGTCGGCGACGAAGTTACCGTCCCGGCAATGCGCATACCCACCAGCGCTCTTGTGCCGAGGGTGTATGTGGGCTAGCCACCATACGTTAGCATTCACACTTGCGGTCTCCCAGAGGAGAGAAAGCGATGCTTCATATTGTGTATCGGGCGCGAATTACACTCGCGCCCGATCAAGATTTGATTTATCAAGCGCTCAAAAGCTCTTTAAGCCTTTTCAACGCCTTCTGCTGCAAGCGCGAAACGTGCATCTGCGATATGTTCAGGCGCTTGGCGACCTCGGTTTGAGACATATCCTTAAAAAACCTATAGTATATAATCGCTTTCTCACGCGGCTCCAGACAATCCACGGCCTGCTTTAAGTCACCGTAAGTCTCGATGCTCTGAAGCGACGAATCCAGATCGCCTACAAACTCGGCAAGCGTCAGAGGCGCGGACTCGCCCTCATAAGGCAGCTTACTGTCGAGAGAGACGGTATCGTAGGCGTTACCGAGTTCGATGGCCTCCAGAGTCTCCTCCTCGCTGGCACCCACTTCCGTCGCAATCTCCTGGATCGTAGGAGGATGCCCAAGGCGCTGGCTGAGCTCCTCGGCGGCCTTATTTGCCGCAAGGTTCAGCTCCTGCAGGCGTCTGGGAACCTTGAGAGACCAGGCTTTGTCGCGAAAATGACGGCGAATCTCACCAACGATGGTGGGAGTGGCATAGGTCGAAAACTTCGTTCCTCTATCGGGATCGAACCTGTCTATGGCGTTGATAAGCCCGATCACCCCGACCTGCACCAAATCCTCCAGTGGCTCGCCCCTGTTGGCGAACTTGCCCGCTAGAAATCGGACGAGGTTCTGGTGCATGATGACCAACTGATCGCGAATCCGCCGATTTCTTGTGCGAACGTATTCGAGAAACAGCTGTTCGGTTTCTTCGTCGGTCCAGTCGGCAACGCCGCTTCTTTTTCGCACCGGCTTGCTATCGTTGTCCTGCATACTTGACCATCCGAACATGCGTGCCGTTATCCTTGGGCTCCACTGTAACCTCATCAACCAGCAAGGTTACCAGCAGCGCACCGAGATTCTCGGGTTCCTGCTCGGCCTCTCCACCGACGTTACCGTCATTTCTCGAACCAGCTTCATCAATTATGTCTACGGTCAGTCTGTCGTCTCCGATCTCACTGATCAGCACGATGTTGGACTCGGTATTACCGTTTCGTTCGGCCCATTCGACTGAAGTCGTACACGCTTCTCCGACGGCTAATCTGACATCTTCAACTTCGTCATAGGAAAACTTCATGCGGCTGGCAACACCCAAGATGGCCAACCTGGCGACGCCAACATACTCCGGTTTGCACGGAATCTTGAGTTCCACGCAGTTGTTCGGCACGTTCACTGAATCTCCTTTCCCATGACCTCGCGGGCATCTTCTTCGGAATTGTATATGTCGAAGATTTTGTCGAGACCGGTGATCTCGAACACCCGGCGGATTCGAGGGTTCGGGCAGATAAGAACCATATTGCCGTCCACCTCGCGCATGCGTTTGAGCCCCCCGATGAGAACACCCAGTGCCGTGGAATCGAGGTAATCGACCTTGGTAAGGTCCACCACCAGTTCTTTGGCGTTGCTTTCGAGGATGTTGATGATCTGCTGCTTGAGCTGTGGAGCGGTATAGACATCCACCTCGCCCTCGAGTTCGATGATTGGGAGTTCTTCCTCCATTGTCCTTACGTCGATTTTGAAGTTCACGTCACACTCACCTCGTCTTATCCGGCGTTGTTGTCAATCGTTCCAACTGGCGAAGTCAATCTTCAGACTTCTCAGACTCTTCAGTTGAATGTTCTCTGCAAGATGTCACAGCCTGCTTACCGGCCTCGACAGCATTCTGCACCTTTCCTCGAGTGGCCTCAAGAAGCTCCTTGCTCTTCTTTACAAGCTCCTCGCTCGATTCGGAAAGTTCGTGCACCATCTTGTTCGCCTTGTTGCGAAAGTCTTCTGTGGCATGCTTGATGTCTTCCCGGGTCTCGTCGCCGGACTTAGGCGCGACGAGCAATGCGGCAACCGCGCCGACCAGCGCACCCAGGCCCATTCCCGCCAGGAAATTAAGAAATACACTGCCGCCTTTTTCTTCTCGATTTTCATTCATCTTTGGATTCCTCCCAGTTACTGGATATTAGAATTGTTACTCGTCAATTTCTTCAGATTGTTCTTCTGCGCTTCGAAATGACTTTAGACCCTCTTTAATGCCATATATCAATGACTTAAGCGTCGTCCTGGAACTTGAGACGGCTCGTTCCGCCGCATCGACAATCGTTTTGCCTTCAACCAGGTTCTCGACCGACTTCATCAAACCGCAGCAATGATCCATATGCGCGCGGGCATCCATTACAAGTTCATTGGTATGCCTCAAGACCCGCCTTATTTCGTCTGCGAGAGGCGCTATCTCGTTTCTGGTCGCCTTCAGAGTATCTTCCAACTCTCGAACGGCGCTGTCCAGACGGCGAAAATAGAACGCCAACCCCACAACTAATGCTATTAACGTCGCGCTCAACAGGACTATGGCAACGACCATCAAGCCAATCATATCAACTCCGTATTGTCTACAATTATGCCGCCGCCGATGACCTCGTCGCCGATATAGAACACCGCCGACTGTCCCGGTGTGACCGCCCGCTGCTCGCTGTCGAATAAAAGCTCGGCGCGGTTGTCAGCTAATGGCCTTAAAATGGCAGGCGAATCCTGCGCATTATACCTTATCTTCGCTGAAACGGCAATGGATTTCGTAAGTTTCTCGCCAGATATCATATTTACATGCTTTAGTACCACAGCCGTTTGACTGAACTCACTCGGATCGCCCAATATGACTGCATTTGAACGCGCATTTATCGCAATTACGTACAATCTTCGACCGGATGCCACACGCAGGCCTCGCCGCTGACCTACTGTATAAAACGCGATTCCCTCGTGCTCGCCCAGAACTTTGCCCGACGTGTCCACTATAGGGCCTGGCCGCATAAGCTCTGGCGCGGCTTTTTTAAGAAAATCCTGATAGCCGCCGTCGGGTATGAAACATATATCCTGGCTCTCCGGCCTCTCGGTCAAGCCCAAACCCAGTTTATCGGCCATGGCGCGCACTTCGTTCTTAGTATGATACCCCAGTGGCATGAGTATCTTACCCAGCTGGCTTTGACTGAGCCTGTACAATACGTAAGCCTGATCCTTTCGGCGATCCAAACCTTTGAAGAGCTTCCATTTTGCGGTCGGCTCGTCCCACTCTATGCGGGAGTAGTGACCTGTCGCGATATAATCCGCGTCGAGTTCGTCCTGCGCGTATCGCAGCAATTCGCCGAACTTGATCTTCGGATTGCACACAACGCACGGGTTCGGCGTTCGGCCATGGCTGTATTCGTCGATAAAATTCTGCATCACACAACTTGCGAACCGCTCGCGGACGTCGAGCACATAATGCTGTATACCAAGATTCGACGCAACCCTGGCGGCATCCTGCCCGGCCTGACGCGCAATGCTCTCGATTTTTTCATCTTCGGACGACCACATGCGCATTGTGACGCCGATCACTTCATATCCTTTGTCAAGGAGCATCGCGGCGACAACCGAACTGTCGACCCCGCCGCTCATCGCGACAACAACTCTACGATTGCTCACGACTCTTCGTCCGCCTTAATGTCATCAGCGCCGGAGCCGGACTTTCGCAGTCTTTCCAGGCGTTGTTTGAACTTGGCCTCATGACCGTGCTCTGTGGGCTCGTAATATGGCCCACTTCGTGCGGATGGCGGCAGGTATTCTTGCTCGACGTAATGGCCGGGGAAGTCGTGAGGATACAAATATCCCTTGCCGTGACCGAGAGCCTTTGCGCCGGGATAGCTTGAGTCCCGAAGGTGTGTCGGCACGGGAGGCCCCTTTCTTTCCATTACATCTTTATCCGCCCGATTGATTGCCATGTAGCTTGCGTTGCTTTTAGGTGCGCAAGCCAGATATACGGTCGCCTGAGCCAGAGGTATTCGAGCCTCCGGCATGCCCACAAACTGCACCGCCTGCACAGCCGCGTTCGCCACGACCAGCGCCATAGGGTCGGCATTACCGACATCTTCCGCGGCAGCTATGACCAATCGCCTCGCCACGAACTTGGGGTCTTCCCCAGCAGCCAGCATTCGGGCAAGCCAGTAAACTGCGGCGTCCGGGTCTGAGCCGCGCATCGACTTTATGTATGCCGAGACGGTGTCGTAGTGGTTATCCCCATTACGGTCGTATTTCAACACCCTTTTTTGCACAGCTTCTTCAGCTATTTTTTGCGTTACTGTTTTTACGCCGGTTTGAGGGTCGATTTGGGTGGAGGCGACTGCTGCTTCCAGAGCATTCAGGGCGCTGCGGGCGTCGCCTTCGCTTACATCTATAACATGACGCATGGCGTCGTCTTCAATCGCCACGCTCTCGTTGCCCAGGCCGCGCTCGGTGTCGTGAATGGCTCGTTCGAGCAGAGTGCGAATGTGCTCGTCCGATAATGGCTCGAACCGGAATATGCGCGCGCGGGACAGAAGTGGAGTGTTGACCTCGAAATACGGGTTCTCCGTGGTCGCACCGATGAGGATTACGGTTCCGTCCTCGACATGCGGCAGAAGGGCGTCCTGTTGGGCCTTGTTGAAGCGATGGATCTCATCGACGAAGAGGATGGTCTTGCGGCCGTCGAGTTTGCGCTGCTCTCTGGATCTGGCGATCACTTTGCGCATCTCGGGAACGCCCGACGTAACCGCGCTGAAACTCTCGAACCGCGCTTTGGTATGTCGCGCAATTACTGCGGCAAGGGTACTCTTGCCGCAGCCTGCCGGACCCCAGAAAATCATGGAGGGGAGCTCGTCCTTCTCGATGGCCGTGCGAAGGAGCGTGCCCGGAGCCAGAATTTGTTCCTGGCCGACGAATTCGTCCAATGTCCTGGGCCGCATACGAGCCGCCAGGGGCTGGTGGGACATTTCTTCGGGATTTTCAGGAAAAAGGCCGGGCATGGATCACCTTTGCGCTATATAAAGCGTTGGTAATATCTTCCCAATTGTGGCTCCGAATTCCTCCACATGTAAAATCGGCCCCGGTTTTCCGAGGCCGATTATCGTATCTATTGGCAAGCCGAATATCTATGATTTCCGGCGTTTCGAAGCGAGAAGTGAGCCAATACCGCCAAGCAGGGCAATAATTGAGGAAGGCTCAGGAACTGCCTGAACGACACGGAACCCGATGGTAGGCATCTCGTCCGTTGAGAATGAGGAAAGCGACTGCGAAGACTTGAGATACTCCCTGTCGAGTTTGAACGAACCACCACGCAATTTGTGAGAAGTGTTACTTACTAATTCTTCGTTCCACTCCATTACATTGCCACCCTGATCAAACGTACCGTAAGCGCTGGGACACGCATACAAACCAACGTCAGTTGTTGTAGAGTTGTAATAGTTTGCCCTGTAGGTGTCAACGGAATCACTCTGAGTGGGGTAAAGCCAGTAACCGGCATCGGTTTCGCCGCCTTTATAATAAGCTGCCTTATACCATTCATCCTCGCTGGTCACAGCCCACTTATAGTCCGCACTACGCGTGATGGTTTCGGATGTCATAGTATATGCGCCGGTTTCAGTGTCGCCATTGCCCTGGCCATTGTTCAGCCAGTTTGCGAACCGGCAGGCGTCATAGTAGCTTACATAGTTCACAGGGCGATTAGCGTAATCATCAGTCACGCTGTAGCTGAAATTGCCGGAAGTGCCGCTCTGCTGAATTTTGCAGCCATATTTGTTACTCCACATGTATGAGCTGTACAACCCGTATGTGTCGGTTTTGGCCTTAGCATTCAAGAAATCGCAATACTGCTTTGATGTTACTTCATATTTGCCGATATTGTAGTTGTAGCTCACCGAACCGTAACCGGTGGTATCAGCGGTGTTTCCCGCATCACCAACTTCGACCGTTTCCAAGTTCGTATAACCCGAACCTAAATTGAACACATCCGCTCGACCGGCAATACCAAAACCCAGCAACGCAAGTGTCGCTGTTACTGCAAATATTCGCTTTGTCATCCCATCCTCCTCGCGCGCTAATCTCATCAATATTAACCAGGTATTAATACTCGCAATAATCGTACCATTTAAGCATTCAATGCCTCAAATCTGCAAAATTCAACTGTTGCACTACAACTAAAAAAAACGGCCCCGGTTTCTCGAGGCCGTTTCGATGCAGTTTATGCAAAAAACGAGCGTCAGTAAATCGCCAGCTCAGTGTCTTTGTCGAAGAGGTGAGTCTTAGCCATGTCGAAGATAAGGTCTACTTCTTGAAGCTCCTTGGCATGGGTCTCAGCGTCGATGCTGGCGACCATCGAGTGTGTGCCGCAGCTCAGATAAAGCGTCACGATCGATCCCATCGGTTCGATCACCTCCACCGTCGCCTTTGCTACATTATCTGAAGTCGCCTGGACGAGGTTCGTGAGGTTCTTATCGAATATGTCTTCAGGTCGGATGCCGAATTCGACTTCCTTGCCAATATATGGCTTAAGCAAGCCGACTTTATCCGCTGGAGCTTTGACCTTGAAACAGCCGCCGTTGATAATGCCGTCGTCCTCGATCTTGACGGTCAGGAAGTTCATCGACGGCGTACCTATGAAACCCGCCACGAACTTGTTGGCCGGCTTGTTATATAGTCCCAGAGGGGTGTCCACCTGCTGAACCAGCCCGCCGCACATGACCATTATGCGGTCGCCCATAGTCATGGCTTCGACCTGATCGTGGGTAACGTAAATGGTTGTGATTCCGAGCCTTCGATGGAGCTTAATCAGCTCAGCGCGGGTTTGAACGCGCAGCTTGGCGTCGAGGTTGGAAAGCGGTTCGTCCATAAGGAACACGGAAGGCTCTCGCACGATGGCCCTACCCAACGCGACGCGCTGCCTCTGACCGCCTGAAAGCTGTTTGGGCTTTCTGTTCAGGAGATCGGTCAGACCCAGGAGCCCTGCGGCCTCGGCTACGCGGCTCTTGATCTGTTCCTTTGGAACTTTGTGCAACTTCAGGCCGAACGACATGTTGTCGTAGACGCTCATGTGAGGGTAGAGAGCATAATTCTGGAAGACCATCGCAATATCGCGATCCTTGGGAGATACGTCGTTTACCAGTTTGTCGCCGATGTGAATCTCGCCCGAAGTGATCTCTTCGAGACCCGCGATCATTCGCAGGCAGGTTGTCTTGCCGCAGCCCGACGGGCCGACGAAAACCATGAACTCTTTGTCTTTGATTTCGAGGTTTACTTCGTTAACCGCGGTCACGTTCTTGTACGTTTTGGTGAGGTTGTTGAGAATGACTTGCGCCATTTAGAGGATTCCTCCGTTTTCGCTTCGGGCTTGTCCCCATTTTGCCGAAGCGGCTAATAGCAAATTTCCCCGGGACTTTGGGGCGGCATAAGGACTGCCGCAGCCATATAATGCATTATATGTTGAGTGTGGCGCGCTGTCAATTAGCGTTGCGTCGAGGGATGCGTGTCAAAAACGGGGAGATTTGGGGCTCTGCCCTTGGTCAGGAGTCTGAGGGTGAAACCCTCAGATCACTTTCCCCACATTTGACATACACCCTGCATCAAGGAAGTGCGTGAACTGATTGCGGCGCTATATTTAAGAGCTTGTCACTGCTCACATATTATCCGATCACACGCGACAGGCACGACTTCACAGAGCTTGGTTATGTACTGAGCAATCGCTTCCCTGGTGGTTGTGGATGTAGGTTCACTGACCACTGTGATACCCGGCACGACCGCCATCATGTCCATCATTACATAGGACTGAGAGGCCACTGTGACCATTCGGCAAGGGTCAACGGGTTCTCCATCAATGCATATCTGCGAGATAACCGGTACACTTCCTACGGACTTGCACTTCAGCGAGGCTCCTGAAATCGCCAAATTTATGCTTTTCTTTTTCGCGAAATCACTGTTCAGCGCTTTCGTAAGGTCGCATGCCGACATCTGACATGCAACAATCTCCTGACGCGTGAAGCCGCTGATCAAGCCATACGCCGACCCAAGATTAAGCACTCCGGCGGGAAGGCCATTCTTTGAAACCGAACCGACATCGTCGATAACGGCAATATCCGAGTTTGCCGTGGAACGAACGGCGTCCGCCACGAAGTCTCCGGCGCTCGACTCGAAAGCGCCTGCGGATCGACCTGGAAGAGCCTGCTGCGAATTGCCGATTACCTCGGCCAGCTTTTTGTCGGCCTTTTCCCTGAACGGCATGTACGCTGCGCGAACGGCTTCGTCCTCGGCAATTGAGTTATCGATCGGGATCAGGGGAAGCTCGGGATAAACCTTGCCCAGAGGCGCTTTTGCAGGGTCGTTCCACGTGCCGTTTTTCCCATTTACTGACGTGATATGTACGCCGGTGTCGTCATTGGTAATCACAAAGTCGATCCGGCCAAGTGCGCGACCATAAGCGCCCGCCTGGGTAACTAGAGTGTTGCCGACCCATCGCCAGTCAAGTATGGCATTATGGGAATGGCCGCCTACTATGAAATCGATTCCAGGCACTTGTTCGGCGAGAATTGCGTCCTCTGCTGCACCGAGATGGGAAAGCGCAATCAACACATCACACTTCGCCTTGAGCTCAGGAACCAGTGTTTGCGCAGTCTGGATTGGGTCGTCTATCACAATGCCGCACATCATCGACGGCCAATGAAGGGTCCCTGTCTCAAGGCTCGCAAGCCCGAAAACCCCCACCCTGACGCCGTCCACCACTAAAATATGACAAGGGCTGACTCCGTCCCACCGGCAGCCGTTGGCATCATGCATATTGGCTGCCAGAAATGGAAACCTGGCGGCGGCAATTGCGTTTTTTGCAATGGTCTGACCTAAATCTAAATCGTGATTGCCAAATGCCACCACCTGATAGTCGACGGCATTCATAGCGGTGATTGTGGCAATACCGCCGGATAAATAGTCTTCCATCGACCCATGAATAATATCACCTGCGTCCAGCAGCAAAACATTCGGCATGTCGGAGCGTATCTGCCGGATCAAAGTGGCAATGCGCGCCAGCCCTCCAATTTCGCCGCGCGGCATTACGTAGCCGTGCAGGTCGTTGGTGTGAAGTATTGTGATTACGGTATTACGAGCGTCAGCCCAGCTGCGCTCTGTGGCACAAAGCATAATCGTAGAGACGAGTAAAATGGCAGCTAGATTGCGATACATCATGGTGTAATCACCGTTCCAGATTGTCCACATATATTCCGGGCACGCTGTCCGGTATGACCATTGAACTGCAGCACTTTAAGTAAAAATCGACCGGCCCCGCCCCGCCGATGATAGCGTAGGCATACCCATACTCATATAATCCTCGCATACACGCGAGGAACAATGCCTCCCCTACCCTTTTACCGCAATATTCCGGCAGCACTCCCATCGGCCCAAAAAAGTTGCGTCGGGTGCATTCATAGGCCGCAAAACCTATTATCTTCTTCTCATGGGTCGCCACATAGCATGTCACGGGTTGATGAGCAAAGGCATTTAGAACTTCATCGGCCCAACCCTCATGGAAGGCGCTTAAGCAAAATCTGCGAAGAACCGATACTTCATAGGGATGGATCCTTCTGATGTTGATGCCTTCTGTTTTCAGGTGCGCAATGTCGGCGCTGTCATCAGGGATCTCAAGTAGTTTCACCAGCATATCCGGCATAAATAGGTGACCTCCATTCCTGAGATAAATTCATTGCTCCAGAGGTATCGTTTATGGGGTTGACGTTACAGTGCCGTGGACGCACGGTCTCCAGCCGATGATCCTCAACACAGGGCATACTATCATCGCTCCAATCGGGTTGTCAAGGGATTTGCGTGACACCGAAGGATTTTCGTCCGACGGGGTATAAGATAAAAATACCCGGCAGGCCGTAGGAAATTACTTAGCTCGTGAACAGGTATTGGAGGATTAGATGCAGAAGGGCGATTTGGTTGGTCGCATAGTTGGAATGCTGGTTTTTCTTGCCGGAGTTGGAATACTCGTGTTTGTGTTCGTCGCCGCGTATCAATACTTCGATTCCAACACCATTCTGCTCAAGCCCACAACTCCAGTCTCCGCGACATCATCCACCACCAGCCGGCTCGGAGAATCGGCACTGCTGCTATTTGGCCGGATAGGTCTTCTGGTTGTAATGGCAATAGCGGGATCGCAGGTCGCAAGCAGAGGTATTCAGCTCTATTTCGCCGCCACCGGGCTTAGACGATCCACTCCTCCGGCGCTGCCTGAGTCTGATTAATCAGTCGAACAACCCTAGCGACTGCTGACCTGCAGTCTCGGAGCGCGTTTTTGCCGAAGGCTTCGGAAACATTGAGTCGAAGTCGTCGCCAAATGCTTCTCTGAGCCGGTTTGCGAACTTGTAGAGCTTATCCAAGAGATGATGACGGTCTTCGTCGTGCGAATAGTTTTTCGCCAGCCCGATAGCGCCGTCGTTTTTTTGATAGATCGACACATATTCCCCGACTTTTGCATCTTTACCCACCGCCTGCGCAAGGCGCTTTTTGCCGGCGGAATGCAGAGTCTTTTCAGTGATCCTCTCGCGGCGCGCGAACTCATCTACACCCAGCTGGCCGTCGTTGATTTTTTGCGCGATGGACTGATATAACGCGTGAACCTTATCTTTCTCACCGTGCAAAAGATATTCGGCGGCATTCGTTATGAAGTCTCGCCCAAATGGCTCGTCCGAACGCGACCTTAACGCCGAACCTCTGAAAGTCTTTTTGCCGTCATAAGATTCCACCACGTAATTCTTGATTTTGAGCGAGATCATGGCCTTGTAGCGACCGTCATGCGCCAGCCTGATCCCCTCCGGCAAGGCAGAACCGATCCGTTCGATGTAGTTGACCTCGTCCTGCTCTGAGTCGATGCCGTCGGGCGGCCTGAAATAGACGCCGTCCGTATCGACTTCCACCACAAGGCTGCCGGTCTTCTCCAGTTCCTCGACAATCAGCTTAACCAGTTTCTGACCCGTAGTGGTGACGCGCGCGGCAGCCTCATAATCGTTAAAGTTGAACGGCCCCGCGAGGTAGCCGTAAAACGAATTGATTAAAATCTTGAAAGCACTCTGGAGGCCGTCCCAGTAATCGTGCTCGCGGCTATGAGTTTCTTTGGCTTTGCGCTTGGCCGACAGCCGCCTTTGCACCAAATCGGCGAGCGCTGGCAGGAACATGTCGAGGGTGTCGCTTTTGGGCTTGATCTTTTTCGTGAGCATGATGCTCGGGTACAGGCTCTCGACATCGCACTTCACGATGTGTTCAATCACGCCTGTGTTGCGAACCTCAGTATATCCGCCCGGCAGCGATTTCTGCTCAGACTGCTCCGGTATCGCGCAGCCGCGCTTCAGATAATGCCTGATGAAGATCGAGTTGATCTTTTCGCCTGTGCCGGAAGTGGCGCCGTGGCCATAAGTGTCGGGAACCATTTGCGCCAGGTAAAACTCATACGGGCAGACGATCCCAGCCAGCAGATCAGTTTCACGGACGTCTTGGAGACAATATTTCCTTACGCGATCGGGGTTTGTTTTCCACTCGCGGGCAATCTGATCGTGCGGAATAATTTCTCGATCATCTTCGGCAATGCCAAACGCTCTTGCTACAGATTTCAGTGAATAGCTGGACAAACTTGCACGCGATATGTCCCATCTTTGCACGGACAACAAAGTGTCGATCACATGCCTGCCATGTATATGCGCTGGAGTAAACGGCCTGGAATAATAGCCTATCGCGCACTGCTGTTTCGCACCGAATGTGACTTCCGAGCCGTCGCGCCCAAACGCGAGCCTGATTCCGCGATACTTGGCGCGTGCGACAAGGTATGTGAGGTCGAAATCGTATATGTTATGCCCTTCGATAACGTCAGGATCACGCTCGCGCAAGATTGCTACAGTTTCTTTGAGAATCTTAGACTCATCCCCGGTAATTATGGTCTCGAAGCCGCGATTGTCCTTGATCGCGACCATAAAAATCTCATTTTCCGACCTGTCCGGATATAGGCCGAGGGTCTCGATATCGAGCTGCATCCGCACGACGTCATCGAACGCCATCCCCTTAAAGAGTGTGCGTCCTGTTCGAGCGAGATACTGCTTAGCGGCAGTTGGGTAAGCGATATGAGCCGCATGCGCGTCACGCAATACGTATCTGGCACTATTGTAAGTCTTCTCATTTGGGAACTCAGCCAGGAACCGATAGTCTTCGCCATCAAGTTCAGTCCACTCGGAGTCGGCAAGGTCATGGCGCTCGGTGGCGAGGATCCAACGCTTGAACGGCTCATCCTGAGTTGTCATTGCGCCGTCCACGCGGCGGTAAATCGTGGCGGTCTCCGGGCCAACTTCCACCGCCACGATTCCCTGGGTGTGGTCGTAACCGAACAGGATTTCGTCTGTGCTTGTCATGGTGAGATATTATACCATTTGATGTGCGAATCTTCTCGTTTCAAGAACGATGCTGCTCACATACTTGAGCAGCATTATAAGCGCACCTTAATGAACAGACGTTATACTATTTAACGTCGTGCCAAGCAATGTCAAATACCCTCCGATAAACGTGCAAACCACCGCAATAATCCACAGATATTTCCTGTAATAGCAGCGTATTCTGGAACCGAATTCAGTTTGAATTTCGTTAAGTTCAAGATAAGGGATTGGGCCGCGGCGGTACCATCCCGTGAACTTGCCTTTCTTACCGATCAAATCCGCCGCCTTGAGCATTCCGAACAGAGTCTCGATAATCGACAAAGGCTGCTTGTAGATAACAGTGACGAACCCCGATTCGTCCTGCATTACGAGATCTTTGCTCCAGAACAAACCCGGCACGCCTCGACCTATTACCTGCCCATCGATCTCGACAGGAATCGATCTGAAATGCGATACTTCGACCTCACCCGCAAGATCCGCGATCTTCGCAGGCTTGAACTCGCTGCCATAGCTGAAAAACAGCCTCATCATCCATCCCAAACCGCCCATTAGAAACGCCAGCTTAAATGCGGTCAAGAATCCGACTAAACCATGCGCGAATGCTGTGTCAAATGTGTGGCCGAGCTGCACATAAGCTGCCACAAGACCCACAGCGAGTCCTGCCCACGGAAGACAAATGAACGTAAGGTCTGTCCAGAACAGAGGCCAGTAGCTCTCCTTGGGAGGCGCGCTGGTAGTAAATTCAGGGGTTTGCCTGAGAACAACTGCCATTCGTGAAGCCGCCTGAACACGTCTGGCGATGAGCGGATGCGTGCTCTGAAGCTCGAAAATCTTAGCCCAGGGGTTCCAGAGATCCCATTGCATAGCGTCCATATACGTGCTGATCGAAAAGTTGCCTGAACCGTTAGTTGAGTTGATCGCCATTGCGCTGGAAGAGCTGAAACTGCATATCCCCAGACTGCCCAGTAGCTGGCTCTTGTTGAGAACGTATTGACTATTCTTATTATTCTGCTGCTGGTTCGGGTCGACTTGCGGTATTTTTGCCAGCCCGTAGGCAATCTTGATAAGCGCCCGCGATAAGGCGTTTGCGTCATTGATACTGAATGCAGAGTGTTCGTCGGCAAAATATTCTCTGATGCGGGAAAGGAATAAGACTACGTATTGGCTGAAAACATACATCAGATATGATCCGACTGCAATAACAAGTGCCAAAAGCCCGCCTCGTCTCTGATTGCGGGTCCAGACATAAAGGTAATAGAGTATGATGGACGCCAGCGATGCAATGCTCATTACTATGAAATCATAGTGTTTGACATGCCCGATCTCATGCGCGACGACCGCGTTGAACTCATCCTCCGAGAGCATCTGCTCAAGTCCACGAGTCACCACCACTCTTGCGTCCGCCGGGATATGGCCATAGGTGAACGCATTCGGGTTGCCGTCCTCAAT
Source organism: bacterium (assembly GCA_021372295.1). Taxonomy (GTDB): domain Bacteria; phylum Armatimonadota; class UBA5829; order UBA5829; family UBA5829; genus UBA5829. The sequence continues at coordinate 71,702 of JAJFUS010000024.1, read as the reverse complement.
AATGCCGAAGCGCGGCGCAATCATTCCTCTCTTGGCACAAAGGTCACGGTAAAACTGCGCAAACTGTGGGGATATCTCCTCTGGTTGTATCCACCGGATCTTGTATATCCAGTCGATCATAAATGGGCCAACCACATACTGCAACGTAATGATCCCTACTGCAAACAGAATCGCTATACTCACCGGCATGTGGTAATAGTAAAGCACGCCGGTGCCGACAGCCAGCACAAGCCCAAACAACAATACCAAAACTATCACTGATGCGAGAAACAGCCTTCCCATTCAAACCCTCCCTGCCCTAATACTAAACCTGCCGAGCATTGTATGCCCCATTATGTGTTAAAAAACACTAGCTGTCAACATCTTTGCCATTATATATTCTGAGTCGGATGGTGTATTCCTGCCGGCATTTCGTTATTTTAGCCCATTTTTTACGACCACAAAATTAAAAGAGACAGCCCGGCGAGTCCACCTCACCGGGCTGTCCTAACACACAATACATAATGCGCAACCTACTTGTGAATTGCACGCCCCACCGCATCGTAAGCGGCTTCCTGCATAACCTCACTCAAGGTCGGGTGAGAGTGGATCGTCGACATAACTTCCTCAACGGTCAATTCGTTCGCGATAGCCAGAACCGCTTCGCCGATGAGGTCGGTAGCGTGAGGGCCGACCACATGCACGCCCAGAATACCGCCGTACTTGCCGTCAACAATGAACTTGGCGAACCCCTCGGTCTCGCCGATACCCATCGCCTTGCCATTGTGACTGAACCCAAACTTGCCGATGCGAACGTCCTTGTAGCGCTCCCTAGCCTGATCTTCAGTAAGGCCGACCGACGCGCACTCGGGAGTCGTATATACGCAGGCGGGCCACGCCTTATAGCTCATTTTGGAGTCCAGCCCCATAGCGTGCTCGACCGCGACAATGCCCTCAGTCCAGCCGACATGCGCCAGCATGGGCTCGCCGATGGCATCACCGATGGCGTATATATTGGGAATGTTGGTCTGCATGTGCTCGTTGACGAGGACTTTGCGCTTGTCGGTCTTAACACCCACTTCTTCGAGGCCGATATTGTCGATAACGGCGCGCCTGCCGACCGCGACTAGGATCTTGTCGAACTCCATGGACACTTCTTTGCCGCCCGACTTGATGTGCACTTTCTTGCCGCCCTTGACGTCTTCCGCGCGGGTGACGCCGGCGTCGAGCATAAACTTCATTCCGGCATCTTCCAGCGACTTTTGAAGGGTGTTTGCGGTCTCTTTGTCGGCAGCCGGGAGAATCTGGGACATCATCTCGACCACAAGCACCTCAGCTCCCAGCCTGGCGAATGTATATCCGAACTCAAGGCCGATTGCGCCCGCGCCGATAATGAGCATTTTCTTGGGGATAGCATTAAACTCCAGCGCTTCATTGCTCGTCCACACATTCTCGCCGATCTCGAAACCGGGCAGCGGCAATTGAGCCGGAACCGAGCCAGTCGCAATCACTATCTTCTCAGTTTTGAGGGTCTCAACGCCATTTGCGGTCTCGACGGTCACAGTATGCGCATCCGCAATCTTGCCATGGCCTCTCACCAGCTTGATCTTATTCTTTCTGAACAGCCCCTCGACACCGCCGGTAAGCTGCTTCACGATAGTGTTCTTGCGCTTCATCATCGTGGAGATGTTGACCTTAGGGGCGGCCGTCTCGATGCCAAATTGTGCGCCATTTTTCACATGATCCAGAACAGCCACGCTGGAAAGAAGCACTTTGGTCGGTATACAGCCTATATTAAGGCACGTGCCGCCGACAGCGTTCTTCTCGACCACAACAACCCTGGCACCGAGCTGCGCCGCGCGGATCGCCGAAACATAGCCGCCGGGACCTGTGCCGATAATTACAAGGTCGATATCATAGTCGGACGAGCGCATAAGCTGCTGCTTAATGCCGGGGAAAACCATATTGGACGCATCGGTTCCGTCATAAGTGGATTGACCGGATAAAAGTGCGGGAAGATCTTTCAGACTGGGCAATACAAACGAGCCTGAACGGGACATGTTGCTGAAAGAGATAGTGCTTGTGTTAATCAAAACGACCCCCAGGAAACGTATACAAAAATCGGGTTTATGCTAGCACAGCGTAGGCCGATTGTCAATCACAAATGTGCGCTTGTCCAATCTCACCGCATGTGCGATAATAACCCCAATATGAACGCAAAGGCAGCAAAACCAGACAATCCTAAAGCATATTTGCTCAAAGGCGACGACGAATTTCAGAAGCAGCAGCACCTCGACAAGCTGTTGAAGTCTCTGGTGACGGGCGATTTCGTCGATTTCGACCTTGAGCCGATGGAGGGCAACACGGCCACCAGTGACAGGATCGTTACAGGGCTGAATATTCCGCCGTTCGGCTCAAAACGGCGCGTGGTACTGGTGAAATATGCCAATAAAATGCATCCTGACGAACAGGCCAAACTCGCTGAACGATTGCCGAAGATATCGCACGCAGGCTGCCTGATTTTAGTAAATCCGGCAGCGGAAAAAGTCGACGGCAAGCCCAAAAAAGGCTCGGAAGTAATCGGAGACCTGTCAAAGGCTGTGCGGAAGGTCGGAGAAGTCGTCGAGTTCGGAAAAATGCGAACCGACGGCGCAATCAAGTTCGCTCAAACGCTTTTCATAAAGGCGGGCAAGAAAGTCCAGCCGCAAGTAGCGAGCGCGCTGGTGCAGCGTGTGGGTGCTGATTCTTCGATCCTCGCAACCGAAATACAAAAGCTGATCGATTACTCCGGCGACTCGGAAACGATCACATCCGCCGACGTCGCAGCCGTCACAAGCGAGACCCACGAGGAAAAGATATTCAAACTGGTGGACGCAGTCGCCGCGCGAAACCAGGCCCAGGCGCTCAAGCACCTCGCCGACCTCTTTGAGATCAGCGATGACCCTCGCGCCGAGACTCCCAAAACGCTTGCTGTAATCGCGAGGCAGTTCAGGCTGGTCTGGCAGATGAAACTCCTGCAGGAACAAGGTGTGAGGTCGTTCGCGAAGAGCGATGTCCCCGAGCACATCAAGGATATGCTGCCGCCCGACCCCAATATACTCGACATCCTCTCCCGACAAAGCTGGCAGGCTGAGCGTCTGGCTCGGCAAGCCAGACCATTCTCACGGAACAATCTCATCCGATGCTTCGTAGTAATAGCAAAAGCAGACCAGATGCTCAAGTCGATTGATGGCGGCCTCGACAACCCTGAGATGGTTATGCAGATGCTCGTTCTGGAACTCGCAAAAGTGTGAACACAATAACATATTTTGCGATATTGACTCCAGCCATAAATGATGCATACTACTATATAATCGTCTGTATTATTGTTGGGCCAGACCTTCGGTCAACCCTTTCTCCTCGCACGCTTTGTGACTGTTTTGCGCGTATATCATGTATACCATGTTAATGCAGAGCGGGATCTTGGGTATTCATGGTTACAGAGACTTCGCTTTTCATTGCCACAGAAAGAGGAGGTGCCCCGATGGCAACAACATTTTTGAACTTCAGAACACCATCAAAATTGGGAGCATATTTGGACGACATCATATTCCCCTGTTCCCGTTACGAGATACTTAGGTGCGCCGAAGAAAACGAAGCGCCGGACGCAATCCTCGACGCAATCGAATCGCTTCCAGAGCGCAGATACCGCAATGTCAACGAAATCCTGGGCAAGTTCGACCACAGGGCGTAGTTCAGCCGAGTATCGGAATTCGGCAAGCGAGAGGCACAACAGCTTGATTAGCTCATTGATGGGCAAGCCGATGCAAGGGATGAATGCACACTCACCCCAACCATTCGATGTTTACGGCATTGCCCATCTTGCGGAAGTCTCTGTGGCCGGTTATGAGGGGAGTCTGCAGTTCCTGCGCAAGCGCGGCGGCGAAGCAGTTGCCGAAAGACAAACCATACTTAGCCTTGATCTCGACCGCCTGCGACATATACTCGTCGGCTGAGACCACTTTCAGTGGCAGAGCTTCCAGCGCGGCCAATATCCTTGACGCATCCCTGCCGCACCTGAGCACGTGGTAATGCACCTCGGCCAAATTGATCGTCGATACATACACCTTGCCTTCGCCGGATATCGCCCCCTTCAGAAGCGCCTCCACGCGACCGTAGCCCGGTTCTTTCTGCAAGAACGCAAGGATGGCGTAAGAATCCAACACAAACTCATTGCGCCTCAAGTTCGTCAGCCCTCTCTGCCGCCAGTTCTCTGGTAAGCGATGATTCAGCGGCAAGCGCGCCGCAAAGATATGACACGGGATCGGACGGCAAAGGCGTCAAAATAATGCCTCCATCTCTTTCTGCCACCATCATTTCCTGTCCCGGCTTCGCGCCGAGCTTAGTTAAAATGGCTTCCGGTATCTCCACCAAACAACCTTCCGATACTCGCACAATCGACATTTCGTCCACCTGCTTCACGTGATGACATCCGCCTATTACATCCCCACCTTCCGTATTCGTCTAACCCGCTTTCATGCACATTGATCGCTATGAACTCAGTCCGACCAGAATCGCGCCCAAAACGATCATCAATGTTCCCGCGGCTCGCTTAAAGCCGATCCGTTCTCTCATCACAAAAGCGGCGTATGCGCTGGCGATCAAATAACTGAGTGCGGTCAGAGGGTTGGCGACGCTTACGTCGATCCATGCGAGCGCGGCGACATACGACCCGAAGTATATCGTCATCGACACCGCCCCCAGCAAAACATATCGCTCGGAGAAGGCCAACTTGAACACTTTAGGCAGATCACTGATATGACGCACGCTGACCTCGCCGTTTTCCTGCATGCCCTTGCTCATGAGGATATCGCCAATAGCGCCGAAAAAAATCGCCAGTCCGAGAGCTATTCCTACTCTAAGCATGCGCCTAAGTCCTCACCACAAGCGCAATTCCGAACGCCACCAGCACACTTCCCGCCCAACGCAAGGGAGAGACATCCTCGCCCAGCAAAAAATATGCAAGAAGTGTCACCAGCACGTAATCGGCGGCAGTCAAAGGCAAAACGTAACTGAGTTCCTCCCACGAAAGCGACGCCAAATATAAGATAAAGAACAATATCAGCAGAAATACGCCCATCCACACGAACGGATTTGTGGCAGCGCAGACAAAGTGACTGGCTATATTCGGGTGGTACGCGCACTCGACCGAGCGCATGCCATAGCGAATGGATATATCGCCGAAGGCCCCGAATATGACGGCGAAAAACATCGCGACAAGCACCTTTATTTTGTTTTTCGTCAGCCGCAATCCATGCATCGCCCCACTCTACCTACAACCCTCTAATCCATTTCAGCTCTTCGACAACTGATTTTGCCGCTTGATAAGTATTTGCATTGAGTAGACGACATAATGCCCGGTCGGGACGTCCACACAATAGACTGCGCCGGGCGTCATACAGAGCCATGCCGACTTCGTGCAGCACGCTTGCGTCTCTATAGCAGTCGATCATGCACTTCGTGCAGCCGTCTCGCACAAGCTTGGACGAATCGAAGTCATATATCGAGCACATGGGTTTCGACCATGCGTGACATCTGTACACGTCCAGATTCCAGTCCAGATAAAAATATTTCAAGCCGGCCAGACATGGAAAATTCTGCTTTTCTCCGCGTACGAACCTCTGCATCTCCCTGATTGACGCGGTCGGGTTTACGACTCTGAACCGGCGCTTCATATTGATAACTCGCTCGAATGCCTCCACAAGTTCGTGGTCGGCGTAATCGACCAGATTGGAATCCGAAAAACTGCGGAAACTCGACCCCAGGGTTTTGAGCGGATACGAAAACGTCGCCTGATGGAAGTTCAGCGACTCCAGGAACTCCGGCAGGTCAGACAAATCTCCCAACAGTTTGCTCAACGTAACTGACGCGGTGGTGTCCACGCCCGCATTGTGAAACTCCAGATTCGCACGAGCTATTCGAGCGCACAGGCCATCGACGCCGCGGTTCTGCTCATGCATTTCGACCGACGGAGCGTCAACGGATATGATCGCGCTGTCAAGGCCCGACCGCACGTATTCGCTGATTCGCGCCTCGCCGAGCAGCGAGCCATTTGTGCATATTATGGTCTGCATTTTCAGCGAATTGGCATGCGCGATAATCTGGGCGAGGTTCGGATGCATTGTCGGTTCGCCGCCGATATAGGCCATATATCGGACGCCGTTTCGCGCCATAATCTCCTGCGCGGCCTTTGCCTCATCAAGAGTGACATAAATCCGTTTCTGATCAGGATTCTCGCCGACCCGAAAATTGCAGAAGTTGCAGGTCGCGTTGCATGCGTCCGTGATCGCAAACTGGCAGAACCCAGGCCCACCGTCTTTCAACACATGCAAAAGAGTTGACTCACCACTCGGCGCAACCCGGTTATGTTCTTTTAGGAAACCCAAAAACTCGCGACCTTCGCGCAAACGTCGCTTTCTGACGTCGGGGTCTTTAGCCATCTGGAGAGCGATCCTCGCCATCACCTTTGGACGAAAATAGAACCGTTTATACAGCCGGTCGACGCCCTCGCTGATCTCATCCGACGATATTTGCTCGTATCGCAGCGGGCAAAGTTGCGTGCCGTCATGCGAAACCAGGCTCGAAGGCGACAACCAGCCGTTAGCCACAGCCTGGTCATAAAATTCCGTGCCGGGGTATGGAGCCGCAATCGAGACCTGAATGGTATCCGGGTCAAGTTCGCAGGCGTACCGGATTGTATTGTCGATAGTATCACGGGTCTCACCCGGCAGACCCAGACAGAACGTCCCGTGGATCGCAATCCCGAGCGATTTGCAATCTTTGGTGAACCTGCGCGCCATGTGTGTAGAAATTCCCTTGCGCACGTTCTTGAGGATCTCGTCGCTGCCTGACTCATAGCCAACCATCAGCAATCGCAGTCCCGATTCACGCATAATTCTCAGAGTGTCATAAGGCACATTCGCGCGACTACTGGTGGACCATGTAATCCTCAGCGGACGAATAAGCCTGGCAGTTTCTTCGGCGCGCCTGGAGTTGGCGGTGAATGTGTCGTCGTCGATAAAAAACTCATTCACCTGTGGAAACGATTCTTTCGCCAGAGCGAACTCGTCATATACGGACTGCGGGCTTCTCACTCTATATTCGTGGCCGGAAATAGTCTGTGGCCAAAGGCAGTATGTGCATCGACCAGGGCATCCGCGCCCCGTGTAGATCGAGAGATAGGGATGCATCAGGTAGCCGATGTAATAGTTCTCGATGGTGAGATCGCGCTTATATATGTCAGTCACGAAGGGCAGGCTGTCTAGGTCGGTAAGCAGTTCAGAGTCCGCATTGTGACAGATCCTCTGGCCGTCTCGCCAACTGACGCCCTTTATCGACTCAATCGGCTCTCCACGCGATATGCGCAGCACGGGCATTTCGAACTCGCGCCTGACGACAAAATCCACCGCGCCGGCCGCTCTGAGCGATTCCTCCGGCAACACCGTGACATGCGGCCCGACAAACCCGATCAGCGCATTCGGCCTGCGCTGCTTAATGCGTTCGGCAAATCCTGAGTCGCTGACGAATGACGGCGTGCTGGTGTAAATAATCAGGAGGTCGTAGTCGGCGCAGATGTTCAGAGTCTGATCGACCGACAAATTGTCGGCGGGCGCGTCGACGACTCTGCTGTTCTCCACGAGAGCGGCCGCCTGCGCCAGCCACGTAGGATACCAAAACGAACGTATTTCCCGCTTTGCCTGATACCGTGAACCCGCGCCGCCGTCAAAACCTTGAAATGATGGGGGATTGAGAAACAGTGTTTTCATACTGCTTCATATTTGCCCCCGTGCGATTTTCGCTAAACTCGCTGAATTGCGTAAATCAACGCAGGCGAGATATTCGATCCTCGGCAATCTGCATCGCGGAAGAATTGCCGTATTGTTTCGCGTTTTCGTAAGATGAGATCGCCGACTCGCGCTGCCCGGCGGCTGCGAACTTGTCGCCCTCATACAGATACAGCGAGCCCAGGTTAGCGCGCGCCGCCTGAGCGTAGGAGTCGTTGCCGCCATATTGGATTGCGCGGGCGTATTCGGGCTTGGCATTCTCGAAATCGCCACCGAAGTGATATGCGGCTGCAAGATAGAAATGGCCCTCAGGACGATCTGGATTCGACTCAATCAATAACTGGCTCACATTTTTCAGTGAGGCCACGTCCCGCGAATCGTAGTATCTTCTTGCGAGCACAACCGAAACCTCGTAAATCCTGTCGCGAGCGCGCTTGGCATACTGCGAATATGGAGAAACCCGAGCAGCATTGCGCCACTGGTTAACCGCTCTATCGGGCTTGCCGGAAGCATAGAGTTTTTCACCCTGCTCGAAGTATCGTCCGGCAACATCGGAGGTCACACTAGTGCGATAGCTTTTGTAGGCCAGATTCACCGCCCAACCGGCAAAAAACAACATGCCTATCAGCGCAATCAGCAGCAAAAACACTCCAAGAAAATTGCGAGTCTCGGCGCTCATCATCGGCATAGGTGGAAGAGCGGGCGGCATCGGAGCCTGAACGGGCGCGTTTTGAGCGAACGGATCTGGCGCAGATGACGAGGCCGATCCGGCGTTCGTGGACGGAACCGGCGTGCCGTACGGCGTGACGGGCGTGGAAGGCTGCCCAAACGGGTCTTGAACGTTGCCGTTCGACTGTGGCGCAAGCCACGCGGGAGCGGACGTAGGCCCTGGAAGAAAGACGCCGCTGGATTTCTGTTCGCGCAAGTCCTCGGCCAACAGGTCGATTGACTGATACCGCGCATCGACATCTTTCGCCATCGCCTTTCGGATGATGCCGACTATATACGGCGGCGCTCCTGGCGGCGGCGGGGCTTCCATGTTGACTATGTTGTATGTGATCGTGACGACACTATCGCCGGCAAACGGCTTCTTGCCCGCAATCATCTCATAGAGCATCACGCCAACCGAAAATATGTCCGATCGCGTATCCAGCTTCTTGCCCGCAACCTGTTCCGGCGACATATAGCTGGGAGTGCCGAATACCTGGCCGTCCTGTGTGATTGACGACTCGCCCATCATCCGCGCGATGCCGAAATCGGTGAGTTTGACGTGCCCACCCGGCAAAATCTGGACATTATCGGGCTTGATATCGCGATGGATCACGCCGTTTTCGTGAGCGTAAGATAGAGCGTCGCAGAGCTGCAGTGTGTAGTTGACTGCGTCGTTGATCGAAAGCGCCCCACCCGCCTGCAACACGTCGCGGAGGGTTTGGCCGGTGAGGAACTCCATCGCGATGTAATAGCGATCGTTGTCCTTACCGACGTCATAAATGGTGACTATATTCGGGTGTGCAAGCTTGCCCGCCGCCCTGCCCTCGCGCAAGAATCGTTCGATGCGCTCGCGCTTCTGGCCAGCGGTGACGTTGGGCGGTATGCACAGCTCCTTCAACGCGACTCGCCTATTGATGGACGGATCCACCGCCTCGTAGACGATGTCGTTGGAACGTGCGATTTCCCGCACTATCTGGTATTTTCCGAGCGTGTTTGTGGAAGAAGTCGACAATTAATATCTCACAATGAAACATTTCATGCACATTATTGGCCGTACGCGAGTTAAACTCGCGTAAGAAGTTCAGTTCTGCGAGAATTATCTGAGGGTTTCATCCTCAGACACCCATAGGGGGCTCTGCCCCTTAACCTCGCCAGGAGCCGAGTGGCCCCTGGTCCCCCGTATCGAACTTAATTATCCTCTTAAGGGGATAATTAAGTTCGGGTCAGAAGGTCAAGGAAACCTGGTTTCCTTGCAGAGTCCAGAGACAGAGTCTCTAGCAGGGTTTGGGGCTGAGCCCCAGAAAATCCCGCAAACTTACAAGGCGTGCAGTTCGTCTCCGTTCAATATGCGAACGCCCTTCTTTTGAAGAGACGATATTGCTTCGTCCACATTCTCTACGCGGAAAATGACTATTGCGTTCTCACCGGAAGTGCCGACAAAGGCGTACATATACTCTATGTTTACACCGCAGTCGCTAAAAATGTCGATTATTCCAGCCAACCCACCCGGCTTGTCTGGAATTTCAATCGCCAGCACTTCCGTCAAAGCCACCGTGAACCCGGCGTCGGTAAGCACAGACTTCGCATGCTCGGGATTGTTCACGATCAGCCTCAGAAGGCCGTAGTCTACAGTGTCGGCAATCGACAGTGCGCGTATGTTGACATCTGCATCCGCCAGAGTGCGCGTCACTTCCGCAAGACGTCCCGATTTGTTCTCTAAAAACACCGAAAGCTGACTTACTCTCACTGGTACAAATCCCTCCTGTCCACGACTCTCTTGGCCTTGCCTTCGCTGCGAGCGATGGTCTTCGGCTCAACAAGCTTGACCTTAACAGTTATACCCAGCAGCGAATGAAGTTCCGCACTGATCTTGCGCTCAATACCCTCCAGCGCCCTGACCTCGTCCGACACCAGTTCCGGTGAGACCTCCACCCACACTTCTATGCTGTCCATCGCGCCCTCGCGATCCACAATTATCATATAGTGCGGTTCCGTTCCTTCGGTCTCCATCAGGACGGTTTCGATCTGGCTGGGGAAGATATTGACCCCGCGAACGATCAGCATGTCGTCGGTGCGACCCATAATGCGGTGCATTTTGCCAAACGACCGGCCGCAGGCGCACGGCTTATCGTCGATAAAGGTAATGTCCCTTGTGCGATACCTCAGCAGAGGCAGCGCCTGCTTGGTAAGGCTCGTAAAGACGAGTTCGCCCTTATTGCCCGGAGGCAGAACCTCGCCGGTCTCAGGGTCGATGATCTCCGCGATGAAGTGATCCTCGTTTATGTGCAGCCCGGACTTCTCCATACACTCATACGCGACGCCGGGGCCCATCACTTCGCTGAGGCCGTAGATATCGAGCGCGTCGATCTTAAGGAGTTCCTCGATCTGCTGCCGCATGCTCTCTGTCCAGGGTTCGGCTCCAAAAAAACCGGCACGCAGAGGCAGTTTACTCATATCCACGCCCATATCGCGAGCGGTCTCTCCAAGCAGAACGGCATAGCTGGGGGTGCAGGACAACACAGTACTTCCGAAATCCTGCATAATCTGAATCTGGCGCTTGCTGTTGCCGCCGGACATAGGTATCACCGACGCCCCGATGCGTTCCGCACCGCAGTGCGCGCCAAGACCGCCGGTAAACAATCCGTAGCCGTAAGCGTTTTGAAGGATGTCGCCCTTGGTGGTTCCACCTGCGCCCATTGTCCGCGCCATTATCTCGGCCCAAACCCCAAGATCGGAGGCAGTATAACCCACGACAGTCGATTTTCCGGTGGTTCCCGAACTGGCATGAATCCTCACTACCCGATCCATGGGCACTGCGTACAACCCAAACGGATAATTGTCGCGAAAATCGGGCTTGGTAGTAAACGGTATCTTAGAGAGGTCTTCAACTCCGCGAATGTGGTCGGGCCGCAGACCTATCTCGTCGAATTTGCGTTTGTATGCGGGCACATTTTCATAGGCGTGCCTGACCGTCTTCATCAACCGGTAGTTCTGCAGCGCGCGCAGCTCTCCTCGGTCAATGCATTCGGCCTCCTTGTTCCAGAAATACATGACTTGTAAGGCCTCCAAAAAGAAAAGAGGATATCACAAATTACTTCAAGATGGGTAACGCTAATTCCTTCCTGCAGATCGGAGTTTGACTACCCGGTCGAATAGCATTATAATTGACTCGGTTCTCCGGGGTAGTTCAATGGCAGAACAACGGCCTTTGGCGCCGTGAGTCGGGGTTCGAGTCCCTGCCCCGGAACCACTTCCCTCTATTATGCCTAAGATCGAACTGCTTGCTCCTGCTAAAGACCTGGAATGCGGCATCGCGGCTGTCAACTGTGGCGCGGATGCCGTCTATATAGGCGCGCCAAGATTTGGAGCCAGGTCTGCCGCAGGAAACGACCTCTCGGAAATCGCCAAGCTGACCGATTACGCGCACAAGTATTGGACTAAAACTTATACAACATTAAACACTATTCTACATGACGACGAAATCCCCGCAGCTCTCGATATAATCTCTCAACTGTATGAGATAGGCGTCGATGGTTTGATAATTCAAGACGTCGGGTTGTTGGAATGCGATCTCCCACCTATTCCTATAATCGCCAGCACCCAAATGCATAACAATACGCCGGAAAAGGTGCGCTTTCTTGAACAAATCGGCGTCAAAAGAGTAATTCTCGCCCGCGAACTGAGCCTTGATGAAATCAAGGCAATTCGCGCCGCAAGCAATGTCGAGCTGGAATTTTTTGTGCATGGCGCTCTGTGTGTCTGCTACAGTGGCCGGTGCTATCTCAGCTATGCGATGGGCGGGCGAAGTGGCAATAGAGGGCAGTGTGCCCAGCCCTGTCGCAAGCCATATTCGCTGATCGATTGTCGAGACAAGGCTATCGTCTCAGATAAGCATCTGCTATCGCTTCGCGACCTGAACCTCTCCGAGCACCTGGCTGAACTCATTAAGGCCGGAATATGCTCGTTTAAGATCGAAGGGCGACTCAAAGATAAGGCTTATGTGTCTAACGTTGTATCGTATTATCGCGCAAAGCTGGACTCGGTTATCGACAAAATTGGTTTACAAAAGAGTTCGTCTGGCGCAAGCTGTATCGACTTCACTGCCGATATAAACAAGACTTTCAATCGCGGCTACACGACATATTTCCTACACGGGCGCGACGCCGATATGGGTTCGATAGAGACGCCCAAGATGATCGGCGAGCCGGTCGGGAAAGTGGCGTCTCTGAACGCGAAAAGCGCGACTGTCGATACAAACACTTCAATGCACAACGGCGACGGTATATGTTTCTTTGATCGCGCAGGAGAGCTTCGCGGGACTACGGTCAACGAGGTGCGCGGTCGGACTATCGTGCCGGATAAATTTGACGGCATTGAAAAAGGCACGCTGATTTATCGAAACCACGATCATGAGTTCATCACAAAGCTCGAAAAAGCGAATCCACAAAGGCTGATAGGGGTGTCGCTCACGCTTGGCGAGACGCCCGACGGCCTGGAACTGACTGCCCGGGATGAAGATGGAGTCGAGGCGACATTCAGCCTGCCATGCGACAAAATCCCTGCCGAAAAGCCCGACCTGGCAACGGCCAATATCAAAAAGCAGTTGCTTAAATTCGGGGGCACGAATTTCGTCTGCTCGGATGTCGTTTTGCATCTGTCTGGTATCTATTTCGTGCCGATTTCGGTCATAAATGCGCTTCGGCGCGGGGTTTTGGAAGAACTTGCCACGCGCCGCGATGCAAACAGGCCGGTCGCCATGGGAAAAATTGTTGAGAATGATATCCCCTACCCCGAGAATTATCTGTCATATATGGGTAACGTACTGAACAGTCGCGCGAGAGATTTTTACAGGCGTCATATGGTCGGCGCGATTGAACCCGCCGCCGAATCCGGTCTCGACATGCGCAGGCGCAAGGTCATGACCACTCGATACTGCATCAAACGTCAGATTGGACTGTGCGGTAAAACAATCGCCGAACCGTTGTCGCTTGTTGATTCGGGCGGCATCCGGCTGACTTTGAAATTCGACTGTGAGAAGTGCGAGATGACAGTAATCTATGGGGACAAAAAGTGATTGACATCACCAAACTCTATTGCGGCGCGGCCACACCCGGCGACGCGCTGAGATACGAGTATTCATCGGAGCGCAAGCCGATTGTCGTCTGGAACTGCACGCGCCGGTGCAACCTCAAATGCATCCACTGCTACGCCGACTCCGACAATAAAAGCTATCCCGACGAACTTACGTTTGACGAAGCTCAAAATATGATCCGCGACCTGGCCGACTTCGGCGCGCCGGTGTTGCTCTTTTCGGGAGGCGAGCCACTCATCAGGAAAGATATATTCGAGCACGCGGCGCTTGCCGTCGAACTGGGAATGCGAGCTGTCATATCGACCAACGGCACTCTGATTGACGAGAAAATGGCTCGCACGATAAAACAGGTCGGGTTCGGATACGTAGGGATCAGCCTCGACGGAATCGGTAAGCGCAACGACTTCTTCCGCGGCAAAACCGGCGCTTTCGGTGATGCAATGCGGGGATTCGACAACTGCGTAGCTGTCGGTCAGAAGTGTGGGCTGAGGCTCACGCTCACCCGGCACAACTTTGAACACCTCGACACCATTTTCGATTTTATCGAAGAGCACAAAATCCCGCGTGCGTGCTTTTACCACCTGGTATATACGGGTCGAGGCAGTTCGATGACAAATGACGATCTCACGCATGATGAATCGCGGCGCGCGGTGGACACAATCATTGACCGGACTGCCGACTTCCACAAACGCGGTCTGAATATCGACATTCTTACAGTGGACAACCACTGCGACGGCCCTTACCTGTATATGCGAATGCTCCAGGAACGTTCGGATCATGCTGAGATGACGCTGCGGCTCCTCCAGCGCAACGGCGGCAACAGTTCGGGTATAGGCATCGCGGACATCGACAACGAGGGCAATGTGCACGCAGACCAGTTCTGGTGGCATCATTCGTTCGGAAACGTCCGCGAGCGCAAGTTCAGCGAGATATGGACCGATACGTCCGACCCATTGATGGCCGGCCTTAAAGACCGCAAAAAGCTATTGACGGGACGATGCACAAAGTGTGCGTGGCTGGAAATATGCAACGGCAACTTCCGAGTCCGGGCCGAAACCGTGCATAAGGACACTTGGTCGCCCGATCCTGCATGCTATCTAACGGACGAAGAGATCGGCGTTTGGCAGAAACCAATGCGACGTATTGATTTGTCCGCTCGGTTTTGATATAATATAAAAGTTGCGGTTCCATGGTGCATCGGTTAGCACACGGCTCTTTCAAGGCCGGGAGAGGGGTTCAACTCCCCTTGGAACCGCCAAATTCTCACCAATAATGCCCTCGGACGGTTATATCACCTTGTCAACACGCCACTGGCGTCCGACTTTCACCATCTCTATGCAGTAATCGCGGCCAGGTAGGCCGTCATACGCCACGGAGATATTCACCGTCAGCGCGTTGGGAGTAGAATCGGACGCCTGGGGTTTGCCGATTTTGAACGAACCTGCGTTGTCCGTCACGTCACCATAATACTCTTCCGAAAGCGCCATCAGGTCCATTCCCCTGCTGGTCAAATTTTCCTCAAGCTGTGGAGTTGAAAGGTTACGCGCCACTTTCAACTGCCGCTGAGTCATTGCAGTAAACCACTGATCGGCTATGACTTCGGGCGCAACAGTGCGCATCGAGTTGAGGATAAGCGCCACGATAATCACCACCACAACTGCCGCTGCGCCGATGTACATATTTTTGGTCGGCCGCCATGGGCCTTTCTCGCCGAAGCTGTAGTTGTCGCCGCGCTCGGTACGAAGACCACATGCTATGCATACTTTCTGATCTTCGTGCAATTCAGCGCCGCATTTCTTGCACTTCATTTCAAACTACCTCTCAATGAGGTTACAGGGAACAGGTTACAGGTTACGCCACACCGTAACCTGCACCCAATGTCCTGCACCCTAAGTTTATTAAATTATGCTCGCGCCGTCTTCCGCCGTGCAGACGTACAGATTCGGCTTAAGACTGGTCTTCCTCTCATATTCTACGTTTACTACCGAGGTAAATTGTTCCACAAATTTGTCTTCAACCAAACTTACGGAGCACCCCCCGAATCCCGCGCCCGCCATACGGTTGCAGAGAGCGCCGGGAGCCGCCCGGCAAACCTCGGCCATCGCATCGAGTTCGGCGCAGCTTACTTCATAGAGGTCGCGAGCGGAATCGTGCGAGGCATTCATGAGTCTGCCGAACTTCTCAAAATCGCCGTTTTTGAGCACATTCCGGCTCTCAAGCACTCGTTCGTTCTCGTATATGACGTGCTCGGCACGCATTCGGACGACTTCAGGCAGCTTGTCTTTGTACGCCTGGAAATCGGCGGATGATACGTCCCTGAGCTGTGTAACGTTTGGAACCCACTGCGCAAACAGCCTTGCCGCTTCCTCGCACTGGCTTCGACGGAGATCGTATTCACTGTCAACAAGGCCGCGCCGCTTCATCGTGTCGCATACAACGATCTTGTACCTTGATGTGTCCAGCGGGAACAGATCGTAATCCAGCGTGCGGCAATCTATGAAGAGCACGTTGTCCTTCTTGCCGAGCCGCGATATGAACTGATCCATAATGCCGGTGTTTACGCCGACGAACTTGTTTTCAGCTTTCTGGCCGATCAAGGCCATATCGGGGCCGCTCATCTCGAAATGAAGGAGAGACTGGAACAGAACGCCTGTCGCCATCTCGATTGCGGCCGAACTGGACATCCCAGAGCCGATGGGAACATTGCCGTGCAGCGCAATATCCGCGCCTCTGAGATCAATTCCGGCTTCGCTGATGAACTTTAGCATGCCTCTGACGTAATTGCTCCATTTGTTGACGTTGTCATGCTCGATTGAATCGAGAGAGAACTCGGACATCGTCTCGAAGTTCTGGGAGTATACGCGCACCGTCTTGTCGTCACGAAGCCGTCCTGCTGCAATTACATCCAGGTTCACCGCCACCGGCAGCACAAAACCGCCATTATAGTCGGTGTGAATTCCCATCAGATCGACCCTGCCGGGCCCTTTTACTATTACCGCAGGAGCAGCGCCGTACAATCGCTTAAAATCATCTGTGAGTTTGCTGAGTCTTGCAGACATCAATCGACTTTTTCTCAAGCGCAGCCATTTTCGCGGCACGCAAAGCGCGCGCGTGTTCGGCCAGTGCCTTGATCCTTTCTCCGAAGTCCCGATTAGCCGCTTCCCACCGGCGTATAAGCCTGTGCCCGTGGGCGCGATAAACCCATCTCCATACTCTGGTTTCGATCTCGCGCTTGGCCCAGCGCCACTTTCCGGTAAGAATGTCGGCATTGAGCCGTGCTGCGAACTTGAACGTTTCAAGCCCACATAGCATTTTAACACACTCCCGCAGGCTGTAGAAGCGTTTCATGACTTTGAAAGTCTCTTTTTGCAGTTCGTAAGGACTCATTTTGCCGGGCTGATAGACTACGTGCTGGCCATCATAGAGATTCCAGTCGCGAGTAAGCAGGCGTTCATCACGTTCCATGTCCTTGAAATACGGCGTTCCGGGCAGCGGAGTCAGAATCATAAACTGCACCGTGTCTATGCTGTTTTTCAGCGCGAATCTCAGGGTATTGCGCAGGCTTTCAGCGTCATCATGTTCCGCGCCGAACACGAACATCCCGTGGGTCATAATGCCGTAGTCATGCAGAATGCGTATGGATTCAGCGATTTCCTCGACGTTTTGGCGCTTGTTGTATTCCTTGAGGGTCGCGGGGTTCACCGACTCGAACCCGATGTAGAGCATATAGCAGTTCGAGCGCTTCATCAGCTTTAAGAGTTCGCGATCCTTTACGACATCCACCCGCGCCTGCGCCGACCAGTCCGGCGTGATGCCTCTGGAAAGCATCAGTTCAAGCAGTTTCTTTGTGCGATTTCGGTCGGCAGTGAAGTTGTCGTCATAGAAAAAGACGTTCTTTGGGTCGCGATATTCCAGTTCGGCTACGACACTTTCGATACTGCGTTCGCGATAGCCTCTGCCAAACATCTTGGTCACGCTGCAGAAACTGCAATCGAACGGGCAGCCGCGCGAGGTCGCCATGGGAGTGATCCTGATCTTTTCTTGCCCCTTTATGAGCGACAGGTCGGGAAACGGCAACGCGTCGAGGTCACAGACAAGCCCGCGATCCGGATTATGCCTGATCTCATCACCGATCCTATAAGAGAGACCGGCTATCTTAGACAACCCCGAACCCGAGTCCAGCGCGTCCACAAGTTCGGTCATCGTGTATTCGCCTTCGCCTCGGACGCAATAGTCCGCATGCTCAAGAGCTTCGTCGGCGAGGAACGTTACATGAGACCCGCCCATTACGACAGGTATACCCGCCTCTTTTGCTAAATGGGCAATCCTGTAGCCTTCCGGAGCTGTGGAAGTGGTGGTCGAGATGCCGACCATGTCCGACGAGAGAAGGTCGTCGTAGTCAACGTCCTGGATGTCCTGGCAATAGATCGAGACATCAATGCCCTTTTCTTTGAGCATCGCGCCCATAAGCGGCAGCCCAAGTCTGGGCAGAGCTATTCCCGAGTATACATGATAGCCCGGCGGTTTCGGTTCGACAAACGTGACTTTTCTGATTTTAGACACGTTAATGCTCTCCTTTAAAAACAGCTAAGAGCGGAGAGTGGAGAGCAAAAAGCCCAGAACTGCTGCCGCTCAGTTGCCGTGTGTTGTAACAGAGACACTTCGTGTTACCCAACTTTTGTAACAACATAAAAGCGATAGCTCAACTAATAAGAAAGACGCTAATCCAGTAAATTATCAAGGCCCCAGGATCGGATCGAATCGAGCGCCGAATGGTCGGTGAGGTCGAGATGCACGGGAGTTATGGATATGTAATTGTCGGCAATGGCCTTGACGTCCGTGCCCTCGTCGAGGCTGTCCACAGGCAAATCGCCACCTAGCCAGTAATAGTCTCTGCCCATTGGGTCGGACCTCTTCTCAAGGCTCCCCATATACCGGCGCTTGCCCACCTTTGTGGCCATTATCCCCTTGATTTCCGATGCGGGCACTGCCGGAACGTTGATGTTGAGCAGAGTGCTCTCGGGCAATTTGCGCTCGCGCAGCATTTGGGCGATTCGCACGCAGAGCTTGGCCGCAACTGTATAGTCAACACTTGGCTTATGCGTCGCGACTGATATCGCAATAGACTGCACACCCGAGATTGCTCCCTCCATCGCTGCCGAAACCGTGCCGGAATAGGTAAGATCCCAGCCCAAATTCGGCCCATGATTGATGCCGGAAACCACAAGATCGACCTTTTCCTCCACTATCCCGAGCAGGCCCAGGCTCACGCAGTCGGATGGAGTGCCATTGCTCGCGTAAGCCGGGCTGCCGTCGCGAAGCGGGACTCTGTCCGCGCGAAGAGGCTTATGCAGCGTGATCGAATGACCGCACGCGCTCCGGGGCCTGTCCGGCGCGACTACATACACATTCGCGATTGAATCGAACGCTTGTTTCAGAACATAGAGCCCCTCGGCGTGAATTCCGTCATCGTTGGTAATGAGCACATTCATATTACTTTTCTACCACCGCAGGCGGCAATTCCACGCGTTCGAGCGTAATTGCGACGATCTTTATATCGGGATTAGCCGGGAGCGTGATGCTCGAAACGGTACGCGACGAATCCAGAGGCACAACGTATTCATAGAGATAGCACGGTATACCGGCCTCATCGCCGCCATGTGTATGTCGATGGCGCGACGCACAGCCGATCTTCTCACCGTGAGAAGCGCCCTTGCTCCAATCGCTCATCTGGATTGAGATGGTCTGCGGGTCTTTCGAGTAATCGATTAGAAAATCGCCTGTCACATCTCCGTTGGTCGACGCGGCGAGAATGTGCATCGACGAACACGCCTGCTGTTCCAGCACAACCTTTTGCCCATTACATGCGACCGCGCCGGGAGTGCCGGGGGTCTTGTCGGGATATAAAAAACTCGTTCGACCATCGGGCTGATCCTCGTGAGTCCAGTTATAACCGGACGGATACACGCGTTTCACTTCGTTGGTAAGACTGGTATCCGGCGGAAACAACTCTGACGGGAAGCTTGAGCCCTTGCCATCGAAATCACCTGCGGTTCTGTCGGTGTCCGGGCTGGAAAGATGCACGTCGCACAGGCTCGTCAGGTCGGAAAACGCCAGCTTGCCGCCGGTCACTTCAACATATACCGGCAATATATCGCCGCCACGGCTCAGCGGGCCGGTGGAAAGCCACACATTGTCGATCATAACATCCCAAACAAGCACGTACTGGCCGTCGTATTTGGGAGTCTCGACTTTCGCCGTCACCATTACCGGCCAGCCGGGTTTGATGTCTTGTTTGATCTGGGTCGCGACGCCATCCCACAGCATTTCTGTGCCGTCGAGATGATACCAGTGGTAGCCGATCTTCGTGCGCTTGCGATCCCAGGGCTGCGCGCCGTTGTTTCGCACGACGACTTTCACGTCCACAGTCTGGCCTGCGGTAAGAATCTTGGGAATGTCGCAATCAACTATGCGCGGGCCAAAATCGGTGTCGAATATATCGACTGCGCGGTTCAAAGTGCGCGCGCCGTTCTCCGAAAGCCAGTTTTTGCCGTTATGCAGGTCGAACCGAAGTTGATAGCTCCAAGGATCGCCATTCTTCCAGGCCGTGAGAGGCTGCTTGTCCGCGCCGACCAGGTTCAGATCGAACGCGAACTCGGCTATCTCGCCGGGCTTGCAGTCTCTGGCTAGCACTGCGCGCACGTCCTTGATGGGCACTTCCTCGCTTAAGCCGTCGCTCGACACTTTGTAGAGCTTGCCTCCGATTTTCACCGTGCCTCTGGGCCACAGCTGAGAGCCGTCGTTGCGGACTCGAATGGTTGTCGGATAATCCTGCTTTGTGGCCATCATAACGGAGCCTTTGCACGTAAGCCATGTCGCGGCCCACTCTGGAACTTCGCCTACAGTCACCGGCACTACAAGCGGCTGGTCGCCAAGAACGGAAAACCACTTGCCGTCGGATGTGCGCACCACCTCGAACCGAAGCTCCCAATTGCCGTCCGGGATGGCCGGACCCTGCGCCTTTACCGTCGCAATGCCTGCGTCTATAGTGACCGTTTCGCCCGGCAGCACATCGCGCCCGATAGGCACGCGCACCTTGCTCTCGCCGTAATAACGCCCCGTCTTATACCAACGATAGGCTAAAGCGTAACCGTCGGTCGTGCGCCAGGGCGAATTGCCGACGTTTTTGATCTCAAATTCGGCCTGAGCAATTTGTTTCGAGCCGATTATAGGAGGCATGCTTACTCGCAGATACTGCGCGTCGAAATCTTTGTTGCCCTGGAAGCGTTTGACGTTGGATCGCGTGGCGTCGATATACTTGCCGTCGTACTGGCGCGTGGCGCAGATGTCAGAAGCGGTGGAAAAGTCGTTCCAGGAATCGCAGATTACCCAGTTCGATTTCTTCTCTATGGCCGTTGCCCACTGTTTGTCGTAAGTCTCGCCGTTCAATCTAGAGAGAATGGCATCCCCGCCGACAGCGCGGTCTTTTCCCCCCGGAGTTACAGAGCAGATCGATCCATCCGCCCACACCAGAGGCATATCGAAATCTTTTTCAAACTGCTCGCTGCAATAGGCAATCCACTCGGGAGACATAGTGGAACCCGCATACACAATCGGGCCGATTTTGCCCAGATTTGGTTTGCCGGCTTGAGCTATTGCACGATAATCGGCAGGAATACGGTCGAAGAAGTCCTTAATTGCCCCATAGATCAATTTGTCTGCTACGGCCGGTACCAGGTCTGACCTAAGCAGATACCCCAACACATAGTGAGGGTCAAGCATTAAAGCCACTCTCGGGTAGGGCTTGCCTTCGGTTCTGAGCTCATCAAGCGCGCTCACGAGACAATCCAGACCCTTGTCGGCATAACCCGTGCGGCTCGCGGCATCGCCACTATATACCGGCGCGACCACATCTATCCCCGCCGCGATCATATCAGAAAGCTGCTCCTTATGCCACTGCACTCGATCATAGCTGAACCACGGCCCGGCGTTGCCTGCGGGGAAGTCTATAAGCACAGGCGTGCCATCCTCTTTCGTTATGCCTGAGACCGGCGCGGACTTGCGCTTGTCGGCCTGATAGTCATAGTTGTACGCGGCAAATACCATTGGCTGCACGGGAAACTTGGCCTCGTAAACATAACCTTCTGGCACAGGCATATCCATCGAAAACGCGGTGTTGGCATGCCACTCTTTGTCGCTGATGACGCCATTGATGAGAGGCGCGCGCGACATATATCTTGCCGAAAGAACCTTGTCCCAGGACTGTGTGGCGACGCCGAACGAGTAGTTCGCGAAAACGATCTTCGACCACTTCGACGGGTTCGCGACATCATCGTCAGACTTAACTTCGGGCGAAAGGCTTATGAAATCAGCGGGTTTGTCACCATGCCTGCGAACGATGAAGTTGAACCCCATCATATCGCCCAGCGAGAGCTTGCTCACGTTCATCACGCTCCAGGGAATCGCCATTTCGACGCTGTAGCCCTGGTCGATATCGTCGCCATTGTTGAGCGTGCCCTGGACATTGTTGCCGTACTTGAACGTCCAAACAGGGACGGCTTCCAATGTGCCTGAGTCTTTTCCGGCCCTGAACTGAGCGCCGCCCGCAGGAGACACCGTCATGGAATAGCACGTGGAACCGGCTTTGCCTGCGCGTTTGGCGTCGGTCTCAATGAAGACTGAGACGGAATCGTCGCCGGTGACCTCCGCGTTGGGCGCCGAGTGCGTGGCTCGTATATCGGGGCAATCCACCGACACGGCCACATAGAAGTAATAATCATCCCAGGTCGTGTAGCACCTGACCTGATCCTTGATTGGTTCGTCGCCGGACGCCGCGCAAACCGAGACAAGACTCAGCATTAGAGCGCATCCGAGCGCGAGTGAAAAAATCCTAAATGGTTTCATACATGACCTTCCCTGAACAATAATGGTTGCCGGTTGTCTGCTCCCGATCTTCCGGCAACCGGCAACCCTCAGCTACTTTAGTTTGCTTACAAACCGCGCTATACGTTCGATTGCTATTTCAATCTTTTCTATAGAAGTCGCGTACGAGCAGCGAATATGGCCTTCTCCACACTCACCAAATGCGCCGCCCGGCACAACAGCCACTTTTTCCTCGAATAAAAGTCTCTCAGAGAACTCGTCAGAGGTGAGACCGGTTGATTTTACAGACGGGAACGCGTAAAACGCTCCGCCAGGGCTTATACATTCCAGACCGGCGTCATTAAGACCTTTTACCATAACTCGGCGACGCTGCGAGTATTGCTCGATCATGGCTTCGCTGTCTTCGTAGCCGTTCTTGATGGCCTCCAGAGCCGCGACCTGCGCCATAATCGGCGCACACATCATCGTATATTGATGGATTTTCATCATCGCTTCGATGACGTTCGGCGCGCCGCACGCATAGCCGATCCGCCAGCCGGTCATCGCATAGGCCTTAGAGAAGCCGTTGAGGAAGATTGTGCGATCATACGCGCCTGCGAGAGTGGGCACACAGGTGTGCTTTCCGTCGTAGGTGAGACGGTCGTATATCTCGTCCGAAATTATGTACAGATCGTGCTTGACCGCAATCTGCACGATTTTCTCCAGAGTCTCGCGCGAGGCTACACCACCGGTGGGATTGGTGGGATAACTGATCCAGATGGCCTTGGTCTTCGGTGTGACAGCCGCCTCTATCTGCTCGGGCTTGACCGCGAAACCGTCTTCCATATACGAGCACACGGGAACCGGCACACCGCCCGCGAAACTGATGCAGGGTTTGTACGCCACGAAGCACGGCTCCGGCATGATTACCTCGTCGCCGGGGTTGAGTATGGCGCGCATGGCTAGATCCATGCCCTCGCTGACGCCCACCGTGATGAGAATCTGATTCTCGGGGTTATACTCCAGCCCCTCTCTCGCGCGCAGGTAATCGGAAATTCCCGTGCGCAGCTCAATGGTGCCGTAGTTGGACGTGTAGTGAGTCTTGCCGCGTTCGAGCGAGTATATACATGCCTCGGTGACTCGCCAAGGGGTGTCGAAATCCGGTTCGCCAACACCCAGCGATACCACGTCTTGCATCTGCGATACTATGTCAAAGAACCTGCGTATTCCCGACGCAGGCGTCTCCAGAACCACTTTAGATATGGGTTTCATAATTTTGCCTCTCTCAATTGTCTCGATCATCAGCTGCCAGTGATAATCGAGTGACAACTGATGAGCGACTTATGGGGTAACGGCCAGTCTGTCCTCGGCTGCGGGATCCTCGAACAAGTCTCCATCCACCTTATACCTCTTCAAGAGGAAGCTGGACCTTGTCGAAAGGACTCCGTCTATTGTGGCAAGCTTTTCCGCCACAAAAAACGCGACATCGCGCATGGTCTTGCCTTCTACAACCACTCTCAGGTCAAAATCCCCTGACACCAGGTACACAGAATGCACCTCGGAGAACTTATATATGCGGCGCGCGACATCGTCGAACCCAACGCCTCTCGACGGGCTGACGCGCACGTCGATAAACGCGATGACTTGTTCCTTGCCTGTCTTTTCCCAGTCAATGACGGCCTTATAGTGTCTTATGATGCCTGATTTCTCCATCTCTTTGATGGCATTGTCTACTTCCTCCTCGGTCTTGCCGAGCATCACGGCCATTTGCGCCGAGGAGGTACGGGCATCACGCTCAAGAATCCTTAATATTTGCTTGTCCATAGCTCATCCTAACAGTTTTACTGATGAAAATATACCACTCTTACGAGGGTGTCGTCAATGCGTCGGCGTAACAGTTCCAGTTCTTCGAGAATTATCTGAAGGTTTCACCCTCAGACTCCTGACCAAGGGCCTCCGCCCTTGGAACCCGCTGGGGCCGCGGGCCCCAGACCCCCACCTCTGAATTGATTACCCCCGTATAACGGGGGTAATCAATTCAGGGTCAGAAAGTCAAGGAAACCTGGTTTCCTTGCAGAGTCCAGAGACAGAGTCTCTGGCAGGGTTTGGGGCGGAGCCCCAAGAAAATCCCGTAAGACTCGAACTCATTAGGCCGGTCGCTTAAACATGCGACGGCGCAGGCCGCTCCAAAGGTAGTCGAGTTCGTCAACTTTGAGCAATCTCAGCAGCCCGAGATATATTGCGCCGCCAAAAAACATTGCGACAAGCACCGTCATAAACGCGCCCATCTTGCTCTCGACATTGACGATGTGCGCCATCCCCAGTCGCACTCCGATACACACTATACCCATCACAGCCGCCGCGGCAACTATGCGCGCAACAGTCTTGAGAATGCTGCCGCCCTCGATTCCTTTGAGACGCCTGCGCAGGAACCATGTAAGCCCAAAGAAATGCAGAGATATAGCGATTGTGGTCGCCAGAGCGATTCCGCCTGTGCCCATAGTCCGCATCAGCATATAGTTTAATGGTATAAAAACGATAGTCGAGACGGTGCCTATCACAACGGGCGTAATGGTATCCTGCAAAGCAAAGAACCCTCGAGCAACAATCGCCTGACCCGCCCACGCATATATGCCCACCGAATACCAAATCAACGGGATAACTGTTGTGGAAACGCTCGCGGGCGTAAATTCGCCGCCCATATAAATCGTTCGTACCAGCGGATCAGCCATTACAACCATAAAGACCGTCGCAGGGATACTTTCGACCATAATCGCGCGCACGCCATAGGCTATGCCGCTGCGCATGTCGTCAATTGCGTTCTTGGCGGCATAGGCCGCAAGCATCGGCAGAATAGCAGTGCCTGCCGCCTGCGCGAATATACCGAGCGGAACCTGCATCAGACGATTCGCATAGTTCAAGGCCGCCGGAGCTTGGTCGGAGACGTAGCTAGCGAACCATTTGTTGATAATAACGTCAATCTGAGGCAACCCCAGTCCGAATATCACCGGAAGCGCAAGCTGCGCAACCCTGATGACTCCCGGATGACGGATGTTCAGGCTTGGGTGAAACTCGAACCCGAGCTTCTTCATCCAATAAAACGTATATACCACGTTCCCGAGAAATGCGCCGATAAGCGTGCCTATCGCGACGCCGGCGATGTCGAACCACCTGCTCAACACCAGCGCGCCGAATATGATACCTATGTTGTAGATCACCGGCCCGGCGGCCGTGGCTCGGAATTCCTGCCGGGACTGAAGCGTCGCCATCATCAGGCCGCCAATGAAGAAGAACAACTGGCACGGCAGGATGATTCGGGTAAGCACTACCGTCAATTGTACCAGATGCGGGTCGCTCTCGACAAATCCCGGAACAGCCAGCAGCGCTGCTAAAGGTTTCGCGAATATCCACGCGGCGATTATCGCAATCGTGAGCACCAGGCCCATCACACAGCCGATTATACTGAACACCTGCCAGGCTTCTTTTTGCTTGCCTGTCTCGAAGCGCTTGGTGAACTCGGGTATGAATGCGCTCGAAAGCGCACCGCTCGAAAGGAAAAAATAGAGCAGGTCGGGAATGTTGAAAGCCGCTGTATAGGCGCTCACCGCTCCCGTCTGGCCGAACTGCCGCGCGATCAGCATTTCGCGGATCAGCCCGAGAAACCGGCTCGCGAGTACCGCCACGAGCATCAGCCCGGCGGCTTTCTTAAAACTACTATGTGATGCCATTAATCCTCACTTATTTCAGGTAATCGACTGTATCAAGTACGCATATACTGCCTGGTTAGTTCCCACGTGATTGACTGAGAGCGAACCTGTATAGGAGATGTTTATCCGTACGACAGACCAGGACTCCGCCCTTGGGCAACTCGCTGAAATACTTGTCCTGAATAACCACGTAACTCACTCGACCGCCGAGGGCTTTTTTTAAATCATTCGGGTCGGAGATAGACATTACCGGCCTTTTCGCATAAAACCCCATCGCGGGCTGCGGCGGAGACAATCGGTAAGAGATGACGGCGTCTGTCTTCGACGCCATATCGGTTATCTGTCTCGACATCTCGATCATGGAACCGCTCAGCGACCGTGACGCGAGCGGCAGACCCGCCAGCACGGCAATTGACATGAATACGGACATTCCTGCACACAGCGCGACAAATGCTCCAAAGCTGCGTTTATACACCAGCAGCACAATCGACACTATCGCACCAATCACAATAGAAAGCGCCATAGCGGTCAATACAGGGCTCAGGCCAGGTATAGCTTCTCGAAGAAAATGCGGCGCTGCCTGAAACGCCACACCCAGCAACAATGCCACAACAAGCACTGCCCATGAGTATTTACGCAGCAGCAGCGTTTTGTCCGAATCGATCTCGCGAGACCACATCGATCCTACCAGCAATGCCGCCGCCGGATACATCGGAAATATATAGTGCACCAGCTTCGACCGCGACAGCGAAAACAGCCCAATTATCGCAACCATCCAGATTACCGCGAAAAGCGATGCCATTGCCGATGCGTCGCGCGAAGCTTGCTTCAGTTGAGTCGCCAATCCTGAGGGTACAAATACGCTCCACGGAAAAAAACCCGCCAGAAATACCGGCAGGTAAAACCAAAACGGCTGATTGTGGGCGAAGTCGCTGCCCATTGCGCGCTTCAGGTTTTGATGAACAAAAAATTCTCCGGCAAATGACCCGCCAGTTCGCACTTGCACGATTACGTACCACGGCAGCACAATCGCCAGAAAAACCAATACGCCCGCAATCGGCACAACTCGCAATATTTCGCACCAAAACGAATGCTTTCTGCACGATAACAGTAAAAACGCACCGACAATTGCACAAATCAGCACCATTCCGGCAGGCCCTTTAACAAGCACCGACACGCCCATCGCCGCCCAGAAAAGCACATAGCCGCGCCGCGTCCAGAAGCCGAGATAAGACAAAAGAAAGGCTCCAAGCGATACGGCAATCGCAAGAGAAAACAAATGATCCAGCAAGGCAAGCCTGGCAAGCCACGCAGTGAGAATCGCGGTCGCAAGCATGTATCCGGCCATCAGACCGGCACGGCGAGAATACAACTTATGACCGAGAAATACGGTGAACCCGATCAGCACTACGGATGCAATGGCCGAAGGCAGTCTTGCGGCAAACGAGTTGGCTCCAAATACGCGCATACTTGCCGCCTGCAGCCAGTAACCCAAAGGGGGCTTGTCGAGGAACAGCTTGCCGTTGCACGTCGGAACCACGTAATCGCCGCTTACCAGCATCTCGCGGGAGCATTCGGCGTATAACCCCTCGTCCAAACCGATCAGAGGAACACTTCCCAATCGCCAGACAAACAGGACGCCGCAAAGAAGCGAAAGCAGAATATAAGGCAGAGTCCGATTCATATATACTATCCGGCAGGATTTGCTGCCGGGGCATTCCTCTCCTCGGTTTCATTGCCCACCAAGGCGGCTGACGCCACACCCACGAGCGACCCTATCAGCGCCCCATACGCGACATCGAGCGGAAAATGCACTCCAAGATATACTCTGGATAACCCGGTCGCAAAAGCCAGAGGTATTAGCAGCCATCGCAGCTTAGGCAAAAAAATACAACACGCGACAATCACCGCAAAGGCCGTCGTCGTGTGCCCGGACGGAAAACTGTGCGCAAACAGAGTCTCGTTCACCACGCGTACATCGAACATTGAGAGAAGCGGTCTCGGGCGATCCCACAAGTGTTTGGCAATCTGCACCGCAACCCCCGAGAAAGCCAGAGCCGTCAGACCGGCATAGCCTGCCCGCCGCAAATTCTCCTTGTTGGCCCACCATCCAAGCATTATAAAGGCCAGGCAGAGTCCGGCCTGCGTGATTCCTAAGCCCAGCATCGTGGCGATAAGCATCAGCCTATCCATTACCGGCGAGGCCAACTCACTGTTGATGTAATGAAACACGGCCGCGTCAATGCCGCCGAGATTGATTCCAAACATACAAAAACCGCCTTATTCGCCTGCGGCGTCTTCTTTCCAGCAACCGACCACCTGTTCACCACACTTTTTCAGATCTTCTTCACTAGATTCCGCGAGATCATGCCCTCTTTCGCATTCCCATCGCGAGAAACGCTTCTCCGGGAACGGCGATTTGTGCGAAGTCTGCAGCTTATACCTCGCCCGCATGTGGCGACAAGCGCCCTGTACCGGTTCGATTTCGGTCTGTGCCATTTGTTTTCCTCGAAAATAGCTGAGAGCTGAGAATGGAAAGCCAAGAGTCCAGACTCATAAACGCTCAGTCAGCAGACTGCCCTACCACCTCTCCTGGATGAGAGGGTTGGGGTGAGGGCGCAACCCATCGATCCATTTGTCGCGTTGGGCTTAAAACTTCAGCCCGAGACTGAGTTCGGACTTATACTCAGTGTTCTCCGGCAGCAACGCTTGATCCTGCATATAATACGTATAATATCCCGTCAGAGCCAGACTGAAGTCCGAACCAATCGAATGCTTATAGCCCAGGGAATAGGTGTTCTCCGAATAATCCGACCCATCCAGAGTACGCGCAATCTTATAGCCGGTACTTAGTTTGCCGCGCCCGAAAGCAGGCATTTCGAGACCGATCTGGCGCTCGTCAGAAAGTGTGCTGCTCAGATACTCGTCCTTGGAAGTAAAATTGGTCGTCACGCCCACCGAACCCAACTGCAGATTCATACCCAAGGTAGTGGCTTTGTATGTCTGCACGTCGCCATTGCTGTCCTCCGGGTTCTCCTGGTAGTCGCCCGTGAGTTTTACACGGCTTATCGGCGACAGAGCAACGTTCAGCTTTCTTGTGTCTCTAATGAAATCCTGTCTTAGCTCACGATCCCGCAGGCTGCCGCTGAACGTAAAGAACTTCCAGGGCTTAGCAGACGCGGAATAGTCGCGGACGGTCATCATGCTCGCGCCACTGTCTACATATTTCAGCCCGGCGGCAAGTTTCGCGCAATCCAGCGGCAAAAGCTCCAGCGCCGCGCCTTTTGTGACGTTCTTCGCGTCATCCGCATCGTCCTGCGAAAATTCCGCCTTGACCGACACGCGGGAAGCCGGGGTCACGCTGAGAGCCGTCGTGATTTTTTGCTCGACACCGTCTTCCAGCGAATCCGTGCGCGTAAGAGCGCCCTTGACGTTCACTCCGGGAAGAACTGAACTCGTCAAGGAGGCCTGTGTCGTTTGAACCTGATCGGTCGAGTCATCGTCGGTGGTGGTCACGTCTTTTACGCTCACGACCGCACTCGTCTTAGCCCCAAGATTTTGATTGACCTGCACATGGCTCGATTCCACGGTGGTATCTGAATTGTCCGAATCGACATATCCGGTTTCGGTGACGGAATGAGCCATCGAGATTTTCGTCGCGCCTGAGGGAGTAAACGCAACTTCCTGCTTGTTCACGCGAGAATACGTGGTATCATCATCGTCATCGTCCGTCTGCTGGGTATCTTGAAACTTGAACGTCGCCCGCAGACTTTTGCCGCCATTATACACACCCGCAAAATCCATAGCGCGCTGGCCGGCTGCCATACTATATTCATCCGACCCTAGGAAATCCGTACCCGCGTGCGAATATGAACCTGTGAGGTTAAGACTGCCTACATCCATGGTGTTGCCCAGCTTGAACGCGGAACGGTCCCAGGCGCTGCCCTGCTCGGATGATGAGGAGGAATCGGTTGCCTGACTCATCAGGAACATTGACTCAAATGTACTGCTCGACCACTTCTTCTCGCCTCCGACCCCTATTACAGCCTTTCCGGTGTCGGAATCGTCAGAATCGTCATTATTCTGCTTGTAAAGCCCCATGAGTTTTATGTTCGCGCTCTGACCCGTCATAAGACTGACGGCTACCGGCTGGCTTGTGTCGGTGGATGTCGATTTCGACTTGCCCGCAGTCTTCTTATAAGAGACGAACACCACCGCGTCGGTCAACAGCACTGAGTTGAACGAAATCGCGCCGTTTGCACAATCGATATTGTAATCTGTGCCGTTGCGCAAAGCCCTGCCGTAAAGAGTGGCGGAAACCGTAGTCGAGTCGATCTGCGTCCAAGACAGCGAGTACGGCCCTTTGTTGCCCTGGCCGACTACTGTATCGGTCACACTCAGGGCATCCGTCTGGTCAGCAAAGGCAGGCGCAACAATGGGCAGCGCAACCAGCATCGTAATGACCGCCATGCGCTTGAAGAGTATATATAAAGTCATTCCTCTTCCGCCCTCCTGAAGACGTCCTTCTCCTACTCTAAATTAGACGCAGAAGACTCACGCATGTTCCCATTTCTCATTAAGGTCTTCTGGCGCACAACCCGGCTGCAAGAACGACCTTGGCCACATCAACGCCGATAAACGGAACCGCGCCGACAACCCATGCCGCAAACCCCTGGAACGTGCCTCCGCCCCAAATTGAAATCCACGCGACTCCGAGCATGTGAATTGCTGCGACGCCAAGGATTCCGGCCAGGCAGGCATAGTGAAAAGTGGGCGTCTCGCGCACTTCCATTAATCGGCCAACCATATACGCAGCGGCAACGAAACCCACCAGGTACCCGACGGTCGGTCCAGCCAAAACAAGAGACCCGGCCCTAAAGCCCGTAAAAATCGGCGCGCCCATAAGCCCCGCCGCGATATACTCGATCTGAGAAAGAGCGCCCAAACGGCCGCCCAACACCATTCCGCACAATATTACCGCGAACACCTGTCCCGTCACCGGAACTGGATTCCCAGGCAAATAAAACGCGATATTCGCGCAGACCGCCGTCAACGCCGCGCCAGCCAATGACGCAAATATCGCCTGGCGACCAGTAAATTTGTGCGCTCTCACTTGCGCTATAACTCTCATCTGCAAACCTCCACAAAAACAGCTGAGAGCCGAGAGTAGAGAGCTAAGAGCCCAAAACCGCCAGCGCTCAGTTATACCTGACAAGTCACATTTTAACATCAACCGAAGGGATATGTCACTCCAAACGGCATTTCTGAACTCTTCCCTCTCCACCCTCAACTCTTCGCTCTAATGCGACATCGGTTCGGAAAGCCTTATAGATTCGGCGCTCAGTTCAGGACGAGCCGCAAGGACAGTCTCCAGGTCGGTGGTGACCATCTTGCCGTCTCTGATACCCATCATTACGCCGACATTACCCGCGAGCAGATTATCGACAGCAGCCGCTCCGAATCGAGTGCCCAATATCCTGTCATAACACGATGGAGAGCCGCCTCGCTGCACATGACCCAGTACGGTCGACCTGGCATCGTGACCCGATTCGGCTATGTATTCGGTCAGGAGTTGGGTGATACTCTTCTTGGAAGTAGACGCTCCCTCGGCAGCCACGATTATGAAGTGCGGCTTGCCTCGCAGGAATGCCGATTTGACTTCCCGCACCACCTCGTCCTTGCTCACATCCGTATCCGGCAACACAACCATCTCCGCGCCGCCAGCGATCCCGGACATCAGAGCCAAATAGCCGAACTCGCGACCCATCACCTCAATTATGAACGCCCTCTGATGCGCGCTGGCGGTGTCCTTGATCTTGTCCATCGCATCGAGGATGGTATTGAGCGCCGTGTCTACTCCGATCGCCATCTCAGTGCCCGCGATATCGTTGTCGATGGACGCCGGAACCCCAATCACCGGAAAACCTAGCCTGTGGAGAGCTGTCGCGCCGTTAAGGGAGCCGTCGCCGCCGATAACGACCAAGCCGTCGATCTCCCAGCCGTGGAGGACATCCAGCGCCTTAGCCTGGCCCTCATCTGTTTTGAACTCCATCGACCGAGCGCTCATCAGAACCGTCCCGCCTTGACGTATTATCCCGCCGACGTCACGCGATTCCATTTTCTTGATATCATTGGCCATAAGCCCGGCATAACCGCGAGTGATTCCGTATACTTCGGCTCCGGCGGCTATCCCATATCTGACAACGGCCCTGATGCAGGCGTTCATTCCCGGCGCATCGCCGCCGCTGGTTAATACTGCTATTCGTTTCATATATCTGACTCCTTAGAAAATAGCTGAGAGCTCAGACTCATAAGCGCTCAGTTACTGGTTGATAATTCGCCAACCGGCCGCACATTCCTCTGTTTTACACGAAAGAAGCCCCCGAACAACATCGTCCGGAGGCTCTGGTGGTCAGCATGGGCGGGCACATTCCCGCTCGGTTTTGAATTGAGTTACGGCGACACACTTATGATCTGAATGTGCTGCGCGGCATAGCCCGTCGCGAGGCTGCCGTATCCACTCATCTTGATCCGCATGCCCGGTTTCAAGTCCATAAACGCCATCCTGAGCATTTGCTGCTGGACAACCGTGTCATAATCCACCGAAACCACAATCGGCGAGGACTCAGTCCGCATCTTAAATGTAAACGACGGGTAATCGACCTGCTCTATCACTCCGGCCACGCTCACAGGCGTAAGAGGCACGGCATTTTCAGCCTCGCTTCTGGTGCGAGTGATGCGCACGCTGGTCGCGTCGATCTCGTTCAACCCGACCACATTCCCGCTAATCTTAACGGCGTCGCCCGGATTGAGTCGACCCATGCCGATGATCGTTGCGCCATAGGTCATCGCCACATTCTGGACATTGATAGTATAATGCCCGCTTGGCGTCTGGATTTTGATCCGGCCCGCGCCGTAATCGACATCCGTGATAAGTCCCCTGCCCTGCCATTCAGCCTCGCATGGAGGCGGACATGTCGATCTTGTATCGACCACGAGGGGGTTCTTCTCGATTATAATCTTGACCTCTTTTTCAGGGCCTGCCCCGGCACTCGATGCGACCGATGTTTCCTCTTCGCCGGTGAATATTCTCAGCCTGGCCGCGTCGATCTTGCAGCCGTCGCCGACTGTTCCGTAGACCCGCACAGTCTCACCGACCTTCGGAACATAGTGATCGGCCTGGGAATCGCCGATCATCACCTCCGAACTCTGGGAGTCTATCTTATATATAACGTCGTCCTTACCCAGCAGGTAGAACACTGGGCCGTCTACTCGTGTGACCGTCCCCGTGGCCAGCCAGGTTCGACCGACGGGCGTATTGATGTTGCACTGCTCGCCGTCGGCGAATGCAATCGGCGAAAGAGCCGCTGCAGCAGCCGCAAGAAACACAAATACGGCAATCTTTATAATGCGCATACTTCATACTCCTCCCTTTCTTATCCTCAATAGAGGTGTACCCCCGCGCGAGCTGTCGCTAAACTGTGCTCAAAGGTGTATGTCAAATGTGGGTAGATTTGGGGCTCTGCCCCAATCCCCGCCAGAGGCTTTGCCTCTGGACTCCACAAGGAAACCTGGTTTCCTTGACCTTTTGACCCGAACTTAATTATCCCCTTAAGGGGATAATTAAGTTCGATACGGGGGTCCAGGAGCCACTCGGCTCCTGGCGGGGTTAAGGGGTGGAACCCCTTATGGGAGTCTGAGGGTAAAACCCTCAGATCACTTTCGCCATTTTTGGCACGCACCCTGTGCTCAAAAACTGTTTGCGACCAATGGCTTGAGATGTTATAATGAAGTTGCTTATTAGTTAAGGGGCTTAAACAGATGGCCGTGGAACACAGTGAAATAGTAAGAGACTCGGCTGATTACGCGGAGATACTCGCCGAAGTATTTGTGGAGACAGTCCAGAGATATACTGCCGACGCTATGCACTGCGACTACTGCGGCGAAGAAATTACGCGGTCGCTGATGGAATGCCTGCAATATGTGTATCTGCACGGCGCATCGCCCGTTCGCGAGATCGCATGCGGGCTGCAGGTAAGCGTATCGGCGGGAAGCCAGCTTGTGGACAGGCTGGTAAAAAAGGGGCTTGTCACTCGGAGCGAAAACCAGGCCGACCGCAGACTCACTCACGTCGAACTGACCGATTCCGGCAGACAAATCGTCGAAAAGATGAGAGAGAGCAGGTCGAAGTGGTTCGAGTCTATAATGAAGAATATGCCAGAGGAAATGCGACTTGCTTTCCTGGAAGGCCTGGAAGGTTTTTTGAAAGTATCTCTGGCGGATACCGAAAATATCGACCGCGCGTGCGTGAAATGCGGCATGGAACATGTATCGTTTTGCGTTATCAATAAACTGAAAAGCAAACGGGCGGATATACGTCCGGCGCAATAGAATCGTCCGTGAATCATTCTGTTATTTTCGAGGAAATGTGATGAACCAGGCATATAGCACCAAAGTAATGGAACACTTCGCCAGCCCGCACAATGTTGGCGAAATCCCCGATGCCGACGGCGTCGGGAAAGTCGGCAATCCCGTCTGCGGGGACATTATGAACATGTACATTAAGGTCGAAAATGATGTCATCACGGACGTAAAGTTCAAGACATTCGGCTGCGGCGCGGCAATTGCCACCAGCAGCATGGCCACCGACCTTATAAAAGGCAAAACCCTTGATGAAGCTCTCAAGCTCACCAACGACGCGGTAGCCGAAGCTCTCGGTGGATTGCCAAAAGTAAAAATGCACTGCTCGGTGCTGGCGGAACAAGCCGTGCGCAGAGCAATCGACGATTACCTTAAAAGGAAGACCGGCAAGGGTCTGGACGTGAAATCGGACGAAGAACTTCACGAAGAAGAAGCAGTGGAAGCGTAATCAGACCGTTAACCAACGACTGGATTAACAAGGAGCAAAACAGTGACTGAACAAACAAACAACGACCTGCGCGAAAAAGTGCAGGCTGTACTGGATCAGATTAGACCGAACCTGCAGGCCGACGGCGGCGACGTCGAGCTTTTGGATATCGTGGACGGCGTGGCGCAAGTCAGGCTGCAGGGAGCGTGCCACGGATGTCCCATGGCGGCTATGACACTGCAGATGGGAATTGAAAGAATACTCAAAAGCGAGATCCCCGAGATCACCGGCATTGAGAACATTCCCGCAGATTAATGCAGATTAATAGGGTATGAGCATAGACAAAAACTCGATTGTGGAACTATTAACCGAGGCTCGTGATGCCCGGGAAAATGCGCACGCGCCTTACTCCGGGTTTTGGGTGGGAGCGGCGGTGTTGTGCGACTCGGGCAAAATATATACCGGCTGCAATATCGAGAATGCGTCGTATGGGCTTACAGTATGCGCCGAACGTGTCGCAGTGATGAAAGCCGTCTCGAATGGCGAAAGGCGCGTTAGGGCAATCGCCATTGTGACCGACGGGCCGGATATCGCTCAACCTTGCGGCGCTTGCCTGCAGGTTATTGCCGAGTTTTGCACGGCTGATGAGCCTGCAATAATAGTGTCGGGAACGGTCGATCTGCAATATAAAGTATTAGACCTGAACGAATATCTGCCTATGCCGTTTAGACTCAAATTTTGTCATTAGGTAAACCTCAATGGGTATCGTAAAAAGATGGCTTATAGGTGTCGTGGCGATACTGGTCACGGTCTGGGTTCTCAGGCTGCTTCCTGAGAGCTTTCGTATTGGTTGGGAGTCGCTTTGGGGACCGGTTGTCTTTGTGCCGGTGCTGGCGCTGGCAAACGGCATAATAGGGACACTGCTCAGAATTGTGTCCCTGCCTATATCGTGTATTACACTCGGGCTGTTCGGGTTTGTCATCAACGCAATTGTGTTTTGGATCGCGGGAAGAGTCACCGGCGCAAACATGGGATTCCTGGCGGCTTTGGTCGGATCTATTTTATACACGATCATATCGGCTCCATTAAACTCGGCACTGAAGGAGAACGATTAAGTTGGACGGCGCGAAGCAATTGGTCATCATAAGCGGAATGTCCGGCGCGGGGAAGTCGCTGGCGGTCGCCACTTTCGAGGATCTCGACTTCTACTGCATCGACAACCTACCTCCTACTCTTCTGCCGAGCACCGTGGCTCTATGGAATTCGCCGAAACAAGCGCAAAACGTGGCGATTGCGGTCGATGTGCGCGCAGGTCAGTTCTTTGAGGACTTGATTCCCGCATGCAGGAAAATCTGTGGCAGCGATCTTGGGCATTTTCATCGTCCCGTTATATTGTTCCTCAACGCCAGCGACGCCGAGCTCGTAAAGAGATTCAAAGAGACTCGCCGAAAGCACCCGCTGGTGACGAAAGAGCGCGGCGTGCTGGAAGCGATCAGTCTTGAGCGTGAAATGCTGGCCGATCTGCAGGAACAAGCCGACAAAATCATCGACACAACCAACCTGGAACCAGAGGGGCTGCGCAGGCTCATCAGGCAGTTTTTCGGGCCGTCAAAACCACA
Source organism: bacterium (assembly GCA_021372295.1). Classification (GTDB taxonomy): domain Bacteria; phylum Armatimonadota; class UBA5829; order UBA5829; family UBA5829; genus UBA5829. The sequence goes on along the minus strand of JAJFUS010000024.1, from coordinate 35,061 downwards.
GGAACGGCTGATGATCGCGGTGGTATCGTTCGGTTTCAAGCATGGAGTGCCGTTGGACGCCGATGTGGTCTTCGATGTGCGATTTTTGGCGAACCCGTTCTGGGTGCCCGATCTTAGAGACAAAGACGGCACTACGCCAGAGGCGCAGCAGTATATTCTATCCGATCCGCTCACGGAGCCTCTGCTTGAGAAGCTGTTCGATCTGGTGGAGTTCAGTATTCCGCAGTATGTTAAAGAAGGCAAAGCGTATCTGACAATTGCGATAGGCTGCACCGGAGGCAAACAGCGGTCGGTGGTCGTGGCAAACGAGCTGGCGAAATTCCTGGCCGGCTCAAACTATGTCGTGAGAGTGGAACACAGAGATCTGCACCAACTCCGGGGGCAGACGGATGCGCGTTAAGCTTTTCATGAGTAGTCTGAAGTGGCTGTACCCGGGAATGAGGGTCAAGCGATGGCTATTACTAGTGCCGGTCGGTGTGACGGCGGTGCTAGCAGGCGTGGTGCTGCTGCTGAATATGCACATCGTGGACTTGCTTGGAGCTATCGGGACGGAGTCGTTTATCAGGTTCGGGCTTCGTTTAGACCAGCCGAGCTCGCAAATTCCGTTTGGTATCGGGCTTGTACTGCTCGGGCTTATAATAATTTTTGTCGGCTTGAGACAAGTCGTAAGGTCGATCACAAGCGTTATCAACCCAGAGGCGCAGGGCAAGCTGGCCGATGTTGTCTTCCAAAGGCGATATCTGGCGCAGGGGCATCGGATTGTGGTCATCGGCGGCGGCACCGGTCTTTCAACTATGCTTCGCGGCTTGAAACAATACTCCAGCAATATCACTGCCATAGTGACCGTGACCGACGACGGCGGTAGTTCGGGGCGTCTTCAACGAGAAATGGGGATGCTTCCGCCGGGCGATATCAGGAACTGCCTGGTGGCCCTGGCCGACGCCGAACCGACTATGACCAAGCTCTTTCAGTACAGGTTTTCTGAGGGGAATGACTATCTGGACGGGCACTCGTTCGGCAACCTGTTGATCGCGGCAATGACTAAAATCACCGGCGACTTCGAACAGGCGATCAAGGAAACCAGCAATATTCTTGCCATTCGCGGGCTCGTGCTGCCGTCAACTCTTGAGAGAGTCAGACTGCAGGCCGAATTTGAGGACGGCTCGTTTGTCGAAGGCGAAACCAACATCACAAAAACCCCCGGCGCGATCAAGTATATGATGCTTTATCCGTCGAAAGTGATGCCGCTTGAGGAGACTCTTCACTCCATCGAGCTTGCGGACTGCATTGTGATGGGACCTGGAAGCGTATATACAAGTGTCGTGCCGAACCTGCTCGTCAGCGGCATATCCGAAGCAATCGAAAAATCGAACGCGATCAAGGTCTATGTGTGTAACGTCATGACCCAGCCCGGCGAAACTGATGGCTTTTGCGCATCCGACCACGTAAGGGCGCTCGCCCGGCACAGCGAAAGTCGGGTGTTCCAATATGTGCTGGTAAACCAGGAAAGGCCGACCAGGGAACTTCTTGAAAAATACGCTTTGCAGGGTCAGTATTTTGTGGAGCCGGATGTAGCGGACATCAAAGAGATGGGCTACAGGCCTATAGTTGGCGACTACATCAGCCAGACGGATGTCGTCCGCCATGACCCCAACAAGCTCGCTGAGGCTATTATCAAGCTGGCATATTAAGGTCCTGCAGGTCTTTGCCGTATCCACAGAGAATATTAATTCGCTATGAATGACGACACGAATTCTCTCACCGTTATCATTCTCATGTTATGCGCCATGCTTATTATTGCTGGAGCCGGGCGTCTTATTCGTTGGATCGCGACGAACATGAGCTTTGGGGCAAGAAACTACTCACGAATGAACCCGGACGAAATTGTGATTATCGCCAGGTTCTTCGACTCCAACGATGCCCACAGATGCAAAGCTATCCTGAATCACGCAGGCATTTGCTGCATGGTTGAGAGAAGCATTGTCTCACAATACCACAGGCGCGGTATGGATTTGAATCCGACATATCGTGCGGAAGTCCGCGCGGCAGATGCTCAACACGCAATTGAAGTACTCTCCAAAATAAAAGCGGCCGCAGACTGATGTGATAATGCCACTCACGTTATTCGCGCAGGTATACCTTAAGAATTCGCGCCAATATGGTAAAAACCTCATAAGGAGTCGAGCTTTCAACCTCCAACCTCCAACTTCTCTTTTCAGGTGGTGATTCAGAAATGAGAGTTATATCGCTAATCGTGGCTATTGTACTCCAGTTGAGCGTCATGGGATGCGCGCAGGCATCGGCCAAACATGGCAAGAAATCTGTGAAGCACAGCGACGGTCATAGAGCCGTCGGCCTTAAGCTCGTAAAGCACGACGGCGGATTTTTTAGCATAATGAAACCCAAAGGCTGGAAAGTCAAAACGGCAGGCACGGGCAGCACGCTCGCGTTCCTGATACGCGACCCATCGAACTCACTACGGCAGATATTCGATTTCAGCTCGATCGGCCCAATATATATGAGCAGGCAGCAGAAGTCGATCGACCTGCAGTACGTAAACATGGGTGGTTACCCGATCGGCTGGCTGGAAATGCCTGTGATCGAGCCATTCACCCCAAGCAATTTTCTTAAGAACTTCCAACTGGTGGCAAACACAAGAATCGCCCAAACATTTATGCCGGGATGTCCGACTCTCGCGAATCTGCAGATAATATCCTCAAAGAAGCAGCCCAGTTTCATTAACGGCGGCACAACCGAACTGATACGAGCCGTCTTCACAAGCAACGGCAAGGCGGCGCAGGGCATGTTTTTAGTAACGACCGCGCCGAATATCCAATATAACGGCGGGCCTGGCGCCGGTAACGGCATGGCGTTTCTGTTCTTGGGGATAACCGCCCCGAAATCGGAATTCGCCGGTATGGAGCGCGACCTTGTAAAATCGCTTGAGAGCTTTACGCTGGACAAATCTTATGTAAAGAGGTGCATGGCGGCATCAAATCAGCAATTCAAAGCGACTATGAGAGCGGGCCAGACACTGCGCGAAACATCGGACATAATATATGAGGGTTGGGAGAGGCGCAACAAAACCGACGACATCATCGCCGAAAAGCGCAGCGACGCAATACTGGGCAAGGAACGCCTCTATGATCCCGATTCAGGTGATGTCTACGAATTCGACAATGGGTTCTACGACAAATACAAAGTTCACTCGAATGAGTATGAGATGAGCAATCTGCAGCCGCTTCCCAATGGCAATCACGACTTGTGGACAAAGGCGCCGTTGGACGGAGCTAAACACATAAGGTAGAATGTGATGCCCGAGGGTCGGCGGTTTGCCGTCGTTTGCAGGGGTGAGCGCGAATCACTTTGTCTGTTCCGTAAGCCGTGCCGGCCCTCATTGCATCATTCATGATTTTAGACACAATGAAGCAGGCATACATGAGTCCGCGGACTCATTCCCGCGCCGGATCAGTCCCATCTTTCCTGGGAAAATTCTTGTGGCGCGATCCTAGCGACGTTCGGCTTCCTCGCGGCGGCGGTCACGATCTATATCTCTGGCGGCGATGGCGTCGCGCTTATCGTAGAGCTTCTTTCCGCGCGCGAGGCCTATATTGAGCTTGGCATAGCCACGGGTAAAATATAACTTGAGGGGGATCAGAGTGAAACCCTTTTCCTGAAGTTGGCGGTATATTTTGTCGATCTGGGACTTGTGCAGAAGCAGCTTGCGAGGGCGCAAAGGATCGACATTAAACCGATTGCCTTGCTCGTACGGCGCGATGTGCATGCCGTGAATCCACACTTCAGCGTTCTCGATTTTGCAGAACGACTCTGTAATGCTCGCCTTGCCGAGCCGAAGCGACTTGACTTCGGTCCCCGACAACACAATGCCGACCTCAAACTGTTCGTCTATATGATATTCGTGCCAGGCCTTCCGATTGGATATCGAGACATCCTGGGGTTTTGTTTTCTTATCTTTCGCCATACGTATTATTATACAGAAATCCGGCGCCAGTTGTAAGGCACTTCAGGGTGTATGTCAAATGTGGGGAGATTTGGGGCTCTGCCCCAAACCCTGCCAGAGACCCTGTCTCTGGACTCTGCAAGGAAATCAGGTTTCCTTGACCTTCTGACTCAGAGTTGAATGATCCCTTAAGGGATCATTCAACTCTGGAACGGGGGTCCAGGGGCCACTCGGCTCCTGGCGGGATCCAAGGGCAGAGCCCCTGGTCAGGAATCTGAGGGTGAAACCCTCAGATCACTTTCCCCATTTTTGACACGCACTCGGCACTTCAACCCTGCACGATTATCTCACCATTAAATCTCTCTTCTATTTCCGCGACGGCTTCCGCGATAGATTCCCTGATCTCATCATTGCAGGCGCTTTGCATAGCTTCACACAGCAAGCCGCACCACGGGCAGGCCAATTGTTTCGTCGAAGAAGCGAAAAAATCGGCCACCAGTGTAGTTCCACAATTAGGGCACTCAGAGCGCCATTCCACTGTCAGCTTAATCATATCTACCACACCATCCGTCTGTTAGACGACACAATTTGCCCATCTGTTCGCCCAGTGCAAAAAAAGTTTGCCTGCTTCGATCACGTTGACAATCGCAATTTGCGTGACTAACATGTCCTAGACTCCAAATACGCCGAGTGCGAGCAAGGTGACAGACATGACCACGCGCAGTTTTTTTGACGATGACATCCCTGCCAAGATCGTAAATGAGATCGAAGATCTTCGACAGCGAATAAACCGCGCGAACTATCTATATTACGTCAAGGATCAACCGACCATCTCCGACGCTGAATATGATACCCTCATGCGCCGCCTGCAGGAGATAGAGGCCAAGTATCCCAACACGATCACGCCGGACTCACCTACGCAGAGAGTCGGAGCCGCGCCTCAGACACAATTCAACCCCTATTTGCATATCGCGCCGATGCTCAGCCTGGCGAACGCATTCAGCGAGGACGAACTCCGCGCATTCGATGAGCGCTGCAAACGGTTTCTGGATATGGATCGTGAACAGCCGGTAGAATATGTCTGCGAACTGAAGTTTGATGGCCTCGCATGCTCTCTCACTTATCGAGATGGAATACTCTCCGCTGGCGCGACTCGCGGCGACGGTGCGCAGGGCGAAAACATCACCGAGAACCTGCGCACAATTAAAGCCATTCCGCTCAACCTCAATCATTCCAGGCGCGAATCGCCGGATGTAAAAGCCGTGCCGGAGATGGTTGAAATTCGCGGCGAGGTGATACTGGAACATGAAGAGTTCCGCCGCATAAATGAGGAACGCGAGACCAGCGGCGAACCTACATTCGCCAACCCTCGCAACGCGGCGGCGGGTTCAGTCCGTCAGCTCGATTCCCGCGTGACCGCATCCCGCAATCTGACTATGTTCTGCTACGGCGTCGGCGCATACGATGGGGTCGAATTCTCGACCCACTATGAGATTCTCTGCGCGCTCGGCGACTGGGGTTTCAGGGTCAATCCGAACGTCAGGGTCGCGACTAATATCGAGGAAGTTGTCGCGTATATGAGCGAATGGGAGACGAAAAAGGAAAACTTGCCTTACGACATCGACGGCATGGTGGTGAAGGTCAACTCGCTGGACATGCAGTCGAGGCTGGGAAACGTGGCGCGAAGCCCAAGATGGGCGATTGCATATAAATATCCCGCGCACCAGGCGACTACCGTGATAAGAGACATCATAGTCCAGGTGGGTCGAACGGGGGCGCTCACACCCGTCGCTATAATGGAACCCGTCGAAGTGAGCGGGGTTACGGTCTCTCGCGCGACACTTCACAACGAGGACGAGATCAAGCGCAAGGACGTGCGGATCGGCGACACGGTCGTGGTGCAGAGAGCCGGAGAAGTAATTCCTGAGGTCGTCGAGGTCGTCACGGAAAAACGTGCCGGCAATCCGCCGGAGTTCACTATGCCGAAGAAGTGCCCCGTTTGCGGCGCGGATGTCGAGAGGGCCGAGGGCGAGGCTGTCGCCAGATGCGTGGGGATCGCATGCCCGGCGCAAATTCGCGAAACAATAATCCATTTCACCTCGCGCAACGCAATGGATATGGACGGAGTCGGCCCGGCGCTGGTCGACCAACTTATTGACAACAACCTCATACGCGACCCTGCCGACCTCTATTACCTGACGGTCGATAAAATTATTCCACTGGATCGGATGGCACAGAAATCCGCCGAAAATGCCATAAACGCTATCGAAACGAGCAAAAGCGCGAGCCTTTCGAGGCTGATATACGCACTTGGCATAAGACACGTCGGCGAGCGCACCGCGACGTCTCTTGCGCAGCATTTCGGCAGCATAGACGCACTGCGTGAAGCTTCCGAAGAAGAGCTTGCGCAGGTGCAGGACATTGGGCCGGTGGTTGCGAAGAGTGTCGCGACGTTTTTCGATCAGGAAGAAACCGCCGAAGTTTTGCGCAAGCTCAAAGACGTAGGCATCGACCCGACCCAAGAAGCCCGCAGAGATACCCGGCAGTTCTCCGGCAAGACGATAGTCTTTACCGGCGCGCTCGAAAAGCTCACACGCGAGCAGGCCGAAGAACTGGTATACAAACTCGGCGCAAAACCGTCCAAATCGGTATCAAAAAAGACGGATATGGTCGTCGCGGGCGCAAACGCAGGGTCAAAACTCGATAAAGCGCAGTCGCTGGGCGTGCTGATCATGTCTGAAGACGATTTTCTTCGCTTGGTGCAGCAGGCCGACAGATTATGATGAGTTAAGGATAGTGTGCGCAACTCCTCCCAACTGCGCCGGAACTTCAACCCATTTGTGATCCTCTATTGTGCGCAGTTTTTTCAGCACGCACAAATGGAGATTGGAGGCGCTGGGATTGTCGGGAAGCCTGACTGTAACTCGACGAGATTTAGACGTCAAATATAGGCCCTCACTGTCCCAACCGGATTCTTTTATATCTGACCATGTCAGGTTGAAACTGCCAAAGCCGTTTGCAACATTCACACCGTCTGAGTCTACCTTTGCCCATTGCACTACAGTTCGCATTCGAAATAGAAAGGCATAAAGAGCCGCATACAGACCACCAATGACGATGATGGCCAACCTTGCTACTACATTTACCCTTTCCCAACCAAGCATTACTATTGCTATCGATAATAATATCGCCACTATAATTGATTTCACTTGAAGCATTTTATAATAGATGCGCCAATCTGGTGGATGGGGGTTTGTCCATGCAGCTTCTTCCGATATCCAATCAGGCGCAATCCACCACAAGTCCTCAGCATTTCCCGGCAAAGGCACATCTTCGGCTTTTCCAACAGCAAGAAGATGCTGGCGTATGGACGCAACGAGAACGGCATCCATTCTACCCCTCGGGGATGGCAATGGCAACCAAATACGCTGATCCTGTCCGATAAACATATAGCTCTCCGGTTCAGCGTACAACTGAGGCTTCTTTGCAATTACTTTACGCACATTGTCCCATTTCATGAACTGGTGACGAAACAACCTGTTTACTGTGAGGCCACGATCATCAGACTTTACATAGTACACTGTAATGAAAAACGCTTCATGGATAGAATATACGAACACAAGTAAAGCCGCTATATGATTGTAGCTGGTAAACTGATGAAGTTCGAGTCCTCTCAGAAGGCTTTCCACTATAGCCAGCACGGCAGCAATTTTGCCTAAAGGATGCGCAGAATTAAAGCCATGCGCTAATGGCCAGCGATTTCGAATCTCTAGATTATCAAGCTGTGGCAGATTTGGCCTTCCCATAGTCGTAATATTCGTCGTTCACAGCGTGTTTCCTCCTATGCTTATCAACGCATAACTTATGTCCACGTTGAGGTTTCCAAGTTATGGAACGAAATCTTGTCGCATTCGTCCAAAACCACGTAGCAACAAATAATCAAAGCGAGCTAAAGCCCGGATAACCGGGCGGTTGCCGTAAATCCTTGCGTCTGATAATATGGACAGTATATCCTGCACTCTAAATAAATATGAGATGGGAATTACGATAGGACGCGAGATGGACGGCCTGACCGATCAGATAGTCGTGGAGCGTGTGCTCGGCGGCGATATGGATGCATTTTCGATCCTGGTGACGCGATATCAGGATCGTATATATAGCGCGGTGTTGAATTACGTCAGCAACCGTGACGACGCCGTAGATGTCACGCAGGAAGCTTTCGTCAAGGCTTATTCAAAGCTCAAAACGTTTAACGCTGGGTCGGCGTTCTATACGTGGCTGTATCGGATCGCAATCAATGCGTCGATCGACTTTCTCAGAAAGCGAAAGTCCAGGCCGGCCGACTCGCTGGACGATGACAAATATACCGAGACGGGCTTCGAGCCGGTCGCGCATGACGCATCGACAGACCCGGAGAAGGTCATTGTCAGGACCGAACAGGCACATGTGCTAAGAAAAGCCATCGCCTCGCTTTCGGAGAAGCTGAGAACGGCGCTTATCTTACATGATGTGGAAGGATTGTCTCAGGAAGAAGTCGCGGAGATACTTAAAGTGCCATTGGGTACTGTGAAATCGCGCGTATCCAGAGCGCGCAACGAGCTTAGATATTCATTGGGTGATAAGCTATGATTTGCAAGAAATGTGCAGCAGTGATGTCGGACTATATCGACGAAAACCTTGCGGGACACGTGTGCCTGGAGTTTGAGACACATATCGCCCAGTGCCCACACTGCGCGGCTGAACTGGCCGCAATGGAGAACTTGCTCGCATCACTGAAGTCGCTGTCCTGCTGCCAGGCTCCGATGGATTGCAGGCAGAGCGTAATGAGCAAGATAAAGACCCAGAAACAGCAATCTGCGCGCGAATCATGGCTCTTGCGCCCGATTTATGCAGTACCCGCGTTTGCAGCCCTAATGATACTTGTTCTGCTGCTGATATTGCCCGCACATCTGAGCGATCAACCCGCGGCCGTAAACAATATTGTCCCAATACCGGAGTATGCAAGTTACATCTCAGCTCACTCTCGTGCTCAGCGGCAGCAGGCGCTCAGCGACCCGCACGTCACATTTATCGCCGCCGAACTTGAGAAAGCGAGCCTTACGACGGATTCCGTTACGCCATGATCTACAAGAAGCTCTTGCCATTACTAATACCGGCTCTGTTTGTGCCCGCGACCGTGCTTGCGGCGAATGTCGATGAACTGCTGCATAAGGCTGAAGTCGCCGACAAACACGTCAGCTATCGCGGCACGAAAAACGCGACGTTCTATTTTGCCGGCAGGCAGACTTCGGCCAGGTTCAAAGTCGTTCACATGATGCCTGATCTGACTCGAACCGAGTATTTTTCGCCTGAGGCGCTCTCAGGAATGATCGTGATCCAGGACGGGGCGAGATTCTGGAAGTATTGCCCAAGGCAGAGTGTGTGGGAAGAGTCCGCATGCCGGTTAACAATGCCGCTCGACGCGATCTATGAGAAAACCCTCGAAAACTATGAAATCCGCCTGGTCGGAACAGACAACGTGGCTGGACGCACAACATACGTAATTCAGGCGTTGCCTCGCAGCAGGCTCGACTCGGCTCGAAGAGTCTGGATCGACAAAGACTGTTATCTTGTAATGCGCTCTCAGGTGGAGAGCCCTCATGGCGCGATAGTCAACTCGTCCGACTTCGCAACTATCGAAATCAATCCCGGCAACATATCGAAGTCGGCATTTGCGGTCAAAGGCAAGATCAGACCGGCCTGCAGAGCGCGTAAGGGGCACTGTGACGTAACCAAACCCAAGTATCTGCCGAAAGGTTATAGACTGGTTGGCGTTTCGACTCTGTCGGCTGACGGATGCTGCTCAGCGCACATGCAATTTTCCAACGGCGCCAACGTTATCTCGTTATTCCAGCGCAGAGCCTCAAAAAACTCGCCTCCGACGCGGGTGAAAAGCAAGATTACAAAAGTCCTGACCTGGGCGCGTCACGGCGTTCAGTTCACGCTGATGGGCGATGTTCCGATGTCCGAACTTCGCAAGATCGCCGATTCCACTCCGTGATTCAACACCAGTGCCTTCCGGGTATTTTCTCCAAGCATATTTAACTTGGAGGCACTCGCATGGCAAGATTAACGCTTCTGGCTCTCATTATAATGGTCGCTCTGAGCATTCACGGCTGCGGAGGCGGCGGTTCGGGCAGCTCCAGCGCTTATGTGATAAGGATCCAGTCACAGAGATTCTATCCAAAAACCATCACGATAAAGTCCGGCGATGGCGTGCAGTGGATCAACTCAGATACCCAAAGTCATGTCGTCGCAAGCGGAACCCTGGAAAAAGTATCGAACCCCGAAGTGCTCTCAGAGATAGCCATACAGGCCGACAACACATTTTCGCCCAGTGAGGTCGAGGCAAACTTCGGCGACACAGTACAATGGCGCAACGACACCGGCTTTGATTTCACAATGGACATCCTGAACGACGCGGGAGTGGTTGTCGAAACACTGGAGTTTACTAACGGCGAGGTCATCGGCTATTCAGACTTCCCCGCAGCCGGGCTATATACGACTCAGCAGCATGGCAATGTGTTTTTCTCAGGCACGATTATTCTGTACGGTGTTCCCAACCCGGATGGCGTCTTTCAAACCCCGACACTCCCAAACGGCGGCACGTTCTCCAGGACATTTACCGGTTCAGGAACGGTGCCATACTATGTCCTGGACTTGGACGACCCCAACAAGAGCTTTATTACGGGCAGCTTGACCATACAATAGGTCGCATGGATGCTTGAATGGAGCAGGGCAATCGGACTAAAGCGCTGCGATTACTCTTATATCGCTTGGTATGCTGACTGGTTCAAAACAGGTTACAAATCTCAATAATTCCAACCGCATCCCAACAAACATTTGACATCGTCTGCAATTTCTTCTTCTGTCAAAACCCATCCGGTTGCGGCGAGATCATAGTACTTATCGGTTAAGACCTGCCCAATAATCGCCTTGGAGTGTATCCACTTATAAACTACATGCTCCAGTACGCGCGCGTCTGAGTGCTGCGGAATGAAGCTCGTGCCGAGAAGTTCGAAGCGCATGCGCGTCATCTCGTCGATAATGCTCGGAGTGTTGAGGAACCACCAGCACCCAAAGATTGTCAGGTTTCTGAACTTTCGCGCCGCCACGCACAACTCATGCTGGTTTTCCCGTGAAAGCATCGTCACCAAGAACTTCACCTGCGGATAATGTCGGCAAAGATATTCAACTGTCTCGACATCACCTTTACCGACCGAATCTGCCGCCAGTTGTAGACCGGGGTTAACAAGCCTCTTTGCGCCTATCATCAGCGCAAATGGAATATTTTTGTTTTCCGCAACAGGCAAAATGCACTCTCTGATCAACGCCCCTCTATCTGAGTCTTCTGGAAACCTGAACGACGGCGGCAATGAAGCTGCCATATACACCGCATCCATTTTCTCTATCCAGTCCGTCAGGAACCGCCTAACCTCCGCACATGTCGAGTCGTCAAGAATTTTGCCGACGCCGTAGCCCCACTCCGCTAGCTTTGGCCAAGCTTGATCCCAGGAATTGAGCAGATAGTCGATCCGCAGGGCAGCCTTGAATCTCTGGTCGCGCACCTTGCCATCCAGCCAAATCGGGCGTTCGAGATCGTCGAATGGGTCGTTAGTCATAATCACATGCTCAATGTTGACCAGACTAAAAACTTCATCTATATACTCGTTTATGGACTTTTCGGCAAGCGCCGCCCGATAGTCATCCAGGTTACGCGATGACACGTCCAGCCCCAAAGCGTTCAGCATAGTAAGAACGCCTCTGGCTGCCTCACTGATGGGAGAATGGTCGACAAACAGAGTCTTCCAGACAATATCCGCCTGCTCGCGCTTAGACAATTTCCAAAAATCGTCATAGGGCATATCCAGCCATCTCATTGTCTCCGCGACAAGATAGTGGAACGTAAGCAGATCGTCCATGCCCCAAAGGAGCAGTGGGCCGAAATCCGGCGCGTAGAGATGCGTATGGATGTCTATTATTTTGGTTTTCGCGATGACGCTGTCCACCATCTGTGCGATTTGAGCTTTGCTCTGTGTCATTATTCTCCCATCCGAACCTTATTTGAACGAAACAAGCATCTTAAACGCCTGTTTGCCGCTTGTACTGGAATCGACCTCAGCGAATACCCGTGGTAGGTCTTCGAGTTTAATAGTATTCAACCAACCCTTCACGGATAATCGGCCTGTTTCAAGCCAACTCAATGCCAGTGGGTAATCGCCCGTAGCGAAATTGCAGCTTGTTGTGACCTTGCGCTCGCTGCCGAGCCTCAGGAAGTTGACCGGCATCTCCTGGTCGTGCACAGCCATATTCACAAGTGTGCCCCTCTTACCGAGAAGCCCCAGACCAATGTCGAAGCTCTCTTTTGTGCCGATGCTGTCGAACACGCTGGCATAACCCTCCGGCGCATGTGACCTCAGTTCATTCGATAGCTGTTCGTCAGTCTTGCCTCTAACATCGACGACTTCGTCAATGCCCTGCTTGCGAGCGATATCGAGCGCAATGTCGGAAATATCCGTAATCACGACTTTGCTCGCGCCCAGATATTTTGCCGCCTGAGCGATTCCGTTACCTGCCGGCCCCGCGCCCATCATCAGGACTGGCCTGCCGGGCTGAATCTCGCCCTGATGCGCCACATGGACGCACACCGCGAGAATGTCCATCATCGCAGTCTCTTCATAGCTCAACTTGTCCGGTATGACGAACGTGCCCGACGCCCACACTGGCACATACTCCGCGTAGGCCCCAGGAAAGAAGTCCTGCTTGCCCCACCCCTGGCCATGTCCGAGATGAACGGTATTGGGGCAAAGCTGTGTCCTGCCGGACGCGCATTCACTGCAAACGCCGCATGTTTTAGAGCAGATCGGCGCAACACGCTTGCCCATAAGATGCGCGTTCTTCTCACTCATTACTCCGACCACTTCCCCAGTAAACTCATGACCGAGCACGATGTTCGGCGGGTTATCAACGTGTCGACCGAGCGTATGCTGCGCCCAGGGGTTCTCGCCTGCGTAGTATCTGAAATCCGACCCGCACACGCCGCATGCAGCGACTTTCAAAAGGATCATGTCTGGATCGTTATATGATTCAATGGGCCACATCGGAATCTCGCGGTATGTGAGCTTGCGCGGGCCTTCCAAAACGACAGCTTTAATCGTCTTGGGTATGGTTTGATTTGTAATAAGCATCTACTGTCTCCTTATACTCCGCTGAATGCAGAGAAACCGCCGTCGATGGGCACAACAATTCCTGTAACAAACGCTGATGCGTCCGAAACCAGCCAGACAAGCGTCCCATTGAGGTCTTCAGGATCACCAAACCGCCCCATGGGCGTGTGAGCAAGGATAGTCCTGCCTCGCGCGGTAAGATCGCCTGTCTTTTCGTCTATCATAAGAAACCTGTTCTGATTGGTCAAAAAGAACCCCGGCGCTATGGCGTTTACACGCACATTCGACGGCGCGAAATGAGTCGCAAGCCACTGTGTGAAGTTCGATATCGCTGCTTTGGCTGCCGAGTAGGCTGGGATTTTCGTGAGCGGTTTGAATGCGTTCATCGAGGATATATTCAAAATCACTCCACCGCCCTGCTCTATCATTTGTCGACCAAAAACCTGGCTCGGAAGCAGTGTGCCTATAAAATTGAGGCTGAAAACAAACTCTATGGCGTCCGGGTCTAGATCGAAAAACGACTTGAAGTCCTCGGTGGCGTTTGTCAGGTCTTCCAGGATACAAGTCTCTTTGGATGTCGTCGCTCTTGGGTTGTTGCCACCCGCGCCGTTTAGGAGAATGTCGATTCCGTCGAATTCGGCCAGGACTTTCTCTTTAGCAGACTCCAGCCCCGCCTTCTCCAACACGTTACATGGTAGTCCTATTGCTTTGCCGCCTGCCTGCACGATGTCATTGGCGGCTGATTTGGCCGCCTCTTCTGATAAGTCCAGAACTGCTATATTTACGCCTCGCATTGCAAGCTCGCGCGCCATAGATCGACACAACACGCCTCCGCCGCCGGTCACGACGGCTGTCTTACCTTTTAACTCAAATGAACTCATAATTCAATACTATGCTCCTTGCATGTGGATTCGCGAACTACTAGTTGCGTGGGCAAAACTAAAGGTTCGATGGCTAAGCCGGGGTTTTCAATAAGAAGTCGAAGCATCCTTACGCATTCCGAACCAACTTCTTCCTTCGGCAGAGCAACAGTTGTGAGTTGAGGGCTGGAAAATCGGATCGATTCCTCATCATTGAATCCAACCACGCTTACCTCACTGGGCACGCTGCGTCCGTTAGCCTGTAAAGCTCTTATTGCCCCCATAGCCACTTCGTCGCCCGCGCCAAATATCGCCGAAAAGCCCGCGTTATTAGCACAAAGTTCATTCACCGCATCAAAGCCCATTTGAAATTCGCCATCGGATGCACTCCCGATCGGCGCTTCACAAAAAAGCCCTGCTTCAGTGACTGCTTTTACATAGCCATAATACCTGCGTTTGTACCACGGAAAAGACATATCTCCCACGAACTTGATGTTGACGTGACCAAGTTCAATGAGGTGGCGAGTGGCCTGGTATCCCCCACCCATGTCATCAACGTTTACCGATGCCGGAAACAAGACATCGCCATCAATGAAATTCGTGCCGAAGATTACGTACGGCAGGCCAATTTCGTCGAGAACAGGGATAATGTTCGGATAGTTTGTTCCGGCTATTATGACTCCATCTATAAGGCCTCGCGTTGCCAGGATGTGCGGCACCCCGATTGTCGAGGGCATATCATCCGGCAAATAATTGCAGGTTGTATAAAGCACACTGGCCTTGTCCACCTCTGCCTGATTTGCCGCACCTTGCAACACATTAGCGTGAATAGTATGGAAAAACTGCCTGTTGGAGAGAAGAAAGCAGATGGTCTTGCTCGATTTGCCGCGCGCAAGAAGCTGGGCACCGACATTGGGCTTATAACCAAGCCTTGCAATGCTTTCACGAACAATAGATAAGGTTTTCTGCTTGACCAGTTCCGGCTGGTTCAGCGCACGTGAGATTGTTGCGGTGCTGAGATTGGTATCTCGTGCGACATCTTGAATTGTAATATTATCATTCAAACTATATTCCAAGTGAAAGCGCTTACAGTGCAGTATACAATCCGGCTATTTGTTTGTCAACGTTCAACCTCTGTATGTGGTTGCTTGACAATAATTACGGCAATGCGTAACATACAGTAATTGTTGCTCAACCGGAGACTCTTATAAATGCCGAGACTTTTCGCTCTTATTGCTGTGCCTGTGATTATGCTAAGTGGATGTGGAGGAGGCGGCTCCACTTCAGATAGAAACCATTCAACCAGCACTTCGTCCGTCAGCGATGTAACGGTTTCGCGTGGCGACAAAATAGCTTGGACGAATGATGAATCGAACAAAGTAAAAATAGTGAGCGGCACTTTGGAGCAAGTAAGCTCGCCGACAACAAGCGATATGATATCGTGCTATCCCGATGGCACGCTCAATCCCAAAAATCTGACAGCAGATTTCGGCGACACAATTCAATGGCGCAATGATGCAGACGATACAAACATAAGCATAGATGACGAAGATGTACAGACCGTCGAGTTAGAGATACTTGACTCCTCGGATGAAGTGATAGCAACTCTGTCTATCAAGCCGGGCAAAACAGCTACATACAATGATTTTCCCAGAGCGGGAAAATACACGTATCGCGTTTCCGGAAAAGACGAAGAAGGCACTATCACACTCTATGGAATCCCAACACCGGACGGCAATTTTGAGAGTATGTATCTCAACTGCGGCCAAAAATACTCCGCATATATTTTCCAGTCGGGCGTTCAGAGTTATTATGTCATCAAAGAAGGCTCCACAAAGAGCTATATGACCGCGCAAATTACCGTGGAATGAACCGCTGCATGGAGGTGCTTTAGTAATGAGAATCGGACGCTGTTTTGCGCTCGCAGTATGGTGGGTAATCGCAATCAACTGCTCTGTCGCCAATTGTGCGCAAACCGTTAAAGGCACACTTGTTTCCGTTGCCTCAGACTCCATCTCGTTTGTCCTGCAAATCGGCAATTCCACCTCAGGCTTTGCGGTCACCAGCGATGTAAAAGTGATGCGTGGTCAGATCGGCAAGGAATCTCGCGCCGTCAAGTTGCGCGATCTTGCAGAGGGCGACCATATAGTGGCTGTCGTGAACCAGAACGGCTTCGCATCGTCGGTCAAGGGGTTCTTCGGAGTCATGATTGGAACCGCAGTCGGGGTGAATGACAACAAGCTGACACTCACCGACGGACGCAGCGTAACTCTCAGCCCTGGAGCGCTGGTGGTGCTTTACGACGGCCGCGCAGGCCAACCGAGCGATATCAAGAAGGGGATGCTCGTAAAATGCCGCGTGAACCCCATAAGCGCCCAAGCATGGACGATCTTTGCGGCGCGACCTGACAAGGATGACTCTTCCGCGCAGCCAAAAACTGTGCCACCGGCAAAACCCGACGCAAAGCAGATCGCAAAGACTATCGCAAAACCTGTTCCTGCATCGCCCGAAAAGCCAAAAATCCAGTCCGTGACATATTCCGCGCCGTCTCCGCTTAAGGCCGGCGACCTGCTAACGGTGGATGTTTCGGGCACTGTCGGCTGTCAAGCGACATTCACGGTAAATAACCTTATTAAAGATACCCGCATGGACGAGGTTTCACCTGGCTCGTATCGGGCGGTAATTGAAATACCCAGGGACAAAGCAGTTCGTAGCGCGGCGCTTACGGCCAAACTTGTGGTCAACGGCGTCAGCTCGGCGGCCGTTCAAGCGGCAAGGCTGGTGACCGTGGAATCCGCCCCGCCCGTTCAAAGCCCATCAAATACTGAGACTGCTGCAGTAGCGAAACCTGCACTGGCGATTGTGCCGGTCGTCGAGGCCGTCGCTGCTCAGACTCAGGAGGTCGCCCATAGCAAGATAGTCCTGACGAACCCTCCTGACGGAGCAAAAATCACTCGCGCGCTGCTTGTAAGAGGCACTGCCGACCCGGATTCCAAGGTTCTGGTGACAATAACTTACACAAACGGCCTGACAGGCCTGCTCAAGCTGGCAGGAGAGGTGGCATCGCAAATGGTCGCGGTGGGTGATAATGGTGAGTTTAGAATGGGACCAATAGCGCTTGAGGGGCCGCTCGCCACAGCCGGTCTCGAGTTTACGATCAAGGCTTATTACCCCGACCGCGAAGACCATGGCACTGCGGTCGTTAAAGCGACGGGCGCTCGAAGTTGAGACAAAGACATCTGCCGGAACCGGTCGCAAAGGTATATGCGTGTGCAAAAAAAATACTGGCGCGCTACTCCGACGACAACGGCTCGTTGATGGCCGCAGCCGTCAGTTTCTTCGCATTCCTCTCGCTGATCCCACTTGCGCTGCTGGCCATCGCTGTGTTTGGGTTCGTGCTCGGTTCAACTGATCAGGCCCAACAGATGATCGTCGGTGTGCTTGGAGCAAATTCTGTCGGCCCCGGGGTGGACAATATCGTCAAACAAGTGATTCAAGACAGAGGCGCCGCGACCGGCTTCGGTATACTTGTGTTTCTGTGGTCGGGCAGCACTATGATCGTCACGCTTGAAATGGCGATGAACCATATCTGGAACGTCGAAGAACGCCGCAGTTATGTTACCAAAAGGCTGATTTCGTTTGCCGTGCTGGTCATACTTGTGGTGCTGCTGGGGCTTTCGTTTGCAATGACCGCCGCAATCACGGCCATCCGCAGCCATAACCTTATTCCATGGGTGCTCGATATGGGCTGGTTTTGGGACTTGCTGACCTATTTGGTGCCGTTGGCAATCACTATCGTCACATTCACGCTCTTTTACGAGATACTGCCCAACACAAAAGTGCCGCGGGCATCGGCCTTTGCAGGCGGTTTGCTTGCGGGTCTACTTTGGGAGGCCGCCAAATACGCGTTCAGTTACTATGTCGCGAATGTGGCGAATTACAACCAGATATATGGGTCGCTGGGCGGCATCATTCTGCTGCTTCTATGGATATACTACTCTTCGATAATCGTAATCTACGGCGCGGAGTTGGCGTCAATCCGTGCCGACGCCCACCCCGATATTACAAATCGAAGCTGAAACCCACTAAGACGCCAGTCTGATTACGTCGTGCGCTGATTTAGGATCGTCGGGATGCGGCTTTGCTCCGAGCAGGCACCCGACCGAAGGCTGCAGCACGCCCTTAAAGAATGTCGTCCATCGCAGTTTTCTCTTGCACACACAGCACACGTCGTGGTGGCGGTCGTTCTCCGCCCCACACCAAAAGCACCTAACCATCTTTTTCGCTCCTCCAAAGGTGACGGAACCCGCAAGGGGCGCAGGCGCCATCGAACATGGCCCTTGCACAATTCGTGCCAACTAGCCCATCTATGCGTTTCCTGAGGAAAAACTCCCCGTAATAATTGCCTGCTTGCTTGCCGCATCGGATATACCCGGTAGGCATCTTGTTAAAACAACCTCCCGTTCATAAAGTTGTACTAATAGCTGCAAAATGCCCTTGACAACCGGTCGCACTGCGGATAAAATACAGGCGTGAAGAAGATTTTCGTTGCAAACCTGCGTGAAGGAACCAGGATTGAGGACATATTCCTGGTGGTTTCCAAATCGGTCGCGAATACCCGCACCGGCTCGCAATTTCTCAAAATGACACTTGGCGACAAGAGCGGCACGGTGGATGCCGTGAAGTGGGAGGCCACGGAGTCCGAAATCTCCCGGCTTCATGACGATGAACACGTTCTTGTTTGTGCCACAGTTAAGACTTATAACGACAAGCCTCAGCTTGTAATCGAATCGTTTCAGCGATGGGGCGAAGCTGTGGATCCCGCAGATTTCGTTCGGAGTTCGCCGCGTGACCCCAATGAGATGATGGCGGAACTGATGCGTCTGCTGGATCAGGTGGTTAACCCCAATCTGCGCAGGCTGCTAGATATTTTTCTGGTCAGTGGAGACTACGCGGTCAAGTTCAGGCAGGCTCCCGCCGCTAAAAAACTGCATCATGCTTATGTCGCCGGTCTGCTCGAGCACACGCTGAATGTGGTTCGCACGTGCGCGGCGCTTGCTGATAGTTATCCGCAGGTCGACCGCGATTTACTTCTTACCGCGGCGGCGCTGCATGATATCGGTAAGACCGAGGAGTATTTGTGGTCGGGGTCGATCAAATTCTCGGACGCCGGACATCTGGTGGGGCATGTGGTCGGTGGTGCGATGGCCGTTAAGGAAGCCTGCGATCAAATTGACGGGTTCGATCCGATGATGAACCTTGCACTGCAGCACATGATTATTTCGCATCACGGCAACAAGGAGTGGGGTTCGCCCAAACAGCCAAAAAGTATAGAAGCGGTTATGCTGCACTGCGCGGACGATCTCGACGCCAAAGTGGCGATGTTTGAAGATGCAATACGCAATTCGGACAACAGCGGGCTGTTTACCGAGCGCCACTTTATGCTTGAAAGGCCGATCTTCAAAGGGCTGCCGGGAAATGCTGCTAGGGCTGCCGAGTCCGATTTGGATCAGGAGGCCTTTGGAAACACAGAGGAATCCGACCTGGAGCTTTTTGCCGCGGATGTTGGCTGCGACCCGTTTGTAGAAGCGTAAAACACTTTGTATCGAGGAAGAGAGAGGGAGAGGGAGAAAAGGGAGAGCGAGCTCGCATGAGCCGCTCTTCCTGCTTTTTTGCAGCAGGTTGAAACACCTCATATGTTTCACAAGTTGAAAAGTATGTGAGAATGTCACAGAAAGGGGTGGCTGGAATCCGATAATCTTGAGCTTCCGGCAGCCCGGTCTCTGGCAGACCGAGTTCACGCCCTGGTACACCGCTCACAATGGAGCAACCGGTTCACGTCGTTATGAACGCGGAGCGACGTTTTTAGCCTGCAAGCCTTTTGGAGTATCCATCAACTCGAACTCTACTGCCTGACCAGGCGCTAGGCTCTTATAGCCATCCTTCACAATCTCCGAATAGTGGACAAAAATGTCCTTGCCTTCCATGGGCTCATCCTCGGTCTGGATGAAACCATAGCCTTTGGCGTCACTGAACCACTTGACTTTACCTATAGCCATACTTCCCTCCTAAAAACCACAAAACTCTCCTAATACTGAAGCAGGCAAGCGCCTACGACGTGGATGGATTATATCACAAGAATCTTACGTAGTCAACTATTTGAATGAATTATTACATAATATCAAGCTCAGCCATTCCATCACAAACCTTATCGTTCACATACTGTGCATCTTAAGATGTTTTGAATGGAACACAAAGGACTTGAACAACACTACTTTTGAAGAGTTTTGAGAAGTAGTGAGGCTTTGGTCATATTAGGGGTCAAAATAAGCGCTTTCCGAAGCTCGATATTGGCCTCGATATGTTTGCCAATCCTGGAATACGCCGCGCCAAGGTGGTATCGCAGCTCAGAGTTGTCCGGCTCAAGCTCCACGGCCCGCTTTAGCGTACGCGCCGATGTTTCATATCGTCCTGACTTAAACTGCGCCCAGCCTAAGCTGTCAACAACGTTTCCATCTTTTGGTAAAAGACTTGCCGCGCGTTTGGTAAGTCTCAGCGCTTCATTCAGGTTGATTCCTTCGTCCGCATAAAACCAACCCAGATTATTAAGTATGTGAGGGCTGTTCGGAAACAAAGCGAGGGCATTTTTATATGCGTTCTGGGCATCATCAAGCCGACGAGCCTGCTGATAAGTCAGGCCGAACATCAAGTACAAAGACCCCAGTTCCTCATCACTTGGCTTGGGAGTCAATTTGCCGGATTTCAAGCGTGCCTGCAGGGTGTCCGCTACATGAGCGGCATCTGCGAAGCGCAATCTGTCAGAATATAACGCAATCGCGGTGGTGTATGTATCGAGGTTTGTGGGATCGGAGGCTATCGCTGCCGACATTTCTTTATCAGCGGCGTGATATTTGCCGTTATCAAGCAGATTGGCCGCGCGCGACAGGCTCGCTGCCGATGGCCCAACATCGGAACATCCGACCACAATCGTGCATACCACGACTGCCACCGCAACCCACACTAATGCTTTCACAAGTGACTCAGCAGAACGTCGATCTCTTGGATAGTGGTCGTCGCGACGCCCACTTTTCGCACGACAGCACCGCCTGCGCAGTTCGCGATTGCCCCAGCGCCCGCAAGATCGAGCCCGCACGACACGGCAAGAGTCAGCGCGCTCACCACGGTATCCCCTGCCCCGGCTTCATCGTAGACCTCGCTTTTGACGGCGGGGACGTGACTGATCTCACCTGACTCCGTAAACGCCGAGAGCCCTTTTGCGCCCGTGGTGATAACCAAGCTGCGGCATCGGGTTGCGCCAAGTATTTTGCGCCCGGCTTTCTCTACATCGGCGCCGTTCTCAATATCCACGCCGGACGCAGAGCTTGCCTCAAGTCGATTCATCGTGATGAGGTCTATACCCGCGAAATGAGCGAGATTGCGAGGCTTTGCGTTTGAAATAGAGACCTTGCCGCGCTCATTGGCAATCTTGACTGCCGTGCGGACAATCTCGGATATCACCACGCCCTTGTCGTAGTCCGACAAAAGTATGGCATCGACATCACCTGCCACATTCTCCACAAACGCCGCCATCCTCTTGAGTATGCTCGAAGCTATCCTGCGCTTGTCTTCCCAGTCGACCCGCACTACCTGATGCCGGTGCGACGCCCAGATGCGAGTCTTTCGCGTGGTGGGACGAGTCTTGTCCACAAATATGCCCGACACATCTACGCCTGAAGCCTTTAGGGAGGATTGCAGCGTTCGGCCTGCTTCGTCATCGCCCACAACTCCGACCACACATGCCTCGGCTCCCAGCGCGCGTATATTGTTCGCAACGTTCGCCGCGCCGCCGGGCATAGAGGTCGTGGAATCGGCATTCACCACCATAACCGGCGCTTCAGGCGATACGCGGCTGACATTACCCCAGATATGCTCGTCAAGCATCATATCGCCAATCACCAGCACGCGCTTTCCGGCGAATTTCTGCAGCGCCGCGCGGCACGCATTCAGATCCATTATCTTTTCACTCCATATATGGTCATAACGTCATTGAGCTGAACAAGCCGAGAAATCCCGCTTCGTATTGCCGCGCCGACGCTGCCTTGAAACGATCTTCCGCCAAATAGCGGCAGGTAGACGACGTCGAATCCGGTCTTGCCCAGAAGCGGCGATATGCTGGACTCCATAAAATAAAAAATGTGCTCGGCGGGTTTAAGATGCCGCCAGTTCTCGCGCTGCGCCTTGAACCGGGAATGCCCAAGGTTCGGCGTTCCGATCACTACGAGGCCGCCGTCGGATAGAATCCTGTTCACTTCCAGCATGTGCTTTGTGGGATCGGGAACATGCTCCAGAACGTCCCACATCGTGACGCAATCGAACGAACCGTCATCATAGCGCGCGTCTTCCAGCACCCCTGTGCGAGCGTCCAGCCCCATCTGTCGAGCCTCTTCCGAAGCATGCGGCGATATTTCGATGCCTGACGCATCCCAGCCCCTGGCATTTGCCGCCTCAATAAAATAACCCAGAGAGCACCCTATGTCAAGCAATTTGCCTGGCTGTTTCATCAGCTCGATCTGCTTCAGACGAGTATCTCCGCGCTTCAGCCTGAAACCTCTGCGTCTGCGATATAAATCGAAATACGAGGCGTCATACTGATCGGCGATGGCCTGCGGCTGAGGCCATGTAAAAGCTAATCCGCACTTGCCGCACTGATATACGTCATGACCATTTTTGGTCAGCAGGATTTTCGACACATCGCTTCCACACACGTTACAAGTTATCAATTCGTTGTCCAATGGGTCTCCGTTCATGGGTTCGTGTCAAATATGGGGAAATGATCTGAGGGTTTTACCCTCAGACTCCCACCAGAGGCTTTGCCTTTGGACTCCACAAGGAAACCAGGTTTCCTTGACCTTCTGACCCGAACTTAATTATCCCCTTAAGGGGATAATTAAGTTCGAGACGGGGATCCAGGGGCCACTCGGCTCCTGGCGGGATCCAAGGGCAGAGCCCTTGGTGGGGTTTGGGGCAAAGTCCCAAATTTCCCCAAATCTGACACACCATCCGTTCACTGAAACAATGAGTCCGGCAGGCCGGAATTATATTTGATGTCGCTCATCTCAATTGCGCCAGCCAAGTCTCCCTCCGAAGCATACAATTCCGACCTGGTCGGCAGCCAGACCATTCCGCATATGTTCTTGGGATTCGAGTAAACCATCCGCACCTTCAAATTTCCATCGCCATCACGCTTTTCCAGTCTCTTGAGCCAGAGATTTTGCTCGTCGATCCAAATATAATGCACCATATCGCCCTTTGGCCAGCGAAGCCGGAGCTTGATCTCACCGTTCTTCTTCGCCTCGGCGTCATCGACCACCTCCACGCTGCGCTTTTCCCACAGAGTAGGAGTCACAAGACCGATATCCAACGGGCTTTGCAGCTTTGCGGGGTCGTGAGAATAGTCTTCCTTTTTGTTGATCCTTACCGGCGACGCACGGAAAATCTTTGTGCCGCCGTTCACTATATACTCGAACTTCACCATTCCCAGCTTGCCTTCCATCCGCAGTTTGTCGGGCAGCTTGAGCGAGACTTTCGCGGACTTGAACTCGTAAAGTCGAGCGTAATTCGGCTCGATCTTGGAAATCACGTCCTTATTTGACTGGACGACAGAGCCCACAAGGCTTATATCAACAAGTTCTTTCGTGGCAGTTTCGACTCTTGCCTTCAGCTCATTTGACGTAATAGCCGCGGCGGGGATTGGCGTCGTCACAGGCAGTATTGCCAACCAAATAGCATACGGCAAAATCAGCGCATACGGTATTTTACTTCTCATTCGTTTGATCCTTGCTCGCGCTCATCTCCCACAAAAACGCATAACGCAGCAGAGACGAACACGCTGTAAGACTACTCAGCACAAAACCATGCAAACCATCCCTGAACCCCTGCTGCAATATATACATTTTAAGAAAAGAGTGCCCCGGATTCAGCAATAGGTCGATTATATGAAACTCGCGACCCTCTTTATGCTTCTGCTCGGCGGCAGCTCTGGCGTATCTGACCATTTTTCGACAATAATCCGCCATTGTATCGTAGCTGTAGTGAACAATCGGGTTCCTGAGCGTCCCAATCTGGCCGTCCACAACAAGCGTTTCGTGCACCAGCCTGTCCGGTATATGCGCCTGGATTCTCCGAACCAGCCTGAGCTGATAATCGGGATACCAACCGCAGTGGCGCATGCGTCGTCCCAAAAAAAACGTTGACCGAGGCATCCTGTAGGCGTCGAAATTGCCCTCACGCGCAGCGGTTGTGATTTCCGTCGCAAGCTCCCTGGATATTACCTCGTCCGCCCCGATAATCAGCACCCAGTCCTCATTGGCACGCTCAATTGCAGCATTCCATTGATTGGAGAAACCTGTAAACTCGTTCTGCGAAACGTTCGACGTGTACCGGCGCACGATATCCAGAGTGCCGTCAGTGCTGAACGAATCGACAACAACGATCTCGTCCGCAAAATCCAGGCGCTCCAAACACCTTTTGATCCTTGCTTCCTCATTATAGGTTAGAACCAGCGCTGAAATACCCACCCAAGCATCTCCAGCTCAATTTTGTGTCCACATTACCACTGAGACGAAAGTCGTTTCTAATTCTGACCGGCTAATATATTACTCAATGCGTCAATTACCTGTGCAGCGTCTATGTTTGTCATGCATTTGCGATCCAACTTGCACACAGTCTGCATGCATGGGCTGCATTCCGTACCCGATGTGACCAGAGCATGCCCCTCTCCTTGAGGCCCAGTGACACGCTGGTTCGACGGCCCGTAAAGGCCTATCACTCTCTTGCCCAGAGCTGCCGCCAGGTGCAGCATGCCCGAATCCACTGCAACAAGCGTCCGGCTCCTGTAAAGAATTGCCGCTGCCTCTACGAGGTTGGTCTTGCCGCTGAAGTCGATTATCGACTTGCACCGAGCGGTAATTTCAACTGCAGGCTCAGTACCGATTATGACTACCTTGCAGCCCGCACCCTCTAGGTATCGCCCAACTTCGGCATAGCCCTCGTCAGTCCACTCCTTCACACTTCGTCGACCCGAAGTGCCCGGCGCAAACGCCACAATGCTCTCATCAGCCGCAATTCCATGCGCGGATAGCACTTTGTCTCCGGCAGCTATCTGACCCTGCGTCAGCTTAAGCAGACTTGCATAACTTTGCGACGTAATCTTGCACCCAATCGCTGAAACTAACCGCAGATTATTCTCGGTGGAAGGCGGATGCGTAAAGTCGATTCGCTCGGTTAGCAGGCTCCCAAGAGATGTATTGATAAATCCAACTCGACGCTTCGCCCCACTTATATACGCAAGCAGCGCGCATTCCGCGCTCTGCGAAAAAAGCACCGCCAGATCATATCGGGCAACCGCAAGACGCTTTGACAGAATAGTTTTGTCCAGGTTTATACCACTATTCCTGGACAGCACTTCATCAATCAAACCGGTAGCCGACAATAACTCCGACAACCCGGGACGCACTACGCTGGTTATAATGGCGTCAGGAAAACCGTCGCGAAGGCTTTTTAGCGCTGGAAGCGAAAAGGCGAGGTCACCGATCTGGTTGAGATGAAAGCAGACAATCCTCATCGCGAAGCCTATTCCAGCCACCGTGCCACGGCGTTCTCGACATCTTCCGCGCCAATGGCCTGCATACAATCGACATTATTGCATATCGGATGCCTGCGGCACGGGCTGCACGGAAAGTCCTTGGCCACCCACACGAAGTTGGCTTTCTTTTGGAAACAGCGCCACGCGCTCGCGCCGAAAAGCCCAACCGTGGGTCTATCGAGCGCAACCGACATGTGCAGCAGCCCCGTATCCACACCTATCACCGCTAAACACCTCTCCATCAGCGCCCCGGCCTGCTTAAGAGTTGTCTTTCCGGCGCTGACAATCGGCTGACACTTTGCGCCATCGACTATCCTCCCCGCCAGATCAATATCAGCTTTGGAGCCAAGAATCAATGACCGCGTGTTATATTTGTCGTGAAGCAAATCGGCGACTTGAGACCAGCCCTCGGGCGTCCAGTGCTTGTTCACCCAGGTCGTGGCCGGGCAAAATGCCACGACTTTTTGGCCGTCGATGCCGCTGGCCTCAAAAAACTCCTTTGCAAAAACACGATCGTCATCGCCCACAGGCATGTGCATAGCGGTATTGGTCGAGCGAACACCAATGGTCTTCAGCAAATCGAGATTGCGCTGCTGGGCATTCACCTCATCGCCGCCGGGATCGTAGGTCTCATGATACAGATACACGCTGCCCTCCGCGCCATCCGAGAACCCGATTCGCCGCTTCGCCCCCGACACCAGGCACACACCGGCGCTACGCAGCAGTCCCTGCAAATCGACGCACACATCGAACTTTCGCGCTCTGAGTTCCCTGCTCAAGCCCGCAATCGACTTAATAAATCGAGCCGCACCGCGAATAAGCCCTGGGCTTTTCGTGCGATCCCATACGATCACTTCGTCCAGATACGGGTTCCCTAGCACGATATCCGCCGACTTGCGCTCGACGATCCACGCTATGTAGCTGTTCGGATACGCCTCGCGAACTGCGCGCGCGGCAGGGGTTGCCATCAACACATCGCCTATCGCGCTCAATTTCACGATCAATATTCTCTCAGGCGCGTTAGTCGGCATTTGAATCCCCCTGTAAAGCCGGCGACAATTTCCATCTGTCGTGAAGCCACAGCCACTGCGACGGGTTCGACCTTATCTCTCGCTCGATAGCCGTGTTGACGAGGGTCGTCAGATCGTGCACGTCTTTCTCCTGGTCGCCACTGGGCGTAAATTCGATGCGAGGATAGGCCGTCGCCAGATACCTGCCGCCCTTGACCCTCGGCGCAAACATCGGCACAATCGGCGCTCCAGATTTGAGCGACAGCACCGCCGTCCCAACAGCTGTTTTCGACGGGCGGCCGAAAAAGTCCACGAATATGCCGTCGCTATCATTTTGATCCGGCAGAATGCCCAGAATCTCGTTATTGCGCAGAGCGCGGAACGCCCCGATTATAGGCTGATCGCGGTCGAAAACACGATAACCGGCGTTCTCGCGAATCCTGGTAGTGATGCCCGTCATACCGGGATCGTCGCTATCACGGGCAATCACGTTCACTTTGTAGCCCAAAATCGCCAGTTTTCGCGCCAAAAGCTCCCAGTTGCCGTAGTGAGCGGTCAGAATTATGCAGCCCTTGCCCTCGGCAAGCACGGAATCGAGATTCTCGCGGCCGTCAATATCGATCATCGCGCTGATCTGATCTTTAGTAAGCGAGAGTAAATAGAAAAACTCAACCGCGGCCCTTGCGAAATGCCGGAATACGTCTTTTGCGATCGAACGAATCTCTGCCTCACTCTTTTCGCGCCCGTAAACGGTTCTCAGATTCTTGAGTGCGACATTCCGGTATCGACTCGACAGGCAATACATAAGCATGCCCAAGCCACTGCCAAACCTCTCGACCGACCATGGCCTGAACAGCCCCGCCACCCGGGTCATCGACCAGAACGTGGCGCGCCCAATGAGCTTGATAAGCCGCTTCTTAGGCGGGAGTTTGTCTATTCTTGATGTCGATATGTTCTGCAAATTCCAAGATTTCCTCAACTTCAAGTTTGATGGCAAGCGTATATACATCCGCAATCGGGACGCGGCCGTCCAAACGCGCAAGGTCTTTTTCAGTCGTTATGACAACCTGTGCTCCGCAGGATTTGCGCTCGCGCTCGATCCGCGCAATATCATCGTCAGTATAATTGTGATGGTCGGGAAAGACTATCCGACTAACGACGGACGCGCCCAACGATTCCAGCATATCGAAAAACGACGCCGGCCTGCCGATGCCGCAAAACGCCAGAACGCTACGGCCATTCGCCCAACTCAGATCGAGAGGTTCGCCGTCCGACGCGCGAATGAACTTGTCCGGCTTGTGTGCGCATCGAAATATATCCGCGCCGCCTGCAAGATTGTGCACGCGCTTTTCCGCGAACTCGATATCCGTCCTGCCGCCAGTGTTCATAAGCACGATGCCAGCGCGTTTCAAGCCGGACGCCGGTTCGCGCAAATCGCCCACCGGCATCACAAATCCGCTGCCAAGCGGCCTTGCGGCGCTCAGCACAATTATATCCAAGTCACGATACAACTGCCAATACTGTAGACCGTCGTCAAGCACGATTACGTCGGGGCTGAACCTCTCACAGGCCAACTCACCTGTAATACGCCTGTCCTTGCCCACGACTACCGGCACTCCCGGCAGGCTTTTTGCGAGAAGCGCCGGTTCATCACCCGCCTCAGAAGCGGTGAGCAGAATGCGTTCGCCATCCGAGACGACCGCCGGGGCCGTCGCACTGCCGCCATGCCCGCGAGACAAAATCACTACCTTTCGACCTCGCTCGCGAAGCAACCGGCAGATCGTCTGAACCGCAGGAGTCTTGCCCGTGCCGCCGAATGTCAGATTGCCGACGCTTATCACCGGCACGCTCAAACGATGCCGTTTTCTGACCCCAATCGCGTAAAACCCGAGAAATATCGCCAAACCTATGCGATAAATGATCGAAAACGGCCATAACGCCGCTCGAATCAGCCACGACGCCGGACTTCTGTCTTCGCCCAGGATCACGCGCTCAAGATACGGCACCACTCACCCCATAAAGTTTAACCAGCGCCTCGGCTGTGCGGCGGGACGCGCCCCGGTTGGCCTGCATCATCTTTTCGCAGCGAACGCGGATGTCGTCGAGACGGGCACTGTCGCCGAGTATATAGGTCAGCTTTTCACCGAGGTCGACGCCGTCGGCCACTTCAAATCCCACTCCGGCAGCTTTCGCCTGCGCGACCAAATCCTTTGCCTTAAATGTATACGGTCCGAAAAACACAGGTTTGCCATGCGAAATCGGCTGAAGGATGCTGTGACACCCTCGCGGGATTAAACTTCCGCCCACAAAGCTGGCACCGGCAATCGCATAGACTCGCGCAAGCTCGCCGAATGTGTCCAGAATCAAAACGTCTTCCTCGCCCGATATGCTCGCCGGATCGCTGCGCCAGCCGCATTGGAGGCCCATCTCGCGAGCGATATCCGCGATTTCCTCACGCCTCTCGATCTGCCTCGGCGCGATTATCAGACGCAGCCCCGAGTACACATTCCTTGCGGCGATGAATGCCTCTATTACGGACGCGTCCTCGCCGGGATTCGTGCTTCCAGCCACAAAAACACGCGCATTTGCAGGCAGTTTATACTGCGACCGCAGCTCGGCAATCTCAATATCGCTCAAGTTGTCGGCTGGCTGATCCGCCTTGCAGTTGCCGGTGACGATCACGTTCGACGGATCGGCCCCAAGCGCAATTGCACGGTCGGCATCGGCCTGCGATTGCATGCACAGCAAATGGATATTTGACATAGTCCATTTATACAGCCACGGGATTTTTCTTGCGCCCGCAATTGTCTTGTCCGATATTGTGCCGTTGATAATAGTCGTTTTCACGCCTAAACCGCGTGCGATATGGCGGAAATTCGGCCAAATCTCGGTATCGGTGCTCGCGAAAACCCTCGGTCTGACACATCTAATCGACCTCGATACAAACGGCGCGAGGTCGAATGGATAGTATATGAACGCATCAGCGTCCCTGATCGACTTTCGCGCCATCTCCTGACCTGTCTCGGTAGTGGTCGATACTACTATCGCCGCATCAGGCAAAGCATTTTTGATCTCGCTTATAACCTGCGCGCTTGCGACCGATTCGCCAACCGATACGGCGTGAATCCAGATTTTGTCGCGACCGTCGATCTCCTTGGGCAAGCGCACCAACCCGATCTGCTGCCACCACGACTTGCGCGACTTGCCCGAAACGAAAATGCGATAAAGCAGAAATATCGCAATCGCGGGCGAGAGCAGCAGAAGCGCCAAATTGTATAGGAAATAGGTCATCAAACACCAAGTATCGCATTCGCACGGTCTTCGGCCTGATTTATCGCGTTTTCGATCATCTCTGCGGCGGCGGACTCGTCCATATCCTCGCTGACATATACGGGGTCACCGAAAGCAATCGCCGCACGCGAGAACGGCATCGGAACCATGTGCGAGTCCCATGAGTGCAGCCTCTTACACGGGCTGCACGCGACTCCCACCGGCAGCACCGGGCAGCCCGACCGCATCGCCATATACACCGTACCGGACTGCACTTTCTTAGGCGGGCCTTTGGGGCCGTCTGGCGTATAGGCAAGCACTTTGCCCTCTTTAAGCCGCCTGGTGGCCTCAAGAAGCGCCCTCACTCCGTGCCTTGCGCTGGATCCGCGAATAGTCTTGAAGCCGCGCAGTTGCAAAATGCCGTTTTGCAGTTGGCCGTCTTTCGACACCGACGCAATCGCGTAAAAACCCCTGTGGCGGCAATAAAATATAGGCAGGATCGTCACGCCATGCCACGGCAGGATCAGACCGCCCTTGCCATCGGCTGCAATCTTGTCGAGCTTCTCCATGCCCTCGACTTTGAACCGAACGGTCATGGCAATGCCCGTCGATATAAGCCACAGCAGTCGGATCAACGCAGCTCGCTTGATGCGTGTCAGCATGCTCTCGGAAGCCTCGGTCATTTGGCCTCCTGGGTGCGGAACTGGGTCTTATAAAGCTGCTCGAACAGGCCGCCGGAGACCATCAGTTCGTCGAACGAGCCGGACTCTATCACCCGGCCTTTGTCCATCACAAAGATTTTATTCGCGTTCTTCACGGTCGAGAGCCTGTGCGCGATCACAAGGGTCGAACGACCTCGCATCAGCCTGTCGAGAGCTTCCTGCACGATACCCTCGGATGCAGCGTCGAGCGATGAGGTCGCTTCGTCCAAAATGAGAATCTTCGGATTCTTCAGGAGAGCACGCGCGATAGATATGCGCTGGCGCTGGCCGCCAGAAAGGCCAACTCCGCCCTCTCCGAGTTCGGTGTCATAGCCGTTCGGGCACTGCAAAATGAAATCGTGCGCGTTGGCGGCTTTGGCGGCGTCGATAATATCCGACATGTCCGTGCCCGGACGGCCGTACGAGATATTTTCCGCGATCGTGCCGCTGAAGAGAATCGTCTCCTGAGGAACCATCGCCATGTGCTCGCGCAGACTCCTGGTGTTGATCTGGCGGATGTCATGACCCTCGATGTAAATTTCGCCCGCATCAACGTCGTAAAAGCGAAGGATCAGGTCGGCGATGGTCGATTTTCCGGCTCCACTGGGGCCGACAATCGCGACAACCTCACCAGGGTCGATCTTAAACGACAGATCGACGATCACCGGCTCGTTCGGGTTATACTCAAAGCTGACGTTGCGGCATTCGACACATCCCTCGACATCTTTTAGGACGACCGCGTCGGGAGCGTCAGGAACGTCGGACTTGGTGTCGAGAATCTCAAAGACACGCTCACCAGCGGCAAGTGTCTGCTGATAGGTAGCGCCCAAACGCCCGAACTGCTTGGCCGATCCCGCGACATAAAACGCAAGCACCATAAACTCGGCCAGGTCAGGAAACTTGATACTGCCGCTCACAAGCATTCTCCCGCCGATTATCATAAGCAACGCTGCCGCAATCGACCCCATCAATTCGACTATCGGCGCTACTACAGCGTTTCGCCGCCAGTATCTGAGCGTCGCGGCCAGACTGTTGTTGTTGGCTCGGTTGAACCGCTTGATCTCGTAGTCTTCCATTCCGAAGGCCTTGATTATACGCACGCCGTGAATCGACTCCTCGATGGTCGTGCTCACGTCGGCAAACCGGGACTGCGTCGCAGTGGTGAGGCGGCGAATCTTGCGGGTCAGCCTGTTGATCGCAAGCCCCATAAGCGGCACGAATATGATCGTCCAGGCCGTAAGCTGCCAACTGATGAGAGCCATCTTGCCGAGTCCGCCGATAACCATCAGCGGACCGTCTATCGCCTGGACGACAATGGCGCTGGAGTTTTGAATAAGCGCCACATCAACGCTCATTCGAGACAATATATCGCCGATCCGGCTTCGATGGAAAAATCGCAGTGGAAGCGTTTGCAGGTGAGCGTAAACATCTTCGCGCACGTCCGTTCCGATCCGGGCAGTAACGGACGCAATCAGGTAATTGTTCGTAAACGCGAACACCGAACGCGGTATATTGATGAGCACCATCAGCCCCGCAGCCGCCATCATCAGCGCGGCTGGAGCTTGACTCGGCTCGAACCAGCCGTGCCTGAGCCCAAACTTCACGATGGCGTAATCAAGCACCGACTCGTTGCTGGCGACCGCCGTAAACCATTTGATGAGCGTGGCCACAAACAGAGTGCAGCCGGTCATCAATAATCCGCAAAACAGCGCGCACACCATGCGACCTTTGTGCGCCATTACATAAGCAAGAAGGCGTTGTTGAGAACTCACATTGTGCCTCGGGGAGTCAAAAAGTTAAAAAGTTGGAAAGTCAGCATATACGCGAGACCAGCCAACAGATCGGCATGCCATGTCCGGGCGTATAGGCCAACAGTGCGAAAATGCCCACTGCAATCACAGTTCCAACTATAGTCCTATACTCATTATTCAGCTTCAACTGTTCCAGCGAAAACTCGCCATGCCCCGCCAGAGAGTGCGGGAAAGAGATAATTCTGGGTACGGACTTGCAATACTCGCGAAAATCATCCCCGAACTTGTCCTCCAAGAGCTTTTCTTCATACGCAATCGCGCCGCCGTGAAACAGCCAAAAGAGTATCGGCCCCAAGACCCAAAAAACGGGCTGATTGCACATCACAAAGTATCCGAGACTGATGAAAAAGCTCCCGATATAAAGTGGATTGCGACCCATCGCGAACGGCCCCGCCGTAACAAGGCGCTCCATCTTGCTTAAATACCCGGACGACCATACGCGAATCATCATGCCAAACACGACAATCGGCAGACCGATCAAAAAGCTCCTGGGGGTCGCCCTGGCAACCAGCAGCAGCACAATCGAAGCCACAAGAAGAAAGGACGTTCGTCTCCTGAAGAGAAAATATATCAGCTTATCTATGTCAATCCTCCCATATCAAGCAATGTCTTTGCCGTGCGGACAAGGGCGTCATTCTCACCCAACCGTCTTCTCACATCATTGAGCGATGCTCTCATTTCCGACAAACTCTCCTCGTTACCAAGCAAGCTCAGCGCGATATCCGACACGGCCTCAGGCGTCGCATGCTCGTTAATAAGCTCCGGGCAGACGCCGCGGTCGGCGATGATATTCGGCAGGCCGATGTATTCTTCCAGCACAGCCTTTCTAAACAAAAATTCAAAACGCATTATCCACGACCCGCAATAGATAATGACCATCGGCGTCCCAAGGATTGCCGCTTCCAGTGTAGCCGTCCCGGACTTGGAAATCAAGAGGTCGGCGTGAGCCATGCAGTCGTAAGTTCGTCCCTCAATGACCCGCATTACCGGAAACCCGCTGTCTTTTGACGCCTCAGCGACCTGCTCGCGAATCCGATTCGCCCCGCTGCCCGCTCCAATCACAAATTGCGCTCCGCCCAATTCTCGATGAATGATACGGGCACACCCGATGATGATAGGCATGTGTTCATTCAACTCATGCGACCGGCTGCCCGGCAGCATCCCGATTGTCGGAAGCGAATCTGACAGATCGAACTCGCGCAAAAACGCAGCTTTGTCGACCGTCGGCTTCACTATATCGACCAGCGGATGCCCCACAAACCTTGCATCGACACCCGCTTCAGATAGCAACTTCCCCGACCACGGAAACGGCGTAACCACTTTTCCGCCGCACGCGAGGAGCTTTTCGGCGTTCTTAGGCCGCTTTCTCCAGGACGATGGCGGAAAATAATATACCACGGGAATACCGCTTTTGCGGGCAATTTGCGCAAGTCTGATGTTGAACGCGCCGAAATCAATTGGTATGAACAGATCCGGTCGACGATCCAGCAACAGGCCGCGAAGCTTAAAGTACTTGGCGGCCACACCCGGCAGCGATTTCAGCGTCTCGGATATCCCAATAGTGCCACCGCCGGTCATGTCGACTTCAACATTTACACCGGCATTGCGCATAGACCTGCCGCCTGCGCCCCAAAGCTCCAGCCCATCATGCAGCTTTCGCAGTTCGGCGGCCAGACGGCCGCCGTACATGTCGCCGGATGCTTCTCCGGCCGATATTGCAATGGAATATGACACAGCTAAAACCTGGGAGCCTCTTGCTGACGTCCCGCATAGCCTCCTCTGATATTCTTGATGAATTGCACAAGGTATTCGAGCTCAGGGCTGGGTTCGACCTCTCGTTCAATCGCTTCCAGGGCCTGCGAAGTATTGAGATTGGACCTGTAAAGCAGCTTATACGCCAGCCTGAGCCCGGCGCGCGACTGCGGTCCCACTCCGTTGCGTCGCAGCCCAATCTTGTTGAGATCGTAAACGCGCGTGGGTCTGCCCTCAACCATGGAAAACGGCGGCACATCCTGCAGAATCTTTGAGAATCCACCAACCATAGCCAGCTTGCCGATGCGAACATTCTGATGAACGCCGACTATCCCGCCGAACACGACCTTGTCCTCAACAACAACGTGCCCGCTGATGCCGACATTATTGGCCATAGTGATGCAGCTTCCCAGCGTGCAATTGTGCCCAACATGGCAGTAAGCCATTAGCATGTTGTTGTCGCCAATGGTGGTGGCGTTCCCTTCGCCGCTCGCACGATGAAGCGTCACACATTCCCTGATAATATTGTTGTTGCCGATCCGCAGGTATGTGTCCTCGCCCTTGAACTTATAATCCTGCGGCGCTCCGCCCAGTACCGCCCCACTCTGGACCGTGCAGTCTGAACCGATGGTCGTGTTCGACTCGATAATCACGTGCGGATCCAGCCGGGTGCCGTCCCCGATACGGACGTTCTTACCGATAATACAGAAAGGGCCAATTTTAACGCCCTGTCCGATCTCGGCATTGGCATCCACAATTGCAGTCGGATGTATTTCAGTCATCCTGTCCTTTTTGTCCATCATTCTCCCGCGCCTTGTTCTACGTTCGGCTCGACCGCTTCAACGG
>JAJFUS010000008.1 GCA_021372295.1 bacterium | reverse complement strand
GGCGCTGTCGGTGAAGCTGGAAACAACAATTGACTTGCCCGGAGCGTCCGCATAAGCTGGAGCAATGACTGAAATGAGCATTGCTGCTACAAGCACTACAGACAATTTTCCGGCAAGGCACTTCGTTATCACTTTCATAATTGTCCCTTTCCCTAAGTCCATTCTAAATTGGTCGAAGAACAGGCCCTGCATTTTCCGCAGTATACCCAATTATACTATATAATAGCAGAGTCACCAGTTTATTTTCGGCGCAGGAAGCTATTTTGCGCAGGGTGCTTTTGTTTGGAATACGGCTGCATGACACCAAAGCATTCCCAAAAGCTCATGGATTTTATTATATCACAGCTTTCTAAATGCGCCGCCCGAAGCAACAGCCGTCACTCGTCTTTCCAGGAAAACCCGGCCACCGTCCGATACCGACCCTGCGCGGTCGCTTCGCGAGACCGTGACTTCGGGCGCAATAGCTCCGGCTTCAACGGCCCGCTTTTGAGCGCGAGCGCGGCCTATTTCGATGGCTCTGGCGGTCGCTTTATCCAGTTCGCTGAACTCGATCCTCTCTTCCGAGCCGTGCAGGACGTAGTTGGACATCTGCCCAGGTCTGATCAGAATTTCTTCGCGGATCACTATTTCGCTGCCGATTGCGCCGATTGCGTTCGCCACATCCGCGTGTTTGGGGACGATGATTTCAGCCTGCAGATGCTTGGCCACTTTAGGAACGAGAGCCTCGGCGGGCGCGCCTATCGCCACAACCGGGTGCCGCAGCGAGATTGCCATGCCAAGGCCGACCCCGTCGTCGCTGAAGGCCTTGTCCAAAATAAATTTCCAGTCGTCGGGAATTTTCTGCAGTTTGCGGTTTTCCCATGAGACCTCGCGCCGTATGATTTCTTCGTAAAGCCTTCGAGTGACCGCGCGCATCGCCATCTCTATAACCTCATCCGGTGGTTTTCCAAACATCGTCGCGAATATCTCAAGAGCTTTTTGGGATGCATCGGCGTCCCAGCGAGTGAATGCCCCGGTGACATGCAGCAGATCTGTGGGAGTCAACCCCGCTCGCTTGACCATCCCGCACGCCTCAAGACGCGCGGTTGGAAGCAGAGCGTGTGACGGCGCGCCCATAATCTGCGCTGCCTGCAATATCGGGACCGGCCCGTCTCCAAGAAGCTCGATGAGCTGCTTTTCACGCTCCGTAAACCTCATTTTGACTCTGCTCGACAACACAAGCATGTCCATCGGGGAAGCATCGGTCGAACCGGCGTAATGTCCGGCGTCGAAATTATAAAGGAAGTCGCGCACCTGCTCGTGCTCGTGCGCGAGATATGCGAACGGCAAATTTCTTACCGGGCCAATGGTGATCTTTCGATCCGATGTGAAGTCGATCCGGCTGTCTCCGCCCAGACCGGCGGTGGATATCTCGACTGCGTCCACGCTCATCGTCCATGACCCGATCCGAGCGCCCTCGGGCGAGACCGCCGCGCGGCCGTTTTCGATAATCGCGCAGTCTGTGGTTGTTCCGCCGACGTCCAGCACCAGCGCATTGTTCAAACCCGTAATGATCCTCGCTCCGCTGACGCTTGCCGCCGGGCCGGAGAGGATCGTCTCCACGGGACGCGCCTGTGCGATGCTCTCGTCAACGGGAGTGCCGTCGCCCTTTACCACCATCAGTTTGCCGGGCACATGGAAGTCCGCGAGAGCCGAGTGAACAGAGTTTATCAGCGCGCTGATGATCGGGATGAGGGTTGCGTTCGCGATGGCCGTCTGCGCGGCGTGGATGCCGTTGATCCGCCTGCTGACCTCATGCGCGCACACGATGGGAATGTCTGTCATCTGCGAAGCGATTTCCTTTGCGCGATTTGCAAGAGCCGGGTTTCGCACGGTGGCGTAGCCCGCTATTACAATCGCCGCGCAGCCCTCGTCGTCTATCAGCTTTTTGACGGCCTGGCGGCAGGCGTCTTCGTCCAGAGGCGTAATGACTTCGCCGGTTATCGCCACGGCGCCGCCGACATTGATGAGGGGCTTGTGTCCGACTTGCTCGACCGTCCAGTCCCACGGCGAGAGCGCTATCATCCCGACCTTGTGGCCGCGTCCTTCGACAATCGAGTTCGTGGCGAGAGTGGTCGACAGACTCGTTACCTGCACCAGCCCGAGCATGTCCGGCGGAAGCTGCGAGAGAGCGCCGCGAATGCCTTCGACCAGGTTGTGATAAGTCGTCAGCGACTTGGCTTTAGCGAGGACTTTTCGTTCGCCCAGGTCGAAGATCACGGCGTCGGTATATGTGCCTCCCGCGTCGATTCCGAGGCCGATCCCCACGGAATTCGACCTGCAGTTTCCAGCCTCCAGTATCACTTCGGTGTCCGAAAACTGGCCGGTGTCATCGTCGTCTATGGATATCGCGGCAAAAATCTTGTCGTCTCCGCTGGATATCGACCTGCTCTCCGGCGGGAGGACGAATATGCGGTTATCGTCCCAGTCGCCCGCAAGCATCCGCCTTATAAGATCGACATCACCCTGAATCACTTCATGGTTCCACTCGAATATGCGCGCCATGTCCCGTGTGAACTCGATCAGCGCGTCCTCGTCGGGAAAACCCATGTCTATATAAGCCGCTCTGGTGTAATGCTGCCGCCATCTCTCCATAAACGCGACCACATGCTCGGCGTTTTCTTTGCCGAAGCGCGCTGCCAGGCTCTCGAAGTCGGGATGCTTGTCCCAGCCGTCGCGAGTATAGTTGGAGTAGAGTTCGGCGGCCTCGCGATTCTTGGGATTGACCTTTTTTTGAATCCAACCGAGCGTGTGATAAAACGTGCCGGGGTTCTTATTGAACTGCTTCAAGTACGCTTCCGCCGACCCAAGAAACAGCGTGATGCAGTCGTGCGCTCTGGGGATTACCAAGGGTATGTCGCGCGATACCAGGTTCGCCGTGCCGCGTCCGCAGAGTCCGTAAAGAAGTATGATGGCGTCGTAATTACCCTGCCGGGAGGCGTTGTCGATCTCGGACTGTGCAAGCAGTCGCAGATCGTTTGGGCGCGAGTGAAGCCCGGCGTCCATGCAGACCACGTCTATGTCGTTAGCCGATTCTTTTGAAAGATGCTTTAGGTACGGCTCGAAGACGCCGCATGCGATCACTTTGTATTTCATACCAAGGTATACTTCGTTGGACGATGTCACACTACCTTCTCCTGAGGGAGAGAGTTGGGGTGAGGGCGCAACACATCAATTATATTGATGAAGCAGAATACTTCATATGTGATTTGACGACATACTACATGCTATTGTTCGCAGCCAACTCATGCCAGCATGCGAAAGTCGATCTTTTTCGGAGGGACACATTCCCGTCGAACGCGTTCCAGAAGCTGATCGTCGCAGGGGAGATTTTCTTCAAACGACACTTTGCGCGCTTGCAGTGCAAACCATAAGTCAGTAAGGACGGTTTCGCCTTCGCGTATACTTACAAAGTCGTGATCGAGTATCCATTCGGCTTTTTCCATATTACCAGTTTCCAGAGCCAGTTTGCCTGCCGCCATAAGCATGCGTTCGTGGTGTTTGATACTCTTCGGCAGATTATCCAAAAATTCCGCAAGCCGGCTATACGCATTCAAGTGCTGAAGAGCGGCAACATAATCCACAGCTACGCTCAAAAGCGCAGGGCCTATCTCCCACGCTCTTTGAAGGAGTTCCGAAGCTTTGTCCCATTGACCATCTCGCTGCGCCAGCACGGCAAGGTTTTGCAGCGCCCAAGCATTGGGTTCTATTTCGTTTGATTTTTGCCATGCCTCGCGAGCCTTCCGGGGATCAAGCGCTTCATGCCACATAATCCCGAGGTGCAGCCACGAGACCCAGCTGTTGCCGTGGCCATGGCTTATCGATTTTTCCAGCAGCACCCGCCATTGACCGTCTATCATATACGAGCCGGGTGGGGACAGCGCGTCTCTGTCCGGCAAAGCGCCTTGCTCGATCAGAGCCAGCCACTGCTGCTGATCCGCTCCTAATGTGGACTCTTCAAAAACGAATTCAGACGGAATTGGGTCGATTTGCTTCATCGTTTTGTGGAGCCGTCGTTCCAACGCTCCCCATCCGTCTCCATGGAAGATCACTTCATCAGGCCGCTGATGAGTCGTAATCGAAAAGCTTTTATTGAGGTCATCAAGATGATCCTCGGGTAAT
Organism: bacterium; assembly: GCA_021372295.1. GTDB lineage: Bacteria > Armatimonadota > UBA5829 > UBA5829 > UBA5829 > UBA5829. The sequence continues at coordinate 6,850 of JAJFUS010000008.1, read as the reverse complement.
AGTTCGGCCAGTCTCGTTTCCACGCACATCCCGGCGCAAGACCAGTCGTCGCCGTGAACCCTGCGCGGGTCGGCGTCTATAAGGCCAAAGGCTTCAGTCCACATCCACTCGGCTCCGGCGGGCATTGGGATAGATTCCAACTGTGTGACAGTCAGCCCGGCCTGGATTTCTTTGTAGGCTTTGTTCGACCCCAGTAAGAACTCCTGCCATCGCTCGCCGCCCTGGCCCGTCCCGAAAGCGAACAGCTTGCGGCCTTTGAGCATGGATGTCGATGTCTGAACCAGCCCTCTGCCTTGTTCGTCAAGCGAAGCGATCCAGCGGCGCCGATTTTCTGGCACGCGGAAGAAGAACTCCTTTGCGCAGGGTATGTTTGTGGTGTAAGTCAGGTCATATCCATCGAATGCCGGTACGTCGGTCAATGCAAACCCATGTTCACCATTTGTCAAATTGTGAATAGCGGTGTCCGCCGGAACTAGGACTCTTCTGCCGGGCGCTTCCGTCACGCCTATGTTTGTCCACCAATACATTGGAATTTCATGATTGTGGACGTTGCATAGTCGAACCTGCGCAAACAAAAACCGGGACTCCGGCGGCAGATGAAAATCTATCGAGTAAGGAAACCCTTTCATTCGTTCCCATGCGTACATTCTAAGAACCGGCTCGCCATCGCCGCCGCAAAGCCGCGCTGCGAAAATCGGCGAGCACGTCAGGGGGTGGTGCCCCATGTGCGCCGTATTCCATTCGACGCCGCAGGCGAACCAGGCGTTTCTCAGCGCGAAGTTAGCCAGCCGGACTTGTCGAACCGGCTCCAGCAGTTCGGTATCCGAGGGCTTGTGATACAGTGATGCCAGACGGCCGCCCATCTCAGGAAGAAAAACCGCCTTCAGATATTCGTTCTCTAAGACCAGCGAGTCGAACGAGCGCATGGTCATGTCATATTCGTAACTGTCCTGCATTTTGTAAGGGAGAACTCTTTGTGTGGTCTGCCCACCTATGTTCTTTTGATCTTCTGGAGGAATTTTGTCGTCGAGAAAAGGTCTTGCGTCAGGATCCGGCTCACGCAGGGTTGGAACAGGGTTCTCCGGCCCTAATGTCGAGGCTGGTATGACGTATGGTTCTGATCTAAGTACTGTCATTCTTACATCCGTCCAATAAGCGCAACGCTATATGATCGACTTCTGCGTAGTCGATGGCCATCCCTTCCAACTGCCGGCAATATCATTCCCATTGACTGCCGCCCGCTCGTATGTTAATCTTACACAAGCATCATACCCGGGAGGTTTTTGCACTTGCCTAAGAGCAAAGTCGATATCGAGATCAGCACTCTCATACGCGCGCGTTACCCCATTGTATACGTCGTCTCCTGGGAGGAGCACAGGGTCGAGGATGCTCTTCGCCGGATCGCGAATCCGGGCAAAAAGGTATACACCTGGAGTATTACTCAAGGCGTGCAGCCCTCGCCTTCTTATGGGGGCCAGGCGCTGACGATTCTTGCGGCGCTGGAGTTTGTCGAAAAGTGCGACGAGAGCGCCGTTTTCATCTTCAAAGACATGCACTCGGCAATTGCGGACAGCATCGTGATCAGGAGGCTGCGCGATCTGGTGTCGAGCCTCAAGAGCAGTCGCAAGACTATTGTGATGCTTTCGCCTGTTTTGCGGCTTCCGCCCGAGCTTGAAAAGGACATAGCGGTGGTCGACTACAACCTGCCGTTGTATGACGAACTTGGCGAGTTGCTTGATGTGATTATCGACAAAATGACCCGCGACGGCGCGGACGTAAACGTAAATCTCAAATCCGACGAGCGCGAAAAAGTCATCAAAGCTGCGCAGGGGCTCACTCTCACCGAGGCCGAGAATGTGTTTGCGAGAAGCCTGGTCGAGAAGCGCGCGTTCGACGTTGGTGTAATATTGAAGGAAAAGGAGCAGATTGTCCGAAAGAGCGGCTTGCTGGAGTATTACCCCGCCGAAGAGAAGTTTTCCGACGTAGGCGGCCTGGATATTCTCAAGGACTGGCTCGCGAAGCGAGGCTCGTCATTCACCCAAAGGGCGCGTGATTACGGCTTGCCTGAGCCAAAAGGCATACTGCTTCTGGGCGTGCAGGGCTGTGGGAAGAGCCTGTCGGCGAAAGCTGTCGGGTCGCTGTGGAACCTGCCCATTCTGCGGCTGGATGTCGGCAAGATATTTAGCGGGATAGTCGGTTCCAGCGAGCAGAACGTGCGCCGGGCCATACAAGTGGCCGAATCGGTCGCGCCGGTGGTGCTTTGGATGGACGAAATGGAAAAAGGCTTCGCGGGCGTGCAGAGTTCGCCGCTGTCGGACGCCGGCACGACAAGTCGCGTGTTCGGCACGTTCATCACGTGGCTTCAGGAGAAGACCGCGCCGGTTTTTGTGGTGGCGACTGCTAACGACATCAGCCAGCTTCCGCCGGAGCTTTTGCGAAAGGGCCGGTTCGACGAGATTTTCTTCGTCGATCTTCCCAGCGAGGCCGAGCGCGGAGACATATTCCGAATCCATCTGGCAAAACGAAAGCGCGATCCCAACGCTTACGATATCGACTCTCTTGCTGCCGAATCAGCGGGTTTCAGCGGCGCCGAAATCGAGCAGGCAGTGGTTTCCGCCCTTTTCGACGCATTTCCAGATAGCCGGGAAGTGTCAAACGATGATATACTTAATGCTGTCAGGTCTGCTGTCCCGATATCGGTCACAATGGCGGAGCAGATCGCTTATATCAGAGATTGGGCGCAGAAGAGGGCTCGGGCGGCGTCATAGCGTCAGCGCGCGTTTCTGCAGCAGGAGTGAAAACGCATCTCTACATTGCGCACGACCTGGGATATGTTTCTTCGTACATATTTGCATCGACATACAATTCTGTGGATAAAATTGCCAGGATGACCGGCAGCCTTATGCGTTATCTCAAGCAAAACGTTAGCAAGACTTCTGATTTTCGACGCGCGACACGTTGACGCGCCGACCCGAGGACTGACACCTATGTTCGTAAAGAAAATCGAACTTTTCGGATTCAAAACATTCGCCGAGAAGACCACGGTCGAGATGGATCATGGCATCACGGCTATAGTCGGGCCCAACGGCTCGGGCAAGAGCAATATCGCCGACGCTCTGCTGTGGGTTTTGGGCGAGACCAACGTCCGCAACATCCGCGGCCAGAAGGCGGTCGATGTCATCTTTAACGGCACCGAGAAGCGCAAGGCGCTGGGCGTCGCGGAGGTGTCGCTTACGCTCGACAACGCCTGCGGCACGCTGCCGATCAATTATAACGAGGTGACCGTCACTCGCCGCGCGTACCGCTCCGGTGAGGCCGAGTATTTCATAAACAAGACCCGCTGCCGCCTCAAGGACATATATGAGCTGTTTCTGGACACGGGCATAGGCCGCGAGGCGTATTCATTCATAACCCAGGGCGAGATCGACGCCGTGCTCTCGGCTAAATCTGAGGATCGACGCGAGCTTTTCGAGGAAGCCGCCGGTATAAAGAAATATCGTTACCGGCGCACCGAGGCCATGCGCAAGCTCGAAAAGACCGAGGCGAACCTCCATCGCGTGCGGGATATTATGTCCGAGATCAGCGGTCAGCTCGAACCGCTGGCCGAACAGGCCGAGCAGGCCAAAAGATATAACGAACTCCAGGAGCGCCTGCGCGAGATCGAGATCGGGCTGCTGATCCGGGATCTGCGCCGGTTCACCGAGAACCTGGACGAAGTCCGCGCATCCAAAGACGGCGCCGGGGAAAAGATCGAGGCGCTCGACAAACAGCTTGCCGACCTTGAGTGGGAAAAGGAAAAACAGGCGGCTATGTTTCGAGAGCTCGAGGCACAGGTCGATAACGCCCGCCATCTCTCGCAAAATCTTTCGGGCAACGTCCAGCGCCTGGAGGGTAAGTTCGCGCTGGTCGAGGAGAGGCTGAAGTCCGCCGGGTCGGCGCGTGAACAGGCCGGCGAGGACATCATCGCGGTCGAGCGCAAGATCGAAGAAGCTCGCGAGCGCATAGAAAAACTCGAACTTGAGATCAGTGTATCGGTTGAAACTGAGTTTCGCGCAAAGGCCGCGTCCGAAACAAAGACGACCGCGCTTCTCGACCTCGACCGCCGCTATGATGAAATCTCTCGCGCCGTAAACGATCAGAAGGCGAACTATTTGGAGCTTGCCAAGGAACTCGCAGCCAAGCGCAATGCTCTGCAGAACTCGAAAGACAGAGTCGCGCAGATCGAATCCGGCTTGAAGAAATATTCCGACGAAATCGCCGCCCTGGAAGCTCAGAAGCAGGATGCCATAAACACCGGCGAGGAGTCCGCTGGGCAAGTCGAGTCTCTCAAAAAGCATGTTCAGGATTCCGCGATAGAAATATCGCGCCTCACTGAAGAGCGCAAGCAATCCGAGCAGGAGCTGACGGATCTCAACCGCAAGATTTCAGACATTTCTCGAGACATAGCCGCCAGGTCGTCGCGCCTTGCTACGCTTCGCGAAATGGCCGAGTCGCATGAGGGCTTCTTCGAGGGCGTCCGAACCGTTATGGCCGCCAAAAAGGCAGGCAAGCTGCGCGGAGAATTCGCTGTCGTGGCGGACGTAATCAGCGTGCCCAAGGGCTATGAAACCGCAATCGAGATAGCGCTCGGATCGAGCGTGCAGGATGTCATCACGGATACCGTGGACGAGGCCAAGCAGGCGATTTCATTCCTCAAGGAGAATCGAGCGGGTAGGGCGACGTTCCTCCCGCTGGACAGCATGCGCGAGCCGAGGAATGAAGTCAGAGGGAGGATGGACCCTCGCTCGGGCGCTTTGGGCATCGCTGCCGACCTGATCGGCTACAACGATAAGTACGACCCCGCTATCTGGTCGCTATTGGGGCGGACGGTGGTCGCCGGGAACATCGACGATGCGATATACCTTTCCCGCGAGCTCGACGGCTGGAATAAGATTGTTACTCTTGAGGGCGAGTTGATCGTCCCAAGCGGCGCTATCACCGGCGGAACCAGAAAGAACAAAGGCCCCGAACTGCTTCTGCGCAAGCAGGAGATTGATTCGCTCACATTTGAGATCAAGAATCTCGAAAAATCTCTCGAATCCGACCAACAGAAACACAAGACCACTGAGATTCGCCTTTCGGGTCTGCGCGGGAGCCTTGAAGCCGAAGAGAAGTCTCTTTCCGAACACAGACTGGCGCTCGCCGAGCATCAGAGACGCGCCGATTTTGCCGCGAAAGAGGTCGAGCGAGTCGGCCGGCAGCTCGATACGGTCACGCTCGAAAAAGACGAAGCCCAACTTCTGATGAAAGGCGAGGCCGAAGTCGTCAGCCGCCTGGAAGAAGAGCTTCAGACGGCAGGCAAGGAAAATACCGACCTCGACAAGCAGGTTGCCGGAGCCGAGCAGAATATCGAAGATTTGGCCAAGCAGCGCGAGATCGGGCGCGAGGAGCTGATGCGCTTGAATGTCGAACTGGCAGGAGCCACCGAGCGCACATCCGCTCTTAAGAACTCTCTCAAGGAAGCTAGCGCCCAACTCGGCGAACTGACAGGTTCGCTGGATTCCCGACGCGCCCAGATCGATGGCATCGCGGTGGACGTCACGTCGCTTGTAGAGGATCGCGATGCCATTCGCATCGAGCTCGATCGCCAGCGCCAGTTGCACTCAGCCGCTGAAGTCAGTCTCAAGGAGCTTCTTGAAAAGCGGACTGGTGAGACCGCCAAATCAGCCGAAATCGACTCAAATTTCAGGGAAGCGAGCACAAAACGCAATCAGATTGCGCAAAATACCCATGACGCCGATGTGAAAGAGGCCCGGCTCGAAGTCCAGATTCAGCAGGCCGCCGACCGATTGATGGAAGAATACGAAGTCACATTCGAGCAGGCGATGGATTGGCACGAGGAGATCGAGATCGAGCGGGGCACGGCAGGTGAGGTCGCCCGCCTCCGCCGCGAGATTAAAGATATGGGTCAGGTGAACACCGGCGCAGTTGCGGAGTACGACCGCATCAAGGAGCGTTGGGATTTCCTTACTGAGCAGCGCACGGATCTGGAAAGCGCGCGCGACCAGATTCTTTCCGCCATCACTGAGATCGACACAAACACTCGCGGACTGTTTATGGAGACGTTCAATACAGTCAAGGGCAATTTCGATATTGTGTTCAAGCGCCTCTTCGGCGGCGGCAAGACCGAGCTTACCCTCACCGACCCGAACAACCTGCTTGAGACGGGCGTCGAAATCATCTGCCAGCCTCCGGGCAAGAAGCTCCAGGATATGGCTCTGCTTTCGGGCGGAGAGAGGGCGCTTACGGCCACTGCGCTGGTGTTCTCGCTGCTTATGTCCAAGCCCAGCCCGTTTGTGGTAATGGACGAGGTCGACGCGCCTCTGGACGAGAGTAACGTGGAGAAGTTTGCCGCGGTGCTCAAGGATTTTTCGCAGAACTCGCAGTTTATAGTTGTAACCCACAACAGATCCACAATGGAAGCGGCGGACAGCCTATACGGCGTCACAATGCAGGAACCTGGAATCAGCAAGCTCATATCCGTGAAGCTCACCGCCGAAGGCCCGATGCCGGGCGAATACGGTTCCGCTACAAACGGTCTCATGACGACAGCCTCATCGAAAAATTGAAGAATCATTCGGTTAATATATTGCAGAGTTGGGTAATAGCCTCATCGGAAACAATACTTACGGCTCTGATTTTTATCTGCTATTTGGGAGCGAGCGTAATGCTCCCGCCCTAAAGAATGCTGGTTAGTGAGCGATAATTGATATAGAGGTCCTAGAGTCAGGAGGGACGATTATTGAAGAGATATAGACCGGCGCTGATAGTGTGTATGTTATTGGTGCTGTGTATTTGCGCGAGTGTGATT
>JAJFUS010000003.1 GCA_021372295.1 bacterium | reverse complement strand
AATTATAGCATAAGGGTGGCTATAGCGGCAAATCCGATGGGGTTGTGGCAAGAGTTCGGTTCTGCGGGAGCCTCGCCCTCCCTCCCACAAAGAAATCAGCTACCATGCAAAACAGGGGCCGAGATGCAAATCCCGGCCCCTGAAAAGCGAGACTACTAGTCTTTCTTTCTTGCAGCCTCGGCGATCAGGCCACGGCCTATCTCGTCGCGCTGAATCTGATTGGTGCCTTCGTATATCTGCGTGATCTTAGCGTCGCGCATCATCTTCTCGACCGGATACTCCTTCATATAGCCGTATCCGCCGAAGACCTGCACGGCATTGGTGGTGACTTCCATCGCGATATCCGACGCCCAGCACTTCGCCATTGCCGAGTAGGCAGTCGTCTTTTCGGCGGGCTGAGAGTCGATCCAGCGCGCGACGCTATATACAAGCGCGCGGGCGCTTTCCACCTTCATCGCCATGTCGGCAAGCATAAATCGCAAGCCCTGATTTGCTGAAATCGGCTGACCGAACTGCACGCGCTCGCGAGAGTAGTTGACTGCAAGATCCAGCGCGCCGGAAGCGATTCCCAGCGCCTGGGCGGCCACGCCCGGCCTCGACTGATCGAAGGTCTTCATTGCCGTAAAGAACCCTGTGCCTCTGCGGCCGATCATGTTCTCTTTCGGTATGCGGCAGTCCTGGAAGACCAATTCGCGGGTAGCCGACGCGCGGATGCCCATCTTGTCTTCTTTCTTGCCGAAACTGAAACCCTCGGTGCCTTTTTCAACCACAAAGCAGCTTACGCCTCTGGGCCCGCGGTCGGGATCGGTCACAGCAAAGATGGAATATATGTCGGCCTCTCCGCCGTTGGTGATCCACTGCTTGGTTCCATTAATGATGAAGCTGTCGCCGTCCTCGATTGCGCGAGTCTGCATTCCGGCGACGTCCGACCCTGCGTTGGCCTCGGTAAGACCGAACGCGGCGATTGTGCCGTCGGCGATGCGCGTAAGCCAGCGCTGCTTCTGCTCGTGACTGGCCGAAACCAGGATCGGGAACGTGCCAAGCCCGGTAGCCGCAAATGCGAGCGAGATACCGCCGTCCACCTTGCTGAGTTCTTCGGTGACCACGCACATATTCATAATGCCGCTGTTGCCGGCCATTCCGCCGTATTCATCGGGAATAAAAACGCGGAACAAGTCCGCTTCGGCAATCGCCTTAACGATTTCCCACGGAAACTCGCCGGTCTCGTCATGATGAGCGCTCACCGGTTTTATCTTCTTGACGGCAATTTCCCTTGCCACATCTTTCATAAACTGCTGTTCTTCGGTCAGAAAATAATCTATCATAATGTAATATCCTCCTAAAACCGAGCCGATTAGCCCGATCCTCAAACCCATATCGCCGTGCAGGGTTTGATTCCCAATGTTTATCCCCGTACATAAGTGCCGGCACGGGACATATAGCCCGCACCGGCTGTATTATACAGTATTAGGCGGCTTGCTGGGAAATTCCTCTGGAAAGTGTCAATACTTGAGGGTTTCACCCTAGACATCTACCAAAGACCTCCGCCCTTGCAACCCGCCAAGAGCCGAGTGGCCACTGTACAATTGTGTAAACAATTTGCTTTGGCCGGGTTTGGAGCGGAACTCCAAAATAATCTTCCTCTGAAGCCCGGTTTGCGGTATAATACACGTCAATAGTATGGAGGTGACGAATGGCCGCAGACGACAAAACGATGGGCGCAAATATCGCTGAGACGGATGGGCTCTCGGCGGATGGACTGTTTGGTTCAGGCAAGGGCTTGACCTATGATGACTTCATCGTTCTACCGGGATATATCGATTTTCAGGCAAGCGAGGCCGACCTGGAAACCAACGTGACCCGCAATATCAAAATCAAGCGGCCGATAGTCAGCTCTCCGATGGACACTGTAACCGAGTGGAAAATGGCGGCCTACCTTGCGCTTCTGGGCGGAATCGGCATTATTCATTATAACAATACCATTGACGCCCAAGTCGAGCATGTGCGCAAAGTGAAGAGATTTGAAAACGGGTTTATCGTCGACCCCGTAGTGCTGGGGCCGCGCAATACTGTCAACGATGTCGATACCATCAAGACGGAGCATGGCTTCTCGGGCATTCCCATTACTCAGGACGGCACGCTCAACTCAAAGCTGGTTGGAATAGTCACCAACCGCGATATCGACTTCGAGAAAGACCGATCCAGGCCGCTCTCCGAAGTGATGACTACCGAGCTGATTACGGCAAAGGAAGGCGTCACCCTACATGAAGCCAACCAGATATTGAAACAAAGCAAAAGAGGCAAGCTGCCTGTAGTCGATGACGCTTTCAGGCTTGTCGCGCTTCTCTCTCGCACAGACCTGCTCAAGAACAAAGAATTCCCGTATTCATCTAAAAGCGCTGGCAAACAGCTTCTGGTAGGCGCAGCCATCTCGACTAGACCCGAGGATCGCGAGAGAGTCGAGGCTCTGGCGGAAGCGGGCGTCGATATATTGTTGATCGACTCCGCGCAGGGCTATTCGGTGTTTCAGATCGAGATGCTAAAATTCATAAAGGAGCATTTCCCTCAGATCGACGTGATCGCGGGCAATGTGGTCACAATGCAACAGTCCCAAGCATTAATTGATGCCGGAGCCGACGCATTGCGCGTGGGAATGGGCCCCGGCTCGATATGCATTACCCAGACGATGATGGCCGTGGGCAGACCGCAGGCCTCGGCCGTATATCATACCGCAAACTATGCGCGCAAGTATGGCGTCTCGATAATTGCGGACGGCGGCATTCAGGGCATCGGACACATGGCCAAGGCTCTCGCGATAGGCGCGGGCGCTGTTATGGCGGGCTACCTGCTGGCGGGAACTTCCGAAGCTCCCGGCGACTATTTCTACGAGAACGGCATGCGTGTGAAGCGCTACAGAGGCATGGCCAGTGTCGAAGCGATGGGCGCAGGCGGCGGTAAGAGATACCTCAGTGAAGACGGCAATAAGGTTGTGGTGCCGCAAGGTGTCAGCGGAACAGTCCTCGACCGGGGTTCACTGGTAGATTACGTGCCTTATCTCATGAAAGGCCTGCAGCAGAGTTTCCAGGATATGGGTCATAGAAGTGTCGATTCCCTCCGCAAGGATCTCTACTCCGGCAAACTGCGGTTCGAGCACCGCACCGCAGCCGCGCAGGCTGAGGGAACCGTTCACAGCCTCCACTCTTACAGCCCGCCAAAGTTTGGGCATATCAGAGTGGACGGATTCTAGAAGCGAGAAATTTGAACTGGCCGTCGGGGATTCAAGAGGTTCTTGGTGGGTTAGGGTGCTGAGAGTCTGATGGCAAGACCATCGGATAATTCTCGAAGAACTTTTTTCTAAGAGCGGCCCGCGTGCTATAATGTCGCTATGAAAACCAGAGTTGAGCACGACCTTCTGGGTGCGATGGAAGTTCCAGCCGACGCCTATTACGGCATCCATTCTCTTCGCGCGATGGAGAACTTCGACCTGTCCGGCATCAAGCTGCATGCCGAGTTGGTTCGCGCGATCGCGGACGTGAAAAAGGCATGCGCTTTAGCCAATGTGCGCACGGATCGCCTTGAAGAACGGATCGCAAAAGCAATTGCTCAGGCATGCGATGAAATTTCGTCAGGCGGGCTGCAGGATCAATTTGTAACCGATGTATTTCAGGGTGGAGCAGGGACGTCCGCCAACATGAATGCCAACGAAGTCATCGCAAATCGCGCCATCGAGATACTTGGAGGCGAGAAGGGCGATTACGGCCTCGTTCATCCGCTCGATCATGTGAACCTCTCTCAGTCCACAAACGACGTATTTCCGACCGCCGTGAAGCTGGCGGCGATTCGTCTGTTGATACCGGCAAGCCAAGCGATGGCCGATCTTCAGCGCGCTCTTCAGGAAAAAGAAAACGAGTTTGCGTCAGTCCTCAAGACCGGCCGCACCGAGATGCAGGACGCCGTGCCGATCACTCTCGGCCAGGAGTTTGCCTCGTGGGCTCAGGCCATCGGGCGTGACTGGTGGCGGCTGTATAAAGTTGAGGAGCGTCTGCGGCAGGTTAACCTTGGGGGCACGGCTATCGGCACCGGTCTGAATGCCGATCAGAAATATGTATACGCTGTGGTCGATATTCTTCGAGACATCACCAATGTTCCTCTTGCTCGCGCCGAAAATATGATCGACGTCACCCAGAACGCGGACGTCTTCGCCGAGGTATCGGGCCTGATCAAGGCGGCCGCGGTAAACCTTGGGAAAATTGCGTCCGATTTGCGGATCTTGAGTTCAGGCCCCAGGAGCGGCATTGGTGAGATCAAGTTGCCGCCCCTGCAGGCCGGAAGCTCCATTATGCCCGGCAAGGTGAACCCCGTCGCGACCGAAGCAGTCAGCCAGGCCGCGTTTCAAATTATAGCCAACGACCACGCGATTACGATTGCCGCCATGAGCGGGCAATTGGAACTCAACGCGTTCCTGCCGATGCTCTCGCACAACTTGTTCCAGTCTCTCCAACTGATTAAAAACGCCGCCTTGCTTCTCGCCGATAAGTGCGTCAGTGGGATCAAAGCCGATAATGACCGCTGTCGGACCCTTCTGGAAGGCAGTTTTGCGATGCTTACGGCTCTATGTCCGCACATAGGCTATGAGACCGCATCCGAACTTGCCATAGAAGCTGAAAAATCCGGAAAAACAATCCGCGAAATCGCGTTGGAGAAGAAGCTGCTTACCCCTGATCAGCTTGACGCGATCCTGTCGTCAGTCGAAATGACTAAACCCGGAATCGCGGGAGCCAAGGGTGGAGCCCCAAACTTGCGCGAACGGCGCTCATCGTGATATAAATAAGGTAGGAAGAAGCCGTCGCTCGAACGATGTAGGTTCGGGCGCGCTTTTTTGCGCCTTGTTAAGAGGCATGTAGAGGTTGATATGCAGACAGTTGCGACAAACAAAAAAATCCTTTCGGGAAATGAGGCTATAGCTTGCGGAGCTTTCGCGGGCGGGGTGGAGGTTGCGTCGGCCTACCCGGGAACCCCAAGCACGGAGATTCTTGAGAACGTCAGCAAGTTCCCCGAAATTTACTGCGAATGGGCAGTTAACGAGAAAGTGGGCATGGAGGTCGTGATAGGCGCGTCGTTTGCCGGCGCGAGGTCGATCACGGCTATGAAACACGTCGGCCTGAACGTAGCGATGGACCCACTGATGACATTCACCTATCTCGGCGCTAACGGCGGGATGGTGGTGGTCTCGGCGGACGACCCCGGCATGCACAGTTCTCAAAACGAGCAAGACAATCGCTGCCTGGCGAAATTCGCGAAGATTCCCATGCTGGAGCCTTCGGACAGCCAGGAGTGCTATGATATGGTTCGCGCCGCTCTTGATATCTCTGAGCAGTTCAAGACCCCCGTTCTTCTGCGCACGACGACGCGGGTTTCGCACTCATCGGGTGTGGTCGATCTGGGCAGTTTCGAGCGTACGGGTCGCAGCAATTTGAAATACGAGAAAGACATAACCAGGACGGTTCCCGTGCCGCTTTTCGCTCGAAAGATGAGGGTTGGGCTGGAAGAAAGGCTTGGTCGCCTGGCAGAGTATTCCGAAACTTGCCCATCCCAGCGTATCGAACGCGGAAACGACAAGATCGGCATCATCACATCGGGAATCAGCTATCAGTACGCACGGGACGCATTCCCGAACGCCTCTATACTCAAGCTGGGTATGACATTCCCAATTCCAAAGAAGCTCATCAGTGACTTCGCCGGTTCGGTCGAGAAGCTTTATGTCGTCGAAGAAGGCGAGCCCTATTTGGAAGAACAGATTCTTGCGATGGGCGTCAAGATCGAACGCGCTGAAACGAGCCTGCGGATCGGTGAACTCAATCCCGACAGGCTCGCCGATCTGGCCGCCGAGGTATATGGCGGAAAGCCTTCTGAATCCATTGCGCCTATCAGCGATTTGCCTGCGCGCCCGCCGGTGCTTTGCCCGGGCTGCTCGCACAGAGGCGTGTTCTACGCTTTGAATAGGCTCAAGGCCATCGTGACCGGCGACATCGGCTGCTACAGCCTGGGAACATTTGCTCCGCTTTCAGCGATGGACACTATCGTGTGCATGGGCGCAAGCGTGGGCAACGCTCACGGTCTGCAAAAGGCTCATCAAAATGGTCGGATCGCTGCGGTGCTCGGAGACAGCACGTTCTTCCACTCGGGAATTACAGGGCTTCTGAACATAGTATATAATCGTGGGGCGAGTACGATAGTCGTCCTAGACAACCGCATCACCGCCATGACCGGCCATCAGGACAATCCTGGGACCGGCCGCACTCTGATGGGTGAGACGACCACCGAAACCAGCATTGCGGATGTCGCGAAGGGGCTTGGAGTCAAGCGGGTGCGCGTGGTCGATCCTTATGATCTCGATGAGACCTATAATGTCCTCAAAGAAGAACTCGACGCCGACGAGCCGTCGGTTGTGGTAAGCAGGAGGCCGTGCGTTCTGGGGGCAAAAATAAAAACCGTGCGCCAATATGCGGTCGATTCGGACGCATGCAAGGCGTGCGGGGCATGCCTCAAGCTCGGGTGTCCGGCGATTGAACTAGCCGACCCCGAAGATGGCGATTATAAGAAGCGCAAGGCTCGCGTGAACCCTGTGTTGTGCGTGGGTTGCGGCATGTGCGAGCAGGTATGTAAGTTTGACGCGATTAAGGAGGTCACGCTCTAATGGGAGACATCCTGAACATAAGCATGGTGGGTGTAGGTGGCCAGGGAACTCTGCTGGCAAGTGAAATTCTCTGCCGGGTGGGTCTGCTCTCGGGCAAGGACGTAAAGAAAAGCGAGATTCACGGCATGGCGCAGCGCGGCGGAAGCGTCGTGAGCCAGCTCAGGATCGGCGAAAAAGTGCATTCCCCGCTGATTGCGGTCGGCCAAACCGATATACTGGTCTCGTTTGAGAAAGTCGAGGCCCTGCGGTTCGCGCATTACCTGTCGCCCAGCGGGCTGGCGATGGTCAACGATCAGGAAATCCGTCCGGTGACGGTCTCAAGCGGCCAATCACAGTGGCCGGAGAATCTTGACGGCATGCTCAAATCGACATTCAGCAGGCTTGAGCTGATACCGGCTCTCGACATTGCGCGCGATTTGGGCAACGTCCGAGCGGTGAATGTGGTAATGATCGGCGCTCTGGCGAACCACACGGGCATCTCCGACGATGTTTGGCGTGAGGGCATAAGGCTGCTTGTGAAGCCGAAATTCCTCGATTTGAACCTTAAGGCTTATGAGGCGGGACGCAACGCTACGGTTGCAGTGGCCTAGTGCTTTTTGGGGCTCCGCCCCAATCCCCGCTAAAGGGTTTGTCTCTGGACTCCACCAGGAAATCCGGTTTCCTGGACCTTCTGACCCTGAATTGTTTACCCCCTATTTTGGGGGGTAAACAATTCAGAGATGGGGGCCTGGGGCCCGCGGCCCCAGCGCAGGTTCAGGGGCGCGGAGCCCCTGATGGGTCTGAGGGTGAAACCCTCAATAAGCCATTTGAATGGAGGAAGCAAAAATTATGGCACAGGCAAAGCAAGGCGATTGCGTAAAGGTCGACTATACGGGTAAGCTGAAGGACGGTTCTGTTTTCGATACGTCGGAAAACCGTGAGCCTTTGGAATTCACAATCGGCGGCGGCCAGATAATTCCCGATTTCGAGCTAGCCGTTTTGGGGATGAACCCCGGCGACTCCAAGACCATAGATGTTCCGGCGGCAAGAGCTTATGGGCCACACCACGAGGACATGGTCATCTCTGTTGACCGCAAGCAGTTCCCTGAAGACATATCGCCCGAGGTTGGAGAACAACTGGAAATCAGGCAATCGGGCGGACAGTCGGCGGTGGTCACGGTGACTGAAGTCAACGATGAAAGCGTTATCCTGGATGCCAATCATCCGCTTGCCGGAAAAGATTTAATATTCGACATACAGCTTGTTGAAATTTGCTGTTGAGGTTTAAGATGGAAAGCGTATCTATATTCGGATCGGTTCTGGAAGACGAAGCGGTGAGCGTTGTGCTGGAATCTCTGGCCGACAACACATCCGCCGCGGATTGTTACAGGGCGTATCTATTTGCCGCGCTGGCGGAAAGCGCAGAATTATCCGACCAGCCCCTGGTGGGAAACGCCTGGCAGAACCATCTGCTGGATGTTACGCTTTCCGATGACAATCTGTTTGCGCGCAAGGTCGAGACGGTCGGGCTAGATGGTATGGGTCAGTCCCTGCTGGAACAGGTTCAGTCCGATCTCAAGGCTCTGCAAGGACTCTATAACGTCGACTTGAACAGTGTGATGGCCGGATTTCCTCCGTTGGACGGCTTCAAACCGCTGAACGCGGCGCACACGGATTCGCGGCTCCTTGCGATCAAGAATCTCCTGCATGAGAGCGGCGACTGGTCGAAATGCCTAAGGGAAATCGCGGATTACTTGTCATCGCGCGGCACTGGAATCTTCGCCGGGTTCCGAGCGTTCAGATGGGTCAACTCGAATTACGAGACCGATCTGAGAGGCGTCAATTCGCCAGACCCTATTCGCCTGAGCGACCTCGTCGAATACGAGTGGCAGCGCGAAGCCGTCTCACGAAACACCCGGAAGCTTATTGCGGGGCTTCCGGCAAACAACATGCTTCTCTACGGCGATCGCGGCACGGGCAAATCGTCGACGGTAAAGGCCATGCTCAACGAATTCGGCGAGCATAGGCTGCGCATCGTAGAAGTGGCAAAGGACGATCTCACCGATTTGCCCGACATCCTCTCGATCTTGAGGAAGCGCCCTGAAAAGTTCATACTCTTTATCGACGACCTATCTTTCGAAGAAAACGAGACGCAGTATAAGGCGCTCAAGGCGGTGCTGGAGGGCGGACTCGAAGCCAGGCCGGCAAACGTGGCGCTCTATGCCACCTCAAACAGGCGCAACCTGGTCAAGGAACGTTTCTCCGACCGCCAGAAGGACGGCGACGAGGTCCATCCGGGCGACACAATGCAGGAAAAGCTGTCGCTTTCGGACAGGTTCGGGATCAAACTGCCATTTCTTGCACCGGATCAGGACGAATTCCTGCGGATTGTGGAGACCCTCGCCGCACGCGCTGGAATAGAGATGACCGAAGACCTTCGCAAAAAGTCGCTCGCCTGGCAGCATGCCCGCTCGGGACGCAGCGCAAGACAGTTCGTAGACTTTTGGATCGGAGAAAACGCTCTGTCTGAAATGGCCGAGTAATGCTCATGTAGCTGGGGTTTGCGTTATTTGTATTGAGGGTTTTACCCTCAGACTCCTATAAGGGGTTCCGCCCCTGGACCCCCGTATCGAACTTATTTATCCCCATAAGTTCGGGTCAGAAGGTCAAGGAAACCGGGTTTCCTTGCAGAGTCAAGAGACAGAGTCTCTTGCAGGGTTTGGGGCAGAGCCCCAAATTAAAATGGCAAAACCAAGTTACATAAGCGCTAGCAGCCGATTTCATTAAGGGCTATAGCGGCATGTTCGCGCAGGACGGTGTTCTCGTCTTCGAGCATCTGCCTGAGCGAGGGAATCGCTTGCTCGCACTTCATATTCCCTGCTGCAATTGCGGCGTTGCGCCTGATACGCGCTCGTCGTATCCAGCCTATGGACGAACCACTCACACGCTCGCGGAAGTCTTTTGCCGTCAGCTCTATAAGCGGGATGAGTTCGGGAGTCGCTCCGGGAAATACGTCCTCGGCGAATTCGGGCGAAATGGGGCATATGTTCGCGTTTTGCGGACAGGCTTCCTGACATGTATCGCAGCCGTAGATTCGATTGCCCATCGCGCGCGCCAGTTCGACCGCAACAACTCCTCCACGCTGAGTGAGCGCCGACAAACATCTGCTTCGGTCGATCACCCCCGGCGCGATTATCGCCTGCGCGGGACACGCTCGGACGCATAGGTCGCATTCGCCGCATGGGTCGATAACAGTTGGTGGCGAACACTGAATCGGAATGTTCGTCACAATCTCCCCCAAGGCCGCGTATGAACCGCATCCTTCCACAAACACGTTGGCGTTCTTCACTCTCTGAGCTATACCGGCGAGCACGGCCAATTTTCGTTCCGGCAGAGGCGATGTGTCCACGCACACTTCCATTCGCACGTTCGGATGATCGATCTTAATGATCTCCGACAGGCATGAGAGTTTGGCACGCAGGACAACGTGGTAATCCGCGCCCCGGGCAACCCGCGCGATCAAGCCTCTTGGGACATCGTCCGATATGGTTCGGTCAGGCGGCAAATAGCTGATGGCCGCGACCACCACCGATTCTGCCCAGGGAAATACATTGCGCACCTCCGGGACAGCGGGGGACGCGCCCAAAGCAGACAATCCAAGCTCCAACGCCGATTTTCTTAGTTCGCCCAACATAACATCAATATAATATCAGATTTGCGTCGCAAGGAGAGAGCCTGGGCTGCGGCGAATTACTTAATATGCGCAAAGGAAGACAAAGCCCGGAGATCGTGGCGCTCAAGTCTATGTGGCCGGCGCTGGTGTTTGCAGGAGTGTGGCTGCAGTTTGAGGAAACTCGCAGGCATCTGCCCATTGACGCTGCTTACGGATACGTACTTCTTGGCGCAATTGCGCTGGTAATGATATACCGCGCAAGCGTGGCCATAAGAAGGCCGAACGCGCATATTCTCAGGTACATGCCCATCTTCGACGCAGTCCTTCTGGCGCTCACCATTCGGTTCACCGGCGGCATCGAAAGCGAGTTGTGGCTGTTTTATTACTTCATGCTCATCGCCGGAGCGATGGACCCTCGCCCGAGAACAATCGAACTGATAGCGCCACTGGTGCTTATATCGTATATCGCCGCGACCCTGCCACCCTTAGGCGCATGGGACTGGCAGATAATCGAGATCGCCGGAACAAGGCTACTGTTTTTGTTCCTTGCGAGCCTGCTCACGAGGCAGGTCGGGCTGGCCAGAGGCAGGCTCTCCGACGAAATCGGGCGGCTCTCCGAGCAGCTTGCTTTGTCTCAGGAGCGCAACCGCATCGCCAGAGAGATTCACGACGGCGTCGGTCACTCGCTCGTCAACTGCATATTGACCCTTGAGTTGTGCGAGAGACTGGTGTCCAAAGACCCTAATGAGGCTTGCAAGATAATTTCGCAGGAAAAGGACGACCTTCGCTCGGCGCTGGATGAAATGCGCGATTACGTCCGTCACCTGCGCCCCGCCGAGATCGAAAACGAGGCTCTGGTGCCTCTCATTCAACGCCATATTGCACATTTCGCCGACCGCACGGGGCTCAGTGCCCGCATCAAAGGCGCAGGCTCCAATATTGACCTTGCGCCGTCATCGCGACTGGTATTGCTGCGTATAATACAGGAGGCGCTGACGAACTCGGTCAAGCATTCGGACGCCACCGAAGTAGAAGTGAGCCTTGCGCGGACGGGCGACGGTGGAGTCCACTGCATAATTACGGACAACGGCTGCGGCTTTGAAGAGAATGATGTTTTGAACGATCCGGCAAGCCGCCAAGGCTTCGGCCTGAGAACTATGAAAGACCGCGCATCGGGCGTAGGCGGCGACGTGCAGATAGAGTCCGAGCCGGGCAAAGGCACGCGCGTGAGCGTATACGTGCCGGGATAGGAGCAGTAACGGATGGACGAAATCAAACTGGTAATAGCCGAAGACGAACCTGTTGCACGGCAGGCGATGGCAAGGCTCTTCGACCTGGAGACCGATATTGAAGTGGTCGGTGAAGCCGAAAACGGTGAGGCCGCGATAGACCTTGCCCGGCGCACGCTGCCGGACGTGATACTTATGGACATCCGCATGCCCAAACTCGACGGCATCAAAGCTACTCAACTAATCAAACAGGAGACGCCCAATATCGCGATAGTGATCCTCACCATCTACGACGATGACACAAACGTCTTTCAAGCGATCAAAGCGGGCGCTATAGGATATATTCTAAAGGACAGCCCCATAGACAATGCTCTTCAGGCAGTTCGAGCGGCGTATCGAGGCGAGGGAATAATGCACCCGGCCGTCGCAGGTCGAGTAATGAGAGAGTTTGCCCGGCTTCACAACGAGCGCTCGACCGATCTGGAGATGTTTGCCGATCTCACTGACCGCGAGCGGGAGATTTTGAAGCTCATTGCACAGGGAAAACGCAACTGCCAGATCGCCGAATCTCTTTTTATCAGCGAGAAGACCGTCAAGAATCACGTCTCCAACATACTCTTCAAGCTCCAGGCCAACGACCGCACCGAGGCCGCACTTTACGCGACAAAACACGGCCTGGTAGAATGATTTGGGGCTCCGCCCCAAGCCCTGCAAGAGACTCTGTCTCTTGACTCTGCTAGGAAACCCGGTTTCCTGGACCTTCTGACTCAGAGTTGAATGATCCCTTAAGGGATCATTCAACTCTGGAACGGGGATCCAGGGGCCACTCGGCTCCTGGCGGGATCCAAGGGCAGCGCCCTTGGTCAGGAGTCTGAGGGTGAAACCCTCAGATGATTACTCCACAGTCAGCACCCTGATTAAGCTCGTATTTCCGGGAATGCCCACTGGCACTCCGGCGATTACCAGCGCGGTATCGCCTTTCTTTACCAGTTTGTTATCGCAGGCGGCTTCGACCGCGTTTTCAATCAGTCCGTCGGTATCTTTGGCCATCTCGACAAATATCGGGTTGACCCCCCATGAAAGGGTCAGCCGGCGGGCGGTTTCGTCGTTTGACGCGGCTGCTATGATCTGCGCCTCTGGTCGATACTTGCTTACCAGGCGCGCCGTAGTACCGCCGTAGGTGCATGTGATGATCGCCGAGACTTTAATGTCCCGCGCCAGCTTTGCGGCCGCTTCGCCGATAGCCTCGGTGGTATCATGCGTAGGATACTCCATACGTCTCTCGCTGATGCTCTTATAGTCCAGCGATTTCTCGGTGCTGCGGGCGATTTTGTCCATCATCTGGACGGTCTGAACTGGATAATCTCCCATAGCGGTTTCGCCCGAGAGCATTGTGGCATCTGTTCCGTCGATGATGGCGTTGGCCACATCGGTGACCTCGGCTCTTGTCGGGCGAGGGTTGGAGATCATCGAGTCGAGCATCTGGGTCGCGGTAATGACCGGTTTGCCGAGCCGATTGCAATGGCGGATTATATTTTTCTGGATCGCCGGGACTTCGTCTATGGGCAGTTCGATCCCAAGATCTCCGCGCGCGACCATTATGCCGTCATATTCCTCGATAATGCCGATGACGCTGCGCACCGCTTCAGGCCGCTCGATCTTCGCTATAACAGGAACGCGCTTGCCAACCTCGCGCATTACTTTGCGCAGAGGCTTGATGTCTTCAGCGGAACGCACAAAGGAACTCGCGACCCAATCGACTCCGTTTTCCAGCCCGAATTTGAGGTCTTGCTTATCTTTTTCGGTCACGCCGGGGACGTCGTAGTCCGCGCCGGGAACGGTGAAGCCCTTGTTCGAGTAAAGCTCTCCACCTACAACTACCCTGGTAATGATATCTTTCGCGGTTGTGGAAACGACTTTGAACTCCAGCTTGGCGTCGTCCACGTAGATCATCTGATTCCTTTTGACTTGCTTCACAAGCCCTGGAAACGGCAGAGTGACGCGCTGATCGTCGCCTTCTATAGATTCGGTAGTAAAAGTAAATTTCTGGCCGGTGGTAAGCTTCACTGGCGGTTTCGCAATTTTCCCGATACGAATCTTAGGCCCTGAAAGATCCTGCAGGATGCCGACGGTCTTACCGAGCTTCTCGGATATGGCGCGTATGAGCTTGATCTTTGCAAGATGCTCTTCATAGCTGCCATGCGAAAAGTTGAGACGAGCGACGTTCATCCCTGCCTTAATCATTTTCTCGATCTTCTCAGGCGAATCGCTTGCCGGCCCGATGGTGCATACAATCTTGGTTCTGCGCATGTTGGTAATTCTCCAGTATTTGCTCATACACATGCTACGGGATAAGACAGGCAGCAGTCAAGCGCAGTATTACGAGACTTTCTTGGGGCTTTGCCCCAAACCCTACCAGAGACTCTGTCTCTGGACTCTGCAAGGAAACCAGGTTTCCTTGACCTTCTGACCCGAACTTAATTATTCCCTTAAGGGGATAATCAAGTCCGATATGGGGGTCCAGGGGCCACTCGGCTCCTGGCGGGATCCAAGGGCAACGCCCTTGGTCAGGAGTCTGAGGGCGAAACCCTCAGATAATTCTCGCGGCGGCGCTCTCATACTCGGACTCCAGCGCTTTGATTGTTGCAGTCCATGCGTCCCGGATTGATTCGCCGCGCCTGTGAGAAGAATCGACTGCCCTGATCTCGCGATACAATCCCAGCGCGCGGTTCATGTGATCGAGCGCTTCGACGTCCTCGCCCCGAGCGTGAGCCAGAGCGGCTTTGAATCGCTCGACATAAAACTCACCGAGCCGTCCCATGCAAAACGCATCGCGCGTAAAGCCGGGAAGCTCCTTCTCGCCTGAGTTGTTTCGCATTCCCTTATCTCCGGCGGCTGTGGCTTGAGCTGAAAGGTCTGCCAATTCCTCAATCAACTCCTCCGGGCCGTAAGCATTTTCGGGAGTGCCGTACTGAACGTATTGCGCCGGATGAACTACCTCGTCGCCCGTGACCTCTTTCCACCAGTTGCTGTCCAGGTGAAGCATATCTTCTATCGAAAGAAGCCGGGGCGAGTTCGTATCCGGGTCGATTATCGAGCATAGCTGTGGTCGCCATCTGTCTGTTTTATCCGCCGCGATATACAGGCTCAGGAGTTCCAATATGCGCGAACCCGCCTGAAAACCTTCCAAAACGCGCTTGTTTCGCAGGAGCCACTTGGGTTGACCCTCGCGAAGCAATTGAGCAACATTGCTGCCGCCCCAAACGCTGTACCAAACCAGGTCGCGCTGGAACTGATACTTGAAATATGTGTCCGATGTCTTCGGCCAGTCATTCATCGAAAGCGGCATCAAAGAAAAACCGCTGCAGTTCATATCATTCAGGTTTCTTAATATTCCTTCGACCGTCTCGAACGAAAAGCTTGTCCATGGCTCGAAATTCGCGCTGCGAAACTCCGCGAGCACATTTTGAGCCCCAACCGCATCTACCCACCTTGAAAACGACATGTCCGGGTTAGTGTCCACGAGGTGGTCACCCGTATATTTTACCGAGTATCTCACTGGTCGATCCCCGCGCCGCGTAATCTTGCCGACAATTGCACCGGGTTCGCCCTGCAGACAGCGCAGATACAGAGGGGCGTCGGGTCTGGCGGCGTCCATCGCGTCGGCAACGGCTTCCTGAATGAATTGGGTGTCGACCCCATCGGTATTCACGAAAAGCCCCGCCAGTTCGGGATAGGTCTCCAGCAGAGTCCGAACGGGAATGTGAACCATGCCGCGAGCATCGGCAGCACACACTGCGCAGCTTGCCGAGATGACAAGCGCGTGCGGTGCGATGTCATAGTCCAGAGCGTTCTCAAATATCCAGTGACGCATATCCTGACTGCGCATCGATTCAGAGATATTGTCTACCGGGCGCGCATCGGCGAGGATCATCGAGTCCAGCCCGCATCCGCTCATCGCGCGAAACATCCTCTGCCACACGCTCTTATCAAAGAACCATTTATCGTCAGTATGTGACGTCCATATCCAAAACGCTCTCAGCATGCATCATCCTTTTCAAAATGGTGGTCTGTCGATGATTCGACAACTTATTGTCCTACTACATCAATCACGGCGACTTCGGGCCGGCACCAAAACCTGACCAGCGGAGCCAAATTTTCCATTCCAAGCCCTCGATTCACGTAAAGTGCGCTGGAGCCATTCCTGTAAAGCCCGGCCTGGTACTTACCCAGCAGCTCGCGGTCGGGCAATAGAGCGCCGAACACGGGCAGCCTCACCTGGCCGCCGTGGGTGTGCCCCGAAAGCATCAGGTCGATCCCTTTGCCGTTAATTGAATAGAATGGATCGGGTTTATGACACAAGAGAATCTTGTACATCGGCTTGATATCCGATGGAATATACACATTCACCACGGGAACCCACCACAACAATTGCCCGATGGCGATTTTGCCGCCGTTTCGCGTCGGAACCGTAATCCAGCTTTTGACAGGCTTCACGCCACCCTTTTCCAGAGCTTTCATACTGGGGTAACTGTCCCAATTGCCTTCCACCGCGTATGTCGGCGCGATCTTTGAAAGCCGTCTGCCGATTTGTGTGAGCGCAGCGTATCCATCGGGCGTTTTCCCGTTAAGGTAGTCGCCTGTCAGAACTATTATGTCCGGCCGGCGATTTGCAGTCAAGCGGATGGCGGCTTCTTCGCGCCCGTCGAAGCGGGTGATGTGAAAGTCGGTGAGTTGAACTATCCGCAGCCTTGCGTGCATGGGAAGTTTCTTTGTTTGGATGGTGTGATGTGTGACCTGCACCCAATGAGGTTCGATATAGAATGCGTCCATCACGCAAAAGACGACCAGCAGCGCCAGCGCAGGCCAGCCGAATTTCGCGAACCGGCTCAACTTGCGCTTCAGAATCAGCAGAACGACAGTGCGAAGATTTTCATACGCGATAATGCACACAAGCCCGTATGTTATGAGCGCCATCGCGATTCTTGCGTTTATAGACGTATCCAAAAGCCTTATCCTCTGTTCTTATTCTACTGAATCTGCGCGCCCGCTTGTTCCCACAGTTCTAAGGAATTATCTTGGGTTTTTACCCGTAAGAGGCTCCGCGCTCACTATAACAGAGTTGCCGGGCAAAATCACAAACTTCGTCCAATCCCTCGTTCCAAAAGCTCTACAGCCGTATTGCCCGCTTCCTCGAAAGATTCTCCAGTATCAATTGCCCGATGAATGAGTCCGGCAAGCATACCCAGCAGCGCATGCGACGTCGTCTGTGGGTCGATCTCGCGATAACGTCCCTGCAGCATTCCCATTCTGAATATGCGCTCATATATATCTGCTGTGGCGGCCAAGCGGCGATTTTTGATCTCATCTTCGGTTTTGTCAAAAAGAGGCGCAAGCATTCCAGGGTTCTCCTGCAAGAAGTTCGCAAGCACTGTCACTACAGCACGCAAGCCCACCGGCGCATCCGACGAAGCTGCCGCCAGCGCGTCGGAGGTATGCCGCTCAAGATCATCCAGAAGCATCTCAAATACGGCCTGGACTATGTCTGCTTTCGTCTTGAAGTAGAGATAAAACGTGCCCTTGGCGACTCCGGTCGCACTGACGATGTCGTCCACCGAAACTTTGTCGAAGCCGCTTGCTCTAAACAACCCCGCCGCCGCCGATATAAATTCTTCGCGAAGCTGTTCCTTGCGCCGATCTTTCCACGTCCCTGAATTGGGGTCGCCCGCATCTTTCGATTTAGAAATCTTGGATTGGTTGTCCATGTCCGGCTCCTTTGGGTATACTCTACATTAGCACAAATCGAAGCATTCAGCCAACATGCCCATTAACCCCAACGACATTTTAATATCGTTCTCGCTGGCGCTATACAGCCAGTGGTTCTATCATAAGCCGACCCGGTGTCTGTTTGACGCGGGCGAAGGCGTGGCCACGACCCTGGGAACAAAGGTCTTCGGGATTCGCCACGTCTTCCTGACCCACGGCCACGAAGACCACATCGCGGGGATCTCTAACCTGGTAAACATCCGCAACCTGGCCTCGGGCGAGCGCGACAAACCGCTCATTATCTACTATCCCAGGCACGACAAATGGATCGACGCCCTGTTGGAATATATCGAGCGCAAGCAGTCTGGTATGCTGAGATATCCGCTATACGTTCAGCCGATGGATGTGGGCTCGGAAGTCGATATACGCGACGCCAGGCGCACGACGCGCGTGGTCGCGTTTGAAATGAGGCACTCCAGAGGCCAGCTCTGCCTGGGATATGAAATCCAGCAGGAACGCAAACTGCCCGACCCCGCAACAGGCGAAAACGTCTGCCGGTATCACCCAATATTTCTTTATACGGGCGACGGCTTCGAGGTTCGCCACACGCCTTACGGCCGCGTAGACATAGCAGTCCACGAATCGACTTTCCTCGGCCGCGATGCAGACCTGGCTTCAATAAGTGAGGCGAGCCGACACGCAACAGTCGAGACTGCGCTGGAATGGGGTGCCAGCAACGACGTAAAATCCTTGATCCTTTGCCATATTTCAGACCGATACGCCATAGAAGAAGTGATCCAGGCCGCAGCCCAGGCAAAGCAAAAATCGGGGTTTCGCGGCGAACTGTACGTAGCGCGCTGCAGCGAGATCATACCAGTCCGTTAGTCTGAGTGTGAAAATCCTCAGGGAATGCTGCTCCAGGTATCAGGCAGTTGGTCCGGCGTCACTGCAAGTTGAGGCTCCTGCAGGTTCTTAATCAGGATAACGGTTGTGCCTCGATCACCCGTCTTGAGCAAAATTCGGTCGCAGACATCGAGCATTATCGAGTAACCCAGCCCCAGAGACGGCTTCGTTGAAAACCCGCGCAGCAGAGTGGCGCGCGGCAGAATCAGAGACTCGATGCCTTCGCCACGGTCACTTACGCCAACCCACACGGCTCCATTATCGGTTCCCGCGTAGACTCTGCCGAATTTTCCGTGTTTGATCGCATTAGTGATTGCTTCTCCCACTGCAATGACGAACGAGTTCAAACGATCCTCGGTCAAACCCTGTTCAAGACAATAGCGTTCGATCCTACGCCTGGCCGGACCGATCTGCGATGCATTGCTGACATTGATCTTGATTACCGCTTTCGATATGTACGGCCTCACGAATGGCGCATCGCAAATATCGAGCTTGCCTCCGGTGACGCTGATGATGGTTTCGCGGTAGAACTGGCGTTTCTGGGCTTCTACGTGTTTCTCAAACTGCCGGCGATTTTCTTCACTTTCTTTGAGCTCGAGCGCCGTTCGTTTGCGCTGGAGCAATCGGTGCATGCCGTCCATAAGCAATGTTATCTGGCGGACATCCGACTCGTTGTAGTCTTCGTCCTTATTGCCGACCCCCGCGACGGCCACGATTTTCTTCCCGTCAAAGACCGGGATGTTCATGTGCCTGATCAACTCAATGTGTCCGTCCGGCAAGCCTCTCTTGTACGGGTTGGGGGCGACGTAGTCATTGGTGATGATGGGCTTGCGCTGCCTAATCGCTTCTCCCCAGAGACCGGTTTCCTTAACAGGATACACAGTCGGTTTATCGGAAACAATGCACATCTCCCGCGCCAGTTTCGACCAGGAAAACATGTTCAACACGGTCTCGTCTTCATTGGCAAAAGCCAAATAACCTATCTTGCTCTTTGTGAGATTGATTGCTTCCTGCAGGGCGAAATCGGATATTTCTTCCAGGGTTGCGTCGGTCATCTGACTAAGTCTAAGCAGCGCTTCCAGCCGGGCTTCATCAAGAAGCAGAGATTCCTCAGCTTTCTTTCGCTCGGATATGTCCATCACGCTTCCGATAATGGCTGTCTGTCCTTTGTAGACCGTCACTGACCCATAGACCTCGGCGTCGAAAATGGTTCCGTCCTTACGCTTGCATTTGAGCGTATAGTGCGCGCTTTTGACCTCTCTGGACAGGCGCTGCCTGAGGTTCTCAGTCATCAGTTCTCGATATTCGGGTGCCGCGACATCCACCACTTTCATTCCTACCGCTTCTTCTTGAGAATAACCGTACATCTCAACAAAGCGCGGGTTTACATAAACAAATTCGTCTCCGACGATCAGGTACACTCCCACCAGAGACTCTTCTATCAGGCTTCGGTATTTGGCCTCAGCCTCGTGCAGTGCTTCTTCGGTGCGTTTTTGTTCGACCAGCATGCGCGAGTTTTCCAACGCTATCGCGGCGCTTGCCGCCAGACCTTGAAGTATGGAGACGTCTTCCTGGTCGAACAGCTTGTTCCCTCTTTTATTGTGTAATGAGAAGCATCCCAGAAGCTCGCCGCTTATGCTTATTATGGGCACGCTTATGATATTTCTAATCTTCAGTTTCTCTCTGGCAGGTGGGTCGAGATGCGGATCGCGCATAGAGTCGTTTGTAAAGTATGGCTGCCGAGTCGACATGACCCAGCCGGTAACACCTTCTCCGGGGCCGTACGAGAAGTCTATAGGCACATTCTCACCTTCTAAATCATACTGAGTATAAACTACTCTGCCATCTACTATAAGCCCGGCAGTGCCTGCGGAAGTATCCACAAGTTCCCTTGCGCAGGCTACTAGAGTCCGAAGAACGGAGTCCTTGTCCAGAACAGTATTGATTGCCAGAGAAGTGCGCACAAGAGCCTCCAACTGCTCTGTGCGGCGTTTCAAAGATTCCTCCGCGCGTTTGCGGTCGGTAATGTCGGTAAGTGTGGTCAGAACTTCCCTGGGTTCGCCAGTGACGAGGTCATATATTGGTTCGGCGTTTACCTGAATCCAGCGCTGCGCTCCGTGCGGGCCGTAATACAATCCCATAACCACGTTGCGCTGCGGCACCCCGGTGCGAAGCACCACCATCGCCGGGTGCTCATCGCCAAGCATCGGCGAATTGTCTTCTTTAACCGCACGCCACATCGGGTCATGCGAAGTTCGACCAGTCAGCTCTTCATAAGCCAGCCCCATCATTTCGCAGGCGGCCTTGTTGGCATACGTGATCACGCCTTTCGCTGATTGCACGACAATTCCCGCCGATATTGCCTCATAACGAGCGCGCAAAATATCGGGAGTGCTTTTTTGGTTATGCACTGTGTTTTCTCGTGTATGCATGGAATTCAATTGAGAGTATACCACATGTTTAGCGCCTAAATAACCTGGCGGCGCGCAAACGGCAAAAGTGCTACAATATATACAGCTTTTCAAAACAGGTAACTACATGGCCGATCTAAATCAGACTCCTTCCGGCGAACGCATCCATATTTCGATTTTCGGGAGGCGCAATTCAGGCAAGTCCAGCATTATAAACGCTCTGACCAACCAGTCGCTGGCAATTGTCTCCGATGTCGCAGGCACCACCACCGATCCCGTCTCTAAGTCGATGGAAATTCTTCCCATCGGGCCAGTGGTGGTGACGGACACCGCCGGGATCGACGACATCGGCGACCTGGGCAGGATGCGTGTCGAAAAGACATTGCGTGTGCTGGAAAAGACGGACGTCGCCGTGCTGATTGTTGAAAGCGGCTGTGCGCCCGGCGAGTGGGAAGACAATCTCATCGGGCGGATCAAAGACAGAGACGTCCCAGTGGTCGTTTGCGCGAACAAGATAGATGCCGACCCGAATTTCGCCCTTGCAAAAAAGTGGGCAACCGAGCATTCAGCGATATTTGTCGCCGTAAGCGCCGTCACACGTGAGGGCATCGACGACCTCAAGAGCGCGCTGGTAAGAATATCGCCTGTCGCGATTTCGGAGCCAGCTATTATAGGCGATTTGATTACAGGCGGGGACATAGTCGTGCTGGTAGTCCCGATCGATAAGGCCGCGCCCAAAGGCAGATTGATCCTGCCCCAGGTAATGACGATCCGCGACGCCCTGGATCACGACGTCATCGCGGTCACCGTCAAAGAGCGCGAACTTTATGAATGCCTGCGCAGCCTGGCACGCAAGCCCAAACTCGTCATCACTGATTCACAGGCATTCCTGAAAGTGGATGCCGACACGCCAAAAGACATCTGGATGACCAGCTTCTCGATCCTGATGGCAAGGTTTAAGGGCGACTTGTCGGAGTTTGTCTCCGGCGCTCTGGCCATAGACGATCTCAAGATCGGCAGCAGAGTGCTGATATCCGAAGGATGCACGCACCACCAGCAGGCCGACGATATAGGCCGGGTGCAAATCCCGAGATGGCTTAGGCAAATGGTGGGCGGCGAGCTCGACTTCGGGTTCGCATCCGGAAGAGATTTCCCGCCTGATGTCGCCGACTACGATCTCATTGTCCACTGCGGCGGCTGCATGCTCAACCCCAGGGAGATGCGCTACAGGCAGCGCGTCGCCTCTGAGGCCGGAGTCCCTATGACCAACTACGGCGTGCTTCTGGCGAAAGTCCACGGCATTCTGGAACGCGCGCTGGAGCCCTTCCCTCTCGCAAAACTTGCCCTGGAAGAACGTTTCAAGAATTCGCCCCAAAGGTAAGAAACAGGTATAGACGGCCTGCTCCTATCGAAACAAGTGGGCAACCGCCACTGTGGGTTCTGACGCAGGCGCGGAAACCGGAGGGCAAAGTGAAGACCAATGGCTGGCTGTACTGGGTTTTTTGCGCGGTTTTGCTCGTGGTGTTCGCCGGCGCATCGTGCGCCCAGGTTATATCGCCCGAGGAACTTGGGTTTGAATACCAGCTGACCCTGGGTGCCGCGTTTTCGGTGAACGCCGACGTCGATAACAAAAGCAGTTTCACCGCGGGTATTGCGTGGTACGGGCCGGCATCGGAGGTCTTCGGCGAGAATGGCGCGTTCGGTCTGTCGGCCGACGTGATCGTGATTAAGACAAATGACGACGAAAATGTGTCGTTGGTTCCTGTCATGTTCAATTACAAGCGATATGGAAACTTTGGGCCATACAGGATATTTGCGTTCGTTGGCGGAGGAGTCCAGGTGGCAACGGACGATATACCTGAAATGCGCATAGATGACGGCGTAAATTTCGGATGGACCGGAGGGTTCGGGATTGATCTCACAGACCAGCTATTTGGTCAGTTTAAGTTCTTTGGAGGCAAGTATCCGGGCGAGGACGGCATGAGCAGCATCCAACTCGGGTATCGGTTCTAAAACTCAATAGCGTGCACCGCAAATTGCCAAAAAACACTATGGGGCGCAAACGCGCCCCATTTTTGCGTCAAGTCAGTCACGTTCGAAATTCTCGGACTCCTGTGCAGATGGTGGCCCGTGTCTGGGCCCTTCATGACGAGGACCCGCAACTATCAAAAATGCCGTAATAGCAAGGGTCAACACCAGCAAGGCTGCGGCCATTACCGGTTTTTGCTTGATGTAGTCGCCCAGACACTTGGCGTTCAAGACTACATGAAACATCGCCACAATAGCGAATACGAGCCCCATCAATTCGTGCAAAGGCGTAACTACTCGGACGTGAGCAAACATCATCATCAGTCCGGTAATCGCAGTGGCGGCAAAGGATACGGTCGTTATCAACGATACGGTTTTTCTCACGGTGTCCTCCCATGAAAACAGAATTGCCGGGTCACCTACTTATATTTGATATTATAATTAAACATGTTTGATGGGTCAATAATGCGCGTTGCCTCACGATAGATCTAACCGAAATGGATTCGTTGCCTCATATAAGAATATTATCGAAATGACCGATGTGCTTCTCGTATCAGGAGGAGCACGGCATGGATCAGCACTCGAAATCCCAACTCATCGCCAGTTAC